>JAJPKN010000057.1 GCA_021323695.1 Actinomycetota bacterium | reverse complement strand
GTCAAACCTCCTCATGGCAGCGCAGGCGGCGACATTGGTCTCATTAGCTGACGCAGCAGAGGATCCGCCATTCCCACAGGCACTAACCGACACCATAAGCAGGGCGCTACCCACCATGACGGGTAAGAAACAAAGAACGCGTCCTCTCACTGTCCAGGTGAGGTTAGCTCAGTCGAGGGGCGCTGAGCAAGAACGCCTAGCCGATTGCAAACGGGGTATGGCCACTCGTGGCGACGGTAACACTACTAATCGTGTCGAACCGGCGGTCCGCATAGGTACCTCGACGCCTGTTAATGGTAGGTTCACCCTGCCCGAGTTGGGCGGGTACTTGAACTGGTTGAGTATTGGCGGCCCCCCAGGGGTCCGTCGACTGCCGGTGGGTGGCGATGATGAGGCGACAGCGCGGCGTGCTGAGTCGACGGTCGGCACCCGCGTGGCGGCGGTGGAGTCGTTTTACCGTTACCAGGCCGATGTCCATGGGGTGGCCGTGGCTGACCGCTTGTACCGGGCCGCCCGCCGGTACCGGCCTGCCGCTACCTGCCGGCCCTGGAGCATACTCGCCGTCGCGCTCAGCGTGAGCTGACCGTGCGGGTACGCCGGGGTGCCGGCCAGCCAACACCACTGCTCACCCCGGGTGAGGTGGCCGCGATCGTGGACGACTGCGCCCACTTCGACGCCGCGGCTGGGACCTGGGTCGGTTCGCTGCGCGACCGGCTCATATTCGCCACCCTGGCGGAGAGCGGCCTGCGCCTCGGCGAGTTGTTGGGCCTGCGTCACTGCGATTGGCACACCGGGCAGGGCGCTACCCCGTGGTTGGAGGTGGTCCCGCGTGACGGCCATCCTCATGGTGCCAGGGCGAAGTCGGGCCGTTCCCGCCGCGTCTATGTAAGCGACGACCTCGAGCGCCTCTATATAGCGAGGACAGCTGGCAACTGGTCGACTCCGGTGCCGCTGATGTTGTCGATCTGGAAAGCCACTGAGCGTTCGTGAACTTGACCTGGGGAGACCACTTCTCGTTGCTGCGGCCCGAGACGGTCTACGCCAAGGTGAGGACGATCAAGGCCCACCTCGGCCCGGCCTGCCCGGCGGGTTGGACCCCGCACTGGTTTCGGCACACGCACGCCAGCGCCCTTCTGCTAGGCCCCGCACGCCTGGAACAGGTGCGCGACCGTGAGGCCAAGCTCGCCGCCGCTCACGGGGAGATCCTTCGCCTGCACCGGCTCGTTGAGGGCGCTGACCCTCGAGCATGACCGCTCACCTGCCGGCAGAGCCGTCGCAAACGGCACCGATGGGCCGACCCGGGCACGTTGTGACCGACCGAGGGACTGAGGAGCCTCTATTGATGGCCGAGCCGACCGCGAACGTGGTACCCCTGCGTCCCGACGGTCTTCGGCGACACCTTGGGCGACCCCCTCGCTGACGAGATCTACCGAGCCCTGCTCGAAGAACCCACTGGCCGGGCACGCTCAGGGACCAGGGACCTCTTCAACCGGAACCGCAGCTCCAAAGACATCGGCCATGCCCTACAGAGGCTCGCCGCCACAGGACGCGTCAACTCGAACGCCGCCACGAGCGCGGTCGTCCCGCCGAGATCTGGCGAGCACATCCCAGCTAATCCCAGTCAGCATCGTCTACCAACGGGGGCTTCAACGTTGCGGGATCGGCCCAAGCCCTTCCCCCAGCTGATACAGCCTGGTCCGCTGTTCCGACGCCAACCGCCCCCTGGGGGGCGGGCGGCAGCGGGGGACGCTCACAGCCGACCAGCGTGAAGCTCGCCGCGACGAAGGTCTTCACGTCGGTGCATTCGGTCGTTTAGGTTAGAAGAGGCCAACGGGGCACCACTCCCCGTCTGCGGCCGGTGCCGTCGCGCGCCAGCAGGCGACCACTCAGCGTCGCCCCGGCGCCGGCTGCGCTTGGGCCCGCGCTTCGAGCAGGCAAAGAACACACCACCACCACGCGTGATGGTGCGTCGTTCGTCGTTGGTCCGGAGCTCCCCGAGCAGGTAGGGCGGCTCAGCAGTCGGCCAAAGCTTGCAACGACCTGCAGATCTCCTGACGGCGGGGGCCGAGGTGGCCGACCCTTTCGACGAGGGCGGAGCGGCGCACCCGCTGGAGGTTGTCGAAGGACGCCGCGCACTCGACGGCAAGGCCTTCTTCTTCGCCGAGGAGGATTTCGGTCGGGATGCGGCGAACCGTCCGCGTGACGGGGGCGACCACGATCGCCGTCAGCACCGGCACCGCCTCGCTTCGCGTGACGACCAACACTGGCCGGCGCTTGTCCTCGGTTTCGGCCCACCAGATCTCGCCTTGGACAGGTACGGCTACCACGGTTCTTCCTCGACCAAGGTCCGGGTAGCTTCGTCCAGCCCAGCCAGTTCTTCGTCGTCCTGCGGGTGCCGCCGATAAGCCTCGACTATGGCCCTGGCCGTTTGCTGCCGGCGGTGCTCCTCGACGAGGGCCTTGAGACCGAGCCGGACGGCGTCCGAACGTGTGACGGCCACACCCTCGCTCACGAGGGCATCGACATCAGCCAGAAGCTTGTCGTCCACTCGCACGACGAGCTGTGTCATGCAATCAGTATAGCGCATTGGGATGCGGGAGGACGGGATATCGCCCTCCCTACCACTTGACATCCTCCCGGCCCTGAAGGGCCGGGAGGATGTCAAGTGACGGGCCCCGCTCACCCCCAACCCCACATACAGACATGGAAGTGGGGCAGACTTGGCGCGTCCTGTGCGCCGACTGCGTAACAACCATGAGCACCATGGACGAGGCCTCGGTAGAAGCCATCGTCACCGACCCTCCCTACGATCTGGGCTTCATGGGTCACCAGTGGGACACCCACGGCATCGCCTTCACCCCCGAGACGTGGCGACAGGCGCTCCGGGTGCTGAAACCTGGTGGCTATTTGCTTGCGTTTGGTGGCTCGCGCACCTACCACCGCATGACGGTTGCCATTGAGGACGCGGGCTTCGCCATCCGTGACTGCATTATGTGGGTGCACGGCGAGGGCATGCCCAAAAGCCACGATGTAGCGGCCGCTATCGACAAGTTGGCCGGGTACCCGCCGCGCGGACGTGCTATCCCCATGGCGAGCCATTGTCAGCGTAATGGTAAGCGGCTATTGCCCAACCCGATTGGGCCCTACGAGCCGCGCACCGAGCATGGGCGCCGATGGGCGGGCTGGGGGACAGCCCTAAAGCCGGCCTATGAGCCAATAGTCGTGGCTCGTAAGCCCATGCCCACCAGTGTTGCCCACAATGTCCTGGCTCATGGGACCGGGGCGCTGAATGTCGACGGCTGCCGGGTGGGGGCTGTTGATGTGGCACGATTGAGTGCTAAGTACGCCAGCACAGCCAGTGCCGGGCCGCGGCGCAACGCTGTGTACAGCCCAGATCCAAGGCCCCGCAGTGAGGCCCGCATCGAGCCGCACCCTGGCGGGCGCTGGCCGGCGAATGTCGTGCTCACTCATTCCCCGGCCTGTTGCCAGGTGGGCTGGCAGCGGGCCGGGAGCTACACGATCAATCGTTTCAGCGACGGGGCCAAGCCGTTCGGGGGTGGCGCTGGCCATCCCTACGAGAACCTGCAGGTATCGCCTCAGATCGTGCCCGTGTTCGACTGCAGCCCCGGCTGCCCCGTAGCCGAGCTGGGCCGCCAGAGCGGACAGTCGGTTAGCCACAAGGGCACACCACGTAGCGCCGCGCACGGGTCCGGCTGGGGTATGAGCCGCACAGGTGCCGAGTACGACGACGAGGGCGACGCCAGCAGGTATTTCAACGTCTTTGCCTGGGACTCAGACCTCGATGCCATCGCGTACTGCCCCAAAGCCACAACTGCCGAGCGCGAGACCGGCCTGGATGACCGCTTTCCTCCAGACGAGGCTGGCCGGCGCAACCGCCACCACACCGTCAAGCCGTTAGCGCTCATGCGCCACTTGGTGCGGCTGGTGACACCACCGGGGGGGACAGTCCTCGACCCCTTCTGTGGCTCGGGCACGACTGGCATGGCATGCGTATTCGAGCACTTCGACTTCGTGGGGATAGAGCTGGAGCCCAGCTATGCCGAGCTGGCCAAGGCGCGTATAGCTCACGCTGAGGCCCTAGCGCGCCGAGGCTACACGGTCCTGGTCACCGACGACGAGCGCTCTGGGCAAGGCAGCCTGTTCTAGTCGGCCGCGATACCTACGCCGTCCCCACCCCACATACACCACAGCACTCGGCACGCCACCAACGGCCAAGGAGGTCCAGCATGGGTACGGCAGCAGCAGCGAGCATCGTTGCGAACGACTTGCCAGCATTGGCCAGTCAGCGAGCGCAACTAGCTCGCCACACCCGCGACGCACGCCTGCTAGCCAATCTACGCCTGGACCGAAGCGTCCAGGTCAGACGAGCGGCATGGAGCGTGCGGCTACAAGGCGAGCTGCCGTTGTCAGTGTACTTAGTTGCTCTAAACGACTCCGACGCCACCGTGCGTGCCCACGCGATGCGGCGGGCACCGACGAAAACGGTGCCGGTTCGCCACTTGGCGCGCCTACTGGACGACTCCATGCCTGAAGTGCGGCGGGCAGCCGCAGAACGCCTGGACGTGCTGGCCCACCTGAGCGTGGCCCGTCTGAGCGCGTTGGCTAGCGATGCCGACCCGACTACGGCCGCACTGGCCTTGCGCGCCCTGGAGGCTCGGATGCACACATTGTCGGTCCGGCAAGTGGCCGCGCTTACCAGGCACCCAGTAGGCAACGTGGTGGCACTACTGCTCAGATATCGCGGTAACGAGCTGCTGCCTTCGCGCCTCGACGCTCTCCTACTGGATCCGCGGCCCGAGGTAATGCGCGCCGCGGCTCTGTCCGTGCCAGCGGAGCGGCTGCGTTCGCTGGTACTCGCGCACCCGCGACACCAGCCACTGTGGGATGCCGTGCGAGAAAGGGTGGAGAGCCGGCTAAGCGGCCCCACGGAATTCACTGGCAACTACGGCACCTCGACCCTCTGCCAGACAGACTATGCCATTGTCGACGGGGATCCTTGTGTGGTGCTCCACGTCGAAGGCTGGCAAGCGTACGGTAGCCGTGTTCCCGCCCGTTACCGGGCAGCTAGTTACCTCGGTGGCATCAGTGGCGATGGCACTGGCGTCTGGGCTGTACGGGTGCCCAGCTCGGTCACAACCGTGCGGCAGGCTCTGGATGCCATCACGCCAGCCGCAGTACTGGCAGCACGCGCAGCGGGTAGGCACGTAGTGCGCCAAGGCGACCTCTACGCGGTTGAGACGACGCGGGCGCAGGACAACACGGCACCCACGTACATTGGCCGGCACCATTGGGATCCTGAGACGCGCACGTTGTCGCACCCGGAACACCGGACTGTCGTGATCGACTTCCCTGTCCGCTTCTACCTGCAGCGCCCGCTGCCAATGCGCGGCAGTGGGCGGGCGTTTGCCGACTAACCACGGACCGGTATGGCTACTACCGCGATAAGCAAGGCACGCACTACCCACCGGCTCTGGGTGGCCGGCGCGGTGTTGGCAGCATCGGCCGTCGTATGGGCTGTCGCCCACGACTTCGACGGTGAAGCCCGGTTGTGGCTGGACGCGTGCTCACTGTCGGCAGCCATGGGCACAGGGGGCACGGTCCTGACCTGGGCCAGTTGGGCCACAAGGCCCACCCATGCGCTCTATGGGCTAGGAGCATTGGCCTGGGCTGTCGGCGACATCGCCTGGGCAGCCGGAGGTGGTCGCGGCGCTGGGCCACTGGCCACTTGGTCGGCCGTGGTGTCCGTAGCGTCGTTGGTGGCAGCCATGGCCTGCCTAGTCGGCGCTGTGGCCGCAGCGCGCCGTTACACCTTGGCCGACGTGGCTATGGCCGGTGTTGTGGCACTGGTATTCGCCTGGCTGGGCCTAGCCGAGGTACGCGGCCCAGGTGGCGCGCCACTGGGTTGGCAACCGTACCTAGAGGTGACGGCACTGGGCGCGCTGGCCTTCCTGTTGTGGGGCGGGCTCCGCTCCAGTACTCGTCCCGACATTGTCCTCCTGGCTGCGGGTGCCTTCGTCTCGGTGGCAGCCGAGACTGCCTATAGCCTGTGGCAAGCCACCGGCCAGTACAGCGTCGGCAGCCCCATCGAGGTCGGCTGGCTCGTCGGTCCCGTCCTCATGATCGCCGCCATGGTGTTCAGGAACCGGCCCAAGGCTGGTTGCCAGCCCGTTGAGCCGAAGGGCCTGGCCTGGGCCCTCGGCCCGTTCCTTGCCATGGCAAGCCTGCTCATGACTGGGACGGGCCGTTCGGGAACGTGGCGTGCCCTGATCGGGGCCGTCGCCGGGGTCATGGCGGTGCGGGCCTGGCAGCAGGCCCGGACTCTCGATCACCGTGTAGCGCAACGGACCCGGGCCATGCACGACCTTGCCTACCGAGATCCGGTTGCCGGTATCGCCAACCGGAGGTGGTTCGCCGAGATGACGAGAAGGGCCTTGGAGCAGACGTCGGGCCTGGTAGCCGCGATCTTCGTGGACCTCGACGACTTCAAGGCCATCAACGACACCTTGGGCCACGCTTACGGTGACATGGCCGTGGAGGCAGTCGCCTCAGCCATATCCAGAGCAGTGCGCCGGGGCGACATCGTCGCCCGCATGGGCGGGGATGAGTACGCCGTGTTCTTGCCGCAACTGGACAGCCCGACCGAGGCTCGTCGGGTGGCCGAACGGGTGCTGGATGCCGTCCACGAAGTGCGGCTGGGACCAAACGTACTAGGCCTTGCCCATGTGCGGGCAAGCGTCGGCCTGACAGTGCGGGATGCCCAGAGCACCACGCTCGACAACTTGCTCCAAGAGGCCGACCTGGCTATGTACGACGCCAAGGCCAAAGGTGATCGGGTGGCACTGTTCCGTGCTGAGCTGGCTGAGGCCCAGGCCAAACGGGCCGTGCTGGATGCCAGCCTAGGCCGGGCTTTTGAGGCAGGTGAGCTGAGCCTGCACTACCAACCTATTGTGGGCCTCGATCGCTTGACCCTGGGTGCTGTTGAGGCGCTGGCCCGTTGGCTGGGACCCGATGGCCGGCCCCTGGCCCGGGCCGAGGAGATCGTCTCTTCGGTTGAGCGAACCGGCCTGGCCCGCTCCTTCACGCCATGGGTGTTGTCCAAGGCGTTGGCCCAAGCCAGTCGGTGGGGCATACCGGTGGCCGTGAACCTCTCTGCTTGGGACCTGCACGAGGGGCTAGTGGACATCGTCGAGGACGCCCTGGTTGCCACTGGTGCCCAGCCCCGGCTGCTCATGGTCGAGCTTACCGAGGACCGCCTGGTCGAGCCGTCTCGCCAAACTTTGTGGGTGCTGGGCAGCCTGCGCAAGCGGGGCGTCCGGGTGTCGCTGGACGATTTCGGCACAGGCTATTCGTCGCTTTCAGCCTTAGCCGTACTGCCGGTCGACCAGGTGAAGTTGGACCGTTCCTTCTTGCTCCAAGCCGAGCACAACTCTCGGAACCTGCTCGTGATCGGTGCACTGGCCCGTCTCGCGGACCAGCTCGGCCTGAAGGTCGTAGCCGAGGGCATTGAAACTCCCGAGCAGTGGGCCCGTCTGGAAGCTCTTGGCATCAGCTTCGGCCAAGGCTACTTGTTCAGTCCACCGGTGCCGGCCCTGGAGCTGGACGCTGTCGTACGCGAGCGACGCCTGCACATGCCGCCCATAGGCCGGCCACCGGAGCCCGAGCTAGGCGCTCCAATCGTACCTGCCCGGCTAGACGCGCCGACGTGGCCTGCTCGGCCCTAAACGCCTCAGGTTGGCAACTCGCCACCTGATACCTACTGCACGCCCAAGGCCGGTGCCACCTGCGACGGTTCTACCGGTAGGCCCGGCCAGTCGACGTCCCAGATAGCCCAGAAGCGTTGCGTAGACATACAGCGGCTCACGGGTCGGCCCCAGCGCCGAGCGAAGCGTTCGACTGCCCGGGGCATCTGGGCCATGGCGGTATTCTCGTCGGCGAAGTCGTAGCAGACCACAGCCTGGTTCTCGGCAGCCCAGGACACAGCAGCCTCCAGCACCCTCCCAGCAGCGAGGCTCCTGCGCTCAGCAGGGACAACCGCGAACGCCCCGAAGTACCACAATGGCGCGTCCGGCCCAAAGTGAGCACGGTAGAACGGTTCCGACACCCAGGGGACCTTGGCCAAGTCGGTGACCATCATGGCCATGGCTACGGGCTGGCTGGCCCTGGTGGCGACGATCTTGGCTACTGCCGGATCGGCTAGGCGCTCAGCGAACTCGCTCTGGCACATCCGGTGGGCTGCTGCCGCAGTGGTCAGCAAGGGCTCGTAGCACTCGCAGTACAGGTCCCACAGCGCGTCAGCAGTAGGCCCCCCCACTGTCGCCTGGCGGTGCACCTCGAGCGGGGACTTGCCGTTAGCGGACGATTCCAGCACCGTTCCTCAGGCGGGGACGGGTGCGCGCGGCTGCAGATGGACCGGCGCGCCTTGGGAAGCGGAGGAGAGCGCCTGGGCTGGCGGTTCGGCAGTTCTGGGACGCCTGCGAGCAGGCCGGCTTGGACGTGGTGGACGTACCTGACGCTCGTCGATACCGAGCAGCTCGGCTACGGCGGTTGGCTTCATCCCCGCGGCAAGCAAGGCGTCGATGGCAGAACGCTGCTCTGCCTTCGCCTTGGCTACCGCGGCCTCGGCGTCGGCAAGGGCAGCCGTGGCGGCCTGATAGCGCTTGGTCGCCACCTCGCGCTTGGCCAGAAGCGCTCGGAGCGCAGCTAGTTCGTCGTCGGCGAGCTTCTTCAGTGCTGCCAGTGTTACTGATGCTGTCTTGTTGTCTGCCATGCCGCCAGCCTAGCCGTTCCGTGTAGGCGCGTAGTGGAATGGTTGCTATGCACCGGTCGCGTACGCGCCATCCCAGCCAGGCCCGGTCGGTAGCCAGGCAGCTGAACGCGCCCGTAGCCGCCAGCGGTCCGCCACCCCACATACATGATATGGATGCCGTTGGCAGCTTGGTCGCGCCCTTCCCCTGGTACGGGGCAAAGAAAGTGCCGGCTGCTGAGATATGGGCACGCTTCGGCGACGTCGACCACTACATTGAGCCGTTCGCGGGCAGCCTGGCAGTCCTGCTTGCTCGGCCAGGGCCGTTGCGACCAGGCACAGCCGAGACG
>JAJPKN010000050.1 GCA_021323695.1 Actinomycetota bacterium | reverse complement strand
CTCAGCCTTGACCCCAACAAGGCCTACCAGGCCCAGGAACGACCGGGCCCGAGCGCATAAGCTTGCCCGGCACGTCTCGCGGCACCCGTCCGGGATGTCTCGCGACACAACACCAGCGGAGGGAGTGGGATTTGAACCCACGGGGAGCTTGCGCTCCCAAGGCTTTTCAAGAGCCTCGCATTCGGCCGCTCTGCCATCCCTCCTGGCTTGGTACCACTACTCGAACCGGGCCCGTACCGCGGGCCAGCCTAGAGCGCGAAGCTAGCGCTCGAGGTGGCCCCGGAGCTCTCGGAGCCAGGCGTCTGCCGCCAACCAGGCATCGGTTGCCTCTCGGCGGCGTTCGGCGCCCTCCGCCCCACCCGCTGGGTAGGAGCCCAGGAACTTCACCGCCGGCAGCGACGCGTGCAGGTCCCGCAGGCAGTCGGCCACGACCTCGTCGGCCAGGTGGCCGTCGACGTCGATGACGAAGCAGTACTCGCCCAGGGCCTTCTTGGTGGGGCGGGACTCCAGCTTGGTCAAGTTGAGGTTGCGTGCTGCGAACTGGCCCAGGATGGTATGGAGGCTGCCCGGGTGGTCGGACGACTGGAAGCAGACGATGCTGGTCTTGTCGTGCCCGGTGGGGGCCGGGATGCCCCATTCGGGGCGTGCCACCAGGGCGAAGCGCGTGGTGTTGCCGTCATGGTCCTCTATGCCCGCGGCGAGCACCTCCAAGCCGTGCACCTCTGCGGCCCGGCGGGTACCTATGGCGCAGACCCGGTTGTCACGGCCGTCAGCCACGCGGCGCACTGCATCGGCCGTCGAAGGGCTGGCCTCTTCTTCGACGCGGCCCAGGTTGGCTGCCAACCAGCCCCGGCACTGGGCGGTGGCAACCGGCATCGACACCACCTTGGTGACCTCAGCGAGCCGCGTCCCTGGCAGGCCTACCAGGCACTGAGCCACGGGCAGCTGCAGTTCGCGGACGATCCACAGCTCGTGGGAGAAGATCAGCTTGTCCAGCGTGATGTTCACGGTGCCTTCGATCGAGTTCTCGAGAGCCACCAGCCCGAGGTCGGCCTCCTTCTCCCCCACTGCGTCCAGCACGTCGGAGAAGCTGTTCAAGGCCAGGTGCCTGGCCGCAGCAAGGTCGGGCTGGCTGAGCAGCGCCTCCTCAGTGAAGGTGCCGGTCGGGCCCAGGTAGGCGACTGTGGTGGAGGAGGTCACTCGCATGCTAAGAGCATACGGGGCCAGGCGGCTGGCCCCTGGAAGAGCACGTTTGGCCCCTGGAAGAGCACGTCCTTGGGCGGGGTGAGCCCTTCTTTGCCCTGGAACACGCTTCTGTACCCTCTTTTTGGACGCTTTGGCCTCATTTCAGGACAGAGGACCGCCAAACCGGGCAAAGAACGCCAGAACACGAGGGGGCCCCCAGGGCCACCGGCCGCCCCCGGGCCGCCACCGGCCCCCCGGGCCGCCACCGGCCCCCCCGGGCCGCCACCGACCGCCTCATGGCCGCCACGTGGCAGCATGGGCACCAATGGACGAAGCCTCCCTTCGTGGCCTGCTCGAACAGCTGAGGACCGGGGCCGTCAGCCCCGACGATGCTCTTCGCCGGCTCCGGCGCTTTCCTTACGGTGACCTCGGGTTTGCCAAGGTCGACCACCACCGGGTGCTGCGCCAGGGCCTCCCCGAAGCAGTGTACGGGCCGGGCAAGACCCCTTCCCAGTGCGCCGAGATCGTGGGTGAACTGCTGGCTGAGCCCAATGGCGGCCCGGTCATCCTCTCCCGGGCCAGCGCCGACCAGGCTGCAGCGGCCCTGGCGGCCCACCCGGGAGGCAAGGTCACGGGCTCGACGGTGGTGTGGCGGGCGGCCCCGCTCCGGCCCGAGCAGGTGGCAGTGTTCGCTGCCGGCACGGCTGACCTCACTGTGGCCGAGGAGTGCACGGCCACCCTTGCTGCCTTCGGCTTCGCCCCGGCACTGGTGACCGACTGCGGGGTGGCAGGGGTGCACCGGCTGTTCGCCCACGAAGACGTCCTCCACTCGGCTGCTGCCGTCGTGGTCGTGGCCGGGATGGAAGGGGCCCTGGCCAGTTTGGTAGCCGGCCTTACGGCTGCCCCCGTGGTCGCTGTGCCAACCAGCACCGGCTACGGTTCGTCCTTCCAGGGTGCCACCGCCTTGCTGGCCATGACCGCGAGCTGCGTGCCCGGGTTGTGCGTGGTCGGCATAGACAACGGCTTTGGGGCGGCCTGGGTGGTTGCCCGCATCCTGCGCCGGGTGCCGGTGGCGTGAGCGGTGCCTGCCTCGGCTGGGACGTGGCGCCCGACCGCTCGTCCCCGGCCCCCGGCCAGGCGACGGCCCCGGGCCAGGCGACGGCGTGGGGCCAGGTGGCCGCGTGAGCCGGGCTGCCTGGTGGCACTGCTTTGCCGGCATTGCCGGTGACATGGCGCTCGGCAGCCTTCTCGACGCCGGTGCCGACTTCGACCAGGTCCAAGCCGGCCTCGAGCGCCTGCCGGCCAAGGGTTGGCACATCGAGGTGGGCACCGTACGGCGCGGCCCCCTGGTCGCCACCCAGGTCGTGGTCCAGGTCGCTCCCGAGGTGGACGTTGTGCCCAGGACGTGGGGGTCGGTCCGGGACATGCTCCACCAGGCCCAAGGCCTGCCCCGGCGGGCGGTCGACCGGGCGCTGGGCACCTTTGCTGCGCTCGCCCGGGCCGAGGGGCGGCTGCACGGGGTGCCTCCCGAGGAGGTCCACTTCCATGAGGTGGGCGGCCTCGACGCCTTGGTGGACGTGGTCGGGACCTGCCTGGCGCTGGAGTCGTTGGGCATAGACACCGTCATGGCCAGCCCGGTCAGGCTGGGCACGGGAACGGTCGACAGCGCCCACGGGAAGCTGCCCAACCCGGCCCCCGCCGTTGTAGAGCTGCTGAAGGGCGCCCTGGTGGAAGGCAGCGAGGAGCCCTTCGAGCTCACCACTCCCACCGGTGCCGCTCTGTTGGCTGCCCTCAGCCAGTCGTTCGGCCCGCTGCCTCCTCTCCGGGTGACCGGGAGCGGCTACGGCGCCGGCAGCCGGGACCTGGCCGGGCTCCCCAACGTAGTGCAGGTGGTGGTGGGCGAACTGGGAGGCCCCGAACTGGCCGGGCAGCACCAGCAGCTGGTCCTGATCGAGACCAACCTGGACGACGTGACCGCCGAGACCTCCGCCTACACCCTCTCCCGGCTGCTCGAAGCGGGTGCGCTGGACGCCTGGGTGGCGCCCGTGGTGGGCAAGAAAGGCCGGCTGGCCCAGGTCTTGAGCGTCCTCGCCGAGCCGGCCCTGGCCCCCTCGCTCAGCTCGCTGGTGGTTGCCGAGACGGGGGCGCTTGGTGTCCGCCAGCAGCTGGTGGAACGTTGGGCGCTGCCCCGCCAGACCTTGGAGGTGAGCGTGGACGGCGAGCCCGTCCGGGTGAAGGCGGGGCCCCACCGGCTCAAGGCCGAGCACGACGACTGCGCCCGGGCGGCCGCCCGTCTGGGCCTGCCGGTGCGCGAGGTCGCTCGGCGAGCCGAGGACGAGGCCCGCCGGCAGGCACCGGGGCGGGGCCAGGAGCCAGGGCGGGCGCAGGAGCCGGGGCCGATGGCCTAACGTTGGCCCGTGGCCGGTGACCTTGAAGTCGCACTTCTCGCGGCTGGCGCTGCCGACCAGGTCACCCTGGGTGCCTTTCGCCGCCCTGGCCTTGGGGTAGCCACCAAGGAGGACCTCACCCCGGTCACCGATGCCGACCGGGGGGCGGAAGCGGCTGTCCGCCACCTCCTGGCTCGCCAAAGGCCGGGCGATGCCGTCGTGGGCGAGGAGATGGGGGCCGAGGGCCAGGGCACGCGCCGCTGGTTCGTCGACCCCATCGATGGCACGGCCAACTTCGTGAGGGGCATACCGGTCTGGGCCACCCTGGTCGGCTTGGAGGTGGGTGGCGAGATGCAACTGGGGGTGGTCTCGGCCCCGGCGCTCGGCCGGCGGTGGTGGGCGCAGCGGGGGAGCGGTGCCTTCGCCGGTCCCCTGGGAGGCCCGGGGGAGCGGGTGCAGGTCTCGGCCACTTCGAGCCTGGCCGCCTCCCAGGTCTCATGGGGAGAGCTGACCGCCAGCGTGATCGAGGTGGCGCGCCGAGCCAAGCGGTGCCGGGGGTTCGGGGACTTCTGGTCGCACGTGCTCGTCGCCGAGGGGGCTTGCGAGGTAGGGCTGGACCCGGTGGTCTCGGTGTGGGACATTGCCCCCTTGCAGGTGATAGTGGAAGAAGCAGGGGGAAAGTTCACAGACTTTTCCGGCCAGGCGCGCGTCGACGGGGGCAGCGCGGTGTCGAGCAACGGCCTCGTCCACGACGAAGTCATCGCCTTGCTCTCGGGTCGGTGACCGAGCCGGTGGGCGGCCAAAAGGACCGCGACATGGGTATTACGGCTGAGGACGAGCGGTTCATGCGCCTGGCCCTCGACCTCGCTGCCCAGGCCGGCCGGGAGGGCGAGGTCCCCGTGGGCGCGCTCGTCGTGCAGGGTGGGCAGGTGACCGGGCAGGGCAGGAACAGCCGGGAGCTAGCCGCTGACCCCACCGCTCATGCCGAGGTTGTGGCCCTCCGTCAGGCCGCCCGGGCCGGTGGGTCCTGGCGCCTGGACGGGGCGACGTTGTACGTGACCATCGAGCCTTGCCCGATGTGCGCCGGCGCCATCGTGGCGGCTCGCCTCGGCCGCATCGTCTTTGGTGCCCCCGACCCCAAGGCGGGGGCCTGCGGCTCGCTCTACAACCTGTGCGCCGACCCCCGCCTCAACCACGAGGTTGCCGTCACCCGGGGCGTGCTGGCCGACCAGGCCGCGCAGCTCATGGCAGGCTTCTTCGCCGACAAACGCCGAGCGCCGGGCGACCGCTGACCGTCAGGCTTTGGCGAGCAATGCTTTCACCCAGGCAACGATCTTCGGCACGTACAGGCTGTCCATCTTGGCCAGGCTCACGGTGCCCAGCGCTTCTCCCACTTGCACCAGGTAACCCTTGGACCAGACGACGACGTAGGGGTAGCACCAAGCCGAAGGCCCGCTGCCTATGCAGTGGACGATGTCGACCGCGTACTTCCCGAGCGGGGGGACCGGCTGCAGCTCGGCCTTGGGGTTGAACTCCTTGGTCACCGTGACCTGGTGGCGGAAGTCGGCAACTGTCTGGTGGCCGTCGATGGTGTCGGAGACGGTCGAGCTCGCGTCTGAACGCTCCGCGTAGGTGCAGGTGTCCTGGGGCTCCCCGTCGACGTGCCAGTCGGCCTTGCCGAACGGCAGGCCGAAGATCTTGGACACCGTGGCTGCCGACATCAGCTTGGCGCAAAGTGGCGGGCAGTTGCTCAGCTCAATGCCCGGGCCGCACCCTGCCGTCCCGGTCGCGCCGGCGGGCGCCGCCCAGCCCAGGTTGCCCACTAGGCCGAAGTTACGGCCCTTTCAGCCGTATAAACCTCCCATGAGCAGCGCGGATAGGCGCGGTACGCCTACTCAGTGTAGCCAGTAAAAAACTTGATATAGGTGTGCCAT
>JAJPKN010000010.1 GCA_021323695.1 Actinomycetota bacterium | reverse complement strand
CTACCAGTTCGAGGCTGAGCACGCGGGCCAGTTCACTTGGGACTACCTGGAGGCCGGCCCTGAGGTCTGGCGGGTCCGCATTGGCCGGCCCGCAGCCGTAGGGGCCACCAAGTGACCACGACCCTGGACGGCGCCCAGGTCGCCGAACTGGCCAGCCGCGAGTACCAGTACGGCTTTGTCTCCGACATCGACACCGACCTGGCGCCCAAAGGCCTGTCCGAAGACGTCATCCGGCTCATCTCTGAGAAAAAGGAGGAGCCAGGCTGGCTCTTGCAGTGGCGCCTCAACGCCTACCGGCACTGGCTCACCATGGCCGAGCCCACTTGGCAGAACGTCACCTACGGCCCGGTGGACTACAACGACATCATCTATTACGCCGCTCCCAAGGCGAGCAAGAAGAAGCCCTCCAGCTTGGACGAGGTCGACCCCGAGCTGCGAGCCATGTTCGACAAGCTGGGCATATCCCTGGCCGAGCAGGAGCGGCTCACCGGTGTGGCAGTGGACGCGGTCGTCGACTCGGTGTCGGTGGCCACGACCTTCCAGCGAGAACTGGCGAAAGTGGGCGTCATTTTCTGCTCCATGTCCGAGGCCGTGCGCCGCTACCCGGACTTGGTCCGTGCCTATTTGGGCTCGGTGGTCCCCTACCGGGACAATTTCTTTGCCACCTTGAACTCGGCGGTGTTCACCGACGGCTCGTTTTGTTACGTGCCCAAAGGTGTCCGCTGCCCCATGGAACTGTCGACCTACTTCCGCATAAACGCCGCCGGCACCGGCCAGTTCGAGCGCACGTTGATCGTGGCCGAAGACGGTGCCTCAGTCAGCTACCTGGAGGGCTGCACCGCCCCCATGCGGGACGACAACCAGCTCCATGCCGCAGTGGTCGAGCTGGTAGCCATGGAAGGGGCCAGCATCAAGTACTCCACGGTGCAGAACTGGTACCCGGGTGACGCCGACGGCAAGGGCGGCATCTACAACTTCGTGACCAAGAGGGGGCGCTGCGCCGGCGCCGGCTCCAAGATCTCCTGGACGCAGGTGGAGACCGGCTCGGCGGTCACCTGGAAGTACCCCGGGGTGGTCCTCCAGGGGGAGGGCTCGGTGGGCGAGTTCTACTCGGTCGCCCTTTCCGCTCACCACCAGCAAGCGGACACGGGCACGAAGATGGTCCACATCGGCAAGGGGACCAGGAGCACCATCGTGTCCAAGGCTATTTCGGCCGGCCAGGGCCAGAACACCTACCGGGGCCTGGTCAAGGTGCTGCGCTCAGCCGAAGGAGCGCGCAACCACACCCGGTGCGACTCGCTGTTGATCGGGCCTAGGTGCGGGGCGCACACCTTCCCCTACATCGAGGTCAAGCACCCCTCGGCCCAGGTCGAGCACGAAGCCACTACCTCCAAGGTGAGCGAGGACCAGCTCTTTTACTGCCGCCAGCGGGGGATCAGCGAGGAGGAGGCGACCTCTATGATCGTGAACGGCTTCTGCCGGGAGGTGTTCCGGGAGCTGCCCATGGAGTTCGCGGTCGAGGCCCAGAGGCTGCTGTCGGTCAGCCTGGAGGGGGCGGTGGGCTGATGCTCCGAGTGGACAGCCTGCACGCCGGGGTAGGAGGCAAGGAGATCCTGAGCGGCTTGTCGTTCGAGCTGCCCGCCGGCCAGGTCCATGCGGTCATGGGGCCCAACGGTTCCGGTAAGAGCACCCTGGCCCACGTGCTGGCGGGCCGAGGGCCCTACGAGGTGACCGGCGGCCAGGTGAGCTTCGAGGGGGCCGACCTGCTGGCCCTGTCGCCCGAGGAGCGGGCCGCGGCCGGCCTGTTCCTGGCCTTCCAGCACCCGGTCGAGATCCCAGGGGTGGCCAACATGTACTTCCTCCGCACCGCACTGAACGCAGTGCGCCGGGCACGGGGCGAAGACGAAGTGGGCCCGGGCGAGTTCCTGGGCCTGGTCGAGCAAAAGGCGGCGCAGGTGGGCTTGGACCGCGCCCTGCTGCAGCGCTCGGTCAACGAGGGCTTCTCGGGCGGGGAAAAGAAGCGCAACGAGGTCCTGCAAATGGCCGTGCTCGCTCCCCGGTTGGCGATCTTGGACGAGACTGACTCCGGCCTCGACATCGATGCCCTCCGGGTGGTGGCGGAGGGGGTCAACGCCCTGCGTGGCCCCCAGCGAGGGTTCCTGGTCATCACCCACCACCAGCGCCTCCTCGACTACGTGGCCCCCGACGCGGTCCACGTGCTGGTGGGCGGGCGCATCGTCCGGTCCGGGGGGGCCGAGCTGGCACCCCAACTGGAAGCCAACGGCTATGCCGGGTTGCTGGGGCCTCAGGCCGGTGGTGCCCTGGCGCCCCTGGCCTCATGAGCCCGCTCACGGCCCTGCTGGCCCGGGGCCCCGGGGCCCCCCCGCTGTGGCGACCGGCCCCTCGGCCGGGTGAGGCCTCCTGGCTCACCGACCGGCGCCGGGAAGCAACCCGGTGGGCCGAGGGCCACGGCTTCCCCACCACCAAGCACGAGGACTGGCGTTACACCCGCCTGGACGACCTGCTCGAGATCCCCTTCGAACCAGCCGGGCCAGCCTCCTCGGCGGCCGAGGTGGCGGACGAGGTGGCGGCCGAGGTCGCGGCCGGGCTCGGCCCCCATGCCGGGGGGCCCAGGCTGGTGTTCGTCAACGGCCACTTGGTCGCCGAGCGCCCGGAGGCGGCCGGCCCGGCCCCGGGCGCCCAGGTTGGGAGCCTGGCCCGCGCCCTGGAGCAAACTGCGTGGTCCGAACGGCTGCAGAGCTTGTGGGCGCCGGCCCGGGCCGGCTACGACCACGCCTTCCGGGCCCTCAACGACGCCTTAGCCGCTGACGGTGCCTTCATCGTCGTACCGGCTGGCTGCGCTGTGGAGAGGCCCATAGAGCTGGTGTTCGTCTCCGCCAGTGGAGGCCCGCCGGTGCTGGCCAGCCCCCGCTCGGTGGTGCTGGCTGGGCCCGAGAGCCAGGTCAGGGTCGTCGAGGTCTATGCCGGGGCCGGTGAAGGGCCGGTGCTGACCAACGCCTTCACCCAGGTCGTGGTCGGCCCCGGCGCGTCCGTCTCCCACTACAAGGTCCAAGCCGAAGGCACCAGCAGCTTCCACCTGTCGTCCCTGGAAGTCCGGCCCGCCGAAGCCAGCCGCTTCTCCTCCTGGCTGGTCGCCCTGGGTGGCCGGGTCGCCCGCCACGAGGTCGGCGTCCGCCTGGGCGCCCCGGGGGCAGCGGTGTCCCTCGACGGCCTGTTCTTGCCCGCCGGGAGCCAGCACCATGACAACCCGGTGCGGGTGGACCACATGGCCGCCAACTGCACCAGCCACCAGCTCTACAAGGGGATCATGGCGGACCAGGCGAGCGGCGTGTTCAACGGCCACGTGGTGGTGCATGAAGGCAGCCTGGGCACCGATGCGCACCAGGTCAACAAGAACCTCCTCCTGTCTGAGCACGCCCAGGCCTACACCCGGCCGCGCCTGGAGATCTTCGCCGACGACGTGGCCTGCACCCACGGCGCCGCGGTCGGGCACCTGGACGACGACGCGCTGTTCTACCTCCGGTCGCGGGGCATACCCGAGGCCCGCGCCCGGGCCTTGCTGGTCGGTGGCTTTGCCGAAGAAGTGCTGGCCCGCCTCCCGGCCGGGCCCCTGGAGGCCTATGCCCGGGCCCTGGTGAGGGCTCGCCTGGGAGCCGAGGAGGGCTCGGGCCGCCCGAGTGAGGCACCATGAGCACGGTCGGTGAGCGCAGGCAGCTGCAACGGGACTGCCCCGTAGTGCTCATCCCGAGCGGCCAGCGGGCGGTGCTGCACCAGGGCGCCTTTGTCCTCGTCGTACAGGAGCTCGGGAGCAGCTTCACGGTACAGGTCGAGCGCGGCCCGCTGGTGCGTATCGAGGGGGCCGACGCCGATGCCCTGGGCCTGAGCACCCCCGGCCCAGGCCAGCCGGCGCCTGCCGGCGGCCAGTTCGAGATGGCACAGGTCATGGGCTGCCTGCGGACCGTCTACGACCCAGAAATCCCTATCAACGTGGTCGACCTCGGGCTCATCTACAGCTGCGAGGCCCGGCCCCTCCCGGGAGGCAAGTACCGGGTGGAGGTGACGATGTCCATGACCGCGCCTGGCTGTGGCATGGGCGACGTCCTCCGGGAAGAAGCCCGGGCCAAGATCGAGGCCGTCCCCGGCGTTGCCGAGGCCGACGTGCAGATCGTCTGGGACCCGCCCTGGGACCTGAGCCGGCTGTCGGACGAGGCCCGCCTCCAGCTGGGGATGGCCTGGTGAGCGGCCTATGAAGGTCTGGATCGACCAGGACCTGTGCACCGGGGACGGCCTGTGCGAAGAGATCTGCCCGGAAGTCTTCGTGCTCCTGGAGGACGGGCTGGCCTACGTGAAGCAGGACGGGCAGGCCCTGAGCGACCCAGGAGGCGCCGAAGGTGTCGCCCGGGTGCCTTCGGGGCTGGAGGACGCGGTACAGGAAGCGGCCGAGGAGTGCCCGGGAGAGTGCATATTCGTGGAGGAATAGTACGTCTAGTATCGTATAGAAAAAGGTAGCCTGGTACTACTGAGCCGAAAAGGAGGCAACATGGCTACGGTCGATGCCCGGCCGATCATCGCCTCGGGGGGTGAGCCCTTCGAGACCATCATGTCGGCCGCTAGTTCCTTGTCGGACGGAGAAGACCTCGTCGTGCTGGCACCTTTCGAGCCCGTCCCCCTGGAGGGGGTCCTTTCGTCGCAGGGGTTCACCTACGAGGCCGAGGACTTGGGCGGGGGCGACTGGCGGGTCACCTTCCGCCGGCCGGCATGAGCAGTCCCGGCATGAGCAGCCCCAGCTCGGGCTACCGGGGGGCCCAGCCGGGCCAGGACGGTGCTGAGCTGGGCCTGCCCGAGCCCGGCGCCGGCCCGGGCGGCCAGCCCGCAGGCGCCGGTGCAGGGGTCGGCCCCGAGTGGGCCAAGCTGGCACCCCAGGACGCCTTGGAGGCGGCATGGGAAGCCTTGCGAGACGTCTATGACCCAGAGCTGTACTTGGACGTGGTCTCCCTCGGGCTGGTCTACGACATCCGGGCCGAGAACGGTTCCCTGGTGGTCGAGATGACGATGACGACACCAGGTTGCCCGGCCTCCGAGAGCCTCCCGGAAATGGCTGCTGCCGCCATCGAAGAGGCCACTGACGGTGCCGTCCCGGTCGACGTCCGGGTGGTATGGGACCCGCCCTGGAGCCCGGAGATGATGGAGGAACAGGCGGCCCAGATGCTGGGCTTCCGAAGCCGGTAGGCCGGGTTGCCGGCCAGGGTGCCGACGGCTGCTCGTGGAGCGTGCAGGCCGGGCCAGCGAGCACGGCGGAGGTCGTCACCTAGGTGACTGCCCACGGGCCTGCTCGCCCGGCCCCCCATCTCCGGTCGAGCCGCTTCTACTTGGACGTCACACCACCGTTCCGTTTGGACCTGACGGTGTGGGCTTTGCGGCGCCGGCCGCACAACGCCATCGACGCCTGGGACGGCGCCCAGTGGCAGCGGACCGTGCTGTTGGGCACAGAGCCGGTGGAAGTCTCCGTCCGCCAGGTCGCCACCAGGCCCAGCTGCCGCCTGGAAGTGCGGCTACGGGCCGGCTCGCCAGCCCGGGGCCAGGTGGCCCAGGCCCGGTCCTGGCTAGACCGAAGTTACGGCCCTTTCAGCCGTATAAACCTCCCATGAGCAGCGCGGATAGGCGCGGTACGCCTACTCAGTGTAGCCAGTAAAAAACTTGATATAGGTGTGCCAT
>JAJPKN010000058.1 GCA_021323695.1 Actinomycetota bacterium | reverse complement strand
TGGAGCCGTACCGTGTCGAGCCCCACTGCCTTCCGGAGCCGAATGAAGTCCTTCGTGACATCGTTCGGCGCCCAGGGACGTGTCCCGTCGGGGTCCGAAGAGAAGACGTATGCCGACGCCGGAAGCCGTGCACCGCAGGCTTGCGCCCGAGCCGTGGACCGCTTCCGGTGGGCCTTCAGGACAGCGACCGTCCCCACATCTAGCACAATGCGTCGGGCTGCGTGGGTCTTCGTGTCCTTCTCCACGAGTTTGCTGTGCTCCGCCTCGACGATCGACCGGGCAATGGTGAGTGCCTTGCCGGGGAGGTCCAAGTCCGACCAGCGGAGCGCACACAGTTCTCCCCGACGAGCGCCCGTCGTCGCCGCAAGGAGCAGGTAGCAGGCGAAGTCAGGATCGTCCGCCTCCGCCTTGTCGATGAGCTTCACAACGCCATCCGGCTTCGGCGGTGCGAGCTGACGGCTTCGCACCCGGGGAGGCGATGCAAGCGCTGCCGGGTTCGCTCCGATCCATCCCCACCGGACCCCCTGTTGGAGCGCCCGCCGGAGGATGGCGTGCACCTGCCGGACGGTTGCTGCCGAGAGAGGCTTCCCGTCCTGGCCCCCCTCGTCCCGGAGCTTGGCGTAGAACCGGTCGAGCTGCGAGGTCTTGAGCCGGGCGAGCGGGACCTTCTCCAGCGTCGGGAGGATGTAGGTCGTGATGATCCAGTCGTAGCCCCGGGCGGTCGTTGGTGACAGCTCAGGCTTCGCAAGAGCAAGCCACTCACGGAGCAGATCGCCGACCGTCGTGTCCTGCGCTGCGTGACTCCCGCCGGGCACTTCAGTGACGAGCCTGGCAAGCGCCTCCTCGGCCTCTCGCTTCCCGCCCCGGAACGTGCGCGTGACGTACTTCTGCCGGTTCGTGATGGGGTCCACTCCGGCATACGCACGGAGTTCCCACGCCTCACCTCGCTGCCGCAGGTGCCCTCGCATGGATACCTCCCGGAGGACCGTGCTACTGGCCCTCCCAGTAGCAACTCCGAGGAAACAGTAGCATCCAGTAGCAGCAAGGAGGTGGACCAGAGGTGTCGAGGCTCAGATTGTGCCTCTCACCTGGACTTTCTCAGCGCGCTCGGAGGGATTCGAACCCCCAACCTTCTGATCCGTAGTCAGATGCTCTAATCCATTGAGCTACGAGCGCTTGTCCTACCTGGCTTGTGGCCGGCTGCCCAAAGGCCTTCTGGGTTGATCGGGACAGCGACCACGTCAGCCATGCCCCAGTCTAGGGCACCGGGGAGCCCGTCGGTCGGCTGCGGGGCCCCTGGCCGACTCTTGCTGCCGAGGGAGGCGGGCGCGGGCCCGAGGGCAGGTGGCTGGCTCCCGGGTAGCTTGGCTGCATGTCCAGGCGTACCCGGGCGGCCGCCCAACGCTCGCACCGCCCTGGGCGCAGCGCGCGCTGGTTGCAGGAGATGCAAGAGGTGTCCCGCCTGGCGGCCACCGGCGAAGAGGTTGGGGCCGACGTCCGCCCGGTGCAGCCCTCCAACGCCCGCAAGCTGTACATCTGCCCCGGGTGCCAGCAGGAGATCAAGCCGGCTACCAAGCACGTCGTTGTGGTGCCCAGGGATGCCCCCGACCTGCGCCGGCACTGGCATACCTCCTGTTGGCTGATGCGGGACCGGAGGCGGCCGGGCAATTGAGGCCGTCGCTGGCGGGCCGGGACCGCCCCGGCGGGCCGCTCAGGCACGATGGCCAAGGACCTCAGCTCACCCGCAAAGGCGCCAGGCCGCGAGGACAGGTGCGGGGACGAACTGGTTCGGGCAGGCACCCGACGGGACGTCCCCGACCCAGGTCCACAGGGGCCCCTGCCGCCAAGAAAAGACGTACAGCCAGTTTTGGAACTGGGCGACCTTCACCTGCCCGGCTGCTGTCGGCACCTGGCGCAGGAGGGCGGGCGACGGCCGGAAGGCGGCCTCGGCCCAGTAGGTCTTGGTGGATGGCTCGTAGCCGTAGTAGACCTGGCCGGGCACCGTGCCGGCGACGTCGGCTGCGGTCAGCCCCGCGTGCCCCGGGTTGGCGGACAGCCACGACCTGACCAGTTGGCGCTCGAGCTGGGGGGTAACGGCCAGTTGCACCGCGCCCCCCGGTGCCCGGCCCCCCGAGGCCTTGCGCACCGGCTGGCTGGCCGGTGGGCTGCTGGGTGGGGCACCGGTTGGGCGGCCAGCGCGGGCCCGGCTGGGTGGCGGCTTGGAGCTGTTCGGCTGGGCTGGGCCGCTGGACGTGGCCCTGCTCGTGCCCGTGCCACTGGCCAGCGAGGTAGGGGTGGGCGCTGACGAGCGGTCCGCGCTGGTGATGGCCAGGGCGACGGCGGCGACGATGACCGCCACCGCCGCAGCCATGACCAGCTCAGGCCACGGGCCAGCCCCTCGCCGTCCCCCCCTTCTGGCCGGCGTGGGTTGCGTCCAAGCCACGGCCTCACCGCGCCATGTACCCCCCTCGTCCGGCAGGGTTGAGCTTTCCCCGGTCTCGACCGCCCGGGGGCTGTCCTCTGGCTCGTCCCACTGGTCGTCGGGCTCCCACCAGACCGTGCCGTCGTCCTGGTCACCCTGAGCGTGGCCGGGGCCGGCACCGGGCACCAGGTCGTGGTCCTCGGGCTCACCGGCTCTTGGGTCAGACGCCATGGCCATCCTCCCGTCCCAACACCTGCGCGGCGACTGTGGGCCCAAGCCAGAGGTTATTGCCTGGTGGGGGCCAGCCCCAACCAAGGCCGAGGGCCTGTACGCCAAGGGCCCGAGGCCACCTTGGGGCTCGCAGCGCGGGGTCTGCTGCCGGTCGGTTAGCAGGAGGGCGCCTCCACCGGCCGAGCTTGTCCCAGCCAGGCCACCGTCTGTTGGTACCCAGCCTGGACCAGCTCGTGGGCCCGTCTGAAGCTGAACGGCGAAGTGCCAGGCACGAGCGGTGCAGGGACCACATAGAGCTGGCATGACCCGGCCCACCTGGCAAGGTTGGTGTCGCTGTAGCGGGCGAGGGTGACGGACACGGACCGCAAGAGCACGTCGAGGGCTGTGCGCGGCCTGGCCATCGGCACCGCCGGCACCCCCTGGAGCACGTACACACAGCCAGCCCCTGCCTTGATAGCTGCTTCCAACGGTGTGTCCGAGGCTACGCTGCCGTCCACCAACCAGCGCCCGCCCACTCTGACGGGCGGGAAGATGCCCGGCATGGCGCACGAGGCGAGCAGGGCTGGCACCGAGGGACCTCGTTCCAGCAGGACCTCTTCACCCGATTCGATGTCCGTGGCCACGACGAAGAGGGGGAGGAGGCTGTCTTCGAGGCGGGCCAAGGGCACGGTGGCCTTCAGCCAGCGGGCAAGCGGTGCCGAGCTGAGGGTGTGGTCGGCCCGACCGGCCAGCGCGGCGAAAAGGTCCCAGGGGCGGAGCGGGAAAACGTCGCGCCTTCGCACCTCCCCCCAACGTCGGGCCAGGGCAGCGACGCCCTCCAGGGTCGGCTCGGCGGCCAGCCAGGCGGCGTTGAGGGCGCCTGCCGAGGCGCCGAAAAGGATGTCCGGGTAGTGCCCGGCCTCCATCAGCGCCCTGGCCATCCCCACCTGAGCCGCTCCTAGGCTCGCACCGCCCCGTAGCAACCAGGCGGTCGTCGTAGCGGTTGCCCCCATGAAGGTCGGCCTCTAGGTGTTGGCCGGTGACGGGCCGCCTGGCGCCGATGTCGTGCCGACGGCAGTGGACGGTGAGGGAGCTACAGCGGTGGGAGCCGTGGAGGTCGTCGCCGGAGTGGTAGTGGCTGGTGCCGAGGTGGTGGCCGTGGTTGCCACGGTGACGGCTGCGACGGTGGTGGCCGGGGTGGCCGTGGTCGCGGCTCGGGCCCCTCGTGTGGTCGTCGACCTGGCCGGAGCGACAGGGCTAGCCTTGGTGGTGGCCAGCGGGGGCGTCGTCGTGGTGGTCAGGCGGCTTGTGGTGGTCAGGCGGGCAGTGGTGGCCGCCTTGGTGGCCGTGGTCTTCGGGGACGTCCGAGCGGCGCGAGGGGCGGTGGTCGCCGGTGCCGTGGTGGCCGGGACGGTCGTCGTGGCTACCGCCGTTGTGGCCACCGTCGTCGTGGCTGCTGCCGTGGTCGCCGCTGCCGTCGTAGCTGGGACGGTCGTGGCCGGTGCCGTCGTGGCCGGTGCCGTCGTGGCTGGGACGGTCGTAGTGGGCGTCACGGAAGTCGTGGTGGTCGAGGTGCCGGTGAAACCGGGGCCAGGCATCTCGATCAGGAGAGACTTGCTCGTCCCCCCTGTTGCCCCCGGCCCCGCTGACGCCGACACTGACAAGGTGGTCGGGCGGTCCAGGACCAGTCGGAAACCGTTGAAGGTGACCGCGTAGGCTTGGCCCGCCGACAGGTTGACCGACGTGCTCATCCGCTGCTCCGGGGCGCCCTGGGCGGGCGTGATGGTGGCGGTGACCGTGACCCCTCTTTCTGCCACCCCCCCGGCGTCAGAGACGATGGCCGTGACCGACACCGTGGGCGCGGGGCTGAGGACCTGGGTCTTTCCCTGCATGCTCAGGGCTACGGGGTTGGTGGTGATGGTGTCGACCACCAACCGCTGGCCGCTGCGCACGACGGCCGCGGCCTGGAGGTTCCGGACGAGGCCACCGAGGGCTGAAGGGCTGTACGTTCCCGCCCCGTCCACCCATTGGGAGCTGGGCATGGTCACACCGAGCGGGGGCAGGGACTTGGCGAACAGCTGGTAAGCGCTGTCACCCAACCGGAAGTCGGACACGGCCGCGGTCATCGCTTGCATGGCAGACGAGCCGGGGTCGCCTCTCAGCAGGCCCGAAGCGGCCGACGCCATTTCTTGGGCCCCCGCCTGGCGTGCCGCCAGGCAGGCCTCGAGCAGGCCGGCGGCCTCGAGCACCTGTGACGAAGCGTGGTCGGAGCGGACGGCCGCTGCCGTGGCCCGGGCCTGGGAGGCCACCTTGGCCAGTTCCGCGGCGGCCGCCTGGGCTTCGCTGGGCGAGGCAGCGGTGCTGGCCAAGGCGATCTCGCGGCCTTGGGCCGTCGACTGGGCTATCTCCGGGAGCACCCTGTCCAGCCAAGCCTGGCTGTCCAGCAGCTCCCCGGCCTGCTGCGAGCGGGCGTGCATGGAGGCGTCGACCAGCAGCACCAGGACCGTGAGCAGGAGGGGTACTGCGAGCCAGCGCTGCGAGCCCCCTCGACGTCGAGGTGACCGGGGCGCCATCGCCATATGCCCATCAACGATACAAAGCCCACTGAGCTGGCGTACCTGGCAGGTGACGAGCGGGTGGAAGTGGCCGCGTTCTGCCGGGCCACCAGCCGGTAGGGGCGCGAGCTCCAGGGCGAGGCCGTGGTGGCATGAGCGGTGGCCCGAGCGGGCAGGTGGCAGGCCTGGGGTGGCGTGGCGCTAGAGGCCCTCAGTCACCAAGGCGGCCACGACCTCAGGGTGGGTGAGGTCGGCCAAGACCGCGTCCGCTCCCAGCGCCCCCAGCTCTCCGGCCCCGTAGCGGCCGGTTGCCACGAGGATGCAGTGGGCGCCGGCGGCCTTGGCGCACTCGTAGTCGCGGGGGGTGTCGCCGATGACCCAGACGTCTGTGGCCTGCAGGTACGTGCCCCGCAAGGAGGCCAGGCGGCCCAGGGCCACCGGCACCAAGGCGGCCCGGTCCTCACTGTCGCTGCCATAGGCCCCCACCTCCAGGTCGAGCCAGCGGTCCAGGCCGAAGCTGGAAAGCTTGACGACGGCGTTGGGCCTGATGTTGCCAGTCAGGACCGACAGGTGGAGCCGGCTGTCGGAGCCGAGGTGGGCCAGCAGTTCCGACGCCCCGGGGCAGGGGCTGCCTTGGGCCACCAGCTCGCCCTGGGCCTGGGCGAGCTCGCGCTCGAGCTGGTGGAGGACGGCCTGGAGCTGCCCGGGGTTGTCCTCGCCGTCCATGGCCAGGTACTCCCTCACGATCAAGGGGTCGGTCTTGCCGCTCATGCGCACCCGGCCTGCGGGCGGGCGCCCGAGCACCGCCCTGACTGCCCGGTCGAAGACCACCCGGCCGACCTCCCCGGCCCGCACCAGTGTCCCGTCTATGTCGAACAGCACCAACCGCTGGGCACCCATGTGCCGAAGATAACTTCTGGTGCAAGACTGCCACCATGGAGATAACCCCCGTGCGGCTCAGTGGCACCGCCGAATGGAAGGCCCTGGCCAGTCATTTCGCCCAGCTGCGCGATGTCCACCTGCGGGACCTCTTCGCCCAGGACCCGCAGCGAGGCGAGGCCATGACGCTCGAAGCAGCCGACCTCCTGCTCGACTACTCCAAGAACCGGCTGACCCGCGAGACCGTCCGCCTGTTGGCCGCCCTGGCCGAGCGGGCCGGGTTGCGAGAGCGCATCGAGGCCATGTTCAGCGGCCAGCACATCAACGTGACCGAGGACCGGGCGGTGCTCCACGTCGCCCTGCGGGCCCCGGCCGGCGCCCAGGTGGCCGACCAGGGCCACAACGTCGTCCCTGACGTCCACGCCGTGCTCGACAAGATGGCCAGCTTTGCCCGACGGGTGCGCTCAGGGCAGTGGCGGGGCGTGACCGGCAAGCGGATCCGCAACGTGGTGAACATCGGCATCGGTGGTTCGGACCTGGGCCCGGCGATGGCGTACGAGGCGCTCCAGCCCTTTTCCGACCGGTCCCTGTCGTTCCGTTTCGTGTCCAACGTCGACGGCGCCGACATATGGGAGGCGACATCGGGGCTGGACCCGGCCGAGACGCTTTTCATAGTCAGCTCCAAGACTTTCACCACGCTTGAGACCATCGGCAACGCGAAGACGGCAAGAGAGTGGCTGCTCGCCGGGCTGGGCACCCCGGCGGCGGTCGAGAAGCACTTCGTCGCTGTGTCCACCAATGCCAGAGAAGTCCAGCGTTTCGGTATCGACACCGCCAACATGTTCGAGTTCTGGGACTGGGTTGGGGGCCGGTACTCCTATGACTCTGCCATCGGGCTGTCGCTCATGGTCTCGATCGGCCCCGAGCCGTTCTTCGAGATGCTGGAGGGCTTCCACGCCATCGACGAGCATTTCCGTACTGCGCCTTTCGACCGCAACCTGCCAGTGCTGCTCGGGCTGATCGGGGTGTGGTACAACAACTTCTTCGGCGCGGAAACTCACGCCGTGCTGCCCTACAGCCATTACCTGGCCAAGTTCCCGGCCTACCTGCAGCAGCTGGACATGGAGAGCAACGGCAAGTCCGTCACCTTGGACGGTTCGCCCGTCGACGTCCCGACCGGGCCGGTGGTCTGGGGGACGCCCGGCACCAACGGCCAGCACGCCTATTTCCAGCTCCTCCACCAGGGCACCCGTCTCGTGCCCGCCGACTTCATCGGGTTCCTGCACCCCGCGCACCGCGTGGGGAGCCACCATGACCTGCTGATGGCCAATTTCTTTGCCCAGACCGAGGCCCTGGCGTTCGGCAAGGGCCCCGACCAGGTCCGGGCCGAAGGGGTGCCCGAGCACCTGGTCCCCCACCGGAGCTTCCCGGGCAACCGCCCTACGAACACCATCCTCGCCCCCGAGCTGAGCCCGCGCACCTTGGGGGAACTGGTGGCCACCTACGAGCACAAGGTCTTCACCCAAGGGGTGCTGTGGGGGGTGAACAGCTTCGACCAGTGGGGCGTCGAGCTAGGCAAGTCCCTGGCGCTCAAGATCGCCCCCGAGCTCACGGCTGAAGCCGAGCCGGAGCTCACCCACGACAGCTCGACCAACGCCCTAGTCCGCCGTTACCGGGCGGCTCGCCGGCCATGAGCGTCCCTGGCGCGCGCCGGGGAGAGGCCCCGGGCCCCTCCGGCGAGCAGGAGCCCCAGCCCGGCCCCCGGGCACCGCAGGCGGCCTACCGGGTGGCAGAGGCCGCCGAGCTGCTGGGCGTCAGCTCCGACACGGTCCGCCGCTGGGCCAGCTCGGGACGCCTCGTCGCCACCCGGGACCAGGCCGGGAGGCAGGTGGTCGATGGCCAGTCCTTGGCCCGCCTGGCTGCCGAGCTCGGCCGAGGCCACCTGGCGGGCGTCCCGGCTACGGGCAGCCATTCGGCGCGCAACCGTTTCGCCGGGATCGTCACCAAGGTGACCAGGGACAAAGTGATGGCCCAGGTCGAGCTCCAGGCGGGGCCGTTCCGCCTGGTATCGCTCATGAGCAGGGAGGCAGCCGACGAGCTGGGCCTGGCACCAGGTGTCGCGGCGGTGGCCTCGGTCAAGGCCACCAACGTCACCGTGGAGCTGCCTGCCGCTGGGCCTACGGCCAGTTGAGGGCCGGCCGCCTCAGGAGGCCGGGGGGCTCGGGCGGCCCAGGAGGCCGGGGGGGACGGGGACCTGTACCTTGCCCTTGCCCGGCTCATGGCTGGGGGGCCGGTGCCGGCCAGACCAAGATGGCTTCGGGCGGCAGCTGGGCCCAGCACCGCTCGCCGGGGCCAGCGGCCAGGGCCGGCGCTTGGGCTTCGAGCTCCAGGCCCGCGTCAAGCTGCACGGTGGCCAGGCACGAAGCCCCCAAGTCGACCACGTCCAGCGCCTTGGCGGGCCAGGCGCCCGGGGTGCCGGGGGCCACCAAGCGGACGTGCTCGGGGCGGATGGACCAGCACAGGGGCGTGCCGGCCTCCAGGCCGTGGTGGGCTGTGGCGATGACAGCTCCATGAGCGCGCACGGACCGGGCAGAAGCGGCCACACCGTTGAAGAAGTTGCGGGCACCCAGCACGGCGGCCACCTCGGGCGTGGCCGGTCGGCGCACGACGTCGAGCAGCGGGCCGGCTTGGAGGAGGCGTCCAGCGGCCATGACCAGCACCTCGTCGGCCAGCATGGCCGCTTCGCTTGCGTCGTGGGTCACCAGCACGCTGGACAGGCCCGCTTGTAGCTGCAAGCGCCTCAGTTGTCCCTGGAGCTGGGCGCGCTGGGGGGCGTCCAGCCCGCTGAAGGGCTCGTCGAGCAGTACCACCGATGGGTGGCACGAAAACGCCCGGGCCAGCGCCACCCGTTGGCGCTGGCCCCCGGAGAGCTGGCTGGGCAGGTACCCCTCCAGGCCTTGCAGGCCCAAAGCGGCCAACCACCAAGCGGCCAGGTGAGGGTCGGCGTAAGGGCCCAGGGTGGCGTTCTCCCAGGCGGAGAGGTGAGGCACGAGGCTCTGGCCCTGGGGCACGTAGCCGACCCGGCGTTCCCCCGGCGGGAGCTGGCTTACCCGCTCGTTGCCGAACCAGGCTTCCCCGGGGACCAGCCCGGCCAGGCTGCGCAGGGTGAGCGACTTGCCCGCCCCGGACGGCCCGAGGATGGCCAGGCGGTGGCTCCGGGCCCGGTGGGAGAGCTGCAGGCAGAAGGTCCCGGCGGTGGTGGAGATGTCGAAGCCAACGGCGAGGGGCATGCTTGGCGCCGGCGGGCGTGCGCTGGCCACGGCGGGCCTCTTCCCCCTCGGGGACCGGACCGGGATCCGGGCGGCCGCCACCGCGACGGCGGCTGTCCCCAGGGCCAGGGCGGTGGGCAACTGGGCCGCCGGGAGCCCGGCGGCCGAGAACTGGACATAGGTGAACACCGGGAGGGAGTAAGGGTGGTAGGCGAGCATGACGGTGGCCCCGTACTCGCCGAACGCCCGCAGCCAGGCCATGAGCAGGCCGGCCCGCACCCCGGGGCCGGCCAGGGGCAGGGAGATGCGCCAGAAACGGGCCAGGCGGCTCAAGCCCAAGGTGGCGGCCGTCTCGTCCCAGTTGGCGTCGAGCGCGGCGAACGACGAGCGGGCGGCCACCACCAAGAACGGCGAGGCCACGAAGCACTGGGCCAGGACGATGCCTACCAGGGACTCGGTCAAGTGGCCGCCGAAGAGGCGCCCCAAGAAGGTCCCCGGCCCCACCGCATAGAGCAGCACCACGCCGCTCATGAGCGGGGGGAGGGCCAAGGGCAGTTGCACGACCCCCGAGGCGACCGAGCTGAGCAGGCCGCGGTGACGGGCCAGCAGGTAGGCCAGCGGCACGCCCAGGACGGCAATGAGGCAGGTGGAGATGGTGGCTGCCTCAGCGGAGGTGGCGAACGCACCCAGTAGCCCCGGGGTGGCCGGCCCGCCCCGCCCCGTCCCGCCCAGGTGGGCCAGGTACAGAGCTATGGGGACGGCCAGGTACAGCAGCAAGAGCGCGGCCAGCCCGCCCAGCGGGTGCCACCCGGCTCGGCCCGCAGGTGCCCGGTCGGCTCTCGCCTCGGGCCTACGGGCGAGCGGGCTTGGCTGCCGGCTCAAGGAGCGCCCTGCTCAAGCTGGCAGCGACAGGCCGGCGCGGGACAGCAAGGCCCGGCCCGGTGGGCTCGACAGGTAGGCAATGAAGGCGGCCGCGCCTGCCGGGTGGGGTGCACGGTTCAAGGCGGCCACCGTGTAGGTGGCGTAGAAGTCGTAGCCGGTGAGCGGTACGGTCGGCAACCGGGCCGTGACCGCTTCGGTCAGGTAGAAAAAGCCGGCGTCGACCTGGCCCGACTGGAGCCGTCCGACCAGGGACTCCTCGGGGAAGACGTCCCCTTGGGCCTGGGCCGCGCGCCGCAGGGCCGGCTCGTGGTAACGGGCGGCGGCCTGGAGGAGGGCCTTTTCGGCCAGCACCCCCTTGGGGTCCACCCTGGGGTCGGTGCGCCCGAGGCGGAACCCGGCCTGGCCCACCACCTGGTACCACGGGCGTCGGCGCAGCTCCGCTGCGAAACGGCTGTGGGGGTTGTAGGCCAGGACGAGCCGGCTGGTGGCGAACACCCGGTAGCTGGCCAGCCAGTTGCCGCCCGCCTTGCCCTCGAGGGAGGCATCGACCGTCGGGCTGGCGCTGATGAAGACGTCGGCCGGTACCAACCGCCCCCGGATCTCGGCTGCCAGCTGCTGGGAGCCGCCGGCGAAGCCCACGAAGTGGAAACCGGTGGCCCGGTCGAAGCTGGGCCCGACCGTGGCCTCCATCAGCTGGGTGAGCGAGCCCGCGTAGAGGACGTCCACCGGCCCCCGGCCTTTCGGCACCGAGGCTGTCAGTTGGGAGGCCTCCCCGCCGTCCTGCCCGCGGCTCGGGGCAGTTGCAGCCCCAGCCCTGGTGGGCGCCCCGGCGGGCCCGGCATAGCTCGGGCCGCCCAGCCCGATGGTTGCGCCCGCCAAGGCGGTGGCCAACGCCCAGCGCCCAGCCGCGCGGCACCAAGGGGGCCCAAAGCTACAGGGATGTCGCATGTGCGGTACTTTAGCCGCTAGCCAGGCGCACCTGCGACACCGCTGCCCTCACTAGGCCGCAGTTGCGACCGGCTGGGAACGCCTGGGCTTGGTGCCGGTGGCCCAGCGCTCGGCCGCCCGCCCCCGGCGGGCCCCTGCCGCTAGAGCTGGCCCATGTAGCGGTACATGGCGGCACGGACCGAGATGTCGAGGTCCTGGGGGGTGTTGAGCCGCTCGTCGTGGCCCCATACCCTAAGCTCGAGCGGCACCAGCGCGCCCCTTTGGAGCGCCCTTAGGTCATCTTCGGTCGTGGTCGAGTTCAGGATGTCGACGATCAGGTCGAAGACCACGCTGCCCCAGCCCGACAGGGGCCGGCGTGACTGGTTGAAGTCCCGCACCCGCCGCAGGGCCGTCCGGTCGCTGTGGGCGATCAGGTTGAGGTACCCCCAAGGCGGGGCGGCTTCGCCTCGCTCCTGCAGGGCGATGAGGACTTCGCCTTGGACCAACGCCTCGGCCATCTGGACTACCGAGATGTCGGACCTGGGCTGCGACTGGCCCTGGTTCACGCTGGTTGCTCCTATCGCGGCGCTCTCGTCGTCTTCGGCTCTTGCCATGGCTCCCCCTTGCCCATGCGGCCGGCCCGGCCGGCCAAGCTCAGGGTAGGTGCGCTGCGCCCACAATGTCACGCGCGCGCGAGGCTTCGCACGTACTGCCGGAACCGCACGTCATTGATGGTGCGCTCGGTTGTGGTGAGCGCGCGCTGGGCGCAATACGTGCCTCCGCCCGCCCCCCATGGCCCCGGGGCGGGCTGCCGGTGTCACCGGCCGGCGGGCCAGTCGAGGACGTGGAGCTAGGCCGGGCCGGCCAGGGAGGCCAAGCGGCTGGCGAGGCGGGCCGAGCACGACGTCATTTCCACCACCGGGCATGAGCGCACCACAGCCTCCACCAACGCGGCGAACGCCCGTGCTGCTTCGGTGCCTTCTTGGAGGGCGGCCGGCCGGCCCGCGTCCGCCCCAGAGGCGACCGCGGGCTCCAGCGGTATGCGCCCCAGCAGCGGCACGCCCAGGTCATCGGCCAGCCGGCGGCCCCCGCCGGCGCCGAACAGTTCGTAGCGCTGGCCGTGGGCGCAGGTGAAGTAGCTCATGTTCTCCACCACGCCGGCAACCCGCAGGTGGCTCTTGCGGGCCATGCTGGCGGCCCGGGCGGCCACCTTTTGGGCGGCGTCCTGGGGGGTGGTGACGATGATGGCCTCGGCGCTCGGCACCATGCGGGCCAGGCCCATCTGGACGTCGCCGGTCCCCGGCGGCATGTCCACCACCAGGTAGTCGAGGTCGCCCCAGTCGACCTCCTCCAAGAAATGCTGGACCGCTCGGTTGAGCATGAGGCCCCGCCACATGATGGCGTCACCTTCGCCGGCGAGGAAGCCCATCGAGACAGCTCGCAGCTCACCGCCGGCACCGTTGGCGCCGCCGCTGTGAGCGCTGACGCGGCGCGTCAGGGGGTGGATCAGCTTGCGGCTGGGGTCGGCGGGGTCCCGCTCGGCTTCCAGCGCTCCTTCCATGCCCAGCATCCGGGGGACCGAGAAGCCGGCGATGTCCGCGTCGAGGATGCCCACGGTGTAGCCACGGGAGGCCAGGCCGGCCGCCAGGTTGACGGCCACCGACGACTTGCCCACTCCTCCCTTGCCCGAAGAGACGGCCAGCACCCGGGCCCGGGGGGGCACCGTGGTCCTGGGTGCCCGCTCGCGAGCCTTCAACCGGGCCCGGGACATGAGGGCTGCCTTTTGCTCCTGGGCCATCTCGGTCGTCTCCACCCGGGCCTCGCTCACGCCGGGCAGCGCCCCGACCCGGCCCATCACCTCGGCTTTGATCTGGCCCCGTAGGGGGCAGGAGGGCGTGGTCAGGGCGACGCCCACCACGACCAGGCCCCCCGGCTGGACGCTCACGGAGCTGACCATGCCCAGCTCGACGATGTTGTCCCCCAGTTCGGGGTCGACCACGGCCCGCAGGGCCTGGCGGACGGCCTCCTCGGTGAGGTGGGGAGAGGAGGGGCCGGCGGGAGGGCTCTGGGTCACGGCCTTCATGGTACGGCGCTCCCGGCCGGCTACGAGGTGCCGTGCGGGCCACCCAACCTGTACCATGGTCCCAACCCAAGTGCACACAGGAGGTCTGGTGAGCACCACTTCGACTTCGACCATGCCAGGCTCGACGGTCCCCGCCTTGTCGTTGACTGAGGCGGCGGCGGCCAAGGTGGCCCAGTTGCTCCAGGAAGAGGGCAACCCTGACCTCTTCCTCCGGGTGGCCGTCCGGCCCGGCGGTTGCTCCGGTTTTTCCTACGAGATGTTCTTCGACTCCGAACTGGCCGACGACGACCTTCAGTCCAGCGCCGGGGACATCCGGGTCGTGGTGGACCCTGCCAGTGCCCCGTTGCTGATGGGCTCGACGCTCGACTACAAAGACGGGCTCCAGGGGGCCGGCTTTTCCATCGACAACCCCAACGCCTCTCGCACCTGCGGCTGCGGCCACTCGTTCAGCTGACGCCCAGCCGGAGCTCTCTCCTCGCCACCGCTCAGGCCTCATGGCGCCTATTGGGCCTTACTCGCCGGTGGTGGAGGCCGGCCCCTGGGTTGTCGTGTCGGGCCAACTGGGTACCCGCGACGGTGTGCTGGTCCCCGGCGGTGCCCGGGGCCAGCTCACCCAGGCCCTGGCTAACCTGGCCGGGCTGCTGGCTGAGCACGGGGCCAGCCTCGGCCACGTGGTGAAGACGACGGTCTACCTGGCCGACATCGCCGACTACGGGGCCATGAACGAAGCCTACGTGGCTGCCTTCGGGGACCACCGCCCAGCCCGCTCGGCGGTGGCCGTGGCTGGCCTGCCGATGGGGGCGGCCGTCGAGGTCGAAGCCTGGGCCTACCGGCCGGCTTGAGCCAAGGAGCGCCTCACAAGGACCAGCGGCTCTGCCCGAAGCGGTAGCCGACCGACCGTACGGTCGAGATCAGCTGGGCGTGCTCTTCGCCGAGCTTGGCCCGCAGGCGCCGCACGTGGACGTCCACGGTCCGGGCCCCCCCGTAGTACTCGTAGCCCCAGACCCGGGACAGCAGCGTCTCGCGGGTGAAGACCTTGCCCGGGTGGGTGGCCAGGAACTTGAGCAGTTCGTACTCCATGTACGTGAGCGCCAGTGGCCGGCCGGCCACGGACGCCTGGTAGGTCTCCAGGTTGAGCACCAGCGGCCCGTGCTCGACCAGCTCAGGCCGCAGGCCCCGGCCCGCCCGCCAGGAAAGCTGGGCCAAGCGGGCCTCCAGTTCCCTGGGTGCCAGAGGCAGGACGCAGAAGTCGTCGAACAGGTCCTCCCGCAGCTCCAGCGCCCCCAGCTGCTGGTGGGAGACCACCAGCAAGAGAGGGGAGAAGGGCACGTCGCGCTTGCGCAACGCCCGGCAGAGGCCGAAGGCGGCGTCGGGTTGCTCGTCGGCGCACACGACACCGCCCGACCAACCTTCCTCCGGCTCCAGCTCGGCCGCACCTGCAGGGGTGGTGACCGCCTTCCACGCCCAGCTGGCCATGGACAGCTCGGTGGCCACCGCCAAGGGGGGCGGGTCGGGGAAGACGAGCAGCGGTCCCATGGGCGAACCCTCAGCCTCTCACAGCGCCGTCAAGTAGCGTCGCAGCTCGAAGGGTGTGACCTCGGCTTTGTAGTCGGCCCACTCCCGGCGCTTGTTGCGCAAGAACCACTCGAAGACATGCTCGCCCAGGGTGGAGGCCACCAGCTCCGAGCCCTCCATGGCGTCCAGGGCCTCGGCCAGGGAGGCGGGCAGGGGCTTGATCCCCTCCGCCAGGCGCTCCTGGGCAGACATCTCGTAGAGGTTGGAGGAGCACTCCCTGGGCAGCTCGTACTTTTCCCGTACGCCGGCCAGGCCTGCCGCCAGGATCACCGCCCAGGCCAGGTAGGGGTTGGCGGCGGGGTCGGGGGCCCGGTACTCGACCCGGGTGGAGTCCCGCTTGCCCTTCTTGATGGGGGGCACCCGTACCAGGGCCGAACGGTTGTTCTGGGCCCAGGAGATGTAGACCGGTGCCTCTATCAGGGGCTGGTCCTCGTGGGACACGATCAGGCGCTTGTAGGAGTTCACCCACTGGTTGGTGATGGCGGTGATCTCGCGGGCGTGGTGCAGGATCCCGGCGATGAACTGCCTGGCCACGGTCGAGAGGTGGTACTCGTCGGAGTCGTCGTAAAAGGCGTTGGTGTCGCCGTCGAACAGCGACATGTGGGTGTGCATGCCCGACCCTTGCACCCCGGACAGCGGCTTGGGCATGAACGTGGCCAGTATCCCTCGGCGGGCCGCCATCTCCTTTACGACCACGCGGACCAGCATCACCGTGTCGGCCATGGTCATGGCGTCGGTGTAGCGCAGGTCGATCTCGTGCTGGCTGGGGGCGTCCTCGTGCTGGCTGTACTCGACCGGTATGCCCATTTCTTCCAGCATGAGCACGGTCTCGCGCCGCAGGGTGGTGGCGTCGTTGTTGCCCATCAGCTCGAAGTAGGAGCCCCGGTCCAGGGGGGTGGGTGGCAGCCCGTCGAGCCCGGGTGGCTGGGCGAAGTAGAAGTACTCCAGCTCTGGGGCTACGTAGAAGGAAAAGCCCTGGTCGCGAGCGGACTGCAGTGCCCGCCGGAGCACGTGGCGCGGGTCGCCCTCAAAGGGAGAGCCGTCCAGGTTGTAGATGTCGCAGACCACCCTGGCCACCGGGGCCTCGCCCTTCAGGTAGGGCAGGAGCTGGAAGGTCTTGGCGTCGGGGACGGCCAGCACGTCGCTTTCTTGGACCCGCGAGAACCCGTCGATGGCAGAACCGTCGAAGGTCATCCCCTCCTCGAGAGCGTTCTCCAGTTCGGCTGGGGTGATGTTGAACGCCTTGGGGATCCCCAAGACGTCGGTGAACCACAGCTGGACGAAGCGGATGGCCCGTTCCTCGACGGTGCGCAGCACGTAGTCGGTTTGGGAGTCCATGTTGCCCTCCTGGCGGTGGGCGGCCGTGCGCCGGGCCCACCTCCTATGACACGATAGGTGGCTACTGGGGGAGCGCGCCGGCAGGGCCGGGCCGCCCCCGGAGCGTTCACACAGAGTTCACAGAGGAGCAACGTACCGGCTACACGGCCCAGCCAGGGTGGCTGGCAACGGCAGCCAGGGCGCACTGGCTCCCTGACGAGACAAGAAAGGGGAACATACCTTGGCCTTCACGAGGCGTACGCCCGAGGAGGTCCTGTCGCTGGTCCAGCAGGAAGGCATCGAGATCGTCGACTTCCGCTTCTGCGACTTGCCGGGGCTCATGCAGCACTTCTCGGTCCCAGCCCACGAGCTGTCAACGGGTGCCTTCGAGGAGGGCCTCGGTTTCGACGGCTCCTCCATCCGCGGCTTCCAGGAGATCCAAGAGTCGGACATGTTGCTCGTGGCCGACCCAGGCACCGCGGTCATCGACCCGTTCCGCCAGCACAAGACCCTCATCATCAACTGCTTCGTGCGCGACCCGGTGACCGGGGAACCGTACTCGCGCGACCCGCGCTATGTGGCCAAGAAGGCAGAAGAGTACCTGGCTTCGACCGGGGTTGCCGACACCGCCTACTTCGGGCCCGAAGCTGAGTTCTTCATCTTCAATGACATCCGGTTCGACCAGAACGCTCACGAGGGCTACTACCACATCGACTCGGTCGAGGGGATCTGGAACTCAGGCAAGGACGAAGGCCCGAACCTCGGCTTCAAGCCACGGCACAAGGAAGGCTATTTCCCCATCCCCCCCATGGACCACCTGCAGGACCTGCGGTCCGAAATGATACTGACCATGGAGAAAATGGGCGTCGACGTCGAGGTCCAGCACCATGAGGTGGGCACGGCCGGCCAAGCCGAGATCGACATGCGCTTCGACACGCTTTTGACCATGGCCGACAAGCTCATGATCTACAAGTACGTCGTGAAAAGCGTCGCCCGAGCAGCCGGCATGACGGCCACGTTCATGCCCAAGCCCATTTTCGGTGACAACGGTTCGGGTATGCACGTCCACAGCTCGTTGTGGAGCGGTGGCGAGCCCCTTTTCCATTCTGAGCTCGGTTACGCCGGGCTTTCGGACATGGGGCGGTGGTACATAGGTGGGCTGTTGAAGCACGCCCCGGCGATCCTGGCGTTCGCGGCACCCACCACCAACAGTTACAAGCGCCTGGTCCCCGGTTACGAGGCGCCTGTGAACCTCGTCTACTCCCAGCGCAACCGCTCGGCCGCCTGCCGCATCCCCCTGTACTCCAAGAGCCCCAAGGCCAAGCGGGTCGAGTTCCGCTGCCCCGACCCCTCGTGCAACCCCTACCTGGCCTTCTCGGCCATCCTCATGGCCGGCCTCGACGGGGTGCTGAACAAGGTCGAGCCGCCCGAGCCGATGGACAAGGACCTCTATGACCTGCCCCCCGAGGAGCTGGCCCGGGTACCCCAGGTCCCCGGGTCGCTCGAGGAGTCCCTGAGGGCCCTGGAGTCCGACAGCGACTTCCTCCTGGCTGGAGGGGTCTTCACCGACGACCTGATCGAGACCTGGCTCAGCTATAAGCGCGAGCACGAGATCGACCCGGTACGGCTGCGGCCTCACCCCTGGGAGTTCTACCTGTACTACGACATCTAGGGCGTAGCGGCACCTGGCCTTCGGGCATGGCCAGGTAGGCAGGCACGTGGCTGGGCCCCAATGGTGCTCCGGCGCGCCGCCCGGCTGCCAGCGGCCCAGCTACAGGCGCCACTGCAGCCGGCTACAGGCATGGCAGCTGGACCTGGGCGGCTGGCGCGGCTTGGGCGGCCACCGGTGCTCGTGGGCCGAGGTGCAAGGGCAGTGTTCGCCCTGCCGTAACTCCATCGCAGAGGCGGGGTAACCGCACGTTCAACGGCCGAAGGTAGCCTCGGCGAGCTCGAAGCTGGAAGCGCCACAGTGCCCTTGGGACGGCCGCGCCGGCGGCTGGCGCCGGGGGCACTGAGGGTCAGCCACGGGAGGTGCCCGGGCCAGTGCATGTCAAAAGAGGTCGGCCACGAGCCTGGGCAAGCGGCTCGGAGGCCGCGCCGTTGCCCACGGCTACCGGCGGTGCTCGGTGGACCGAGCGTCTTGTTCATCACCGTCGACCAGTGGCGCGGCGACTGCCCTGCTGCCAGGTGTACGGCCGTGGTTGTTTTCCCCGTCCCTCCCTTGAGGTTGGTGACTGAGAGTCGCATGGCGAGAAGCACCTACTACAAGTGGGGTGCAGATGTGCAGTCGTCTGCATGTATGGATATGCAGCCATATGCATTTGCATATATCGATATCAAGCAAAGGGAGCCGGTTCGTCAACGGTGTCGTTGACAGTTGGTCACTGCCGCCGTGGGACGCGACGGACGGGTTCACTCGTGAGGGTGTCGCCCTCGGGGCTTGCGAGCTGGCGCTCCAGGTCGGTGAAGGCAGCAATGATGTCGGGAGCTTCGAAGGCTCGGTTGCGGCGACCGACGGTCACCTGCTTCAGGATGCCAGCCTCGACGAGGCGTGAGATGGCCTCGTTCGTCTGGATGAAGCTCCGGGAGATCAT
>JAJPKN010000037.1 GCA_021323695.1 Actinomycetota bacterium | reverse complement strand
CCTGGCCCACCACGTAGTCGTTCAGGAAGTTGAAGATCTGGGCCGGCTTGGGGAGCTCCTCGAAGTGGACCTCGGACGGCTCGGCCAGCTCCTCCTCGATGATGTCGTTGCACAGGTCGATGCACTCGTCACATATGTACACGCCCGGGCCGGCGATGAGCTTCTTTACCTGCTTTTGCGACTTGCCGCAGAAAGAACACTTGACCAGCTCGCTCGACTCACCGAACTTAGCCACCCCTGCTCCTTCCCTGGCTCAGCCCACGCCCGCGGCCTGGGGGACGCTGGCCAGTTCGCGGGTGGTTATCACTTCGTCAATGATGCCGTACTCCTGAGCCTCAGCGGCGCTCATGATGAAGTCCCGGTCGGTGTCGGCCGCCACCTTCTCCAGTGGTTGGCCCGTGTCCAGGGCGATCATCTCGTTGAGCAGGTCCCTCATGCGGATGATCTCCTTGGCCTGGATCTCGATGTCCGCGGCCTGGCCAGCAGCGCCGCCGTAGGGCTGGTGGAGCAGGATGCGAGCGTGGGGCAGGGCGTAGCGCTTGCCCTTGGTACCGCCGGCCAGGATCACCGCGGCAGCAGAGGCAGCCTGGCCATAGCAGAACGTCGAGACGTCGTTCTTCACGAACTTCATCGCATCGTAGACGGCGAACAAGGCGGTGATGTCGCCGCCCGGCGAGTTGATGTACAGGCTGATGTCCTTGTCTGGGTTCTTGTACTCGAGGTAGAGCAACTGGGCACAGATGGCATTGGCCACGTAGTCGTCGATGGGCGTGCCCATGAAGATGATGTTCTCCTCGAGCATCCTGGAGAACAGGTCGTAGCCTCGTTCGCCCCGGCTCGTCTGCTCGAAGATGCCCGGGACGTGGTACTGGCCGGTGACCCTCATCCCCGCCACTGCTTGCGCCAACGGGTGCTTCATGCTCCCCTTCCTACCGCAGAGCTGGCAGTAGTCCCAGCAACCGTCCCGGCTGTGACGCCCGCCGCCGTGCCGGGGCCCCCGGCCTCAGGCGTGCCTAACCCCTCTGCCCCGCCTTGGCCCAGGGTGGGCGAAGCTCGGCCCGGCCCATCCCCCGGTACTGGCTCCGGGCCGGAGGAGGCCCGGTCGGGGGTGGGTGAGGCCCGGCTCGCCCCGGCTGCGTCGCCCGCCCCCGACGGCCCAGGACCGGGGCCCACCGATGACGGGTCTGGCTGCAACAGAGCCCGGTCCACTGCCTTACCCTCCTCGTCGACGACCTCGGCGTGCTCGACCACCCAGTCGAAAGCCTTGGACTTGCCTAGATCCGAGCGTACCGCGGGAAGCCTGCCTGCGCGTTGGACCTCTTCCTTGAACCGCTCCGTCGCGACACCGGCGTCATTGGCCAGCCTCTGCAAGTAGGCGTCCAGCTCCTGCTCGCTCGGGCCCAGGCCCTCCGCCTGGGCTATGGCCCTCAGCGCCAGGTCCAGCTTCACGTTGGGGACAGCCTCTTCGCGCAGCTCGTCCAGGACCTGTTCGAGGGTGCGACCGGTAGCCCGCAAGTACCGCTCCAAAGTCACCTTCTGGGCGTCCAGCCGCCTGCCCAAGTCCTCGGCCAGGCGCTGGACCTCGGCGTCCACCAGGGCTGCCGGTGGAGCCTCGGTGACCAGCCCGGCCAGGGCGTCGGCGACGGCCGCCTGCAGGCCGATCAGGGCCTGGGCCCGCTTGAGACGGGACAGCCGCCGGCGGATGTCGTCTTCGAGGTCCTTGTAGGTGGAGAACTCCGAGGCTTCTGCCGCCCACTCGTCTGAGGCCTCCGGCAGGACCTTCTCTTGGACCTGCTTGACCACTACCTCCACGTCAGCCGGCTCTCCTCCGCCGGCACCGGCCTGGAAGCGCACGGTGTCGCCCGCTTTGGCCCCTGGCAGGTGCTCGTCCAGCTCAGGCAGGTCGTTGCCGGAGCCCAGCTCGACCGAGTAGTCGGTGTACGACCAGCCGGGGACGACCTCGCCGTTGCGCTGGGCGGTCATGTCGACGACCACGTGGTCACCCAGGCGGGCCTCACGTTCCACCGGGGCGAGCTCGGCGAAGTTGCCCCTCAGGCGGTCCACCTGGGCAGCGACCTCTTCCTGGCTCACCTCGGGGTTGGGGACGGTAACCCGCAGGTGCTGGTAACCGTCCACTTTGACCTGGGGCCGGACCTCCACCACCGCGTCGAAGGCCAGGGGCCCGCTGTCCTCTCCCTCGGTGACGTTCACCTCAGCCTGAGCGATCACATCGACTTCGTGCTCACGGACGGCCTGGGCGTACCAGTCAGGTATGTGCTCGTTGAAGGCCTGCTGGCGCACAGCCGAGAGGCCGAAACGGGCTTCGAGCACCGGCCGGGGCACGTGGCCGGGACGGAAGCCGGGCACCTTCACCTCCCGTGAGAACTTGGCGAAGGCCTCGTCAACGACCTGGTCGACCTCGGCCTCGTCCACATGGACCGTGACCTTCACCTTGTTGCCCTCGAGGGGAGCGACTTCGGACCTCATATGAGACGCAGAGCCTACCGCCTGAGGGCACGGGAGCATCCAGCGGGCCCGGCTGCGGCGGGGCTGCTGCCACGCCCGGCCGGGCTGCTGGCGCCGGGCTGCTGCCACGCCCCGCCGGGCTGCCCCGGGGCTGGTGCACGGGCTGCTCCGCACCTCCCGGGGCTGGTGCACGAGCTTTCTTTGCCCTGCTGTGGGGTTCTCTGTCCTGTTGTGGGGTTCTCTGTCCTGGCAAGGCACGTTCCCGACCCCAAACAGGGCCCAGAATGCCGGATCTGGGCAAAGAACAATGCCTCATACTCTGACAGCGGACCATACTTCTAGTGATATCATAGATTTCTATGATATGCTAGGCTAGTGCCGGCGTGATCTCTCGGGGCCGAGCCCGCCCCGGCCAAAGAGCCCCCAGGAGGGGTGACCCGGGTGAACAGAGCAAGACGGGGTGGGTCGATGGACGGGGTGAGCAGGGACGTGATGGACTGGGACAGGTTGGCCCAGGCGCTGCTGGGCACCTTGGGCGACCATGTGGAGCGACAAGGCAGGCCCACTTGGGTCAAGGTGCTAGCCACCCCAGAGGCCGAGGCCGGGGGAGCTTTCGATGTCTGCCTGTCCGACCGGGCCGAGCCCTTCCTCGGGTGGCTGGCACCACCGGAGTGCCAAGCGGTGGGGCTCGTGGCCACGGGTACGGCCGTAACAGCCACAGTCGGTGCAGGTGCCACCGACGGCTACCCCGAGGCCGGGCTGGGACCGCAGGTAGCCGGGCTGGGACCGCAGGTAGTAGCGGGGCCAGAGGCAGCACTGGAGCCGGGGCGCGGCCCGGCAGGCGGCGCAAGCTCCCCTACCCAGGTGCGGGTGTGCTGCCTGGTCGCACGCCATGGCGTCATCGCATGGGCCGTGAGCGGCCCAAGCAGGTTCCTGCCCATCGGGCCACCGACCGCGGGACGGCTGGTGGACCGCCTCCGCGGTTGCCTTTGTTCGGTACCTCGCGAGGCACCACCGGCTAACCATGAGCTCCAACGAGGCGCCTGACCGGGTACCGGGGGGCCATCCCGGGGAGCCGCCGGCGCACCGAGGGAGCCACCGGGCCGAGACGCCCAGCCGGCCAAGGAGGGCCGAAGGGCCAGGTGGCCAGGGTCACCGGCCTGAGGACGTTATAGCATCGGCTTGGCAGCGCTCGGGGAGTAGCGCAGTTGGTAGCGCACCTGCTTTGGGAGCAGGAGGCCGCGGGTTCAAGTCCCGCCTCCCCGACCGACCGACCCACCGGCCGGCCAACCAACCAGACCAGACCACTCACCACCCGTCCACCTGCTCACGCACCTTCGTGCCCCGACAGGCCGCTTGCGGGCCCTTGCCGCAGTCAGCTGGCCAAGCCGATGCTCACCTCGGGCGGTTCGGCAAGGCTGTTGTGGACCGTGCAGTGAGAGGCGACCGCCAACAACGCGGCCTTCCGTTCCTCCGGCACGCCCGCAGGCAGGTTGACCGAGACAGTCACCTGGGCCACCCGGGAGGGTCGTCCGGCCATGGTGAACCTGGCCGTCACCGACAGGCCTTCGGTCGGGAGCTTGTGACGGGCGAGGAACCTTCGGGCATAGTGGGCCACGCAAGAGGCCAGGCTCGCCACGAACAGCTCGGTCGGGGTGGGTGCGGCATTGGACCCCCCGTCTTCGAGGGGCTGGTCCACGTGGACCAGGTGGCCCCGGATGGCGACCTCGAACAGGTCGCTCCCTTTGTGCTCCACTCGGACCGTGTTGGTCATGACGTCCTTTCCTTTCCCTTCTTCCCAGTTCCAAAGTGCCAAGCAATGCCTCCCTGAGCCTTGTGCCTAGCCCAGGGGGGCCAGGCCGGCACCGGGCGGGGGCCGGCCCGGCCGGCTGCGCCCCTGCCCAAGGCAAGCCCACTGGTCACAGCCGGGCACCCAGCTTGGCAGCTGCCTGTTCCAGCCCCCTGGCTGCTTCGTCGCCCAGGTCCACCAGCCCGGGGGCGCTGGCGTCCTCCCCCAGGGACAGCAGCACCCGAGGGTCGACCAGCGTGACCCGGGTACGGGCCTCGCCGACCTCTTCCAGGACCACGTTGCAGGGGAGCAGGAGGGCCAGCGAAGGGTCGAGCTCCAAGGCCCGGTGGGCGAGCGCCGGGTTGCAGGCTCCAAGGATCTTGAGCGGCCGGTGGTCCACCCCTAGCTTCGCCTTTAGGGTGGCGGCCACGTCTATTTCTGCCAGGACCCCGAAGCCCACCTCTCCAAGGGCCCGTCGGACAGCCTCTTCGGCATCAGCCATCGGTTGGTCCACCTCTACCTCAGTACCTTTCATCCCTCTCCCCCCTCAAGGCCCCTGCGCGGGCCTGCCTTGGTGCCCCAGCACGCTTGCGCGTGACGTCTTTGGGCCTTCCCTGTCCGTGGTTGGTATCACCACCGCTGGCGTCCAGCCTTGCGCCGGTGACTTGCAAGTTCCAACCAGAATACCCCCAGGGGTATTCCGACAGGCCTCAGGTGCCCCAGCCGTCCTCAGACGGGCCAAAAGCCCGGGCGGCCCCTGCTCGGCTGCAGCTGCCGCCCTCAGCCACAACAACTTCAGGCCCTGGGCACAAAGGTGATAGTGGACACCCAGGGGATGACCCGTTGGCCGGTCACGGCTGAAGCGACCCGCAACATGGCCGCGTAGGCTGCCCCCGGGTCGTAGGCCCCGGGGCCTTCGGTCAGCACACCGTAGACGGTCATGGGCTTGCCCCGTTTGGCCTTGGCGTAGCGGAGCAACGCCCCCCACTGGCTGGCCTGGGCAGGGTAATAGACCTGCGGCATGGGCACATCGGGCCGGAACCCGTACGCGACTTGGAACAGTTGGCTCTTGGTCCAATAGCTCCCCTCAGCAGAACCGCTGTCCACCATGGCGGGCCACGGCCCACCGACGGCGTCCGCGTAGCCCTTCAGGACGGCGTAGGTGTTCTTGAACCCGGGGTCGAAGGCCGGCTCCGCGTCATCGGCCGCCACCACCCGCACGCTGTCGCTGAAGCCGTGGCCGACCTTGAACTGGGTGGCCCAGGCTCCGAGCCGCTCAACGGTCGACGCCAGTTCGGAACCCCACAGCTGCAGGTCCGCCGGCTCGTCAGGGCAACCACAGGTGACGTGGCCACAGGGCTGACCTGGCCCGCAGCTGTTGTTGGTCCCCACCGCCACATGGAGCGTGGTGCCGCCGGGGGCATAGCGGAAGTATGCCCTTATAAAGCTCTCCACGGCCGCCACCACCGAGGCGAACGGCATGTACCGGCCGCCAAAGCCCATGGTGCCCGGGCCAGATGGGCCGTCCGCCGGCCGGCCGAAGTCCAATATGACTATCCCCTGCTCCGCTCTTTCACCAGCAGCCTTGCCCTGCGCAAAGAGCACCTTGAGGTTGGCGTCCTGCTCGTAGTACGAGACGGTGGGCCGAGGCCAGCCAGCCAGCGGGGTGCCGGCCGTGCCCGGGGCCAGGGCCACCGTGCCACCGGCCTGGGCGCCCGTGCCACCGGCCGAAGGCACGGGGCTGGCTGCCAACGCCGGGCCGGCCGGCAACCCTGCGACGGGCGGCGCCGCTGCCAGGCCTGAGCCCAGCGCCACTGTCAGCCCCGGGACGAGGGCCACCGCGAGCCCCAAAGCCAGCCTGACGGCCAACCTCGGGGCCAGCACCCTCGTGGCGGCCGGCGACCGGCGGCTGCCCGAAGGCCATCGGCAGGCACGGCTGCACATGATCGACGACCATTATCCCCGCCCACAACGGGCCGGCCCGGTATTTGGGCTTTGGCTGCCCACCGAGGCAGGGGCAGCCCGGCCCGGGCCCGGCCACCCCGGCTCGGTCGACGGGGCCAGTTCAGGCCGCGGGCTCGAGCTGGCTGGCGCAGTGCCGGCACTTGGTGGCAGCTACCGGCAAGTCGTCCGAAAGGCAGTACGGGCACTCCTTGGTCGGCGGTGGGTCGCCGAAGGCCACCTTTCCCCGCCTCGCCTGCAGGTTCCGGTAGGGCACGACGACCAACGAATAGATGACAGCCATGAACACGACGAAATAGATGACCGCCGACACGACTGCACCAAAGTTCAGGTAGGTGCTCTGGTTGCCGGCACTGCCCAGCTGGGCCCCCAGGCCGATCGGGTGGCTGCCTTGGGCACGCGTCACCAACGGGGTGATGACATTGTCCGTGAACGCCTTCACCAGGGTGCTCACGGCCAAGGCTGCGGACAACCCCACTGCCATGACGATGATGTCCCCACGCATGAGGAACTTCTTGAAACCGGCGAACATCTCCGTCCTCCTCCGCTAGCCCGGCCAAGGTGCCGGGCCTACCGGGTAGACGGTACTCCCCCGGCTCCCGGCTCCTGCCCCGCGACAAGGGGTCAAGCTCCCGGCCCCGGGCCCAGGGGCCATAGCGGTCATGCGGCCATAGCAGCAATCAGGCGGCCATAGCCTCCTCGAGGGCGGTGCACTCCAGGCCGTGGGCATCGGCTACCGCAGGGTGGACCACCTTGCCCCCCACGACGTTGCAGCCCCGGGCCAGGGCCGGGTCAGTGGCGACCGCCTGTCGCAAGCCCCCATTGGCGACCTCCAGCACGTAGGGCAAGGTGACGTTGGTGAGGGCGTAGGTGCCCTGCGGCGCGCCCTGGCCTTCCAGGCGGGCTTGTGGGGGCTGTTCGAAGCTCCCGTGCTGGTCGACCAGCTCGCCACCCCCGAGACCATCATTTGCCGGTGCGAGGAGGTCACCCTGGCCGAGCTGTCCGCCAACCTGCGGCCCTGGCTGGCCGCTGCCGGCTCCCTGAAGCGGGTAACGCGAGCGGGGATGGGCAAGTGCCAGGGGCGCTACTGCTCAGCGGTCCTGGTGGAACTGGCCGCCCGCGCGTCGAAGGCGAGACCGGTTGTGACATCGGGCTTTTTCCCCCAGGCCCCCTTTTCCCCCACCCCTGTGTCGGTGCTGGCCGCACCCCAGCAGGCACCCAGCGGCCGGGCGAGCGGCGCCGCGCCAGCCTCAAGCCAGCGGGCTGCCGAGCTTCACTGAGGACTGCATCTCCCGCTCGATCTTGGCCACCGCGTCCAAGAGCGCGGGCAGGTGGGCATTTTCCAAGACCTCGGGCCCGGCCCGCAGGGAGTACGCGCTCACGTTCATGGCGGCGATGACGCCGCCGGAGGCGTCCCGTATGGGTACCGCCAGCGCCACCAGGCCATCTTCGAACTCACCGTCGACCAGGGCGTAGCCGAGCTCACGCGCCCGCAGGACCGCCTGCCTGATGCGCTTGGGGTTGGTCTCGGTGTTCTCGGTGTAGGCAACCAGCTTTGCCCTCTCCAGGTAGCTGTCGACCTCATCGTCGGGCCGCCCGGCGAGCAGGACACGGCCGAGCGAGGTGCAATAGACCGGGTCACGCCCCCCGATCGGCACGTTTATGGTCATGAGGCGCCGGGGCGAGGTGTGGGCCACATAGACGATCTCGTCCTCGTCGAGCACCGCTATCGAAGTGGACTCCTGCACCTTGAGGGCCAGCTCGTCCAAGAAAGGCTGGGCGACCTCGGCAAAGCTGAGACCGGACAGGTAGGCGTAGCCAAGTTCGAGGACCCGGGGGCGCAGTGAGAACTCGCGCCCTTCGTTACGGACGTAGCCGAGCTCGACCAGTGTCAGAAGGAACCGCCGGGCCGCGGCGCGCGTCAGGCCGGTGGCCTGGGCCACCTGGGTAAGGGTGAGCCGCGTGCCATCGGGCCCGAAAGCCTTGATGACCGCCAAACCGCGCTCCAGGGACTGGACGAACTCAGGGCGTGCCCCGCCCGCCGTGCGCCCGACCTCAGCCCTTTGCCCCTTGGCCACGAACGCTCCCTATCTACCTTGACGACCGGCCCCCTCCGCAGGTAACTGGGAGCTTGCAAGGCCGCGCCGGTCGTGCACCGATTGCCCCCTGTATCCTACACTCCCGCCCCTGGGTGCCACCCACTGGTAAATTGCGTCGGGGCTATCTACGGCAGCCCACGCTACCGCCCGGCCAGACCGGCCCTTTTTGGGGCCCCGGCCAGCTCCTTGTCACTCGCCAGCCGGCCGGGTTGCCAGCAGCTGGCGCAGGGCCTGCAGTTCCTGCTCCGAGGGTGCAGCCGTGAGCTGCAGGCCGGGCGACACCGCAAGGTCCCAGCCGGTTGCTTCTTTCACTTGTTCGACGGTGGCAGCCGGGTACGAACCCCCGCCGGCTGTGGCGTACCACGACCACGGTCCGCCGGCAGGAGCTCACTATTTCGGGCGCTCCGCCTGCGCCCGGCAGGCGGACGCGGGGGCTGCCGTAGGGGCCGATGACCGTGGTATTGATGTTCGCAGAGCGGTCGAGCTGGGCCACGCCCACCATGCCGACGTCGATGCGGCCGCCCTGCAACCAGTAGTTGAACATCTCGTGCACAGGCACCGCGGTGTCGGCCGTCTCGGCCAGCTCCCCGTCGCCGATCGACGATGGCAGCCGCCGGGGTTTGGCGCCGATGGCACCGGAATCGAATCGTAGATGAGCACGGCCCCCGGGGCGTGGATGCGCCGGGCCAGGTCGGCGGCCGTGCTGGGCAGGCCGATGCCAACGAAGCACACTTCGCCGTTGTGCAGTTCCCGGGCGGCGGCAACAGCCATCATCTCTTCGGCCCCCCACGGCTGGCCCCCGTCACCGCCGGCCACGCCCGTCACTGGCGCGCCCTCGTGGCCCACCTGGTCGTTGGCGCCTGCTTGGCTGCAGCAGTTATGGCCATGTTGCTCCTTTCGTTGTTTCCTCGTTGGTTCATTGGTCTGGTTGTGGTTGAGGGTTGCCGGCCGCGCTGGCATGGGCCGTCCGGGCCAGCACCGGGCGGCCCTCGGGTACGGCGAGCACGGCGAGCGGGGCGCCCGGTCCCGGGCCGCCACCGTGTGCCGGCGCGGCTTCCGCTCGGGCCGAGATGGCTTCGAGCCGCCGGTGACGGCGCCGTGCCAGCAGGCGGGACAACGCCCCTGCAGGGGGCTTGGTGAGGGTGCGCTCGGCCATGCGGAACGCAAAATCGAGCCCGAACGCGACCACCACGTATATGGCAGCCGCCACCGTGTAGAGCACGAAGGGCTGGAAGGTAGTGGACTCGATGTTGTCCGTTACCCGGATGACTTCCAACAGGCCCACCACGGAGAAGACCGAGGTGTCCTTCACCATGCCGATGAACATGCTGCCGATATTGGGGATGGCAACTTTGGTGGCCTGAGGCAAGGTGACATGGAAGAACACGCTGGAGCGGCGCAGCCCCAAGGCCAAGCCTGCCTCGCGCTGGCCACGGGGCACCGCTTCGAACGCGGACCGGTAGATCTCCGCGTGGAACGCCCCATAGAGCAGCACGAGCGCGACCACGCCCGATTCGAAGGGGGTGAGGTTGATGCCGAGCAATAGGGACCAGCCGAAGTACACCCACAGCACGCTCACGAGCGCGGGGACCCCCCGGAAGACGTTGACCCACAGCGCGGCCAACCAGCGCACCGGCGTGCGGGACATCCGGCCGAGGGCGAGGACGAGCCCTACCACCACCGAGATGACGAGGGCGACCACCGCTACCTCCAGCGCGGTGACCAAGCCGTTCAGGAGCTGGCCGCGGTACTGCCAGGCGAGCGCCCAGTTGAACGTCATGGCCGCGGTCACAGCACCGACCCGATGAACTGGCGCGCCCTGGGGTTGGGGCAGTCGTCCAGGAAGCCCCGTGGGCCCGAGCCGACGATCTCGCCGTGCTCCATGAAGACGTTGAAGTCGCCGACCTCTCGGGCGAAGTTGAGCTCATGGGTGACGATCACCATCGTCATCCCGGCACTGGCCAGCTTGCGCATGGCCGCCAGCACCTCGCCGACCAGTTCGGGGTCGAGGGCCGAGGTGGGCTCGTCGAAGAGCATGACCTGGGGGTCCAGGCTCACCGCACGGGCTATGGCCACTCGCTGCTGCTGGCCCCCGGAGAGCTGGCTCGGGTAGTGGGCAGCCCAGCGCAGCAAGCCCACACTGGCCAGCGCCGCGGCGGTCCGCTCCTCAGCACCAGCCCGGTCCAGGTGCTTGACCCGCCTCAGCGCCAGGGCCACGTTCTCCAGCGCGCTCAGGTGGGGGAAGAGGTTGAAGTGCTGGAAGACCATGCCGATCTGCCGGCGTAGCTGCAGCGGGGTACCGCTCGGTGCTCCCGGGGGGCGCTCCGGCCCGTACTCGACACCTGCCACCCGCAACGAGCCCGAGTCCGGAGGCTCCAGGAGGTTCATGGTGCGCAGCAGGGTGGACTTCCCCGAGCCCGAGGGGCCGAAGATCACCACATGCTCGCCCGCGTGGACAGTGAGGTCGACACCCCGCAGCACCTCCAGCGACCCGAAGCGCTTGCGGATCCCCCTCAGCTCCACCACCGCACCACCCGCGATGGCCCCCTCCTGGCCGAGGCCCACCGGCTGACCTGCGAGGGACCTCACCGCGGGCACTGTCCGGATGCTCGGGAGGGGCGCACGGCCCGTTCGCCTCCTTGGGGGCTGCCAACGTACGGTCTTGTAGGTTGCCAACGTACGGACTTGTTCGCAATAAGAACCTATGTTCGCGTTCTGGCAAAGTCTTGCGCCCGCGGGTGAGCATGTCAAGTAGGCACCCCTCACGCGGGTCAACGGGCAGCGGCGCCTCGGCTGCCCCAGCGGCTCAGCTGGGCAGCCAGCGCCCGGCCACAGGGCCGCCCGCTGCAGGTCAGGGCGCCGGCCACCAGGGGGAGGACGAACGGGCGGCGGCTGCCGGCGGCTCAGCGGTTGCTAAGCTGCCTCTGGCGTGCGGGCGTAGCTCAATGGCAGAGCTCCAGCCTTCCAAGCTGGTGGTGCGGGTTCAATTCCCGTCGCCCGCTCCGACCATCCAGCAAAGTGCAGTCAGGGACAGTGCGGGTGGGCCCTTGGAAATCGGCGTAGGCCGGTGGCATGGGCCAAGCGGCCAGGGCGCAGGGCACGGCCCCCGGAAGGCGTCAGACCAAGAGCGTGCCCACGTCGTAGAGCGCGATCTGCGCGTCCGCCGTCACGATCCGCAAGCCCAGGTCGCGAGCCTGCGCGACCAGGAGGCGGTCGAACGGGTCTCGGTGAAGAGGCGGCAGAGCAGCCACAGCCAGGGCGTGCCCGTGCTGGACGGCGAGCGGCTCCACGCCGATCGCCCGCATGCGGTCTGGGACATAGCGCCTTGGCTCATCGGGCAGCTGGAGCCTACCGAGCTGGACCTTGATCGCGATCTCCCAGGAACTGGCAGCGGACAGCAGCAGCTGGTTGCCCGGGTCTTCAAGGGTGTGGATGTGGCTACCAAGCCGCTCGGGCTCGGCCAGCAGCCAGAGGAACACGTGCGTGTCAAGCAGCAACCGCACGCTAGCCCTCGAAGTTGCCCAGCGTGCCGTCATCGAGCGGCGCGTCGAAGTCGTCGGGCACGACCAGGAGGTCGCGGTCCACGCCGAAGGCCCGACCAGCCCCCCTGCCCAGCGCGACAAGCCGAGCGACCGGCTGGCCGCGGCGGGTGATGACCACCTCCTCCCCTCCGGTGACGTCGTCCAACAGGCGCGAAAGATGCGTCTTGGCCTCGTGGACGCCAACAGACTTAGTCATGGACTTAGTCTACTTGTTCTCGGAACACCAGCCGAACAGATGCCCTTGACCAGGGCTCTTGCCGGGGGAGGTACCCCGGTACCGGTCCAATGCTAAAATAAGGTGCCCGCTCCGGGGCCCAGCCGTCCAGGGGCGTGGCTCAAGTGCCTCCGGGGCACTGTCGAGCACTGCGCATATGAAGGAGCCCACCTTCCTCTTTTCTCCGGGACAAGGGCCGAAGGTGGTCCCGTACGAGGAACTGGCTCGACAAGGGACCAGCCTGCCCGAGACCGGGCCGGTGGACCGTGGCTCACGAGCCGAAACCGTCAGTTACGGCGGTGGGCTGCGGCCGACATCACGGCGAGTGGCTGCCGTCAGCATCCTGGCCACCGTCCTCGCTGCCGCCCTGGGGCTCACGGTCTACCTCGTAAATGCCGAGTCCGCGAACCGTTACTCGGCCGCGGTGGTGCCCGCGAACGTCGTGGAGCTCAACTTCGCCGTAACCGCGCCCCTAGCCGCGGTCTACGTCGCTCCCGGGGAGCGGGTCCACCAGGGCGAGCTACTGGCCAGCGAAGACAACAAGGGCCTTAGGCTCCAGGTGGAGGAGCAGCGGGTCGTCGTCTCAGCTGACAAGCTGCGCGTCCGCTACCTCGAGTCGGTACCTCCTGCTGCCACCCAGCGCGCCCGGGCCCTGGCGGCCGAACAGCTCGCCCTGGCGCGGGCGAGCCTGTCCGAGGCCTTGGTCCAGTTGGCCATAGACCGGGAGAGGTTGTCCACAAGCCAACTGCGTTCACCGGTCAACGGGGTCGTGCTGCACGTCGCCGGCACACCAGGTGCCCTCGTTGGCCCATCTGGCGTCCGCAACGGTCCCATTGCCAACCCGGAGCTCCCGACCTCCAATGTGTTCCGGCTCTTCCCCAGAGCTTCGGGTACCTCCACCAACTTGTCCGCCCAGGACCAACCAGTCATCTCGTTGGTCGACGGCCGACGTTGGCAGGTAGTGGCAGCGGTACCTGAGACGGAGGTCGCCTCACTGAGGCGCGGGGAGCCCGCCACCTTCACTTTCAATGCGCTGGGAGGCGTGCCTGTCCCAGTGGTCGTGCAACAGGTCATAGACACGCCGTTCGAACTGAACGGCCAGGTCAGTTACGAAGTCGTGCTCCGGCTGAAGGGGCGCCTCCCCCGAGGCGTGCTCCCCGGCATGAGCGGGACAGTGAGCTTCCATTAGGCCCCAGTGGTGACGGCCGCTTGATCGCGCGCTCCGCCATGACCTCCAGCCTGGCGCCATGACTTGCGGTGGTTCGTTGTGACTTCCCGAAACCTGCTGGGCGCCGCTCTGCTCCTCAGTGCCGGGCTGGCCCTCATCGCGTTCTGCGTAAGGCCACTGCGCCAAGCCCGCGCCGATGACCTGGGTGACGGCTGGTCGGTGGTCGCCCTTCCCCGACCGCGCTCGGTGACCCTGGCTCGGGTCGGCACCTTCTACCTCTGTTCGAGCGCGTTCACGCTGGGCCTGGTGGCCGTCCACCCGGGGGCGGCCCAGTTCTACCAGGACCTGGTGGCCCGGCTCGGCCTGCTCGTCTACTACCGCCCGCAGGTAACGGCCTACGCTGCCCACGTCAGCTCCGCCCTACGCTTGGTGGTCGTCGCCAACTTGGCCGCCTTCGCCACGGTCATCAGGGCACCGCTGGCGCGGCGGGTGGCCGTGCTCGCCAACGGCGTGCTCTTCCTGGCACTGGCTGGCGTGCTCGATTCCCTGGGCTGCGTTGCCGCCGCCGTGGTCAAGCTGCCCACCGAGACCGCGGCTTTGCTCGGCTCGTTCTTCGTGTTCACAGTGGCCATCGTGATGATGCTCCGTCTCATTGCCACCACCTTCAAGGTCCCGCGGCCCACTGCCGTCCCCGACCTGAGACCGGGCCGCCGAGCGGAAAGCCTCTTGCTCCTGGTGGGCACGCTCCTCGCGGTCGTCATCGTCATAGGTGCCGTCGACTTGGCCGACACCCTCGTCGGCCAGTACCACCCCACCGCGTTCCTGGTAGTGTTCATAGGCTTCCCCCTGGTCTTCGACGTCCTTTTGCTTTTCCTCCTCGTGGCCACGCGCAGAGCGCGCCCCCCGCACGACCCCACCAGCCGCCCCCCGCTGACGACCATCACACCAGCGTTCAACGAGGCGACAACCATCGCCCGCACCCTCGAGTCCATCGACCGAGCCGCCGGTCGTTACGGCGGCGAGGTCACCGTCGTGCTCATCGATGACGGTTCACAGGACGCGACAGTGGCAGTGGCCAGCGCGGCCATGGCCAAGTTCAGGCACGCGCGGGGCAGGCTGGTCGCAGCGGAGCACGGAGGCAAAGCCAAGGCCCTCAACAAGGGCCTTGCCGTCGCCACGTCGGACATCGTCGTGCGCATCGACGCCGACATCGTCGTCGGAGAGGACGCGTTCTCGTACCTGCCTGACTGGTTCGCAAACCCGGCCATCGGCGTGGTTGGCGCCCTGGACCTGCCCGACCCGAGGGCGACCTCGTTCTACAGCCGGGGCCGGCTCTTCGAATGCCTGGTCGGCTTTGCTTTCGCCCGGGTTGCTTTGCAGCGGGTGGACGCCATCAACTGCATCCCCGGTACTTTCACCGCCTTCCGGAGAGAGCCCGCTCGCTTCGTCGGCGGGTTCGTCTCTGGGATGAACGGCGAGGACTCCGACCTCACGATGATGTTCGGTCGCCTCGGCTACCAGGTCGCCGTCGACACCCGCGTCCGGATCTACGAGGACGTGCCGGCAACTCTGAGGGACTTCCGCGAGCAGCGGGCCCGCTGGAACCGGGCAGGGATCCATGTGCTTTCCCGCCATTCACCCATCTTGGCCGCTAGCCGTTCGCCACGGTCGTGGTACTTCTACATCCGCGCTGCGACAGTCCGCATCACCGCTGTGCTCCGTCCCATCGTGTTCGTGACCGGCCTCGAGCTGTCCCTGGCCAACCCCGCAACGAGGGCTGTGGCACCCAGAGTGCTCGTGTTCTACCTTGTAGCCGCTGTCCCTACACTGGTGGCCATCGTGGTGCTGGCGTTGCGCTTCGGGTTTTTCCGTCAACTGCTATGGCTGCCCCTCTGGCTGCCGTTCACCTTGGTGCGGCGAGTCGTAGCCTTAGAGGCCCTGCTCACCCTGCCGGTCCGGCCGGTCGGCAAAGGCCTGGAGGGCCTCCTCCCCCGGCGGTGGCCACCCGCCAGGCCACCTGCGGCCGCACGCTTGGCAGCAGCTACGCGCCACGGAGGTAGCCCCCGCGCTGCCGATGCCAGGCGTGACCCCGGCGGACATGCTTCAGGCCACACTGGATGAGCCCGATAACCCTGCTGTGCGCACGGCTCAGCACTTTGGCCACAGGCCCCGCTCAGGCTACGACGGCCCCTGCGCCCAGTGCGTGCGGGCAATACAAAGCTGGCAGACAACCAGACAGGAGCTTCGATGACAAAGCGTAAATTTCTAGCCGCACTGGCACTGGCGCTGGCAGCAACCGCGGGCGCCGTGACCACGAGCGGGGCGACCACCCACAGCCCTCCGGTCAGTGGGTACATATTCGCCTGGCGCCAATCGGCGCCCAAGACGCTCCTCGTGGCTTACCGGGCCAAGAACGGCACCACCGTGGCCCAACGAGGCGCCTGCACGGTGCACGCCAAGCCCACCTTCAAGCTGGCTAAGCCGGGCTTCTACAGCTTCCCCCCTCAAGTTTTCTCCCTGGCCCACGCCTCGAGCAAGTTCACCTACATCGGCACCTTCAGCCTGCCGCCGAGCCCACCGGTCATAAGGATCGAGCGAGTCTGGGTGAAATGCTCTTAGCCCCGGTCGCTCGCCAGGACCAGGTACTTACGGCGGGGCCGCCAAGGCCGCCGAGGTACCCCTTTTGGCCAGCGCCTTTTCGACCTCGGCCCGCCCTTGGGCAGACAACGAGCCCCCGGCGGCCAGCAACCGGGGCAGCAGTTCGGGCCTGGTCGTGAAGGCGGACAGCGCCGTGGCGACGTCCACGTCGTGGCCCGGGCGCTCGACCACGCAGATGGCGTCGCCTGCTTGCACCAGCCCCGGCTCCAGCACCCTCAGGTAAGCGCCCGGCCTCCCCGACTCGGTGAAGCGGCGGGCCCATCCCCGGACGCCCATCCGGGACACGAAGGTCTTGCACGGTATGCGCGGCCCGGTCACCTGGAGCAGGAGCCCGTCGCCAACCCGCCAGATCTCGCCCAGGAGGGCACGGTCCGGCCTCAGGCCCACCGTCGTCAAGTTCTCACCGAAGCAGCCGTCGGGCAGGTCCCGGCCCAGCTGGGCTTCCCAGGCATCGAGATCCTCCCGGGCGAACACGTAGACCGCCTGGTCGTCACCTCCGTGGTGGCGCCCGTCGCCGATCGCGTCGCCGGCGAGGCCGCTCTTGCCCTTGGCCACCCCGGGTGCGCTGACCCACACCGGGCCGGCCACCGGCCTCTTGCCAATAGCTGTCAGGTTGCCTTTGGCCGGGTTGGGCGCCAGGTGGCCGATGTTGACCGACCTCACCGAGCCTTCGAGCAGCCTGGGCACTGCCTCCATACTGGCAGACAACCGTCCCAAGGACGCGCTCGTGGGCACCACTGCCGGTCAGGGGCCGGCGCTCAACCGCCAGAGGTGCCGCGACGGAAGGCCTCGAGCGCGCTTATGAGCTCCAGCCACCCGTCGAAGCTCACGGTTGCCCCCGTTTGTACCGTCAAGTCCTCAGGCTCGCTGCCTTCGACCACGGCGATGGTGCCAGTCAGCCGGTTGCCGCGCGGCGGGCCCAGGCAAAGCAACAACACCATCATGTCCTCCCGCCTCCCTGGCGGCTACGCGAGTGCGGGCCTGGCGCCTCGCACTACTTGCCTCGTGCCCCTTCATGGTCTCGGGCTTGGCTGGACTATGGGCCCACCTGGGCAAGGCCCGCATCGGGTAAATACCCCCTCCTAAGGACTGCCGGCACATTGACCTCACCTGGGACAGGTGGTACACAGGCCAAGTGGGACGGACCAGGGGCTAGGGTGCAGCCGCCAGACGAGCGCCAAAACGGCCCAGAGGCCTCAGGCGGCCCACGCCTCGCCAGCGGTACAGCCCTGGTTGAGCGCACGGAGGCGTTGGCAGCGCTGGGCCATGTCCTGGAACAGTCACGCCAAGGCAATGGCCAGGTCTTGTTCATCGTCGGAGAGGCAGGCTTGGGCAAGACAAGCCTCCTGCGGTACGCCTCATCGGTGGCTACCGGCTTCGCGCTTGGGGAGGGCACGGGGAGCTCGTTCGAGAAGGCCTTGCCGTTCGGGCTGCTCGACCACGCCCTGTCCGCGCTGGGGTGCCGGTCGCTCCGGGCACGCTCAGGAAGCCTGCCCGCCGACCGGCGAGCGGCAGCCTTCTACTCGGCCTTGCACTGGCTGGAAAGTGCTGCCCCTGGCCCCGTCTTGCTCCTTCTTGACGACATCCACTGGGCCGACCCAGACTCGCTCAGCCTGCTGGGCTTCCTCGCCAAGAGGGCCCCGCGGCTGGCCGTGGGCATCGTCGCTACACTGCGCCCCTGGCCGCAGCCGGCCCGCCTGCTCGCCCTGGCCCTGGCTCAAGCAGGCTTCGCCGCCATGGAAAAGTTGGGCCCGCTGAGCCAGGACGGGGCCCGCCAGGTGCTCGCCGCCCGGCTGCCCGAACCACCCACGGAGGACCAGTCCATCGCCGCCTACCGCCTCACTGCAGGCAACCCCCTGTTGCTCGAGCATGTGGCGTCAGCGTCACAGGTCGACGGCGCATGGTCCAACCCAGCCCAGCCGGCCCCGCCCGAGCTGTTGGTGCTGGCCCGCTTCGCCGGCCTCGACCGGGACGGCCTCAGCTACGCCCAGGCCGCGAGCGTGCTGGGCATAGAGTTCGACCCGCAAGTGGCAGCCACCATGGCGGGGCTGGACGGGCCAAGAGCCGAGGCCGCCTGGCGCAGGCTCCTCCGCGAGGGCCTGGTCCGGCCCGGCAGCAACGGCTCGGCCAACTTCGTGCACCCCCTCTTTGCCCAGTCCCTCTACGAGGACATACCCCCCGTGGCACGCGAGCGCCTCCATGCGCAGGCCTTCCAGGCCCTGCTAGCCCGGGGGGCGCCCCCTGCCATCGCCGCCGCCCACGCCCTGGAGGGCCACCTCACGGGCAACCCACAGGCCGTCTCGGCTTTGGAGGCGGCCGGGCGGGCGGCGGACCGCGCTGGGGCGACCGAGGCCGCGGCGGCCCATTTCGCTCACGCGGTCGAGCTGGCTGGCCCTTCAGCCCGTCCTGGCCTCCGGCTCCGCTTGGCCGAAGCTCACCTCGGTGCCGGGAGGCCAGGCCAAGCCTTGGCCGAGCTCGACGCCGTCTTGCACCTGGCGAGGCTCTCCCGGCGTGAGCGCGTCGAGGCGCACCGGCTCATTGCCACCGCCCAGCTCTTATCGGGCTCCTTCGAGCGCGCCTTGGACAGCATCTTGGCCGCGGTTGACGACCTCCAAGAGCCGGGCCCCGTCGGCGCCAGCCTCCTGGCCCAAGGGATCTCTTTCGCGCTCATGGCCGGGGGCCCCAATGCTGCGCGTCCCATGGAGGACCGGGCGCGCGCCCTGGCAGCCTCGGCCACCCCAGAGGTGGCGTCCTTACTACTGGCCCACACCGGGGCGGTAAGTGCCATGAAGGGCCTGCCGGCTGGCTGGGAAACCCTCTCGGGCGCCCTGCACCAGGCGCACGGAGGTGGCTCCTTGGCGAAGGCGTTCAACGAAGCGGCGCGTGCTCTTTACATCGTCGCTGCCAGCAGCCTGGAACGCTTCGACGATGCCATGGGGATGCTGCAAGTGGCCCTGGCACAGGCAGAACGCTTCGGTTCGGTCAGTGAGCTCGCGTCCTACTGCGTCGACGGCGCCGACGTCATGGCCCGTTGCGGCCGCCTGGACGAGGCGGCAGATCTGCTCGAGCGCTGTGGCCCTGTGGCCGACCTGGTCCCTGCCATTGTCCCCTCGGTGGTCGTGGCGCGCGCCTACCTGGCCTACGAGCGTGGCGAACAAGCCGAGGCACAACGGATGTGCGCGGCAGCCGAACATGACTTCGCCGCCATGCGAGGTTGGGTGCCCCACTTTTGGCTGGAGTTGTGGGCGCTGCGCGCCCGCCTGGCCCTGGACCTGGGCCGGCCGGCCGAGGCCGCTGACCTGTGCGCCCAAGTGGAACAGCTCGCGCACAGCTCTGGCTTTCGGGAGCCGTGCCTGTACCGGTGGCACGACGTTGCGGTGGCCGCCCACGTGGTCACCGGTCGGCTGGACGAAGCGCGAAGGCTCCTGGCCGACCTCGACAGCCTGAGCGCCCCCCTGCCGTGCCGGTGGCCGCGGGCAGTAGCCATGGCCGGCCACGCCCAGGTCGCAGAGGCCTCAGGGGATCCTGGCGCCTCCGAGATGTTCGAACAGGCGGCCAGCACCCTCCGAGGCTCCCCGCTCGTCCTGGCCCATGCCGAAGCCCTGCTGGCCGCCGGGCGCCACTTCCGCCGCTCCGGCCAGCTGGCACGCGCCCGTGAACTGTTGGCCGAGGCGCTCAGCACGGCGTCCGGCGTGGGAGCGGCCCGCCTGGCCAGGGAGGCTGCGGCCGAACGAGCGGCGGCTGGCGGGCGCCGGTTGAGGGCCAGCCACGGCAGCCGGCTGCTCAGCGCCCAGGAGGAGCGAGTCGCCCAGGCCGCGGCCAAGGGGCTCACCAACGCCGAGATCGCCGCTCGCCTGTTCCTGTCCCGCAAGACCGTGGACCATCACCTGCAGGCCGTGTTCACCAAGCTGGGGCTCCACTCGCGCCGGGAGCTCATGACGTCGTGGCCGCCGGCCCAAGGGTCGTAAGAGCTTGCGCCCCGCCCAGCGCCGAGCTGTTGCGCAGGGACTCGGCCGCCACCAAGGCGACGTCATCTTGGTACCAACGCGCCGCCATCAGTACTACGGCCCCGCCGGCAACGGCCACCGGGGCCATGGCTGCCAAGGCAGCCCGGAGCCCCAGGTGCTCGGCCAGCAAGCCCGTGAGGGGAGGCCCCAAGGCGGCCAGGGAACGTGCCGCGGCCCTGAGGGAACCACCTCGGCCCCGTAGCCCGGCCACTACGACGTCGCACAGGAGCGCCTCGCCCGGGGCTATTGCCGCGCTGAGCAGCAAGCTGCCAACCAGCAACAAAGGAGCAGCCAGGGCCAATGCCGGGGCCAGGAAAGCCGCCAGGAACACCAACCCGCTGGCGGCGCTGGAGCAGGCCGTCACGTAGACCCTCGCCCGTACAGCACCTCGGCGCAGGAGCTTGTCGGTCAGCACCCCTCCGCCGGGCAGGCCGATGAACGCCCCGATGGCGGCCAAAGCGGCAATGCCCCCTGCCCCAGCTGGGGTGAGGCCAAAGCCACGCTCGAAGTACTGCACCCCCCAAAAGGCGAGGCTGTTCAGCAGCAGGCCCGAAACGGTCAGGCCTGCGAGCCCGCACCACAGGCTCGGCACCCGCGCCAGTTGGCCAAAAGCCGTCCTCAATTTGGCCGGGCTGTAACCCAGTCCGAGGCCTCCCCCAGGGGCGGCCGGGGCGCGGCGGCCGACCGCCCAGCTGTGGTCCTGGCTGCCTCGGGCCGGTTCAGGGAGGGCCAGCAGCCACACCGCCACTACCGCGCCCAGGGGTACCCACATCCAAAAGGCCCATCGCCACCCGAAGGCCCCCACCAGCAGCCCTCCTCCACCGAGGCCGACGAGCGACCCCACTATGGCACCCGACAGCCACAAGCCCATGGAACGGGCGCGGCTGCCAACAGGGAAGTAGTCCGAGATCAGGGACACCGACGCGGGACCGGTGGACTCCAACGACCCCACCAGCAGCCGGGCCAAGAACAAAAGGACGAAGCTGGTCGCGAAGCCCGTGAGGCCCATGCACAGCGTCCAGGTCACCGTGGCGACGGTGACCACGAGGGTGCGCCGGGTCCGGTCGGCGAGCAAACCCACCACAAAGGAACCAGCTACTCCGAGCATGATCATGGCCGCAGGGATCCACCCCACGACGGCGTCGGAAACATGGAAGCTGGACTCGATCCCCTTCACGGCCTGGGACAGGGACTGCCCTTCGCCACTTTGGAGCACGTTCGTCGCCGCCAAGACGGCCAGCGGCACCCACCCGTAGCGGACGACAGCCGGAGGAGCCCCGGCCGCGGGGTTGCTCATCCGGCCATCATCCCACCGCAGTGCAACCCTGTCACTCGTTGGCCACCATGGCCACCGGGTGCTCGTTGAGCTTGCGGCCGCCCGACGGCTCGCAAACCACGATGTCCTCGACGCGTACCCCGTAGTGCCCGGGCCGGAAGACCGACGCCGTCAAGCCACCCATTGGCGGCCGACAACAGCCCAGTTAGGTCGGGGTAAGCTCGGGCGGCCCGGCCAGGGGGTGGGCTACCTCGTCAAGCTTCAGGGGTCGCCGCCTCCCCCGCCCACCAAGGCGAGCAGGGTGCTCGTGGCCAGGTGCCGGTCGACCAGGTCGGCCAAGCCCGCGAAGACGTCGTCGAGCGAGCGGGGCGGAGCCCTTCCCACCAGGGCTTGCACCACTCGAGGGTCCTCGCACAGCCCGTGGGCATAGACAGCGAGCACGGGGCCGCTCACGACCCCAGAACCATCGCTGAACACGGGTGGCAGAGGCACCCGCGGGACCGTGGAGCCGAAGTGGACCTCGTAACCTTCCACTTCGAGGCCAGCCAGGGCGGCCCACGGCGCAGGCAGGTCCGCCCGGAAGCGGGCCCGGGTACGGTGGACCTGCTTGGTAGCCGAAAAGACGGTGACTGCCGGGAGCAGGCCCAGACCGGGGTGACGTCCGGCCATTTCCACCCCATGAGGGTCGATTATGGCTTCACCCAGCACCTGCGCCCCCCCGCAGACAGCCAAGATGGGCACGCCCCGGCAGTGCGCAGCCACCAGTGCGTCACCCACCCCGCTGGCCCGCAGCCAGGCCAGGTCGGCCACGGGGAACTTGGAGCCGGGTACCACGACCAGCTCAGCGTCAGCAAGGTCGCCAGGGGTGGTGGCCCACCGGCAGTCACTGGCGTCCCTGAGCGCCCACCACTCGTCCAGGTTGGAGGCAGCTGGGCCCCGGACGATGCGGGCCCGCCGCCCGGTGCCGCGGGCGGGCGAAGAGCCGGCACCGTCTTCGTCGGGCAAGCCGTGGTCCACCAGGGGCACCACACCGATGGTGGGGACACCGGTCAGCCTTTGGAGGATCTCTGGGCCGGGCGCGAGCAGGGCGGGGTCGCCCTGGAAGCGGTTGAGCACGAACCCACCCAGCCGGGCCCGGTCCGCGTCCCTCAGCAGCGACCACGTCCCGTACAGGTGGGCAAAGGCCCCGCCCCGGTCGATGTCGGAGACCAGGATGGCCCGGGCACGAGCGTGGCGGCTGATGCGCAGGTTGGCCAGGTCCCCCCGGGCCAAGTTGACTTCGGCAGGGCTGCCGGCCCCTTCGATCACCACTACGTCGGCCCCCCGCGCCACCGAGTTGTAGGCCGCACGGGCTACCGGCCACAGCCTCTCAGCCCGCTCGGGCCAGGGCAGCTCGGTCAGGGCCCGGTCCACCTGGCCCAGCACCACCACCTGGCTGCGCACGCCGGGCTCGGGCTTCACCAAGACCGGGTTGTGCCTCACATCGGGCACCACCCCCGCCGCCAGGGCCTGGAAGTACTGGGCCGCGCCGATCTCCCCACCGTCGGCCACCCGGGCGTTGTTCGACATGTTCTGCGCCTTGAACGGCACCACCCGCAGCCCGCGGCGGCGCAACCACGCGCACAGTGCGGTGGCCAGCAGGCTCTTGCCTGCGCAGCTCGAGGTGCCCCAGACGACGAGGGCCGGTGGTCGGGCGGCGCGTGCGGCTTTCAGCGGGAGCCAGCCGGGAACAGCCGGTAGTAGGCGTCGTTCCAGCGCAGCTCGCGGAGGAACCCGGACGGCTCGGTGCCCGGGCCGATCCGGACGAGCTCGACCCCGAGGAGCTCGGCGAAGTCTTCCAGGGTCTCGGTGCTCAGGGCCGACGACAGCACCGTATGGTGCGGGCCCCCGGCGCTGAGCCAGCACGCGGCCGAGGTGGCCAGGCTCGGGGCCGGTTTCCAGACCGCCCGGGCGACGGGGAGGCGAGGCAAAGGCTCGTCCGGGGCCACCACCTCCACGTCGTTGGCAACCAGCCGGAAACGGTCACCCAGGTCCAACAGCCCTACAACGAACGCTGGCCCCGGGGCAGCGTCGAAAACAAGCCGCACCGGGTCCTCCCGGTTGCCGATGCTGAGAGGGTGGACCTCTGCCCGGGGCGTACCGGCGGCAATGCTCGGGCAGACCTCCAGCATGTGGGCGCCCAGGATCTTGGGCTCACCCGGCCCGAAATGGTAGGTGTAGTCCTCCATGAACGAAGTCCCTCCGGGCAAGCCCTCGGCCATCACCTTGAGGGCCCGGACGAGCACAGCCGTCTTCCAGTCCCCCTCAGCCCCAAAACCGTAACCGTCGTGCATGAGCCGTTGGACCGAGATCCCCGGGAGCTGGCGCAGCCCGCCCAGGTCTTGGAAGTTGGTCGTAAAGGCATCGAACCCACCGGAGCCGAGGAAGGCCCTCAGCCCGGCCTCGATCCGGGCTGCCTCCCGTAGCGACGGGTGGCGGTCAGCCCCCTTGGCCAACTCGGGGGCGAGCTCATAGCGTTCTGCGTACTCGCTCACCAGGTCATCGACTTCGGCATCGGTGGCGCTGTCCACCGCGGCGACCAGGTCGTTGACCCCGTAGGCCTTGACGTCGGCGCCGAAGCGCACCTGGGCTTCGACTTTGTCGCCCTCGGTGACGGCCACGTCCCGCATGTTGTCGCCGAAGCGGGCCAGGCGCAGGCGGCGGGCGGCACGCACCCCGAGCGCGGCTCTGGCCCAGGAGGCAACCCGGGCCCGTAGCGCGGCATCGGAGGCGTGGCCGACAACTGTCTTGCGGCGTACCCCCAGGCGGGCCAGGAGGTAACCGAACTCCCGGTCGCCGTGGGCGGCCTGGTTGAGGTTCATGAAGTCCATGTCGATGGTGGACCAGGGCAACGAAACGTTGGCCTGGGTGTGCAAGTGCAACAGCGGCTTGTCCAGGACCTTGAGGCCGGCGATCCACGACCGGGCCGGTGAGAAGGTGTGCATCCAGGCCACCACCCCTATACAGTCGTCGGCCCGGTTGGCCTCCATGCAGACCGACCTGATCGCGTCCGCCTCGGTCAGCACCGGCTGCATGACGACCTCGACCGGGATGTCACCGGCCTGGTTGAGGGTCGCGACAACCTGGCGGGCTTGGCGGTCCACTTGGCGGAGGGTCTCCTCCCCGTACAGCGGCTGGCTCCCGGTGAGGAACCAGCACACCGGCCGGCCCTCGGTCCTAGACATCGTGCTCATGGCCTCTTTTCCTTGTCTGTCACAGCTCACGCGCGCCCCGGGCCGAGGCACCGTAAGGTCAAGATGAAAAACAGGGACGCCAAGCCGGCACAAGCCGCGACCCTCGGACCGGGACGCTCAGAGCCTGCTCCGGCGCTCCTGGGGGAGCAGGTTAGCAGCCCTTTCTGAGCGGGCCGGGAACTGGCCCGAGGAGGCCGGGCCGGGCCCGATCGCGATGAGCCCTTGCCACCTGCAGCCGGTCCGGCAAGCTAGGCGCAGGTCAGTGGTGCAGCTGCAGGTCCTCCGGCCAGCTTCAGGAACCGTAACCGGGGACTGGCGTGAGGCCCGCCACCGCGTCGAGAGCAGCCACCACCGACAAAGGCGCGTTCGAGTACACGTCCACCAGCACGGCGCCGTCCCGGTAACGGGCCAACAGGGGCACCGGGCTGTGGTGGTACTGGGCTGCCGCGGCCCGGGCGGCACTCGGGTACAGCTCAATAGTGACCTGGCCGATGGTGTCCCAACAGTTGCCCTGCCACCAAAAGTGCTGGTCGTAGGCCCCATAGACGTTGCCCGCACGGGCGTCCTGCCAACAACCTCCGTGGACGGCGGACTGGACCGCAGCCACGGTGGCCAGCTGGCCGGGCGGGAGCACCGGCGGCGGAGCGCTAGACGGTGGCTGGTAGGGGGGCAGGGGGGCCGGCTGGGCGGACACGTCCCCGGCCCCGACAGTGGGCGAGACGAAGATGCCCGAGGCCGGGTGGGTGGCGGCGTTCTGCCCGCCTTGGGCCACTGACGCCCCGCAGGCGCTCAAGGCCACCGCCGTGCAAGCGAGGACGGCAGACCAGGTGGCAACGTGTGCTCTCATCTTGCCGCGAAGCCTAGTTGAGGTGCTCCTGGCGCGGGCCAATCGGGCTACCAGAGGCCAGTTGCTGCCGGCCTGCTCGCCCGTGCCCCAGAACTACCGGGCGCACGCCGCAGCCATCCCCACACCACAGCCATACCTGCGACTTTGCCAGAGGGTTGCCGGCAGAGGGCACAGAGGCGGTACAAATGGCTCATGCCGGTGAGAGGCCTGAACCACGCCGTCTTGTACGTACGCGACGCGGAGGCCTCGGCCCGCTTCTACCAGACGGTCCTCGGCTTCGAGCGGCTCCCGATGGGTTTCCCCGGAGCGGTGTTCCTCCGGGCGCCGGGCTCGACCAATGACCATGACCTGGGGCTGTTCAGCGTGGGCCCGGCTGCACCGGCCGAGCCACCGGCACCCGCGGCCAGCTCCAGGGCGCGCCCGGTTGGCCTCTACCACCTGGCCTGGGAGGTGGACACCCTCGACGAGCTCGAACGCCTGGGTGCCGAACTGGCCAAGGTGGGCGCGTTGGTCGGAGCGAGCGACCACGGCACCACCAAGAGCATCTACGCCAGGGATCCCGACGGGCTGGAGCTCGAGCTCGCCTGGGTCGTCCCCGCCAAGCTGCTGGACGAAGCCGCCCTGGCTGCCCGTTCCCGCATCTCGCACCTGGACATAGCCCGAGAGAAGCGGCGCTACGGCGCAACCACCCGGGGCGGGGTGGGCATCTCGACACCCCTCTGACTGACGGGCCCGGCACCACCACGAGCGGCTACCTGCGGGCGGACGGCCCGGCCAACGGCGGAGCGAAGGGTGTTCATGTCCTCCCGAGCGGCGCCAGCACGGCCAACCAGGGCAGGTTGCGCAGCACAGTGAAGCACACGAGCACAGCGGCGGCCACCGCTTCCACCTTCGGGTTTCGGGGGTCGGGCCACTGCCACCACCCCGTCGACCTGCCCAGCCAGGCCAACCAGCCCCAAGCAGCCAGGAAGGCGACGGCTGGCAGCAGCACGTCTTCGTGCACCATGAGCCGGAACTGCAGGTGGGCCGCGGCCCACAGGGCGCGGGTCCCCCCGCAAAACGGGCACCACAACCCCGTCAGGCGGTGCAGGGGGCAGGGGGGCCAGAGGTGGTGCTGGAAAGGGTTGGCCAGGGCCACCGTCCCGGTCAAGGCGGCACCGGCACTAGCAGCCGCCAACGGTTGCCGCCAGGCACGCCACGACCTGGCCCTGGCCCCCACCCCCGCGAGGGGGCCAGCAGCGACCAGCAGCCTACTGCCTGGGGACAAGGCTGAAACCCTCGGCGGGCGCGCGTACCACGACCGAACCGATCACCTTGTCAGCCAGTGTTTGGCGGTTGGCGTCCCAGATGGGGAACAGCCAGCCCACAAGGCATATGGCCGAATCGATGATGTGGAGCAGCCACCGGGCGATGGCCATGCCTGGCCCCAGGTACTGGCCAGTGGCCTTGCTCACGCACTTGAGGCCCACGGTACGCATCCCCGGCGACGACCCCGAACTGCCCACCTGCACCGAGAACCACGTCCACATGCCGATCCCCCACAGCCAACCGATCACCTCGAAAGCTACGCCCTTGGTGTAGCCGGTCAATATGTCCAATATGAAGCTGGGGACGAAGATCATGAGCCAGTCGATGAGGAAAGCCCCGGCTCGGGAACCCCAGTCAGCCAGTTGGCCGGTGGCGGGAGGCACCCAGCTGCTGGCCGGCCCTCCGAACTGCCCGTAGGGTGGGAGCGACTGGCCTCCGTAGGGCGGCTGGCCTCCGTAGGGCGGTTGGCCGCCCGGCGCGCCCCAGCCGCTGGCGGGCGCGTCCCAACCCCCTGGAGGCGAGCCGGGAGCGTAGGGTGGCCCGCTGCCAGGTGGAGGCGCGCCCCAGTCGGAGCCAGGATCCTGAGGGTCGTTGGTCACCGTCGGCCTTTCACTAGGAGATTGTCGTAGTATGCCACGGCACCGCTCGCGATGACAGTACTGGCCGACTACCTGGGCCCCGCTCTGAGCACCGGCCCAGACGCACTGTTCGAAGCTTTCGTGCACTGGGCGGGGGCTCGCGGGCTGCAACTGTACCCCAGCCAGGAAGAAGCCCTGCTCGCCGTGCTGTCGGGTGACCACGTGGTCGTGGGCACACCGACCGGTTCGGGCAAGAGCCTGGTCGCCCTCGGGGCCCACCTGGCCACCCTGGCCGCCGGCCGGCGCTCATGGTACACGGCTCCCATCAAAGCGTTGGTGTCGGAGAAGTTCTTCGACCTGTGCCAGCAGCTCGGCCCAGAACGGGTGGGGATGTTGACGGGCGACGCCTCGATAAACCCCAGTGCCCCGGTCATCTGCTGCACGGCCGAAGTCCTGGCCAACCTTTCCCTGCGCCACGGCGAAGAGACGCCCGCAGACCTCGTGGTAATGGACGAGTTCCATTACTACGCTGACCCTGACCGGGGTTGGGCCTGGCAGGTGCCCCTGATAGAGCTGCGGGGCACGCAGTTCGTCCTGATGTCGGCGACGCTGGGGAACGTCGAGCACCTCGTGGCCAGCCTGCAACGGCGCACCGGGCGGGCGGTCACTGTCGTCAGTTCCCTCGAACGCCCTGTGCCCTTGGACTTCCGTTATTCCCGGGCCCTGTTGCACGAGACCATCGCCGATATCCTAGCCGAGGGCTTGGCACCTATTTACGTAGTCCATTTCACCCAAAAAGCTGCTGTGGAACGGGCCCAAGCCCTCACCAGCGCTCCCTTGACAAGCCGGCCCGAGCGCGAGGCCATAGCTCGTGCCATCGCCGGTTCCCGCTTCGGCCCTGGCTTCGGCCGGGTACTGTCACGGCTACTGCACCACGGCATAGGTGCTCACCACGCGGGCATGCTCCCCAAGTACCGGCGGCTGGTAGAACGCCTGAGCCAGCAGGGGCTGCTGAAGGTGGTCTGCGGTACAGACACCTTGGGGGTGGGGATAAACCTGCCGATCAGGACGGTGCTGTTCACCTCCCTGTCCAAGTTCGACGGGTCGGCCAGCCGGCTGCTGACCGCCCGGGAGTTCCACCAGATGGCGGGCAGGGCGGGCAGGGCGGGCTACGACCCGGCCGGCACAGTGGTCGTACAGGCCCCCGAGCACGTCGCCGAGAACGAAAAGGCCCGGTCGCGGGCAGCCGAAGGCTCAGCCAAGAAACGCAAGCTTGCAAAGGCGAAGCCCCCCAAAGGTTTTGTCCACTGGGACGAAGGGACGTTCAGGCGGCTGGTCGCGTCGCAGCCCGAGCCCCTGCCTTCGAGCTTCAAGGTCAGCCACTCCATGCTGCTCAATGTGCTGAGCCGCCCGGGCGACGGCCGGGTGGCCATGAAACGGTTGCTCTTGGACAATGACGAGGACCGCCCGTCCCAACGCCGGTTGGCCCGCCAGGCCATCGCCATGTACCGGTCGCTGCTGGCCGCCGGGGTGGTCGAGAAGCTGCCCCAACCCGACAGCGAGGGACGCTGGGTCCGGGTCACCAGCGACCTCCAGGAGGACTTCGCGCTCAACCAGCCCCTCAGCCCCTTCATCTTGGACGTCCTACCCCGCCTGGACCGGGACGCCCCCTCCTGGGAACTGGACGTGGTGTCGGTGGTCGAGTCCACCCTCGAGGATCCCTGGCCGGTGCTGGCCGCTCAGCTCGACCGGCTCAAGAAGGAGGTGCTGGCCCGCCTGAAAGAACAGGGCCTGGGCTACGAAGAGCGCACCGAAGCCCTGCGCGACCTCGAGCACCCCAAGCCCCTGGCTGAGCTGCTGTACGACTGCTTCGCCTCGTACCGTTCCCGCCACGCCTGGGCGCGTGACTACAACGTCCGCCCCAAGTCAGTGCTGCGCGACCTCTACGAGCGCGCCATGAGCTTTTCGGAGTACGTGGCTTTCTATGGGGTGGCCCGCTCCGAGGGCCTGCTGTTGCGCTACCTGTCCGACGCCTACAAAGCCCTGGTGCAGAGCGTGCCCGAGGAGGCCAAGTCTGAAGCCTTGGTGGACATCACCGAATGGTTGGGGGAAATGGTGCGCCAGGTGGACTCGAGCCTCCTCGACGAATGGGAGGCGCTGCGCGACCCAGACAAGGTCCACGATGCCCTTGCCCGGGGTGAGCGGCCAGCTGACGGGGGGCCTGGCAGTGGTGCTGGCGCTGACGCTGGCCAGCCGGCAGCGGCACTGACCGCCAACGCCAGGGCGTTCCGGGTCATGGTCCGCAACGCCTGCTTCCGGCGCGTGGAACTGGCCTCCCGGCGAGACTGGGACGGGCTCGGGGACCTGGACGCAGGTGCGGGCTGGGACAGGCGGCGTTGGGAGGCCGCCCTGGCACCCTACTTCGCCAGCCACGAAGCCATCGGGACAGGGCCGGGCGCTCGGGGGCCAGACCTGTGGCAGCTCGAAGAGGCCGGCCGGCGCTGGCGAGTGCGCCAGGTCCTCGATGACCCCCTAGGCGACCACGATTGGGCGCTGCTGCTCGAGGTGGACCTGGACGCGTCCGACGCCGCCGGGGCCCCCGTGCTGTACCCGGTTGGCGTGGGGACGATAGCCTCTTAGCCATGAGACCCGTCGGCCGTGAGGAGGCCCTTTCGCACGCATTTGTGCTGGCCATATGCGCGTTCTTGATCGTCGCCCCTATTTACCTGGTGCAACCGCCACCGGCCGAGTACTCGCTCATGGGCCTGGGGGCCTTTTTCGCCCTCATCGACTTGGTGGTGATGGCGGCCCTGCGCCGGCCACGCCCCTGACCCGCCGTCAAGGCACGGTTGGTGGTGTTCGTGGTGTTCGGAGCTGTCGCGGCCGTGTGGGGTGAGCACTTCGCTCGCCAGCACCGTGCGGGGACGCCGAGCACCGGGGCCCGGAGGTGCCTTGGCCGCCGCCGAGCCGTAGTCTCTGGTCATGCGTACAACTCTGCCTACACGCCCCCTGGGCAAGACCGGTATGGACATCACCCGCGTCGGGTTCGGCGCCTGGGCGGCCGGTGGTGGTGGTTGGGCCTTTTCCTGGGGCCCACAAGACGACGACGAGTCCATAGCCGCCATCCGTCACGCCATCGAGTCAGGGGTCAACTGGTTGGACACCGCCGCTGTGTACGGCCTCGGCCACTCCGAAGAGGTTGTGGCCAGGGCCCTGCAAGGCCTGGCTGAGCAGGACCGGCCGTTCATATTCACCAAGTGCGGCCTGGTGTGGGACGACGACGACCCGTACAAGCCAGCCCGGAGGGTGGGCAACCCGTCCAGCCTGCGGGCCGAGCTCGAGGCTTCCCTCCGCCGCTTGCAGGTGGAACGCATCGACCTGTACCAGGTCCACTGGCCGGCCGAGGACGGCACCCGGCTCGAGGATTACTGGGGGGCACTGCTGGAGATGAAACGTGAGGGCAAGATCAGGGCGGCCGGGCTTTGCAACCACAGCACCGCCCAGCTCACGGTGGCCGAGGGGGTCGGCCACGTCGACACCCTGCAACCGCCGTTCTCTGCCATAAAGCGCGGGGCAGCACCGGAGCTGGAGTGGTGCGCCCAGCACTCGACCGGGGCCATCGTCTACAGCCCCATGCAGGCAGGCTTGCTCACAGGGGCCTTTTCGGCTGAGCGAGTGCCGCAGCTGGCCAAGGACGACTGGCGCACCCGCGACCCCGAGTTCCAAGGTGAGCGGTTGCAACGCAACCTGGCATTGGCCCGTTCCTTGAAGCCGGTCGCCGACCGCTACGGGACTACCCAGGCAGCCGTAGCGGTTGCCTGGGCCCTGGCCTGGCCCGGCGTGACCGGGGCAATAGTGGGTGCCCGCCGAGCACAACAGGTGGACGGGTGGCTGCCGGCGGCAACCCTGGAGCTGGCCGAAGCCGACCTGGAGGAGGTGTCCGCCGCCATCGAGGTCACCGGGGCGGGCTTCGGGCCTGCTCGTCCTTCCTATTGGCTCACCACAGCCCACCGCGGCTGACCGGCTGGGCCGCCCCGGTCAGCCAGGGACAGCTATGCGGGCCAGCTTCCGGCCCACCTTCAAGAAGTAGCCCCCCTCCTGCGAGTAGCCGGCCTCCTGGCCGCCGAACTTGGCGGACAGGAGCTTGCCCAGCGGTTCGTGCAGCTCGTCGGGGAGCACTATGGACTGCTGCTGGCCATGGGCGCCCCTCGGTTCGAACACGATGCGGACAGCCTTTTGCTGGGCCGCCCGGCGGGCATCACCGTTGCTTTGCGCGAAGCCAAGAGCCTTCACCACCGCGAGCAAGGTGGTGCTCATTTCGCTCACGACAGGGAGGTCGTCCAGGCTGGCGAACTGCCGGCGGGAGAAGTGCGCCGCGAATTCCTCGCGTGCCTTCATGGCCGCGTCGGGGCCCCGGAGGGCGGCCGTCACATCGGCAGCCAGGATCTTCTTCAAGTCCATGGGGTGCAACGACCCGTCGCGCAGGCGTTGCCGGGTGACTTCCAGCTCCTCGTCCCCCCATTCGGTAAGGGCCTTGAAGTACGGCTCGACCAGCCGGTCGGGCACGGACATGAGCTTACCGAACACCTCCGTGGCGGCAGCGGTGAGCGCGACATAGTTGCCTTTGGACTTGCTCATTTTCGCCCCGCTGCCGTCAGTACCCTCCAGCAAGGGCACCGCAGCTACCAGTTCGGGCGGGAGCCCACATATTTCCATCACCTTGCGGCACATCTGCATGTTGAGGTACTGGTCTATACCACCAACTTCGAGGTCGCAGCGAACCTCGACCGAATCGATCGCCATGGCCACCGAGTAAAGCAGCTCGGCTACAGACAGGCCATGGCCGGCTGACAGCCTTTGGCGGAAGTCGTCCCGCTGCAGCGACATGGACAACGGCACCTGGGCGGTGATCTCTATGAGCCGGGGCAGGGTCACCGAGCGCAGCCAATCGCCGTTGTGCCGGAACTCCGCCTGGGAGAAATCGAAGAACGGTGCCACCTGCTCCTTGTAGGTCGCCAGGTTGCGGGCGATGTCCGCGTCGCTCAGAGCGGGGCGCTCCTCGGAGCGACCACTTGGGTCCCCTATCTTGGCGGTCACGTCACCCACGATGAACACAACCCGGTGGCCCATGCGCTGGAAGCGGCTCAGCAGGAGCATCGGGACGGCGTGGCCCAAATGCACTTCGGCACCGGTAGGGTCGATGCCGAACTTGGCCACAAATGCCCTCCCAGCACGGGAAGCTTCTTCGACCCGGCGCGCCAAGTCCTGGGGAGAAGGCTGCAATTGCTGGCAGCGACGAGCCACCAGTTCGGCCTGCTCCGGAGGAGACAAGTCGGAGAGATCCATCTGCCGGCGTTCCAACGACAACTCGACCAGCTCGCCGACCACCGCGTCCCGGCTCAGGTCCGCGGTGCTCAGGACCGCCACGCCAGATCGCACAGAACGGCTGAGCCGGCTCATGGGGCCACCTGCACCTGAGCCAGGGGAGCCTCCGATGGCCAACCTGGGCGCAAACAGCAGGTCACAATGATGTAATTATAAGCGCGGAACTGGCCACCCACCTGCGAGCTGCCCAACTTTGTAATTGGTTTTGTGCGACCCAAACTGCCACCAGCGCTCCATAGTCCCGCCTGTGGGCACAGTCCACATTGCGAGTAGCCGTCCCGCCAGCTTAGCCCAAGACAGACCAGGGGGACCGTACCCGGGCCCAGGTGCCAAGTGCAGTGCCCGGGGGACCTGGGGGCCCAGGTGCCAAGTGCAGTGCCCGGGGGACCTGGGGGCCCAGGTGCCAAGTGCAGTGCCCGGGGGACCTGGGGGCCCAGGTGCCGGGGGCCAGGTCAACCTACTGAGGCGTGAAGGAGCAGCCCGATAGCAAAGGTGGCAGCCGCGGCGCCACCACCGATCACCAGCTGGCGCAACGCGCCAGAAAGAAGCGGACGGCCAGTAAGGAGGCCAACCCCAGCACCGACCACCAACAAGGCGGTGGCCGCGGCAAGCACCGCGGCCACAAACGCAGCCGTGCCAGAACCGATCACGTAGGCAAGGACGGGCACCGCAGCGCCAACGGCAAAGGAGGCGAAGCTCGACATGGCCACTCGCCAGGGATCCCCCAGTTCTTCGGGGTTGAGCCCGAGCTCCTCGCGCGCCATGGTGTCAAGGGCGTTTGCCGGCTCGGCGCTCAGGCGGCGTGCCAGCTCCTCCGCCTCGTGCTTGGGGATGCCCTTGGCCCGGTAAATCAGCGCTAGCTCCTCAGTTTCTTCTTCCGGCATCTCCGCTATCTCGGCCGCCTCAAGCCGGATCTCGCGCTCGAACAGCTCCCTTTGGCTGCGGACCGATACGTACTCACCGGCCCCCATGGAGAAAGCTCCCGCCAGCAAGCCCGCCAGCCCGGCCAGCAGGATGGCCTTCCCGCCGATTTGCCCGCCCGCCACGCCCATGACCAAGGCCGTGTTGGAAACCAAGCCGTCATTGACACCGAACACGGACGCTCGCAAGGCGCCGGAGCGGTCCGAGCGGTGCCATCGTTCACCCCGGACGATGCCAGCACGCACGTTGCCCGTGCTCGGCCCGGCCGCGAGGGCGCGTACTGTCAAGCCGTGGAGGCGTTCGTCGAGGGCCATGCCCGCCTTGGCTTCAACCACGTGGTCGTAAACCCCCGCATCCCTGGCTTCTGCCCGCTGGAGGACGGGGAGCACCGTGGCCACGCCGAACCGGCGCGCCAGCCACATGAAAACCCGGGCCCTGGCACTCAGCTTGTGGTCGGTGCCTCGAGGCTCGGGCTCGCCTGCGGCGACCAGCTTGTCAGCCCAGTGGCGAGCGTGGCGCTCCTCGGCTGCGGCCAGTTCGGCAAAGATCTCCCGTTGCTCTCCCTCCGCCGAACTGGCCAAGGCTCGGTAGAGGGCGGCACCTTCCATCTCGTCCGCCCAGTGCCTGCGGTACTCCGCGACCTTGCGAGCACTCACGCTGCCCGAGGGCGGTGGGCTGGCGACCTCCGTCATCGTTGTTCGTTCCCCCCTCGAACCTACCCGCTCGGCTCGGCAAACTGCCAACCACCACTGCCCTCTGTGTGCCCGCGGCCGGGCTGCTTGCGTAGCAGGCCCATGGGCCCGATGGTTGGTCCCGCGCCTGCTCTCCTCTGCTGTGCCCCGCTCCCTGCTTTGCCCCGCTCCCTGCTGTGCCCCGCTGCTCCGCTCCCCCGGTGTGCCGGCCACTGCCGGGTGGTCACCTGACCAGAAGCCTGGCAGCTGCAGCAAAGGGCACAGCAGCCAGCACCAGTGTGAGCACCTGTGCCCACAAGGGTGACCCGGGACGACCGACGATGGCCTGGTGCAGGGTGCTGACGGGCGCGGTAGGTAACGTGCGGTTGGCTGACAACAGGCGGGGCAGGAAGGCGATAGCGATCAAACTGGCCAAAGCCGACAGGGGTGCCACGAGCAGGGGGCCCGTCGCCACGGCTACCAAGGCAGCTGCCGCCAACGACAGGAGCGCAACCCCCCCGGCAGTACCAGCCGGCAGGTAGAAGAAGGCACCTATTGCAAAGCCGGCCAGCAGCGCCGTCGTCAGGCGCCGCACGCCGAGGGTGGCTCGGCCCGCCATGACCAGCAACAGTGCCGTCATGCCGGGCAGCAGGACACCCAGGCCAGCACTGAGGCCCTGGACGAGACGCCGGGGAGCACCGAGCTTGGCCACGTCATGGACGAGCGTGAGCCCACCGGTGGCTACGAGCCTCAATGCCGTGCTCGTCAAGGACCCAGCCGCGCCGCGAAAGTAGGGCAGCTTTCCAACCCCAAGGGCTATGCCCAGGGCAACCCCGAGGATGAGCCAGAACCTGGCCCTCATCGGCGTTGCACCTCAGCCATCAGCCCTGCACCCTAGCCATCAGGTCCCTATGCCAGCGAACCGCCGGACCTCGAGGCTGCCCCAGCCTGCCCCACGGCGCCACGCCCCACGGCGCCACGCCCCACGGCGCCACGCCCCACGGCGCCACGCCCCACGGCACCACGCCCCACGGCGCCACGCCCCACGGCACCAGGCCCCCTTGCCGGCCGGGCCGCCTGGGCCCCACGCGACGGCACACTGGCCCAACATGGCACCCGCTTCCGTACCCGACCGTGCCCCACGACAAGCTGCGAGGCCGTGCTCATCGCTTGCGCCCTCGCCTTGACAACCGGCTCGACGGCGGCTACAATCGAACATACGTTCCGACCCTGGGTGCCGGGGCATTACCGGGCCGCCGGGCGGTAGCTCGCCAGCGTCGATGCTGGCCCTTGGACGTCGGGTGCCTAGAGCAGCGGGGCTGCCCATGTGCTACGAGATCGCACAGCTGTACCAGTCGGTTGCAAGCTATGCAGCGCGCTTCGACGCCGCGCTCGTGGCCCCAGAAGAGCTCGGCCAAGTCGTCTATTACGCCGGGCGCATAGAGAAGTTGGCTGGCCATATAGCTTCTTTCGCGGCGGCGCGCCTGGCCGGAGGCGCCGGCAACGATGGCCCCGGCCCTCGCCACGACCTCGCCCGCCAGGCGGCCGAACAGCTGGCCAGGGCTACGGGTACGACGCTGGGCACGGCACGCAAGGCCGTAGAAGTGGCCAGGCGCCTGCAGCGCCAGCCCGAGGTGGCGGGCGCCGTCCGGGCGGGGGAGCTCTCCCGGGCGCAGGCCGAACTTGTGAGCAGCGCCGTCGAGGCCAGCCCTTCGGCCGCGCCCAGGCTCTTGGAGGTGGCCAGGACGGGCTCGCTTGCGGAGCTGGCTGAGGAGGCGGGCAGGGCCACGGCCTCCTCCGAGGACCTCGAAGCCCGCCGCCAGCGGGTGCACGCAAGCCGCAGCCTGCGCACCTACACCAGCCCTGGTGGCACTTGGCACCTCCACGCCCAGGGCCTGCCAGAGGACGGGGCCAGGATCATGGCCCGGGTCCAGCGCCTTGCCGACGAAGCCTTCGACGAAGCCCGCAAGGCTGGGCGCCACGAGCGCCCAGAAGCCTACGCGTTCGACGGCCTGGTCAAGCTGGCGACCTCGGGCGCGGGGCAGGCCACCAGCTACGAGGTCATGGTGCGGGTAGACCTCGCTACCCTGTTGCGGGGCTACCCCTGCGACGGCGAGACCTGCGAAATTGCCGGCTTCGGGCCCGTCAGCACCCAGGCGGTCTACGACCTCATGGGCACCGCCGACCCGTTCTTGAAAAGCATCGTCACCAAGGGCAAGCAAGTGGTCGGGGTCGCGCACTTGGGCCGGCGGCCTAACGCCTACCAGCAGACGGCCCTTGACTGGCTGTTCCCGACGTGCGCAGCAGAGGGTTGCAGCGTCCGAGCTGGTTTCTTGCAGACGGACCACCGCCAGCCCTGGGCTGGTACCCGCTTCACGGTGTTCGACCTGCTGGACCGCTTGTGCCGACGGCACCACGCAATGAAGACCTACCACAACTGGGCCCTGGTGGAGGGCAAGGGGAAAAGGGCGTTCGTCCCCCCAGAGGACCCCCGTCACCCACAGAACCACCGGGCAGCGCCAACCGCTGGGCAGCCTCCATGACCTGAAACTGTTGGCGCTAATGAAGTGCTCCATTTCAGCTCCCAGTCCGGCGAGCCTGCCTGGCAACCGCCACAGCCTGCAGCCATTGGTATGGCTCCTGGAGCTGCTTGCGGGCTCTTTGCAACACCGCCCGGTGGCGCCCACAGCTACAGCCATCGGCTTGGCCGGTGGCACAGCTTTGGGGCCTCATGCCACGGCCAGGGGCACCTCAGGCGGGCAAGGCAGGGAACGGCCGTCGCCATTGCAGGCCATTCGGACAACCCGCATCAGGCCTTCTGGGTGGTGCTGTAGGCGCTGCCGGCCACGCTGCTCAGTGCCGCGCCTATCGTGGCGACCGCGCCCGGCCGCGTACATGCCGCTGCAGCAGATCCATGAAGAACTGTTCATCGGCTGGCGTGGCAAAAGCGCGCCGTGGGACTACCAGCCCGAACTGCCTACCACGCAGCAGTTGGTAGAGGTGGGAGCTGCGGACCACCCGGGTGAAGTACTTCCAATCCACTTCGTTCTGGCGGCCGAGGAAAGTCAAGGTCGCCCCCTCCTCGCTAAAGGTGTGACGCTGGCTGGTCTGGACCGCCGGGTTGCGCCGCCAAGCCATCTTGGGCCCCTGGTAGAACATCGCCGCGACCAGGATGAACCAGGCCACCCCTATACCTATCGCATAGCCAGACAGCGTGGCTATACCTGCAATGACAATAGCCAGCATGACCCCGGAAGCCACCGCGACCAGCAAAGAACGGGCCATCATCTGCCGCTGGGCACTGACGAACTCTCCCTCGGTGAGGGTGAACTCCACCGCCACGCTCCGGTCTCTTGGCCCGCTAGCCGGGCTGGCGCTGGTTGGGCTGGCGCTGGTTGGGCGAGGGTCGCCAGCCGGCTCAGCCGTGCCAAGGACATCGTCGGTGGGTGGTTGGCGCCCCGAAGAGGGACCTTGCCCCGCTGCCTGGCCAGGGGCAGCCGGGAGCCCAGGGGGCCGGCCAGTAGAGCTGCTGTCAGGCATGCCGGTCACCTGCTCACCCCACCTATGCAGCACCCAGGGCCCGGCGAGCAACGATGTTGAGGCGCACGTAGTCGATCACCGGCTCCGGCATGGCCGCGGCCACCGCACGAGCGAACTCCCGGCGGTCACCGGGCGGCAGGGTGGCCAAGTGCTCTCGGAGGCAGACCACTTCCAAGAAGTCCACCAGTTCGGGGAGCTCCGAAAAGGGCGTGGGCTCCGGATGGGACCAGACCTCGACATCGATGAACCCGGCTCGCTGGAGGCGGGAGCGGGTGTCGTCCGGCCTGGCATAGAACCAGGTGCCAGCGCGCTCGACACCAAGGGAACGGACGGCACGGATGACGTTGTCGATGTTCCCCTCCGCCCCGCATTGCGCCACCAGTTGGCCACCTGGCCGAAGCACCGCGTGCAGGTTGGCAAACAGGCGGTCGTGATCAGTCACCCAGTGGAACGTCGCCGTGGAGAACACGGCGTCTACCGCCCTATCCGGGGCCAAGTGCTCGGGCCTGAGCTCCAGCAAGTCAGCCAGCACGAACCTGACCCGGCTGCCGGCCACCGGCCCGAGGCGGGCCCGGGCCTGGCTGAGCATTGAGGCAGAGGCATCGAGTGCCACCACCTGACCGCCGGGCAGCCGGCTGAGGAGAGCCTCCGTCACCCGCCCCGTGCCGCAACCGGCATCGAGGACGGTCTCATTGCCCTGCAGTTCGAGACGCTGGAGCACGACCTGCCCCCAGCGGGCTTGCGGGTTGGCCAGCCGGTCGTACCGGGCACCGTCCCACTCCCGCCGGGCGCCGTCCCGTTCCCGGGTGCCACTCCCAGTGGCCCCAGCGTCACCTGTGGCCTGGCTGGCAGGAACGCTCACGTCTGTCCACGATAGGACGCCCAACCAGCCCCGCTCCGGGCACCTCCTGCAGGCACCAGCGTCTGCACCCTGCAGGGCCTGCGCAACGCAGGGCCTACCCGGGGTAGTGCCTGGCCGCAGTAGCGCCTACAAGGGGTAGTGCCCTGCTACGGCTAGGGGCCACTGGCGCCAGGAGGCACAGCAGGCCTCCTATGGCCGCGCCCCACACGTAGTGCCTGCTACGGCTAGGGGCGACGGCTAGGGGCCACTGGCGCCAGGGCTGGGGTGGGCCTGGGCAAGGGCTCAACTGTCAGCTAGTTCAGGGTGGCGGATGCGCAGGTCACGGCACTCCTCGCAAACGCCGTCGGGGATGAGGCCGAGGCGCATGAGGAGGCCGAAGATGCGGCACCCGAGGCAGTAGCCGGCGAACGACTCCAAGGACGCGGCCGCGGCCAGGAGCCCGAGCAGGACCGAGGCGGCCAAGCGGTCGGAATACCCGAACCATACGACGAGCGCAGCTGTCGAAAAGGCCGTCCCCATGGCTTGGGCAAAGCGTTTGGGTGGCCCTGGCACCGGTCGGGGGGTAGCAATGTACGGTGCCACAACCCTGGTCGCCAACCACCCCAGCGGGCTCAGTTTGGGCCCCGTCAGCACCCGGGCCCAAAAGCCATAGGCCAGGGGGACCAACAGCCAGCGCTCGGGGACGACGATCGCGGCCACCGACATCACCACCACCACTCCGGCCACAACTCGTGCGGCAATGTCGTTGGCCGGGTTCGGGAAGCTGAACAAGGCCTTCCAGCGGGTAACCATCGGGCACTCCTCCTCCCCAATGCGCCCGCCGCAGCCCGGGGGCGCACAGGGGCTCATGTCAATACCCTCAAAAGTTTATCATCTTGGTCGGATTTGTACACCAGCGCGGCCACCGTGCACCACCCCAGCCGTGGGCCCACCGCCTGCCCAGGGGCACTGGGCTCCGGCGCGGGCAGGCAAACATGACTGACAACCCTGTAACCCCTGCGCCATGATCTAGGGCAGTGACCGAACTCCATGAGCTCTTAGCCTGGGCAGCAACCAGGGCCGCGGACTACCGCCAAGCCGTGGGCAGTCGCCCGGTCTTCCCCGACTTGGCAGGGCTGGCAACCGCCCGCCACGCCCTGGGGGAACTGGGGCCGGCGCCCCGCCCCGCCAAGCAAGTGGTGGAAGAACTGGCCGACGCGGTGGAACCGCTGCTGGTGGGCACCACCGGGCCCCGGTACTTCGGCTTCGTCGTGGGCGGCTCCCTCGACGCCGCCACGGCTGCTGACGTGCTGACCGCGGGCTGGGACCAGCTTGCCTTCAACTCCTTCACCTCGCCTGGCGCAGCCTTGGTGGAGGACATAACTGGGACCTGGCTCAAGGAACTGCTGGGCCTGCCGGCTCAGGCGTCGTTCGGTTTCGTAACCGGGGGCCAAGCCGCCAACACCGTAGGCCTGTGCGCCGCACGCCACTACGTGCTGGCCCAAGCCGGCTGGGACGTGGAGGACCGCGGGCTCCTCGGTGCTCCCCGGGTACGGGTCGTGGCCAACGCCGAGCGGCACGCAACGATCGACCGGGCACTGCGGCTGCTGGGTTTGGGGGCAGGCGCGCTCGAGCCCGTGGCCACCGGCTCCCAAGGAGCTGTCGTCCCCGACGAGCTGGCCCGGGTACTGGCCAGCGGGCCGAAGTGCCCGACGATCGTCTGCCTCCAGGCCGGCAACGTCAACAGCGGAGCTTTCGACGACTTGAGCAGGTGCACCGAGATTGCCCACGACTTTGGTGCCTGGGCCCACGTGGACGGCGCGTTCGGGCTCTGGGCAGGCGCCAGCCCCCGCACCCGCCACCTGGTGAGGGGGGTCGAGGAGGCGGACTCCTGGGCGACCGATGGCCACAAGTGGCTCAACGTCCCTTACGACAGCGGCTACGCCTTTTGCGCCCACCCGGAAGCCCACACAGCAGCAATGTCGTACGCGGCCGCTTACCTGACCGGCCAGGGCCAACCTGGGCCGAGGGCACCGAGCGACTACGTGCCCGAGTCTTCACGTCGGGCCCGCGGCTTTGCCACTTGGGCGGCGCTTCGCCAGTTGGGCCGTGAAGGAGTGGCTGACCTGGTGGACCGGTGCTGCCGGCTCGCCCGGCGCTTCGCCGACCAGTTGGGGCGGGCAGACGGCATAGAGGTAGTCAACGACGTGGTCCTCAACCAGGTGCTCGTGGGCTTCGGCGACGACCATCAGTGGGCTGCCCTGGGTTCAGTAGAGGCTCTCGCGCTTGGGAACTGACCTAGCTGCTCCTTTATAGCAGGAGCGCGTGGAAGCGCGCGACCAACATTCGTGCCTTTCCTTGTGTATGAACACACGTTTGGGTACCGCGCGGCCCGCCTGGTCCCGTTTTGGGCGTAAAGAAAGGGCCCTGAGCCCCAAGGAGGCCCAGGCGCCTGCCGGAGGGTGCCTGGGGCTGGGCCCTGTTAGGCCGCCTTGTCGCCCTGTTCAGGCCGCCTTGTCGTAGGTGCCCACCTGTGCCGCCCAGAAGGCTGCTTCGGCCTCGGCTGGTGGTACCCACCCGCAGTAGGAGTGGAGGCGGCCCTTCCCCCACCACGATGCCCAGGCCGCTGTACCACGCTCCAGGTGAGCGGCGTCGCGCCAGGGGCCGAAATTGTGGACTAGCTCGGCTTTGTACAAGCCGTTGACTGTCTCGGCGAGGGCGTTGTCATAGGAATCCCCTTTAGAGCCAACGGAAATTACCGCCTGCTCTTGCGCGAGGCGCTCTGTGTAACGGATAGAGAGGTACTGCACACCGCGGTCGGAGTGATGGACAAGGTGGGAGAGGTCCTGGCCACGCCGGGAGAACAACGCCATCTCGAGCGCCGCCAGGGCGAGGTCGGCCCGCAGGCTCGCCGAGACGGCCCAGCCGACTATCATCCTCGCGAACGCGTCGATGACGAAGGCGACGTAGGCAAAGCCAGCCTGGGTACGCACGTAGGTTATGTCGGCGACCCAGAGGCGGTTGGGGGCGGGGGCTTGGAAGTGGCGCCGCACGAGGTCCTCGGGCCGCTGCTGGTTGCGCGCGGGCACGGTGGTGCGCTTGGGCTTGCCCCGGACGACGCCACAGATGCCGAGCTCGCGCATCAACCTGGCGACGCGGTCGCGGCCGGCCGAGACGCCGTCACGCTGGAGCTGGCGCCAGAGCTTCTCGGCACCATAACAGCGAAAGTTCTCCTCCCAGATCTTCATGATGAGCAGCTTCAGCTCAGCGTCTTCGACTGAGCGGCGCGAGAGCGGGCGTGACTTGTAGGCGTAGTAGACCGAGGGGGCGAAATGCAGCACCCTGATGGCGGTAGGGACGGCCCTTTCGGGCCGCCCCCCGCACAGATCCCAGCATGCGGAACTACCGCACTGGGCTCCTACCTTGGGTGCGAACGTCGAAGCGCACCTCGGGATAGGGATGCAGGATGCGGGCGGGCGGGAGCCACCGAGTGATGAGACGCCGCATGCGCTCCCACGTCACCCGGTGACGTTGGCTCCGGCGTCTGAGCGCCGAGAGCCACAGCCGTCCGAGCTGTCGGCGGAAGGCACTGATGGCCCGGCTATTGCCGGGTACTGCGTAGTAGTTCAGATGACCCTGGACCACACTTCGCAGCCAACGTCCCTGATCGGGGATGGGCCAGTGCCGACGCCGCTTCAGCTGGTCCTTGACCTGCTTTAGCTTGGCCCGCAGCCGCTTCTTGATCGTCTGTCGCCGCAGCCAGAAGCTCCCGTTCTTTCCCTTCCCGCAGATGTGCGTGAAGCCCAAGAAGTCGAACGCCTCCGGCTTCCCCGCTCCCCGTGCCGCTCTTCGCTCGGCGGCGAACCGTCCGAACTCGATCAGTCGGGTCTTGTCGGGGTGCAGCTCCAAGTTGAACTTCGCGATTCGCTCACGAAGATCACGGAGGAACTGCTTGGCGTCACCCAGATGCTCGAAGCCGACGATGAAGTCGTCGGCGAACCTCACGACGATCAGATCGCCACGGGCGTGCCGCTTCCTCCATTGTCGGGCCCATCGGTCGAACACGTAGTGGAGGTAGACGTTGGCGAGCAACGGCGAAACCGACGCCCCCTGCGGTGCCCCCTCTACTGGGTCCAACCACTTCCCGTTCTCGACGACCCCTGCATTCAACCATTTCTGGATGAGCCGCAGGACTCGTTTGTCCGCTATCCGATGCTCGAGAAACTTCTGTAACCAGGTTCGATCAAGCTTGGAAAAGAAGTCGCTGATGTCAGCATCGAGTACCCAGTTCACCTTCTTCCGCAAGATCCCGGTTGCCAGCGCATCGAGCGCATCATGCGGGCTGCGCCCTGGCCGGAACCCGTAACTGAAGCCGAGGAAGTCCTCCTCGTAGATGGCGTTCAACACCTCTACCAGTGCGCGTTGGAGAATCTTGTCCTCCAAGGTGGCAATGCCGAGCGGGCGTTGCCGCCCGTCTGGTTTCGGGATGTACGCCCTCCGAGAAGGGCTGGCCCGGTACGCACCGCTGTGGACCCGAGCGAGCAGGTCCTCAAGGTTCTCCCTGAGGTTCTCGCCGTAGGCGTCCCACGTCACCTGGTCGACACCTGGAGCTGCCTTCGGGTTGATCGCCACGTAGGCAGCCCACAGACGAGGGAGGTCGACGTGGTGCAGCAGCGCGGTGAACCGTGCTTCCTTATCCTTCCGTGCCACTTCACGCACACGGTCCAGCCCGCTTGGCACGCCTTCCCCGGCACTGCGTCCGGGGCGTGTCGGCCTGCCCGTGTTCCCCTTGGCCAACCCCCTTTCCTCCACCGCCTCCGCAACCGGCACGCCGGCATTGTTCGACGGCTTCGCAGGTACTACGGGGTTGTCTGACTTCCCGTGCTCGTGCATCTCAGGCGTGCGGCCTCGGCCTTCCCTGAGCGGCCCGCCCGATGATCACCCGAGCGGGCGAGCACGGGACCTCCCGGTTCTCGCGCATGAAGACTCCACGCATGCACGGGTTCTTCGACCGCGCGGGGCCCGTCGGCAGCTCGCGATAACGCTGCCGGCGGTGTTGCCTTCCACAGATCTGAAAGCGTCGGCACCCCGAACCAAGATTCTTTCGCGGCTCAATAGCCCTGCCTACGTGTACCCCTGTCAACGCTTCACCCCCGCCCTCACGAACGACGATGCATGACTCGGGGCCGTCGTGGGTCGCTACTCCTTCGACGTAGAGCGTTCTCATCTCCTTCTTCATGCCGGTTTATCCCGGCGCACCAGATCGGCTCGACCCCCCAGCGGAGACCGTCGGTCTCCCGGTCCTTGTGGGCGTCGATGAAGCTGACTACCTCTTCCGTGGGCGGTCGAGCTCCGCCCCGAAGAAAGCCGCTGCCGCCTTCAGGATCTCATTGGCGCGCCGTAGCTCCCGGTTCTCTCGCTCGAGCTCGGCGATCCTCGCCCTCTCCTTTGTGGGCACGCCTGGGCGCAGGCCCTCGTCTACCTCGGCCCTGGCCGCCCAGTGGCGCAGCGTCTCAGGCTCGATGCCGAGCTGGCGGGCGACACGGCTCACGGCGCCGTAGCGCTCACCTGAGGCCTTCGCCTCCAACACCATCCTCGTGGCCCTTTCCCGCAGCTCAGGTGGGTACCGGCGCTGCGAGGGGTGCGACAGCGGCTTGCTCTGCTCTGACATAGCTCCATCCTCCTTGGTTACACTCATGTAGTTCCAAGCGGAGGAGCCTCCGTACTACCCAGGCCGCTTCATCAGACCGACCAGGTGGTGGGTGCAGTCCAGCGCTCAGGCGTCTGTTGGATGGGGGGGACGACCTGGCACGGTCGCCGCCTCATGCGGGTGTCGGTCTCCAGTTGGCGCACAAGCGAGGAGGACGTGGACCGTTCGGTCGCGACGATCGTGGCCGCCCACAGGGCCGTGGCCGGACGGTGACCCGCCCACCCCATTTCCCCGTCGCTGGGACAGCTTCCCCAGGGGGCACTTCGACCGGCCTCAGGCCGGGCCAGCAGCCCAGCGGCTAGGCGGGTCGGGCCGATCGCGGCCGGCTCACAACTTTGCCTCGTGCCCTGGTCCTCCCACGTCGAGCAGCCAACTGCCGGTGTCCTGCAAGCGGCCCAAGTTGTCCCGGGCGGTAGCCGAGGTCAGGTGCTCGGGAGCATTGGGCAGGACATCGTTGAAGTAGGAACGGGCGGCTGCCGTGGTCCCGACGTCACGGCCTGCCTTCTCCGACAGGAACCAACGGTGCTCCAGCACCTCATGGAACACCTCAGCCGGTGGCAGCCGGTTGGCGTACTCGGGCGGCATCAGGCGCATGACCTTGTCGTATATGTCGCGCAACCAGCGGCTGGCCGCGACCATGGTCGGCACGTGCTTACCTTCCAGCTGCTCCAAGTGGCTGCGGTAGCCGGCGATATCGTTCAGCAGGCGACGAGCCTGGTTCTCCTGGGCATCCAAGCCGGTCAGGATGCGCAGGCGGTGGCGGTGCTGGCCGGGTTCTGCCACTCGGGTGCGGATGCGCATGCGGTACCCACCATCGGCGCTCACCAGTTCGACCTCGTCGGCGTCGAAACCGAGGTCGTTCAGGCGCCGCAGCCGTTCCGAGATCCGGTAACGCTGCTCGCCCGGGCGCACGATGACGTCTTCGGTCAAGGTCGACCACAACCGGTGGTAGCGATTGGGGATCTCCTCGGCCAGCTCGACCGGTTCCACGTCGTCGGGCAAGAGGCCGGCACCAGCCAGGTCGAGGAGCTCCCCGCCAACTCTTTCATAGGCCAGTTCGACGTCGTACTCTCGTTGGCCGTCGGTCAGGGCGGGGTGCAGCTCACTGGTCTCGGCGTCCACGAAAATGGCCTGCAAAGTGCCGGCGTCCAGGCGGAACAGGGTATTGGACAGAGAGCAGTCACCCCAGAAGAAACCGGCCAGGTGCAGGCGCACCAACAGCTCGACCAGCGCGTCCAGGAGCTGGTCCGTGGGCCGAGGGCGGTGGGGGCTGGAGTACAGCGCCCGGTAAGTGGTCGAGTACTCCAAAAAGCACGTGCACAGCACCGCGTCCAGTTCGATGCCTTCGTAGCTGCCCCGGTCAACCACGATCCCAAGAGGCTCGACCGCCGGGATGCCCATCTCCGAGAGCCGGCGCAGCAACCGGTACTCGCGCCGGGCCAGAGGTTCTTGCATCTCCTTCAGGGCGTACAGCCGGCCCCCCTCGACGGCAAAGCGGACCACGTGCCGAGACGTGCCCCGATGGCGGATCTCGACCATGCGCTCGTCCCGCCACTGCTCCAGCGGCAGGTCCCAGGGAAGGGTGAGAAGGCCGGAAGCGACATCTGCCGGAGGACGGAAGACATAGCGCACGTTGCCAGTGTCTCACGCCATGCCCAGCCAGTTGTGTGACAGCGGTCACAGGCACTTGGCACGGTGCCTCGGCCAGGAGGGAGGGCTTCGCTAGCTGGCCCGCCAGCAGCTCTTCAAGCGCACTCGGCCCCGGCCAAGGGGGAGGGCTGGCCCTGGGTGGCTGCTGTCTTGTGAGGTGCCCGGGCAGCGGGCCCGGCCCTGGGCCTTTGGCGGGCCTCGCTGGGGGGCCCCGCATGGGGGCCTCGCTGGGGCCCCGTATGGGGGGCCTCGCTGGGCCCGGATGGGGCCTCGCTGGGGCCCGCTGAGCCGCTGGGCAACTAGCCTGGTCCCAATGGAGCTGCTCCATTGGGAACGTCAACCGACCCTCCGCCGGCCCACGCTCGTGGCTGCCTTCGAGGGTTGGAACGACGCCGGTAATGCCGCCTCCGGGGCGGTGGCTTACCTGGCCCGCTCCTGGAAGGCGGCCCGCTTCGCCACCTTCGAGCCCGAGGAGCTGTTCGATTTCACCTCCACCCGTCCCCAGGTGCGCATAGAAGCGGGCGAGACGCACCAGGTCGAATGGCCCACGATCAGCCTGTCGTACGCCGCCGTCCCGGGGACCGCAACGGACGTGGTCCTGATGTCCGGGCCGGAGCCTCAGTTACGCTGGAAGAGCTTCGTACGCGAAGTCTGCCAGGTGTGCCGCACCCTTGACGTGGGGTCAGCCGTCCTGCTCGGTGCCATGCTGGCCGACGTCCCCCACACCCGTCCGGTACGGGTGAGCGGCGGGGCGACCAGCTCGGAACTGGCCACCTTGGCGGGGCTGGAGCCGTCCTACTACGAGGGGCCCACCGGGATAGTGGGTGTCATCGCCGACGCACTGGCCAAGCAAGGGGTGACGAGCATTTCCCTCTGGGCCAGCGTCCCCCATTATGTGTCCCAAAGCTCGTCCCCCAAGGCCACCCTGGCCCTGGTCGAACGGGCCAGCCGGCTGCTCGGCACGAAGGTGGAAACCACCGACCTGCAGATCGCGTCAGCGGCCTACGAGCGGCAAGTCAACGAACTGGTGGCTTCAGACGAGGACGCTTCGGCCTACGTGAGCCGCCTGGAAGAGCAAGACGCTGAAGAGCGCCAGGCCCAAGGCCAGGCCCAGGAGGGTGGTGGGCTCCGGCCCGCCTCAGGTGAGCGGTTGGCGGCCGAGGTCGAGAGGTACCTGAGGGAGCACCGGGGCGACCAGAAGTAGGCCCCGGGGCCAACCTCAGGCACCGGTGCGGCAGGATGGTGGGGTGCCAACGTGCCCACACGGCTTCCCCCAGGGTGACTGCCTCATCTGCCAGACGCTCGGTACCGCCCCCAACAAGGGCCAGGGTGGTGACAAGGGCGCCGGCAGGGCAGCAACCAGGGTCAAGGGCCGACCGGCACCCACCGGGGCAGCCGTCGGCACCGGCACAGCGGCGCCCGTCGGGACTGCGGGCCCGGGTGCACTGGCGCTGAGCGGGGGCCGAGACGGCACCGGGCCCGCGAGCAGGAGCGGGCGAGGCAGGTTGTGGCCCTTGGCCATGGCCGTGGTGGCGGGGGCAGTGCTCGTTTGGGCGTTCGGCGGCCTGTTCAGCCTTGCCTTTCACATCGCCGAGTACGTAGCACTGGCCCTCGCCGCAGGTTGGGCCGGCTACAAAGTCGGGTACGCCCGCGGAGAGCACAGGCGCCGGTAGGTCGCGGTACCGGGCAACCTCCCGACGCCCTGGCAACCTCCCGACGCCCTGTGGTGGGCAACCTCCCTGAGGTTCAGCCTCCGAGTGGCGGTGGTACCAGTCGCCCTAGTTCCAGATGGCAGCCCCGGTGTCGGGGTCGAAGAAGTGGAGGTGCTCGGTATCGACGACGAAGGCGGCCCGAGAACCGGCCTTCAGTTGCGAGCGGGGCGACACCCGGGCGACTCCTTCCGACTTGGCCCCGGCCATCGTGAGGGCCGGTGCCCCACCCAGGTCAGCCGTCTCCTGGGCGGCTGCCGCCTCCTCGGAACGGGCCCGAGTGGCGTCGATCAAGAAGTGCACCTCCAGTTCGTGGCCCAGCGCTTCGATGAGCTCGACATCGGCGTACAGCGTGGTACCCGGGCCTGGCGACGGAGCCAGCGCCGCATCGGAGAGGTGCTCTGGCCGTATACCGACCACGACCTTGCGCCCCTTCATGGCGGCCAGCCCAGGTCGGGACTCGAGGAGGCCGCGGGGCAGGGCCAGGGACTGCGAGCCAATGACGACCTGCTCACCATCGGAGGAGATGCCGGCCTCGTAAAGGTTCATGGCCGGAGACCCGATGAAGGCGGCTACGAAGATGTTGTCTGGTCGCTCATAGAGCATCTGAGGAGTACCGCACTGCTGTAGGCGCCCCATGTGCAGCACGGCGACCCGGTCGCCCATCGTCATGGCCTCGGTCTGGTCGTGGGTGACGTACATGGTCGCTACCCCCACCCGGCGCTGGATGCGGGATATCTCGGCTCGCATCTGCACCCGCATCTTGGCATCGAGGTTGGACAGTGGCTCGTCCATCAAGAACACCGATGGCTCGCGCACGATGGCCCGCCCCATGGCCACCCGCTGGCGCTGGCCGCCCGACAGCTGAGCCGGCTTGCTGTTGAGGTAGTCGGTCAGCCCCAGCATCTGCGCCGCGTCACGTACCTTGGCCTTGATCTGGTCCTTGGGCATCTTGCGCAGCTTCAACGCGAACCCTATGTTCTCAGCCACCGTCATGTGGGGGTAGAGCGCATAGCTCTGGAACACCATGGCGACATTGCGGTCCTTGGGCGGCAAGTCGTTGACCACCTGGCCACCCATCCGGAGAGTCCCCGACGTTATGTCCTCCAAGCCGGCGACCATCCGCAGAGCAGTCGTCTTGCCCGAGCCGGACGGGCCGACAAGGACCATCAGCTCCCCTTCGGCCACTTCCAGGTCCAAGTCCGTCACCGCCGGCAAGCCGTTCGGGTAGACCTTGGAAACCTTTTCCAAGGTGATAGTTGCCATGGCACCTCCTAAGTCCTGCTCCAGGTTATCCCCACTGCTCCCAGGCTTTCCATATGGCCAGCCCAGACAGCGCTTACCTAAGCGCTTACTCAGACGGGCCGACCGCCGCGGGGACTGGAGGCGGGCGTCCTTGGGGGTGAGGGGGGCCTCCTTGGGGTGAACGAGCCTCCCCGAGGGCAGGGGGGCTACGGGCGGGCACCGGGGAGCCAAGCCCGGGACAGGGGGCTGCTTCCGGGCCCTACGGGCCCTGCGGGCCCCTGCGGGCCGATGGCCCGAGCGAGGGGCTGGAGACGGACGGCGCTTGGCGGAGGGGCCTTTGCCCGGCTCCAGGGCGAGGCGCAAAGCCCCCGTCCGTCGCCCCGGCCGGCAATGTTGCTGGCAGTTGGCTGGGCAAGCGCCTAGAGTTGCCATTCGTCTCACTCCAGTCACAGTTGTCACTTGTGCAACAGGAGCACCACTTGTACGGCAGGGGATGCGAGCTCGGTTGAAGACCAGGGCACGGAGGATGGCCAGGAGCCTCGTACTGCTCGCGGTAGTGGCTGGGGCCAGCTACGCGTTCGTTTTCCCTACCCGCACCTACCTGCAGCAACAGCATGCCATCGCCGCAGAACGCCAGGTGGTGGCCACCTTGCGCTCGGAAGACTCCAAGCTGGCAGCTGAGGTCAAGTCCCTCCACAGCGATGCCACCATCGAGCGCCTGGCCCGCCAGGAGTTTGGCCTCGTCTCACCCGGCCAGCAGGCCTTCTCGGTGCTGCCCAGCCCACCCGCCCCAGCACCCAGGGCCCCACGAGCCATGGCCAAGCACACCCCCTGGTACTCGTACCTGGAGCTTTGGCGTTACCTTTGACGGGTGACCGACCTAGGTGCAGTCACCGAACTGCTCGGCCGGGAGCCGCGCGGCCAATTTGAGGTCGTGGTCAGGGACGGCGCCGGTAAGCCCGTGGTGATCCGCAACGCACCCCTGCTGGACGACGGCACCCCCATGCCTACCCGCTACTGGTTGGTCGGCAAGCAAGCCAAACGGGCAGTGGACCGCCTGGAGGCAGAGGGCGGCTGCCGGGAAGCCGAGGCGACGGTGGCTCCCGACCAGCTGCGAGCAGCTCACCAGCGTTACGCGGCGGAGCGGGACCGGGCGTTGCCGGCTGACTGGGTAGGCCCACGGCCCCGGGGCGGGGTCGGAGGAGCCAGGAGGGGAGTGAAGTGCCTGCATGCCCATTACGCCTGGTACCTCGCAGGAGGGGACGACCCCGTGGGGCGGTGGGTCGACCAGCGGCTTGCTTCCCAGCAGTTGAGCTCGCGCCAATGGGCCGGTTCAGGGGGGCAGGCCCAAAAGGGCGGTGGGCAGGTCGGTGGGCAGCCTGGCCGGCAGGCCGCTGGGCAGGCCGGCGTGGGAGCCGGCACCTAGCGTGGAGCACCTTCAGCAGGCCACCCCCGGAAAGGGCACACCCTGTCCGGGCGACGCCTCAGCCCCGCCTCAAGAGGCTGAGCGGGGCAACGTCGCTGCCATAGACTGCGGGACCCTCTCGACCCGGCTGCTCGTGTGCTCCCCCCAGGGGACAGCACTGGCCAGGCATGCACGCATCACCGGCTTGGGCGAAGGAGTGGACGCGTCGGGGCACCTGAAGCCCGAAGCGGTGAAGCGGGCCTTGTCCGTGCTCAGTGAGTACCGGGGCATCATGGACCAGCTGAAGGTGGGACGCGTCCGCATGGTGGGGACCTCCGCGCTGCGGGACAGTGCCAACCGGGGCGCGTTCTGCCTGCCCGCGAGCCAGGTTGTGGGCACTGAAGTGGAGCTCCTGAGCGGCGACCAAGAGGCGGCGTTGTCGTTCGTGGGCGCGACGGCGAGCCTGGCCGAGGACACCCCGCCTCCTTGGCTGGTGGTCGACATCGGCGGCGGCTCCACCGAGCTGGCAGTTGGTGGCTCAGCCGGCCAGCCGCCCGACTACGCCCGGTCGCTCAACCTCGGTTGCGTACGCGTCAGCGAGCGGTTCTTGCGGACGGACCCACCCGCGCCGGTTGAGCTGGACCGGGCTTCTCGGTGGCTCCACTCCCAGTTCGCGCACGCGAGGGCGTCCGCCCCCGCCCTGGGCGGTGCAGTCACGCTCGTTGGGTTGGCGGGCACGGTCTCGGCCTTGGCCTGTTATGACCAAGGCCTGTACGCCTACCAGCGCCAGGCAGTCCACCACTACCGGTTGTCGAGGCTGGCGGTCGAAAAGGCGTTGACGGAGCTGGCAGGGCTGGCCTCTTCCGACCGAGCTTCGAGGCCGGGGATCGAACCGGCCCGGGCGGCTGCGATAGTCGGAGGCGCCCTGGTCCTCGCCACTTTGATGTCGCACTTCGGCTTCGACGAGTGCATCGTGTCCGAAGCCGACATCCTGGACGGGTTGGCTCTGTCCCTGCTGGCCGGTGGCCCTGCACCGCCTGGGGCGGGCCTAGGGCTGGGGCTGGGGGCCTAGGGCTGGGGCTGGGGGCCTAGGGCTGGGGCTGGCTGGCCCTGGCCATAGGCATCATGTACGCCGAGCGGGTCGTGGAACGGGCCAGCGCCGACCAGCTCCTGGCCTGCCCGCGCCACCCCTATAGCCACTGGTTAGCCAGTTCTGGTTAGCCAGTTCTTCCCCCTCCCTCCACGGGCAACGGGCGAAGCTCCTCGGCATACCCCGGGCACCCCCCGGCCCCCGCTCGCTTCCCCAGGGCTGCAAGTCCCACCCCCACTGCCACTGGCCCAGCCGCGCTGCCGCCCCAGCGAGCCCCCGCTGGCCTTCTTGCCCAGGCCATCTCGCCAGGCGGCCTGCTGGCTGCACTCGGGCGACGAAGTGCCCGCCGAGCTGGCCTGCCCCGAGCCGAGGTGCCTGCTGGTGCCTGAGCCCGTGCTAGAGGCAACCGTCCTGACCGGCACTTCCGGGCCCGAGGGCGCGGGCCCGAGGGCGCGCCATAGACAGGCTGCTACCCGGCCAGCCCGCCTGCGCTAGCTGGCCCAAGGCCGGCGCTGGCCGTCCCGGCGCACGCCTAGGGCCAGGTTGTACACGCTGAGCCGCTGTAAGAGCCAACGCTATGCAGAAGCTGGCCGACGGGCACGAGACTGCCTGGACCATGCCGTTGGGAGCTGGTCCCGCTGGGCCCGGCTGACGCTGGCTCGGCTGGGCCCGGCCGGCCAGGGGCCCTGCACCGCCGGGGGTCCTGCACCGCCGGGGGCCGGTGGCCCGCAGCTGCTATTGGGGGGAGGCGCACCAGATAGGGTGGCCAACTGGGTAAGGCCCCAGAGGGGGCACTAGCATCGGCTTGGTGAGCTGGGGCCACAGCACTTACCCCGAGCTACGGGGCAAGCGGGTGCTGCTACGACCCCTCGCGGTAGGCGATTTCGAGGCTTGGCGCGAGGTGAGGACCCGGTCCCGTGACTGGTTGGTCAAATGGGAGCCCCGGCCGGTGCCCGGTCAGCCTGATGCTGTGAACGACAGGCGGGCCTTCGCCGCCCGCTGCAGCGCCCGCTTGCGAGAGCGCGAGCTCGGTACCGGTTACGGCTTCGGGGTCTTCGTGGGCCAGCGCTCGGAGCGTTTCGCAGGCGAGATAAACCTGTCATCCGTGCAGCGAGGGCCTTTCCAAAACGCGTACGTCGGGTATTGGATAGACCAGGCCATGGCTGGCCACGGTTATATACCGGAGTCCTTTGCAGTCGTGTGCCGGTTCGCTTTCGAGGACCTCATGCTGCACCGGCTGCAGGCGTCCATCATCCCCCGCAACAAGGCCAGTATCCGCGTGGCCGAAAAGCTCGGGCTACGCAACGAGGGCACTGCCCTCCGCTACCTCGAGATCAACGGGGTCTGGGAGGACCACGTCCGCTACGCCATCACGTCCGAGGACTGGGCGGAACGCCGGGAACAGTACCTGAAGGAATGGATATTGCCGTAGGGACGGGCAGGTGCGCCTCAGCGCAACGCACTCCCTGTGGGCCGACGGTGGCCGAGTGCTCCACCCCGGCTTCCAGGACCAAACGGTCCCCGGCTACCAAGGCAACGTCGCCCTCGCTCGTGTGGAAGACGATGGACCCGTCCAGGCAACAAAGGATCTTCTTGTAGGGATGAGCGTGCCGGCCATAGGTGTCACCCGGAGGGTTCCCCCAGACCGACACCGGCCATCCCTGGGCCTCCATCTCTTGGACGAAGTCAGCCAAGGCTGCACCCCACCGGCCCCAGGCTACTGGCCCATCCGTCTCAGCCGTCCGGCCCGCTCTGGCGGGTAGTAACGGTAAACAGCCCGGCCCACAAGTTCGCTCGGGGCCAGGGGGCCGTAGTCGCGGCTGTCCGTGCTGGCCTCAGCGTTGTCACCCAGCACCACCACACCGTCAGCCCCGACGCTCGCTACTCTCTTCACTACTCGGCGGCCCGCTTGGAGCGGGTCGCGGGCGGCCACGATGTCCCCGGGGCGGACAGCCAAACGGGAGCCCCACCCTTTCCAGACAAGGAGCCGGTCGCCCGGCAACAGCCCTGGCTCCATGCTGCGGCCCCGTACCACCACCCTCTCGCAACGCCGTAGGGCCCAGGCAACCAGGAGGCCGGCGGGCACGGCCACCGCCAGCAGACCGGCGCCAGTGACCAGGACCGAGCGGGGAGGGCCACCTGCCGAGGGGGCACTGGCCTGCGGGGGGTGCTGCCCGGCACGGGGCACTGTCCGGCGCCCTGTACTACCGGCAGGGGGACCCCGTGCTGCCAGCAGCGCAACCCCGTACTACCAGCAGGGGGACAAGGTAGCGTACGCTACGTTGGTGCGGGGCCGCGGGCCCAGCCGGACGCTTGGCGCTGCCGGGAATGTAGCGTGTCGGTTGGCCGTGCCCGCGTCGTGCCTGCGACGTCGGGCTCGCAGCACGCCACATCGGCAACACACGACATTGGTAGCACACGGCACCTGTACCACACGACACCCATGGCACCACAACACAGGACCAAGGAGCCTCGTCAATGACTTTGCTGTCACGTTTGCTGTCCCTGGCTGACCGGGTTAGCGAGCCCGGGAGCGTCCACGCTCACTGCGACCTGCCGTGCGGGGTCTACGACCCCGTGCAAGCGAAGGTCGAAGCCGAGTCCGTGAAAGCCATCATGGAGAAGTACCACGCCTCGAACGACGAGGTGTTCAGGGCCCGGGCCCTCATCATCAAAGAACAGCGCGCCGAACTGGTCAAGTACCACCTGTGGGTACTGTGGACGGACTACTTCAAGCCTGCCCACCTGGAGAAGTACCCACAGCTGCACGAGCTGTTCTGGAAGGCGACCAAGACCGCCGGCGAGGCCAAGCACTCCACCGACGTCGCCGTGGCCGACGACCTGCTGCGCCAGATAGCGGAGATAGACCGCATCTTCTGGGAGACCAAGAAGGCCTGACCTTCTGACGCACCAAGGAGGCCTGAGCAGGCCGCGGGCCGCCCAGCCCGCCCGGCTAGTGCCGGAGGCCCAGTCCCCCCGGCTGGTGCCGGACGGAGGCCCAGCCCGCCCGGCTAGTGCCGGAGGCCCAGCCCGCCCGGCTCGCGCCGGACGGAGGCCCAGCCCCCGCCGGAGGCAGATGGCGGCCCGCCTTGGTCCCGTGCTGGTCGGCGGCCTGCGGCCCATGGGCGCGAACCGGGTGCTTCGCCCCCCCACGCGGCCGGCGGGCGCAGCCGGCTTCGTCCGCCACCGCAGGCACGACCGGGGTTGTCAGAGGTGGCGGGGCTGTCAGTCGAGGCCGGCACTGCCTGGGCGGTGGCGTACATGACGGCGCAACCGGGGTCGTCAGCGCCAGTGGGGCTGTCAGCGGTAGGCCTCTGCTCTAAAGCCGCGTTCTTGTAGCGCAGGCACGATCCGGTCGCGATGGGCCGGGTCGCGGGTCTCGAGGGTGATCACCACCTCGACTTCGCTCACTCCTATAGGGGCCCCGGAGCGCCGGTGCTCCACAGTCAACAGGTTGAGCCCGAGCTCCCCCAGAGCCGCGGTCAGCGAGGCCAGCGAGCCCGGCTTGTCGGCCAGCACCACCCGCACCATGAAGTAGCGGCCGGCGGCAGTGAGCCCGTGCTCGATCAGCCGCATGAGCAGCAGTGGGTCCACGTTGCCCCCCGATACCACGATGACGACGGGGCCGGTGCCAGCCACCTGACCGGCCAGCAGCGCGCTGAGGCCGACGGCGCCCGCCGGTTCGACCACCCACTTGCAACGCTCGAGCAAGAGGAGCACAGCCCGGCTGATCTCCTCCTCGTTCACGGTCACGACCTCGTCCACCAGCTGCCGGGCGTGCTCGAGGGTGAGCTCGGACACGCTGCGCAGGGCAATGCCGTCGGCCATGGTCTCCACCGGGCCCACGTCCACGGGCCGGCCTTGAGCCAAGGCAGCGACCATGGGGGGGGCTCCGGCGGCCTGCACCCCCACCACCCGGGCACCCGACCCAGCCGAGCGCAAACCTGCGGCCACCCCGCCCATGAGGCCTCCTCCCCCACAGGGCACGACAACCGTCTCGGCTTCGGGCACTTCGGCCGCCAGTTCCAGGCCGATCGTCGCCTGCCCGGCTATGACCAGAGGGTCATCGAAGGGCGGTACGTAAAAGGCCGACGGGTGGCCGGCGACATAACCGCGGGCGGCCTCGATGGCGTCGTCGACCGAGCTACCGCACAGCTCGACCACCGCCCCGTAGGAACGGGTCGCCTCGACCTTGGGCAAGGACGCGCCGACGGGCATGAACACCCTCGATGGCAAGCCACAAAGAGAGGCAGCCAGAGCTACGCCCTGGGCATGGTTGCCTGCCGAAGCAGCCACCACCTCCGTGTGCCGGCCGCCGTCGGCCAGCACCGCCACCCGGTTGTAGGCACCTCGGATCTTGAAAGAACCGGTGCGTTGGAAGTGCTCGGGCTTCACCAGCACGGGACGGCCCAGGAGCCTGGAAAGGACCGCCGAAGCAGCCGCAGGCGTGGGGCGGATGACGCCCTCGAGGCGCTTGGCCGCCTCCGCGACCTCAGTGGGGCTGACGACCACGGGTACCCGGCTGCACTGGGACCGGCGCCCCCCCTGCGGCCCGGGACGGGGGCAAACCCCGGCCCCCGCCACCCAGGGCACCACCGGCAGGCTCTCGCTCGTCTTCGCCGTATGCCGCATACCCAGTCTTTTCCAGTTCCAGCGCCAGCTCGGGCCCGCCGGTGGCCACCACTCGCCCGCCCGACAGGACGTGCACCCTGTCCACCGGCAGCTCGGCCAGCAACCGGTAGTAGTGGGTTATAGCCAGGATGCCGATGCCGGCTTGTCGGCACAGCTCCGCCACCCGGCGGGCCACCGCCCGCAGCGCGTCCACGTCGAGGCCCGAGTCCACCTCGTCGAGCACGGCGATCTTGGGGCGCAAAGCGCCCAGCTGCACGACCTCGTTGCGCTTGCGCTCCCCTCCCGACAGGTCGACATTGAGCGAGCGGGACAAGAACCGCTGGTCCAGACCAGTCTTTTCTGCTTCCTCGACCAGGGTGCGCGGGAGCGCGGAACGGTCCCGCCCGGAGGCCTCGTAGGCCTCGCCCAGGGCGTCCAGCAGGCTCACACCCGGCACCTCGACCGGGTACTGGAGGGCCAGGAAGATCCCTGCCTGGGCCCGTTCCCAGGGGGCCATGGCCAGCAGGTCGGTGCCGTCCAGGAGCACCCGCCCGGCGGTGACCTCGTAACCGGGCCGGCCAGCGATCACGTGCGACAGGGTCGACTTGCCCGAGCCGTTGGGCCCCATGACCGCATGGATTTCACCGCTCGCCACCGCGAGGTCGACGCCCCGCAGCACTTGCTTGCCGGAAACCGAAGCGTGCAGGCCTTCCACGATGAGCTCGCTCATGGGACCTCCACCACTAGTTCCTCGCCTTCCACCCGGACCGGGTACGTAGCCACCCGCTGAGTGGCGGGAAGGCACTGAGGAGCCCCATCTACCAGCGAGAACGTGCTGCCGTGCTTGGTGCACTCGATGGTGCGGCTGAGCGGGTCGACCTCTCCCTCGGACAGCGGCCAGTTCTGGTGGCTGCAGCGGTCGTCCAAGGCGTAGAAATCGTCCCCGATGCGGACCACGCACAGGCCGTACGGTCCCCCATCGATGTGCGCGGCGCCACCGGGGGGCAAGTCGGCCAGCTTGGCCCTGACTTCCCAGCTCACCTGCCACCCCCGCTGCCCAACCCGGCGGAGCGCGCACCCACACCGGCGGAGCCAGAGCCCAGCCCGGCGGAGCCAGAGCCCAGCCCGGCGGAGCGCGCACCCACAGCGGCGGAGCCAGGGCCAGGCCCCCCGGGAGCAGCGCCCGGCCCACCAGAGCCAGGGGCTGTGCCGAGCCCCGTGGAAGCCAGCTTGGCGGCCACCGCTTGCTGCAACCACCCCACTATCTCTTGCAGGGGGGAACGTTCCAGCACGTCGTCCATGAACCCCAAAGCGATCAGCCGCTCGGCAGCTGGCGTAGGCACGCCCCGGCTCTCCAGGTAGAAGAGCTGGTTCTCGTCGATAGGGCCCACGGCTGAGGCGTGCGAGCAGCGCACATCGTTGTCCTCGATCTCCAAATTGGGCACTGAATCGGCATGGGCGCCTTCAGACAGCACCAGGTTGCGGTTGGTCTGGAAGGCGTTGGTGCCCCGGGCGCCCTTTTCCACTCGGATCAGCCCGGAGTACACCGAATGGGCTTGGTTGGCCACCACTCCCTTGAACAGCAGCTCGGAACGGGTCTGGGGAGCGGCGTGGTGCTGGACCGTGCGCAGGTCGTGCATCTGGGTACCCGTGCCGAAGTAGCCAGCCAGCAGTTCGCTCTCGCCACCAGGGCCTTCCAGCACCGAGTCGGTGCGGGCCCGGGCGTAGTCGCCTCCCAGGGCTACGGTCATGCACCGCAGGCGGGCCTCCCGGCCCACCCGGCTCACCACGTTGCCCAGTTGCCAGGCCCTGGGGCCGAGCAACTGGACCTGCACGAACTGCCCGCTCGCTCCCGGCCCCAGCGCCAGGGTCGTGAGGGGGACGACCAGGGCATCGATGTCGGCCGACACGACAACCTCCAGCACCTGGGCTGAGGCTCCCTCGGCCAGCTCCACTTCCAGGTGGGGGAAATAGGCGCCTCCGTCGCCGTCCAGCCAGTGCACGATCACGACGGGCGCGCCCAGCACGCAGCCGGCGGCCACGTGGGCCTTCCATGGCACCACAACGAGCGCGGCGTTGAGGACCGTCCAGATGTCGGGCCCCGGGCCGCCATGGCCGTTCCCAAGCCGCTCTTCGGAGGCTTCGCCGGCCGGCCCCAGCTGCAGGCCGGGCTGGGGGTTGAGGACCGCGGCTGGGCCCCCGTTGCGGGTGACCAGCGTCGTCGCCCCCGGCCCCACCACAGCCAGGAGGTCCTCCACGTCCGGAGGCAGTTGGCCGAGGGCGGGCGGGGGGCCTGGGGCACCAGCGGCAGCAGCGGCTCCGGGCGCAGCGGCGGGCTCAGCGGCTCCGGGCGCAGCCGCCCCGGGCACCAGTGGGGAGTACCGGCCGAGGTCCAGGTCGTCTATGCGGCTGTACCGCCAGATCTCTTCTGACTCGCTCGGCAAGGGGCTGGAAACGAACCTCTCCCAAGCCGCCAGCCTCGACTGCCTGAGCCAGGCGGGGCCAGGCAGGGCGGCGACGACGTCCGCGTTGAACCCAGGAGAACCGAGCGTGGGCACTGGCGACAAGCTTAGGTGACCGCTGCCCGCCTCAGGCCAGCTGACCAGGTGCCCCTCTCAGGCCGGCTGACCAGGTGCCCGCCTCAGCCACCAGGCGGGCCACCTCGGCGTCGGTGGTCTGGGTGAAGTCCTCGTACCAGGCTCCTACTGCATGCATGTGCTCGGGGCGCAGGACACAAGCGACGTCGTCGGCCAGGGGCGCCAGGGCGGCCAGGGCCTCGGGAGGGGCGACAGGGACGGCGAGCACCACCCGGGCCGGGCCGCTCTGGCGGACCGCCAACAGGGCCGCCTTCATGGACGCGCCAGTAGCCAAACCGTCGTCGACCACCACGACATGGGCCCCAGCCAGCCGCTCGGTCCCCTTTCCCCCTCCGTAAGCCTCCTGCTGGCGGGCAACCTTGGCAGCCGCCCTGGCCACCAGTTCCCCCACCGCGGCCCGGTCGAGGCGCAGAAGGGCCAGCACGTCGTCGTTCAGGACCTCGACCCCGCCCGGGGCCACAGCGCCCAGGGCCAGTTCCTCCCGGCCGGGGGCACCGACCTTGGCCACCGGCACCACCACCAGGGGCGCGCCCAGCCGGCGAGCCACCTCGAAGCCGACCGGGGCCCCGCCTCGAGGCAGGGCGGCGACAACCGGGCGGGCAGCGGGCTCCGCCATGCAAGCCAGCCGAGCCACCTCTTCGGCCAGCGCCCGCCCCGCTTCGGCACGGTCCGCGAACATGACCGGTAGGCGGGAGCCTAGCTCCCGCTGCCCGCCTCCACTTCGACTACGACCCGCTTGTGGTCGGCCGGGTCATAGCGGACGGGGATGGTCCCGCCCACCTTGACCTGGGCACGGGCTTCGGGAGTGGGGAAAGCCACCCGGGTAGTGACCTCGAAGCACTCGCCGTCTTCGGGCTGGACCTTGAGGGTGAGCCGGCTGCGGGTCACCGGGCCCAGGGTCCTTTCGTCCACGACCGAGACCACCAGGGCCTGGCCGTGGCTGCTCAGCGGCTTGATGTCGGCCAGGGCAGGCTCGGGCTCGGCCGGCGGCCGTTCGAACGGCCGCTCGATGGGACGGTCCCCCGGGGCTTGTGGCGGCCGGGCCCCCCGGCGCAGGAACCGCTTGGCCGGGCGCCCGGGCGCGTCAGGAGGACCTTCGCGTCGGCGTTTGGGCTCCTCTGGGGGTACGGGCCGAGGGGGAGCGGGTTTGGCCGGCCTGGCCCGGCCCGCGGGCCGGGTGGGGCGTACCGGCCTAGGCCCTTGGAGGGGGCCTTGTGCGTTGAGGGCCAGGCTCAGCCCAGCCACGACGACGACCAGCAAGATCGCCAAGGCAAGCGCCGCTCCCACACCAGGATCTTAGGGCGCGGCCAAAAGCAATGCCCGCGCCGGCCAGGCTGGGTCAGCCTACGCTGCCCTCCATCTGCAGCTCGATCAACCGGCTCCACTCGACTGCGTACTCCATGGGCAGGGTGCGGGTGACCGGCTCGATGAAGCCGTTGACGATCATCCCCATGGCCTGCTGCTCGGACAAGCCCCTGCTCATCAGGTAGAAAAGCTGGTCGTCGCCCACCTTGGAAATGGTGGCCTCGTGGCCCACCTGGGCGTCGTGCTCGCCGAACTCTATGTAGGGGTAGGTGTCCGAACGGGACTTTTCGTCCAGCAGCAACGCGTCGCAGCGCACGAAGCTCTTGGACCGCTTGGCCCCCTCCTCGAAGCGCACCAACCCGCGGTAAGAAGTCCGGCCGGCGTCTTTGGATATCGACTTGGAGATGATGGTCGAGGTGGTCTCGGGGGCCGCGTGGACCATCTTGGCCCCAGCGTCTTGGTGCTGGCCGGCACCCGCGTACGCCACCGAGAGGACCTCGCCCGAAGCCTTGGGGCCCATCAGGTAGACAGACGGGTACTTCATGGTGAGCTGTGAGCCAATGTTGCCGTCTATCCACTCCATGTGCGCCTCGGCCTCAGCCCGCGCCCTTTTGGTCACCAGGTTGTAGACGTTGTTGGACCAGTTCTGGATGGTGGTGTAAGTGACCCGGCTGCCCGGCTTGCAGACGATCTCGACCACGGCCGAGTGCAGGGAATCGGTTGAGTACACCGGTGCCGAGCACCCCTCTATGTAGTGCACCTGGGCGCCCTCGTCGGCGATGATGAGGGTGCGCTCGAACTGGCCCATGTTCTCGGCGTTGATCCGGAAGTAAGCCTGCAGGGGCATTTCGACCTTGACCCCCGGGGGCACGTAGATGAACGAGCCGCCGCTCCAGACGGCCGAGTTCAAGGCCGCGAACTTGTTGTCATTGGGGGGGATGATGGTGCCGAAATATGCCTTTACGATGTCGGGGTACTCGCGCAGGGCCGTGTCCATGTCGCAGAAGAGCACGCCCTGTTTGGCCAGCTCTTCCCGGTTGCGGTGGTAGACGACCTCGCTCTCGTACTGGGCCGTGACCCCGGCCAGGTACTTGCGTTCGGCCTCGGGGATGCCCAGCTTCTCGTAAGTCGCCTTCACCGACTCAGGCAGCTGGTCCCAGGCGCTCACCTGCCGGTCCACCGGCTTGATGTAGTAGTAGATGTCGTTGAAGTCAATGCCGGACAGGTCCCCGCCCCAGGTAGGCATGGGCCGGCGCTCGAAGTACCGGAGGGCCTTCAGGCGCCGCTGTGTCATCCACTCCGGCTCGCCCTTCATCCAGGACATCTCCCGCACGATGTCCTCGCTCAAGCCCTTCTTGGGCTTGAAGACGTAGTAGTCCTCGACGTCGCTCCAGCCCAGCTGGTAGCGCCCCAGGTCCAAGTCTTGGGCGGTGGTAGCCATCAGTCGGTCCCTCCCAGGGATTTCTCCTACGTCGATAGTAACAAGTCTGGTGGCGCTAACCGGAGGCTAGGACGGCAGGGCTGGGGTTGCTGGCTGCGGGGGTAGCCCGGGCTGCGGGGATAGCCAGGGCTGCGGGGATAGCCAGGGCGGCGGGGATAGCCAGGGCTGCGGGGCGGCTCGCTGGTGGGGCGCCTCGCTGGTGGGGCGGACCGCCGGTGGGGCGGCTACCAGCACCTGGGTGGCCGACAACCCCTGGGGCAGGCGTGGGCCGGCAACCACGAGACCGGGGGCCTCGGTGCCAGGCCGGGAAGGCGCTTCACCTGACGAGCGTCTGTTCCAGGACAGGGCGGTTGCGCTCGTCCACGTGGACGACCCGGGGAGCGTAGCCTTCCAGCTCTGCCTCCTCGTAGTCCGCGTAGGTGATCACGATCACCTTGTCGCCCGGCACCACCAGGCGCGCCGCGGCACCGTTGACGCAGACCTGGCCCGCGGCGCCGGCAATGGCATAGGTCTCAAAACGCGCCCCGTTGTCGATGTCCAGCACCGCCACCTGCTCGAACTCCCGGATGTCGGCCAAGTCCATGAGGTCGGTGCCCAAAGTGACCGACCCGATGTAGCCGAGGTTGGCCTCAGTGACCGTGGCCCGGTGGATCTTGGCCTTCAGCATGCGCCGGCGCATCACCTGACAGGATACCCTCCGGGGCGCCCTCCTACGGCCCCCCAGCCGGGGGCGGCCCCGAGCCCGGGGGCGGCCCCGAGCCCGGAGAAGGCCCCGAGCCCGGAGAAGGCCCCGAGCCCGGAGAAGGCCCCCCAGCCGGAGAAGGCCCCCCAGCCGCCCACGGCCACAACTCGGCGGCCATCTCCGCCGCAGCGGCCATGACCGCGGGGTCGGCTGGGTCGCCGACCATCACCCCCAGCAACCGCTCGCGCCCAGCCCGGTCGGGGGCTGACCGCACGACCTGGGCCAGGGCCACGGCATCGGCGGCCACCAACACTGTGGGTGAACCCTCGGCAACCGACCGGAGGGCTGAGGGGGCGTCAGTGGCTACTCTGGCCATAGGAGCACCCCGGCCACAGGCCGGGCCTCAGCCAAGACAGCCCCAGGCCCGGCACCGGGCCAGACGGCACCGGGCCAGACGGCACCGGGCCAGACGGCACCGGGCCAGACGGCACCGGGCCAGACGGAGGACACGCAGACCATATGCCACAGTGTTACCTACACCATGCCGCTCGCTGACACCCCCACCCCCCCGGTAGCCCCCCGCCGCCCAACCGTCCACTCAGCCCACGGCGACCAGCGACCGGACGACTGGGACTGGTTGGCCAACCGGGAGGACCCTGAGGTCATTGCCTACCTGGAGGCTGAGAACGCCTACGCGGCCGCCCTCCTCAAGCCCACCGAGCCGCTCCAAGACGCCCTTTTCCAGCAGATCCGCGCCCGGGTGGCGGAAACGGACATCTCGACGCCGGTGTTCCACCGGGGCTGGTGGTACTGGTCGCGGACGGTCGCCGGCCAGCAGTACGCCGTCCACTGCCGGCGGCCCGACCCCGCCCACCGGTTGTCAGCCCAGGAGGTGCTGGCGGCGGCCCGTGCCGCCCTCCCCGGCGCCGGGGTAGCCGGGGACGGCACGCCACCGCCGGCCGGCGACGGGCCAGCAGCCCAGGAGGTGAAGCCCGAGCCCGGTGAGGTGGTCCTGGACGAGAACGAACTGGCCGGGGACGGCGCCTACTTCGCCCTCGGCATGTTCGACGTCCGCCCCGACCACGAGGTCCTGGCCTATTCCACCGACCGCGACGGCTCCGAGCGCTACACGCTGCGCTTCAGGGACCTGGGCTCGGGTGACGACCTGGTGGACGTGGTCGAGGACGTCTACTACGGCTCGGCTTGGTCCGCCACGGGCAGGGCCTCTTACTACGTGAAGCCCGACAAGGCCATGCGGCCCTGGCAGGTGTGGCGCCACCGCCTGGGCACGCCGGCGTCGCGCGACCAGCTCGTGTTCGAGGAAAGCGACGAGCGTTTCTTCGTCTCGGTGGGCCTGACCCGGAGCGAGAAGTTCGTGCTGGTGACCAGCCAGTCCAAGATGTCCAGCGAGGTCCGTTACCTGAGGGCCGACGACGAAGGGGGCCGGGCCTCGGTCGTCCTGCCCCGGCGGGAGGGGGTCGAGTACGACGTCGACCACGCCCAAAAGGCCGGCCACGACATCTGGCTGGTCCGCACCAACTGCGGCCCCGACGGCGAGCACCTGGCCAACTTTGCCGTCTTCGAGCTGCCCGTGGGCCAGGACGACCCCGCCTTGCTGGTACCGCTGCTCCCCTACCGTCCCGAGGTCAAAGTCGAGTCGGTCGACGCGTTCGTCAACCATGCCGTCGTCTTGGAGCGGGAGGCGGGGACCGAACAGTTGCGGGTGCTGCGGCTCGCCGACGGCGACCAGCACGTGGTCGCCCAGCCCGAGGCCGCCTGCACGGTGAGGGGGGAGGCGGGACCGGAGTGGAGCACCGCCACCCTCCGGTTCTCCTACAGCTCATTGGTCAGCCCGCCTTCCAGCGTCGAGTACGACATGGAAAGCCGGGAGCGCCGGGTGGTGCGCCAGGCGACGGTGGGGGGAGGCTACGACCCGGCCAAGTACGTCACCGAGCGAGCCTGGGCGGTGGCGCCGGACGGCGCCAAGGTGCCCATCTCCATAGTGGCGCCTGCCAGCCAGCGGCGCGACGGGACCGCCCCGTGCCTGCTGTACGGCTACGGGAGCTACGAGCACTGCGTAGGGCCCAGCTTCTCGCACCTGCGCCTGAACCTGCTCGAACGCGGGTTCGTCTTTGCCATCGCCCACGTACGGGGTGGGGGCGAGATGGGCCGGGCCTGGTACGAGCAGGGGCGGTTGATGAGCAAGCGCAACACCTTCACCGACTTCATCGCCTGTGCCGAGCACCTGGTCAGCCAGGGTTGGACTTCTCCAGGCCGCCTGGTGGCGCGCGGGGGCAGCGCCGGCGGGTTGCTCATGGGGGCGGTGGCCAACATGAGGCCCGACCTGTTCGCCGCGGTGGTGGCCGAGGTGCCGTTCGTGGACGTGGTGACCACCATGTCCAACGACACCCTGCCCCTGACCGTCACCGAATGGGAGGAATGGGGCAACCCCCGGGACGACCCCGAGGCGTACGCCTACATGAAGTCGTACTCTCCCTACGACAACGTCCAGCCGGTCGCCTACCCGGCCATGTACGTCACCGCTGGCCTCAACGACCCCCGGGTGGGCTACTGGGAACCGGCCAAATGGGTGGCCAAGCTGCGAGCCACCCAGACGGGGGCCCGGCCGCTGGTGCTGCGCACCGAACTGGGGGCCGGCCACCAGGGGCCCACCGGCCGCTACGACGTCTGGCGGGACGAAGCCCGGGTGCAGGCGTTCATCCTGGCAGCGGTGGGCGCGGACGGCTGACGCGGCCGGGGCTTGGGGATGACCTGGGCGCAGTGGGCCGAGGCCCGGAACGCCAAGGCCCGGGCCAAGGGGCGCTGGCGCGAGCTGCGCGGGCTTGACGCCCAGGGCCCCCGGGGGGTGCTGACCGGCGACGAGCACGGCGACGAGCACGGCGGCAACCAGGATGGAGAGCAGGCCGGCAAGCAGGTGGTCTGCTTCGCCTCCAACGACTACCTGGGCCTCTCCACCCACCCGCGGGCCCTGGCCGCGGCCCGGGAAGCCTTGGAGCGCTGGGGTGCCGGTGCCGGCGCGTCGCGCCTGGTCAGCGGGACGAGGCCGGTCCACCTCGAGCTCGAAGCCCAGCTGGCCGAGTGGAAAGCCACCGAAGCGGCCGTCGTTTTCCCCACCGGCTACATGGCCAACCTGGGCGTCCTGTCGGCCCTGGCCGGGCCAGACCTGCTGGTTTGCTCCGATGCGCTAAACCACGCCTCGATCATCGACGGCTGCCGCCTGGCCAGCGCGTCCGGGGCGCAGGTCCGCACCTACCCCCACCGGGACGTCACGGCGGTAGAGGAGCTGCTGGCCGGCGCGCCGGGCAGGGCGGTGGTGGTCACCGACAGCGTCTTTTCCATGGACGGTGACCAGGCGCCCATCGAGGGCCTGGCCGAGGCCTGCGCCCGCCACGGTGCCCTGCTGGTGGTGGACGAGGCCCACGCCGTGCTCGGGCCCCATTTCCGTCAGCTGGCCTGCCCGGTGCTCCGGGTAGGCACCCTGTCCAAGACCCTGGGCAGCCTGGGTGGGTTCGTGGCCGGCAGCCGGGCGTTCATCGAGCTGCTCGTCAACCGGTGCCGGCCCTTCATCTACACCACCGCCCTGCCGCCGGCCTCGGCAGCGGCGGCGCTGGCCGCCCTGGGCGTCTTGCGCTCCGGAGAAGGGGAACGCCTCACCGCCCGTCTGGCCGCCCTGGCGGCAGCACTGCGGCCGGGCGCCACGTCCCCGATCATCCCGGTGGTCGTGGGCAGCGAGGAAGCGGCCCTGGCGGCTTCTTCTGCCCTGCTGGAGGAGGGGATCTTCGTACCCGCCATCCGGCCCCCCACCGTAGCGCCCGGGACCTGCCGGCTCAGGGTCAGCCTGTCGGCCGCCCACACCGGCACCGAGGTGGCCCACCTGGCCCGCGCATTGCACAAGCTGGGGCTCGACGCCAGCGGCACCGGCCCTCAGGCCCCCTGAGCCTCGCCTAAGCCGAGGCGGGCCGAGCGCTGGGCGCGCCGGCTCCTAGCTAGGAGCCAGGAGGCTGAGGACGGCGCCCCCAGCTGGAGGGGACCAGGACCACCTCTTCCTCCCCGCTGCGGACCAGGCCGACAATGGCGTCGGCGACCCTTTCCGGCGGATCCGCTTGCACCGACGGGGCCGAGGCTCCCGGCTGCGCTTGCAGGCGAAGCTCGCCTCCGCGCAAGGACCGGTGGAACTCGGTCGCCGTCACGAACGGGTAGACAACGGAGACGGTTATGCCGTCGGCGGCCAGCTCCCGTCGGGCTGCGGCTGACAGCGCGCCCAAGGCGGCCTTGGTGGCTGCGTAAGCTCCTACGCCGGCCAGCGATGGCATGTAAAGAGTGCCCGAGCTCACGTTCACGATGGCCCCACCCCCCTGCCGGCGCATAGGCGGTACCACCGCCTGCATGGCCAAAAGAGGGCCGTAGACGTTGAGCTCCACTACCGCTTGGAAATCTGCGAGCGCGACAGCTTCAACCGGCACGTGGTAGCCCTGGCCGGCATTGTTCACCAGCACGTCCAGTCGCCCGAAGTGACCCAGTGCCGCCTCGGCCATGTGCCTGACCTGGGCGGGGTCGCGCATGTCGGTCGGGACGGCGAGCGCCCGCCCGCCCAGCTCCTCGGCCAGCCGTTCCAGCCGCTCGGCGCGGCGAGCGGCCAGCACCAAGCGAGCACCCTCTGCCGCCGCTCGCCTGGCCGTGGCTTCACCGATGCCGGACGAAGCACCGGTGACGACCACGACCCTGCCGTCAAGTTCCACAGCGGTGGCCCACTCGGCTCAGAGGCCCTCGGGCGCGCCCGGCCCAGGGAGGTGCACCGGGGCCACAGCGGCGTCGGCTGCCGCGCCGGCCCCGGCCGCCCGGGGCTCGCTTGCGCCAGCCTCGGCTTCGGTGGCCGCGAAGCGGATGTCGATGACCTCGGGGCCAGCCGCAGCGGGGCCAGCCGCAGCGGGGCCAGCCTCCGGACCGGGCACGGCCGAGGCGATGACGGCGGTGATCTCGTCGCCCACCAGCTCGTCGCGCTCCAGCAGGGCGTCGCGCAATGCCACGGCCACGTGCCGGTTGGCCTCGACCACGGCCCGGGCCCGTTGGTGAGCAGACTCCAACAAGCCCTCCACCGCCTGACGGCAGGCCTCGTCAGAAAGGACCTTGGTGACGAGGTCGGCGCTGGCCCGGCTGGCCTCCAACGACACCAGGCTGCCCGCCATCCCGTAGGCGCCCACCATCTCAGCGGCCAACCGGGTGGCCCCCGCCAGGTCCCCGGCCGGGCCGGTGCTGGGCTCGCCCAAGAACAGCTCCTCGGCCGCCAGGCCACCGAACGCGACCTCCAAGAGAGCCTCGCACTCACGGCGCGTCCGGGTGAAACGCTCTTCGGTGTCGGAGTGAGACAACAGCCCCAAGGCGTCACGGCGCTTGATGATCGAAAGCACGTCCAGGCGGCGCCCGGGGGCGACCGCATGGGCCACGGTGGCGTGGCCAGCCTCATGGGTGGCGATGGCCCGCCGTTCGGTGTCGGTGTAAACGACCGGCTGCGCCAGGCCAAGCTCCTCGGTCATCCTGGCCCGCTGCACATCGGCCCAGTTCATCGCCCCTCGGCCGTCCCGCAGCGCCCAGACCAAGGCCTCGTCCAGCAGGTGCTCGATCATGACCGGGGAGTAGCCGAACGTGGAACCAGCCAGTGCCTCGCGTACCTCCGGGTCGTCCAGTTCGGCGACGTGAGCCTTGCGAGCCAGGTAGTAGTCGATGACCTCGCGCCGGCCGGCGCGGGAAGGGATGTCCACCCGGATCGTCTTGTCGAACCGGCCCGGCCGCAACAGGGCCGGGTCCAAGTCGGCGGCCCGGTTGGTGGCCCCGATCACGAGCACGTTGGCCGGCTTGGCCTTGAGCTTGGGGATAGCCCGGGAAGCCGGCAACCACCGGTTGAGCCCGTCGACCAGCGCGTTGGCCAACCGTACCCCGCGGGGCGGGACGTCGAAGGACTGGAGCTGGATGAGCAGTTCGTTGACCACCCCGGCTATGCCTTCCCGCCCGGGGCCAGCGCCGAGGCCGCCCCGGGCGGCGCCGATGGCGTCGATCTCCTCGATGAAGCCGATGGCGCCCCCTTCCCGCCGGGCATAGGCGTGCAAGGCCCGGAAGTAGGAGCGGATCTTGCGGTTGGTCTGGCCGTAGTACATCGACTGGAACGCAGACGACGAGACGAACAAGAACGGCACCCCGGCCTCGGCCGCCATGGCCTTGGCTATGTAGGTCTTGCCCGTCCCAGGTGGCCCCTCGAACAGCACTGCCCGCCTCGGTGTGCCGCCCATGTGCTGCTCGAACGTGCGGTGGGCCAGGAACAGGTTGAGGGTCTTCACGACCTCCTCGACCACACTGCCCGCCCCCACCACGTCGGCCAGGGTGACCCCCACTTCCTCGGGGCGGTACAGGACATGGGGCGAGCGCCCCGCCAGGGCGAGCGGCCCGGCCATGACCGCCGCCAGCAGCACCACGAGCAAGAAGGCAGGCAGGTAAGGCAGGTAGGAGGAGGGCAGGCCAGGCAGCGGCCAGTGGAAGTCACCGGCCGCGGCGGCGTAGTTACCTTGGAGGTAGCGGACGACCCCGGCCGTGGTGCGCCCCACCACCGGCACAGCCACGAGCGCCAGCACGGCGGCCAGGCGAGCCAGCCTCTGCTGGCGGGCCTTTTCGCGAGAAAGGGCCACGTCCGCGTCGCGAAGCACGCTCCCAGAGCTGAGCGCCGCCAGTTCCAATGGCCCTCCTCCTTTTGTGCTCTCTCAGGTGGAGTCTAAATAGCACGGCCGGCTATGTCAGCCAACGCGTGACCACAAGCGCGCGGTGGCACACTGGAGGTGGCCAACCGGTACCCGTGCCGGCCCGTTGAGCCGAGCCGCCCAGCTAACCTTCAGCTGGGATGCCGGGACTGGGGCTGCGCAACGACGTCTACCGGAGGCCCCTGTCCACCGCCCTGGAGCGGCTGGGCGTGGGCCCCGGCTGGTGCTGTGCCGACATCGGGGCAGGCGGAGGCGACGTGAGCGTGGCCTTGGCCGAGGTGGTCGGGCCTGCGGGCCGCGTCTATGCCGTCGACATCAACCCCGAGCTGAGGGACGCGGTCGCCCAAGCGGCGGCAGAGGCAGGCGGCGCCCAGGTGGTCGCCATCACCATGGCGGCCGAGGACCTGCTGCTACCCGAGCCTGTGGACCTGGCCTTTTGCCGGTTCCTGCTGATGCACGTCGTCGACCCATTGGCTGTCCTCCGGAGGATGGCCTCGGTCACGGCCACCGGCGGCTGGGTGCTGGCCCAAGAGCCCGTCACCTCCGCCGGGCGGGTCGGCGGCCAGGCGCTGTCCATGCCCGGGGCGAGGCACCCCGACATCGGGGCCCTGCTACCGGGCCTGGTGGCCAAGGCAGGGTTGGAACTGGTGGACGCGTGGGCGGAGGCCCCGGCGGGGGCCGGGCCAGGGCCGGTGGCCGACTACCTGGAGGACCTGACCGGAGTGAGCCCAGGGCTCGACCCCGTGGTGCTCCCACCGCTGGTGACGGTCATGGCCCGTAAGCCCGCTGCGGGCTGAGCGGGGCCTCGGGCCACGACAAGGGCCCAGCGGTCACCAGTCGAGCAGTTCGACCACCGGCGGGCAGGTGGGGGCGGCCAGGGCCACTGCCGGAGCCTCCAGCCCCCTTTCGCTTACCACTGATGCCAACTGACCGGCCGCCACCACCTGGGCACCGGCCCCGGCTGGCAGCCGGCCAAGCAGTGCCTCCCACAGCGGGCCGGGCAACAGGGTGCCACGAGCCACCACCGCCCAGACAGGTACACCAGCCTGGCCAGTCCCGTCGGCCGGGGCAGGTACAGCGGGCTGGGCAGGTACAGCGGGCTGGGCAGGTGGCGTGGCCCGGCCCCCCGGGCCAGCCAGGGCCAGTGCAGCCTTGCTCACCAGCGCGGCCTCGGGGGCGCTCACCAGCACCGCCTCTGGGCCGGCCGCCCACGCTTCGACCAGCACGCAGCCAGCCGACAGAGGGGAGCGCACGACGCTCACGTCGCGACGGCGGCCCAGTGCGGCCCGGGTCACTTCCCCCATTTCACCTCGGCCGGCCAGGGCCACCCGAGCCGGCAGGAGCTGGGCTAACCGGCGGGCGGTAGGGTCGTGGGACAGCTGATGGGCGTCTTGGCGAAGGCAAGCCGCCGGGCCCAGGGCGCTCAGGGCACGGGCGGCCAGCCACCAGGCAACGCCTGAAGCCGGGTGGCGCTCTATCAGCCGCCGGCAGGCCTGGAGGAGGCTGGACGGGCTGTCAGCAGCCACTTCCGCCAGGACGGAAGCGACCTCCCCGCCGGGGAGGCGCTCGCCTGTTCCCCATCCTCGTGCCAGGTAACGCATCAGCTCCAAAGGGTGGGGCATTGGCGGCCGTCCAGTTCCCTCGCCGGCCTAGGTGGTGTAGTCGGCGTTGATGCGCACGTACTCGGCGGACAGGTCGCAACCCCACACCGTCCACTGGGCGCTGCCCGTGCCCAACGAGACGCCGATGGCCACCTTGGGCCCCATCATCTGCTTGGCCACCGTGGCCAGGCCCTCGCCGTCCAGGGGCCGGGGGTAGACCTCGACGTCCCCGAAGCTCACGCGCACCGCCTCGGGACGGATGTCGGTGTCCTGCGTGCATTTGCCGATGGCCATCACGACCCGGCCCCAGTTGGGGTCGGCACCGTGCACGGCCGTCTTGACCAGGGGGGAGTTGACTATGGCCTTGGCCACCCGGCGGGCCTGGGCGGCGTCCCGGGCGGAGCCGACCGTGACCTCGATCACCTTGGTGGCCCCCTCCCCGTCGGCCGCCAGCTGGAGCACGAGCGACCGGCAGACTGCCAGCAGGGCGGCCTCCAGTTGGGCTGGCTCCACCGGGCCGGCGGCGCCGTTGGCCAAGGCGATGGCCGAGTCAGAGGTGGAAGTGTCAGTGTCGATCGACAGGCTGTTGAAGCTCACGTCGACCACCCGGCGCAGTGCCTGGTCGAGCTCGGCCCGGCCGACAGCGGCATCGGTGAACAGGTAGACGAGCAAGGTGGCCATGTCGGGCTCGATCATGCCGGCGCCCTTGGCCACCCCGGCCACGGTCGCGCTCCCCACCCCGGTGCTCGCCAGCTTGGGCACCGTGTCCGTGGTCATGATGGCCCGGGCCACGTCCAGCAGGCTCGCCCCCCAGGTGCTGAGGCCACCCTGGGCCGCCAGATGGTGGAGGTGGGCACGGAGCCTGTCCATGGGGTAGGGGCGCCCGATGACCCCGGTCGAGGCCACCAGGACGTCGGCCGGGGGGGCGCCGATGACCTGGGCGGCCAATGCCGCCAGCTCTGACGCGTCGCGCTGGCCTTGGGCCCCGGTGGCCACGTTGGCGTTCTTGGAGACCGTGACGATGGCCCGCGGCGTGCCCTGCTCGAGGTGGCGACGGCAAAGGGCGACGCTGGGGCCGGCAAAGAGGGACCGGGTGAAGACGCCAGCGGCGGCACAGGGCAGGGTGCTCGCCACGATGCTGAAATCAGCGGACTGGTCCCTGATGCCGACATTGGCGGTGTGAGCCACGAACCCGGCCGGCAACCGCACATCGCGGCCCACAGTCACCTCCGGGCCCGCGCCGGGCGCGCCCCCGCTGGCACCGGCAGCACCGACGCCGTCCGGTGGGGCTCCCATCGGTGGGTGACCCTACCAGGGGCCCCCGGGGCCCGCCAGCAGCCCCGGGCAGCCTACCGGCCGGTGGGGAACGGCTGGCCCAGCTCGCAGCGGGTGGCCACCACCGCCCGTTGGGAGTAGTGAGCAGTCGCGCCGGTCAGTTCTATGGTGGCCTCGGCCCGCAGGTCGGCAGCCGACGACCCGGTGGCGAAGCGGAACCGGCCCGGCTCGACCACGAAGTCCATGTTGGCGTCGTAGAAGGCCAGGCGGCTCGGGTGCACCACGAAGTCGACCCGCCGTCCATAGCCGGGCTCCAGCCCTACGCGGGCAAAACCCACCAGCTGAGCGGCCGGCCGGGCCACCGAGGCGACCATGTCGGTCACGTAGAGCTGGACCACCTCCTCGCCCTGCCGTTGGCCCGTGTTGGCCACGGTCAAGCTGGCGGTGATGGCAGAAGTGGTGCCACTGGCGGTGACGACCAGGTCCCGGTGCTCGAACGACGTATAGGTGAGACCGTGGCCGAAGGGGAACAAGGGCGTGTGCTCGCAGTCGCTGTAGTCCCCGTAGAACATGGACAGGGCACCGCCGGAGCGGTGGCTGTGGTACAAGGGGACCTGGCCCGTGGCCCGGAGAAGGCTCACCGGGAGCCGGCCGGCCGGCTCGCACCTGCCGAACAGCACGTCGGCCAGCCCATGGCCGCCTTGTTCCCCCAGGGGCCAGCAAACAAGCAGGGCCCGGGCCAGGGCGGCCGGACCAGCGAGCACGTGGGCGCGCCCGCTCATCACGACCACGACGACCGGCACCCCGGTCCTGGCCACGGCCTCGACCAGCTGCTCTTGGGCCCCGGTCAGGCGCAGGTCGACGGCGTCGCGGCCCTCCCCCACCGTTGCCCCCCGCTGCAGGCCAGAACGGCCCCCGACGACCACAATGGCCACGTCCGCTTGCTTGGCGACGGCGACGGCAGCAGGCAGGCCACCTTCGTCGTCGCTGTCCACCTCGCACCCCTTGGCGTACAGCACCTTGGTGCCCGGGGCGACGGAGGCCCGGATGCCGGCCAAGGGCGTGACGTGCTCGGTGAAATAGGCACCGGGCCGGAAGCTGCCCCGCCCGCTGGAGAGGAACAAGAAGTCGGCCGGCCGCGGGCACCGCTGGCCGTCAGCGCCACTGCCCAGCGCCTCGCCCTCCGGCAGGTTGGCCCCGCCCTCCGGCACCCCGGCCGCGCCCTCAGGCAGGTTGGCCCCGCTCTCCCCGGTGGCCCCCCCGGCACCGAGCAGCGTCCCCTGGTGGGCCGGGTAGTGGTAGTCGCCCTGCAGCAGCTGGCGGTCGTCAGCAGCCGGCCCGATCACGGCGATCGTCCCCAGGTCGGGGGCGAGGGGCAGCAAGCCGTCGTTGGACAGCAGCACGATGCTCCGGGCAGCTGCCCGGCGGGCCAGGGCCACGTTGGCCGGGTCGGCGAACGCGGCTGGCACCTTGGCCAAGTCGACGTAGGGGGACTCGAACAGCCCCAGCCGGACCTTGGCCGACAGCACGCGACGTACCGCGGTGTCGACCACCTCCATGGGCACCCGCCCTTGGGCGACAGCTGCCTTGAGAGGCTCGCCGAAGCAATCGAGGGCAGGCAGCTCGAGGTCGAGCCCGGCACAGATGGCCTTGGCTGCGGCCTCCGAACAGTCGGCTGCCACACGGTGGTAACTGGCCAGCAGGCGGACGGCCATGTAGTCGGCCACCACCATCCCCCCAAAGCCGAGCTCGTCGCGCAGCAGCTCGGTGAGCAGGTGGCGCGAACCACTGCCGGGCAGGCCGTCGATGCAGCTGTAAGAGCTCATCACCGTGGCCAGGCCGGACTCCCGGATGGCCGCCGCGAACGGCTCGGCGTACACCTCCCGCAGCTCGCGCGGCCCGAGCTGCACCGGTGCGTGGTTGCGGCCCCCCTCGGACAGGCCGTGGGCCAGGAAGTGCTTCCCGGTGGCCAGGACGCCCTGGGAAAGGTCAGCCGTCTGCAACCCGCGCACGTACGCCGCACCCAGCGTGCCGGCCAGGACGGGATCCTCGCCGTAGGTCTCCTCCAGGCGGCCCCAGCGAGGGTCCCGGGCAACGTCGAGGACAGGGGCCAAGCTGTGGCGAGCCCCCACGGCCAGGAGCTGGCGACGGATGGCAGAGGCTACCTCCTCGACCAAGGCTGGGTCCCAGGTGCAAGCCAACCCGAGGGCCTGGGGGAAGACAGTGGCGTCCCGGGCGCAGTACCCCGCCAGGGACTCCTCGTGGACGATGACCGGGATGCCGAGCCGGGTACGCTCGACCACCAGCCGCTGGATCTCGTTGACCAGTTCGGCGACCTGGTCCGGCCGGAGCCCGGTGGTGGCACCGATGCGGGTCACCTGGCCGATGCCGTGGGGGACCACCGCCAGGGCGGCACCGGGGTCGAAGCGGTCCCCGCTCAGCAGGTCGGGGAAGCGAACGGCACCCAACTGGGCCAACTTTTCGTCCATGTCCATGCGAGTGAGCAGGTCTTCGACCCGGTCCGAGACCGAAAGGCTTGGGTTGGCATAGCCAGGCGTGGGGGTCATGTCCTCACCTCGAGGTCTCGGTCAGTGCTCCGGTGGCGCCTGGTCTGGTGGCGCCTGGTCACGGCCCGGCCCCGGGCGACCGGGTGCCACAAGGGCCTTCCTCAAGCGACGGTCAATCGAATACTTTCGACAGTAGCGCCGAACTATTCGAAGGCAGTTCATTATGCCATTGCCCCGAGGCCCAGTCAACCGGCCGGGAGGCCGGGCCCCCGACGGGCCTCGTCCTGCTCTGCCGGTTACCACCAACTCGAAATTTTCGGCAGCACCGGCTACGATCAGGGGGTGATGCGTAACCAGGTCACGATCGCCCAGATCGCTGAGGCTGGCGGCGTGTCGCCAGCAACTGTCTCCAAGGTACTGAACGGTCGCCACGACGTCTCTGCTGCCACCCGGGCCAGGGTCCAAGCCCTCATCTTGGAGCACGACTACCGTCGGCGCCCTTCGGCCGCCCCCGCGGCACCACCGATCGTCGACCTGGTCTTCGACGAGCTGGAGAGCCCCTGGGCAGTGGAGATCGTCCGCGGGGCAGTGGCGGCGGCGCAGGAGGCCGGCCTCAGCACCGCGCTCACGTCGCTTTCCGAAGCCCAGGAACGCCACGCGTGGTTCGACCACATCACCTCCCGGGGCACCCGCGGGGTCATCTTGCTGTTGTCCCGCCTGAGCAAGCGCCAGAAGGCCGAGCTGCGCTCGCGGCGGCTGCCCTTCGTGGTGGTGGACCCGAGGGGCCAGCCCGACCCGGACGTGCCCACCGTGGGAGCCACCAACTGGGCCGGCGGCCTGAGCGCCACCCGGCACCTGATCGAGCTAGGCCACCAGCGCATCGGCGTCATCGGGGGACGGCCGAACCTGCTGTGCAGCCGGGCGCGGATGGACGGTTACCGTTCCGCCATGGAAGCGGCCGGGCTGGTGGTAGACCCCGAGCTGGTCCGTTGGGGCGACTTCCACGTCGACGGCGGGTTCAAGCAGGCATCTGCCCTCCTCGAGCTGGCCCAGCCTCCCACCGCCATCTTCTGCGGGAGCGACCTGCACGCCTTGGGCGCCCTGGAGGCAGCCCGCCTCCACCACCTCAGGGTGCCGGCCGACCTCTCCCTGGTGGGCTTCGACGACCTCCCCTTGTCCCGCTGGACCTCTCCCCCGCTCACGACCGTGCGCCAGCCGCTGGCGGAGATGGCCGCCACCGCGGTGCGGCTCGTACTGGCCCGGGAGCAGGACGACCAGCAACCGAGCCCGAGCGTGGAGCTGGCCACCAGCCTCGTCGTCCGGGAGAGCACCGCCCCCCCAGGCCACTGACGGCTCAAGGCTGACAGCTGGTCACCACTGGCGCCAACGGCCCGGGTGCCAACCGCCCAGCGCGCCGGCCACCCGGGCACCGCCTGCCTTGGCCAGTAGCCACCCCGGTGGCCAGCTGCCCTGGCGCCAGCTCCCTGGGCCAAGGCCGCCGCGCCCCACCGTCCCGCGACCTCCCCACTGCTTGCGGCCCGGCGCTATTTGATGATGCCGCCCCTCGTCATCGCGTCCACGGCCAAGGCACGGTCGACTTCCTCCTCGGAGAGGAGGCCCCGTTCGAGCACCACGGTGCGCAGGTCCTTGCCCTCGGCTAAGGCCTGCTTCACGACCTTGGCCGCTTCCTCGTAGCCGATATAGGGGTTGAGGGCCGTCACTATCGCCGGCGAAGACAAGGCGTAGGTGCGGCAACGCTCGACGTTGGCCTCGATCCCCGAAATGCAGCGGTCGGCGAACAACCGGCTCACGTTGGCCAGGAGCCGCACGGACTCCAGCAGGTTCCGGGCGATCACCGGGACCATGACGTTGAGCTCGAAATTGCCGGCCGCGCCGGCGAACACGATGGAGCTGTCGTTGCCGACCACTTGGGCGACCACTTGGGAGACGGCTTCAGGGATCACCGGGTTCACCTTTCCCGGCATTATCGAGCTGCCGGGCTGCAAGTCGGGGATACGGATCTCGGCCAGGCCGGCCCGGGGGCCACTGCCCATCCAGCGCAAGTCGGTGGCGCACTTGTACAGCGACACGGCTACGGTGCGCAGCACGCCTGAGGCCTCCACCAACGCATCTCGTGACCCCTGGGCCTCAAAATGGTCGCGGGCTTCACGCAGGGGCAGGCCCAGCTCGTCGGCCAGCTTCTCTATTACCCCGGCAGCAAACCCGGGAGGGGCGTTCAAGCCCGTGCCCACCGCGGTGCCGCCGAGAGGGAGCTCGCCCACCCTGGGCAGGCAGGCAGCCAGCCGCTCGACACCGTGCTCGACGGCGGCCGCGTAGCCTCCCAGCTCCTGGCCCAGCGTCACCGGGGTGGCGTCCATCAGGTGGGTGCGGCCCGCCTTCACGACCTGGGAGAACTCCTCCGACTTCCGGCGCAGCGCGCCGGCCAGGTGCCCCAAGGCGGGCATGAGCGTGCCCGATATCTCCGCCGTCGCCGCCAGGTGGACCGCTGAGGGGAACACATCGTTGGAAGACTGGGAGGCGTTCACGTGGTCGTTGGGGTGAACCCGTTCCCCCAGCCTCTCGCTCGCCAAGGTGGCCAGGACCTCGTTCATGTTCATGTTCGACGACGTGCCTGAGCCGGTCTGGAAAACGTCCACCGGGAACTCGGTGCCCCACTGGCCGGCGGCCACCTCGGAGGCGGCGTCGGCAATGGCCTCCCCCACGGCTGGCGGGATGACCCCGAGCTCGACGTTGCGCTGAGCGGCGGCCCGTTTCAACAGGGCCAAGGCGCGTACCAGCGCAGGTTCTATGGGCTGGCCGGACACCGGGAAGTTCTCCACTGCCCGCTGGGTCTGGGCCTGCCACTTGGCACCCTCGGGCACCCGGACCTCGCCCATGGAGTCGTGCTCGACTCGGTAGCCGCCAGGCGTGGCCATACCCGCACGGTAGCGCCAGGCGCCCCGGGTGGCAAAGTGGCCGGCCCGCTGCGCCCAAGCCTGGCTGGCCCGGGTGGCAAAGTGGCCGGCCCGCTGCACTCAAGCCGAGCTGGCCCCGGGCGAAACCACCCCAGGCCGCCCACCGAGGCTTCAGCCCTGTGGCTCCTGTGACGAGAGTTGTTACAGTAGCCAGCGAGGCGTGTGGGGCGGGGGCAGCTCGCCGCGAGGAGGTGAGGGTGGGCCAACGAGCAACCGGGCGGCCTGGCGCGTCCGTCCTCACGGCAACGCTGGCCGTCGCCCTGGCGGCAGGCGTGGCAGGCCTGGCCGGCGGCGGGCGGGCGTACGCCAGCCTGGGCACGGCCCTTCAGGCGGCTCGCGGCCAGGCTCCGGCGGGAGCTGGGCGAGCGCCTCGGCCCGGTGACCCAGGAGGGACGGCCCCACCAGCTCAGCGCGCGGCCACCACCTCAGGGGGGGCAGCCTCGGCGGCTCAGCGGGTGGCCGCCGACCGGGCCCGAGCCACCCAGTTGGCGGCCCAGATCCAGGCTCAGGGGATCCTGCTGGCCAAGCTCGCCGAACGGGCCGACCAGGCCGGGGTGCAGGCTCAGCAGCTGGAGGACCGCCTGAAAGCAGCCGGGCAGGAGGCGGGCGCCGCTCGCCGACAGCTGTACCAGGCCAAGGCCCTCCTCCTCGAGCAGGCAGTAGAGGCGTACACCAGCGGGGACTTGTTGGGCTACACGCTGAGCCCGGCAGCCAGCACGGACCTGGTGGTGGCCGCAGGCTACGAAGGTGCCGTGGCCAGCCAGGTGCAGGCTGCCATCGGCGGCTACCAGGCGGCGGTGGCGGCCGAGCAGGCCTCGGTCAGGTCCCTTTCCGCCCAACGGCGGTTGGTGGACGCCTCGGCCCAGCAGCTGCGGCGTGACCGTTCGGCTGCTGCCCGTCAACAAGCAGCACTGAGGGCGACGCTCCGGCAGGTGAGAGGCGAGCTGGCCCAAGCCGTGGCCGAGGTCCAGCGCCAGCAACAGGCAGCTCAGATGGCAGAAGAAAAGGCCCTGCTGGCCAGCCTGGACCAAGGGCCACCGCCCACCCAGCCCACGCCCAGGGCTGCTGCTGCCAAGTTCCAGCCAGCCACCACCACCGGGCCAACCAGCCCGTCTGCCACCTCCACTTCAACTGCGCCCGCGAGCACCTCAGCTGCGCCCACCAACTCGTCCGCCACCGCCCTCCCGGCAGCCGGGGCCAGCTCTCTCCCTCCCGCCGGGGCCAGCTCCCTCCCTCCCGCCGGGGACAGATCCGCCCCCGCCGCAGCAGGCGGGGTGGCAACTGGGGTGCCCCCCTCCCTCTCGCCGCTCACCGAGCCAACGGCAGCCACACTCCCAACGTCCTCGCCAACTGGGGGCGGCGAGCCCGCCCAGGCCACGAGCAGGCCACCGGAGGGGGCACGCGGGACGAGGACCAGGGCAGCACCGGGGGGCACGCCGCTGGCCAACCCTTCGGCCACCACTGGCGCGGCGCCCGGCCCCCCCAGCTCCACCGGCGGCGCCAGCTCTACCCGCCCCCCCAGCTCCACCGGCGGCGCCAGCCCCACCGGCGCTACCAGCTCCGCCAGCTCTGCCGGCCTGAACGGCCCGACCAGCTCAACCAACCCGGTGAGCTTGGGCACCGTAGCCACCTCCGGCGTGGGCCCAGGGCCCTCCTCGGGCCCGTCGACCTCGACTTCGGTGGTGCCCACGGCCCCCGTGGGGGCACCGGCACCGGGCTGGCAGGTCGCCTTGGACTTCGCCCGCTCGCAGTTGGGAAAGCCGTACCAATGGGGAGGGGCCGGGCCGGCCAGCTACGACTGTTCGGGGTTGACCATGGTCGCCTGGGAGAGGGCCGGCGTCGCCCTCCCCCATTCGGCGCAGGACCAGTACGACATGACGGCACGGGTGGCCATCCGCAACCTGCTGCCCGGGGACCTGGTCTTCTTCGGTACGCCGAACGACGTTTACCACGTCGGCATCTACATCGGGGGCGGCGACATGATCGACGCCCCCGAGACCGGCCAGGACGTGAGCATCCAGACCATCTACTCGACGAACTTGCTGGGTGGCGGCAGGGTCTGACCCGGCTGCCGAGGCCTCTGCGGCCGGTGGCTGCGGCGGTCTGCGGGCGGCCCGGCTCAACGGCCTGGCGGAGGTGGCCGGCGGGGGCCGTGGCCCGGTGGCGGGGGAGGCGGTCCTGGCGGCCGGGGCGGCGGCAGGGAGCCGGTCCCCGGAGGCTCGCCCGGCCAGACGACCAGCACGTCGCAGGGGGCGTGGTCCACCACGAAACGGGTGGCGTGGCCGAAGCTGTGGGGGCCGAGCCGGGAACGGTCGCCGTCGCGCGCCACGACCAGCAGGTCGGCCCCGGTGCAGGCGTCGACAACCTCCCGCTCTGGGCGCCCGCGCCGGTGGACGAGCTCGGGACGGCAGCCAGCCAGCCTGGAGGCGGCTGCTCCGAGGATGCCCGACGCCTCCTGCTCCATGGCTTCTTCGGCTTGTTGCACTGCCCTTTCGGCCGCTGAGCCCCGATGGTGGTGGCCATGCCAGGCGCGCCCGAGCAACCCGGCCGCGGCCGCCTCGGCCGCCTCCTCGACCTCGGAAGGCGTCACGTACAGCAACGTAACCTGGGCGCCGGCCAGCCCACCCAGGCGGTTGGCAGCCGCGTCCACGCAAGCCGCCCACGTGCCCTCCACGAGCCAGACGACGACTCGCACCAGCACGCATCCTTGCACATGGCGGGCTGACCAGGGCTGGCTAAGGCCGTAGGCTGACGGGGCCAGCTAGGCAGGAGGCCGACGGAGCCAGCTAGGCAGGAGGCCGACCGGGCCGGCTAGGGCAGGAGGCGTAGGGCCAGCCACAAGGCGGTGGTGGCAGCCACAAGCACCACCGGCACGCTCAGGGCACCCAGGCGGGTGAACTCGGAAATGGTCGGCTCCTGCCCTTCCCGGTGCAAGGCCCGCCGCCACAGCAGGGTGGCCAAGGAGCCGGTGTAGGTCAGGTTGGGCCCCGTGTTGACGCCGATCAGGACGGCCAGCACGGCGCCGGGGCCAACTGCCGAAGCCGCCGGGGCCAGCAACAGCACCGCCGGGAGGTTGTTGATCAGGTTGGCGAGCAAGGCGGCCAAGGCAGCCATGGCAAGGAGGCTGCCCAAGGACTCGCTGCCCGGCAACAGACCGGCTACCAACTTCCCCAGCCCGTGCACCGAGACTGCCTCCACGACCACACCGAGAGCGAGCACGAAAGCTAGGAACGGCAGGTCGATGGCTGCTCCTAGCCCCCCCAGGGTCACCCGGCGGCCAACCAGGGCCGGCACGCCGAGCAGCACCACGCCGCCCAAGGCGGCAAAGGCGGGTGCAACGCCAAAGGCGGAGGCGACGAAGAACCCGGCCAGTGTCAACAGGACAACTCCCGACGCGAACAATGCATGGTTGTCGAGCCCCCGGCTTGCCCCCTGAGGGCAAGCCGCAACGGCCTCCCCCTGGCCCACCAGGTCGCCAGCGAAGTAACTGCGTAGGACAACCCACTCCCCGAAGATGGCGACCAGCCAAGGCAGGGCCATGGTCGCCCCGAAGCGGGAGAAGGAAAGGCCGCTGGCGCGCAAGGCGAGGAGGTTCGTCAGGTTGGACACGGGCAACAGGAGCGAGGCGGAGTTGGCCAGGTGAGTGCAGGCGTAGACATGGGGCTTGCCCCGGACGCGCAGGCGGGCCACGGTGGCCAGGACAACCGGCGTGAGCAGCACTACCGTGGCGTCCAGGCTGAGCACGGTCGTCACCACGCTGGCGACCAAGAACACTGCCGCCAGCAACCTCACCGGGCGGGGCCCGCCCAGCACCGCCATGCGCAGGCCGGCCGCGTCGAACAAGCCGTAGCGGTCGCAGAGGTCAGCCAGTACCAGGACGGCAGCCAGGAAGCCGAGGGTGGGGGCGAGCGAGGTAGCGACGGAACGGGCCTGGTCGATGCGCAGCACGCCGGAGAGCAGGACCACGGCGGCCGCCGGTACTGCCACCACCGCCTCGGGCAGGCCACGCGGGCGCACGACGGCACCCACCAGGGTCACGGCCAAGAGCATGACCGCCAGCGCCTCGGCCGCGGCATTGGGCACAATGCCTCGATCGTAGAGGGGCCTCGGCCACGGAGGGCTCAGCCCCTGTCACTGGCCAGCACCGTGCTGGCAGGCACATGGGAGGCGGGGGCCAGGTGGGCCACAGCGGCCCAGGGTGGCCGTCGGCTGGCGTGTGGCGCCAGGCTAGGGGACTGCCTGGCCCTGGCCCACCAGCTGGAAGTGCTCCCGCTGGGCCAACTTGACGGCATCGGTGTGCCCCAAAAGGAAGATCCCAGTGACCATGAGAGCCAGCGAGAGCGCTTCGACAGTGGTGAAGACGGGGCCAACCCGCAGAGCTTCGCCGAAGCCAACCGCACCGATCAGCACGCTCACCACCGGGTCGGTGGCCGACAAAGGAGGCAAGGAAGCGTCCAGGGGGCCGGCTTGGAAGGCGCTCATGGCGAGGACCATGCCGGCCGCGCCCCCGCCCAAGAGCAAGTAGAGCTGCCAACTTTCCACCAGCGGGACGACCCCTCGCGACAGCAAGTGGGCGCAGGCCTTGGTCAACGCCGCGCACTCTCCGTAGACGATGCCCCCGGCCGTGCCGTAAGCCATCCCCCGCCACTTCGGGCTGGCCTCGCGCGCGACCCCCACCAAGGCAACCGCAAGGATGCCCCCCGACCCGAGCACCACGGCCCAGGTCAAGGGGGCCACATTGGGGTGACCAGGGGCAGGGTCGCTCACCGCCAGGAAGCCACCCAGGCCGCAGGTGGTCAAGACCGCTCCGGTCCAGTCCCAGCTACGCATGCTGTAGTTGGACAGGCGAGCCTTCATGGGAAGGGCGAAGAGCAGGCCTGACACAAGTAGTGGCTGCACGACCACGAGCGAGCCCACGGTCAGGGCCAACCACTGCAGGGCATAGCCGCTGATGTCGCTGGCCAAGCCGGCCAGCCATTGGGGCCGCCGGGCCAGGCGGGCCAGGAGACGGAACCGCAACGCGTGGGCACCTGGTTGCCGCTCGGCCTCCCGCTGCTGGAGGACGGAGGCCAGCGCGTAGAACACGGCCGCCGCCAGCGCGGCAATGACTGCCACGTTGGCCTACGCTACCAGGCCTATGCGGCTGTGCCCACGGGGAGGGGGCCGGCATGGGCCGGGTTGAACGCCTGCTCCACAGCCTGGACGGGTTCCAGCAACGGCACAGGGTGCCGGCCGTGCTGTGGGCCGTCCAGAAAAAGTACAGCGACGACCGGGGAGGCCACCTGGCCGCTCTCATCGCCTACTACGGGTTCCTGTCGCTGTTCCCCTGCCTGTTGGTGCTGCTCACCATCTTCAGCTACCTGCTGGCCTCCCACCCGGCGCTCAAGGACCGCCTGGCCAACGGGACGCTGGGCAGTTTCCCGGTGGTCGGCGAGACGCTGCGCGGCCACGTCCTGCACGGCAACGTCCTGGCCATCGTCTTGGGCGGGCTGGCCCTCCTGTGGGGGGCCCAGGGGGTCAGCCAGGCCCTCCAGTTCGCCATGTTCGAGATGTGGAACGTGAAAGGCTACCAGCGACCAGGGTTCCTGCCCGGGCTCGCCCGCAGCGCGCTGCTGTTCGGCTTCGTAGGGCTCGGCACCGTGCTCACCACGTGGGTCACGACCTTCGGGTCGGTGCTCGACTGGGGACCGGGAGGCTCCGTCCTGGCTGCGCTACCGTCCAGCGTCCTCAACATCGGGCTGTACGAGGCCTCGTTCAAGATCCTCTCCCCTCGCTCCGCCGCCTGGCGCGACCTGGTCCCTGGGGCCGCCTTGGCTGCCGCGTCCTGGCAGGCTCTCCAGACCGTGGGCGTCAACCTGGTGCACCATCAGGTGGCCCATGCCAGCGCGCTGTACGGCTCCATCGGGACGGTGATCGGGGCCCTGGGCTTCTTGTACCTGGCTGCCCGCCTGACCGTGTACTGCGCCGAGCTGAACGTCGTCCTCCACAAGCACCTGTGGCCCCGCAGCCTGGTGCCGCCCCCGCGCCTGGAGGCGGACCGCCGCCAGCTGGTGGAGCTGGCCCAGCGGGAAGAGCGCCACCGGGGCGAGCGGGTAACCGTGGACTTCTGACCACGGCCCCAGCACCGGGCGCCTGGCCCGGCTCGCCACCGCCTCGAGGAGACCGGGGCCAGCCTCAAGGGGCCCAGGGGCCAGACGATGGGTGCGTACGGCCTGTTGGCTGCAACCTAGACTGGCCCTGTTCGGCTCGCACATGGGCGCGTGGTGGAACCGGTAGACACAGCGGGCTTAAACCCTGCTGCCTTCGGGCATGAGGGTTCGACCCCCTCCGCGCCCACCCTGTCCCGCCCGCGTCTGCCGGCCTGGTGAGCGGGGCTGGCCCGGTGAGCGGGCGTCCCCGGGCCGCCCCTGCCGGCTGGGCCAGCCTGGCGGCGCTACGGCTCTTCGTCCCCGCGGCTGGCAAGCGACAGGCCGGGCGGCCCCTCAGGCGAGCGGCTTGACCCCGAAGGCGACCGCCGCCTCGGCCACGACGGGGGTAACCGAGACGTCCGTCAAGCCGGCGGAACGGAAATAGCGCTCCCAGGTGGCGGTGCTGACGGGCCGTTCGTGCAACCGGAGGCTGAAGCGCAACAGGTTCTTGGCCAACCGCCACCACCCGCCGGGGCCTCGGGCGGCCAAGACCGCCACCTTGGAGGCGATGATGGACCTGTCCCTGGCGCTGGCCCCCCGCCCGAACATCATGTCACCCACGACCAGGCGGCCACCTGGCTTGAGCCACTGGGCTGCCCGCCGCACCAACGCCTCCTTTTCGGCGTCTTTCAGGTGGTGCAAGGCGTAATTGGACACCACCAGGTCGACACTGGAGGCAGGCAGCTCGAAGCGTTCCAGAGGCGCGGCCACCGTGTGGACGCGGCCCAGGCCATGGGCCTCAGCCTTGTGGCGCAAAAGGGCCAGCATGGCCGGGCTCAAGTCGACGGCGACCACCCAGGCACCCGAGCGGGCCAGAGGAAGGCTCAGGCTGCCAGTGCCGGACCCCAGGTCCACCACCTTGAGGCCTGGCCGGGCCTCGGACTTGGCCAGGACGGCTTGGACCACCGCGGCCAAGCCGGCAGCCCCGGCGTGGTCCCAGGTCGAGGCCCGATGGTCCCACAGCCGCCGGGCGCGCCCATGGCCCAACTTCGGTCGCGGTGCAACCAAGGGGGGGCTGGGAGTGCCCGGTGAGCTCGCCTCCACGTCCAATGCGCCGGGTTGGGGCACAGGCGGGGCCAGACCAGCCATCACGACTTATCCTCCCCGGCGGACCTTACGACAACGTGACGACAACGTGACAGCAGAGCCGGCCCTACCACCGGCCCTGGCTTGCCGCCAGGGCAAATGGGGGCACGCTCAGGGTGATCCCCGATCCCGGCCGGGCCCCCGAGGCGAGATCATCAATGCCATGGGCACTTTCACTTCCAGCTGGCCAGTCGCGTCCGGCAGCACAACTGGCCAAAGCACCCCCATAGCTGCCGCTCGGGGCGCCCGCAAGACCTACGGCTCGGGCGAAGCCGCCGTCGTGGCCTTGGAGGACATAGACCTCGACATCTGGCCAGGCCGGTTCACCGCCATAATGGGCCCCTCGGGCTCGGGCAAGTCCACCCTCATGCACCTGCTGGCCGGCCTGGACCGGCCCACCGGGGGCCGGGTCTTCTTGGACGGCGTGGACCTCACCACCCTGGACGACCGCCGGCTGACCCGGCTCCGCAGGGAAAAGGTGGGCTTCATTTTCCAGTCGTTCAACCTCCTGCCCGTACTTGACGCCCGGGACAACGTGCTGCTCCCGCTGTCCATAGCCCACCGGCGGCCCGACCCGGCCTGGTTCGGCCAGTTGGTGGCAGCCATGGGCATCGCCGACCGGCTCTCGCACCGCCCCGCCCAGCTCTCGGGCGGCCAGCAGCAGCGGGTGGCGGTGGCGAGGGCATTGCTCGGCCGGCCCGCGGTGGTCTTCGCCGACGAACCGACGGGCAACCTCGACTCCAAGGCTTCGGCTCAAGTCCTCGGCCTGCTCCGCCAAGCGGTCGACGAACTGGGGCAAACGGTCGTCATGGTCACCCACGACGCGCATGCGGCTTCGTTCGCCGACCGGCTGGTGCTGCTGTCCGACGGGCACATCGTCCACGACGGTGCCGCGGGCAGCCCGGAGGAGATCCTCAACCTGCTGAAGGAGGCTTGCTGATGCTGCGCGCCATGTTGGCCGGTTTCGTGTCCCGCAGGCTGCGGGTCGCGCTGACGGCGAGCGCGGTGGCCCTGGGCGTGGCCCTGATGGCCGGCGCCTACGTGCTCACAGACACGATCAATGCCTCTTTCGCCAGCATCTTCGCCACGACGAACTCCGGCATCGCCGCGGTCGTCTCTCCCCGGAGCGTCCTCGGCGGGGACAACGGCCCGCAACTTTCCCCCATAACCGGCCAAGTCCTGGCCCGGGTGCGCCGCGTGCCGGGCGTAGCCGAGGCCGCCGGCGCCATCTTCGGCACGGCAACTTTGACCGGCCCCTCCGGTCGCTCGCTCACCACCTTCGGGCCCGGGCTGGTCGCGTCCGCCCTGCCCGCACCGTTCAATGCCACCGTGATGGTGAAAGGGCACCGGCCTGAGGCCCCTGGCCAAGCCGACTTGGACCAGATGAGCTTCGAGCGAGATGGCCTCCACCTAGGGGACGTCATCAGGGCAGCCGGCGCGGGCACGGCCCGGGCCTACCGGCTGGTGGGCACCTACCGGCTGCGCACGTCCGGCTCCTTTGGGGGCACAGCCGTCGCTATCCTGACCCTCCCGGAGGCCCAGGCCGTGGTCGGGGAGCCCGGCCGTTACGACGAGGTGGACGTCGCTGCCTCCACCGGCGTGAGCCCGCAAGCCCTGAGCGAGCGGCTGGCGGCCGCCTTGCCCAGCGACCTCACCGTGAGGACCGGCCGCCAGCAAGCAGCCAGCGAGTCGGCCAATGCCGCCAACCAGCTGGGTTTCCTCAGGACGTTCCTGCTCGTGTTCGCCTATGTGGCCCTGTTCGTCGGTGCGTTCATCATCCTCAACACTTTTTCGATCACCGTCGCCCAGCGCTCGCGCGAACTGGGGCTGGTGCGGGCCATGGGCGCCTCCCGGGCCCAGGTGCTCGCCTCCATGGTCGGTGAGAGCCTGCTGGTCGGCCTCGTCGGCTCGGCCACCGGCCTGGGCCTCGGGCTCCTGGCCGCTCCCGCCCTCGACCAGCTGTTCAAGTCCTTGGGGGCCGACCTACCTGACAACGGGACCGTCCTGCAAGCCCGCACGGTCGTCGTCTCGCTCCTGGCCGGGGTAGGCATCACGCTCCTGGCCGGGCTGGCACCTTCGCTCCGGGCCACCCGGGTGCCCCCGGTCGCCGCCCTGCGCGAGGGGGCCCCGCTCGAGCCCACCCGGTGGGCGCGCTGCTCGCTGCCGGCCTGCCTGGCGGCCCTGGCGGGCGGTGCCGCCCTGGTCGGCTGGGGGCTGGCGGGAAGGGGCGGCGCTGGCGCGGTAGGAGGAGGGGCTCTCGCCCTGCTCATTGGGGTGGCCCTGCTCAGCCCCCGGTTCGTCCCCCCGTTGGCGTACGCCTTGGGCACAACCGTCGCCTGGCGAGGGGTCACGGGCAAGATGGCCAGGGAGAACGCCCGGCGCCAACCCGGCCGCACCGCGGTGACCGCTTCGGCCCTCATGGTCGGGCTCGCCTTGGTGACGTTCGTGTCCATCGTGGCGTCCAGCACCCAGGCCACCGTCAACCAGGTGCTCGACGATGACCTCGCCGGCAACATGGTCGTGGAGCCCTCGTCGTCGGGCGGGGGGCCCGGGCTGCCGGCGGCATTGGCACCGGCACTGGGCCGCGTCCCCGGCGTGGCCACGGTGGCCGCGGTGACCTTCTCGGAGGCCAAGGTGGCCGGCCTGCGGGGCACCCAGACGGTGACGGGCATCGACGGCGCCGCCTTGGCCCGGCTGTACCGGGTGAAATGGGTGGTGGGCACGGCCTCGGTGATGGCCCACCTGGGCGGTGGTGCCGCGATCGTCACCCGGTCGTTCGCCTCCGCTCACCACCTGGTCGCCGGCCAGCGGCTGAGCCTGCTCACCCCTTCTGGCCGCCACCTGGTCGCCGTCGTGCGGGGGGTCGTCTCGGACCAGGCCGGCCTCCTCGACGACATAACGCTCTCCCGGGGGGTGGTCGAAGGGCAGTTCTCGCAACCCACAGACGCGGTCGACTTCGTCGGCTACGCCCGAGGCGCGACTGCCAGTTCGGTCAAGCTGGCGGTAGACAGGCTCCTGGCCAGCCGGTTCCCTCAGGCCCAGGCCTGGACCGCAGCCGAGTTCAAGCGCCACCAGGCCGACCAGGTAGGGTCCCTGCTGGCCCTCATCTATGTGCTGCTGGCCCTGGCTGTGGTCGTCTCCCTGTTCGGCTTGGTGAACACCTTGGTCCTTTCCATCTACGAGCGTTCCCGGGAGCTCGGGGTGCTGAGAGCGGTTGGGGCCAGCCGTCGCCAGGTCCGCCAGCTCGTGCGCTACGAGCCGGTCGTGACCTCGCTCATCGGGGCGGCCACCGGCCTCGCCGTCGGGGCACTGTTCGGCGTTGTCATGGTGCTGTCGGTGGGCGGCTCGACCGCGGTGCTGTCCGTTCCCCTGCCCACGCTGGGGGCCATGGCCGTGGTGGCAGCCGCGGCTGGGGTAGCAGCCGCCGCCCTGCCTGCCCGTCGAGCTTCCCGCCTCGACATCCTGGCTGCGGTGGCCAGCGAATGACACCGCTCGCCCGGCAGCGGCAGCCGACCAGGGAGAAGGGCCGCCGGAGGTGGTCAGGTGGCCCTCTGCACCCCCTGGCTCAGCAGCCGGATGAAGCCGTCGACCAGCGAGCGGTCGATGGGAGCTGGCCGGCGGATCCGGTAGAACAGCAGCGACACGGCCACGTCGGCAACGAGCTCCTTGTCGACGCGGTGGCGCAGCTCGCCTCGAGCTTCGGCCCGCCCCAGCACTTTGGTGACCATTTCCCTCCGTCCGGCCAGGAAGTTCTCCTCCAGGGCGCGGGCCAGCTCCGGGTTGCGCTGAGAGGCGACCGCCAGGGCTTCCACCACCCCCCCGAGCGGGGAACCCATGAACGCCAACAGGTCAGCCAACGCGACGCGGACATCGCCCTCCAAAGAGCCAGTGTCCGGCTCCGGTACGGCCCCGCTGGCCAGCGTGCTCACTGCTTCTACGACCAACGCGGCCTTGCTGCGCCACCAGCGGTAGATGGTTGCCTTGCTGACTTTGGCCCTTTTGGCCACCGCCGCCATGGTCAGGGCCCCATAGCCCACCTCGCACAACAAGGCCGCGGTCGCCCCTAGCACCGCCTGCCTCGCAGCCTGGCTGCGAGGCCTCCCGCGGTGGTGGTGCTGCTGGTGCACGACGCTCAGGCGGCGGTGCCCCTACCCGGGCCGGCGCCGCCTGGCTGGGCCCGGTGGGCCGCCACCACCTGGTCCCCCAGGTGGGGCTGGGCGTGGTGGGGCCTGGGCCGCGCCGGCAGGAAGGCCAGGGCTACGGCTGCCCCAGCCAAGGCCACGGCCATGCCGACCAGGTCGGCCGTGTTCACACCGCCCACGAAGGCCACTTTGGCTGCCCCGGACAACCCGGCCGTGGCCGGGGCAGGAAGCTGCTGGGCGACGGCCAGCGCCCCTCCGAGAGAAGAACTGGCCGCATGGGCGAGCACCGGGGGCAGGTGCAGCCCAGTCAGCGTCGGGGCCAGGTGCGAGCGGTAGTGGGAGTTCAAGATGCTGCCCAGCACGGCCACGCCCAGCGCCCCGCCGACTTGGATGTTCGTCCCGTTCATGGCCGAACCCACGCCGGATTCGGTGGGGGGCAAGGAGCCCATGATGGCCTCTGTGGCCGGGGATATGGTCAGGCCCATGCCGAGGCCGGCAACCAGGATGGCGATGAGCACGGGCGAATAGCCCGAGCGGGCGCTGAAGCCGCTGGCCAGCCCCAGCCCGGCCCCCACTGTGCACAGGCCGGCAACGACCACGACCTTGGTGCCGAGCTTCTCCGCCAGCAGGGACGCGGCGGGTGCGGCCACCGCCAGCGCCAGCGCCACAGGCGCCAGGCGCAGGCCGGCTTGGACAGGCGTGTAGCTGAGCACTGACTGGAGGAACTGGGTCAGCAGGAACATGGCGCCGAAGAGGGCAAAAAAGACCAGGCTCACCGAGACGCTGGCCCCGGAAAAGCGCGGGTTGGAAAAGAAGTCCATCCTGAACATGGGGTGGCTGCTGCGCGCCTCCCAGGCCACGAAGGCCACGAGCACCACGGCTCCCCCGCACAGCGCCCCGATCACCAGCGGGTCTGCCCAGCCGTCCACAGGTGCTTCGATGATCCCCCACAACAAAGTGCTGAGGCCCGCGATGGAAAGCAGCGTCCCCACCGGGTCGGGCCGGCGGGCCTGGGGGTCCTTGGAGGTGGGCACCAGCAGGGCGATGGCTACCAGGCCGACGCCCACGATGGGGGCGTTGACCAGGAACACCGAGCCCCACCAGAAGTGAGCCAGCAACCAGCCACCCGCGATCGGCCCGATGGCGACGCCCAAGCCTGAGGTCCCCGACCAGATCCCGATCGCCCGGGCACGCTGGGTGGCATCGGTGAAGGTATTGGTGAGGATGGACAAGGTAGCCGGCATGACAAAGGCGCCACCTGCTCCCATGACACAGCGGAAGCCGATCAGCTGGTCAGGCGAAGCAGCAAAGGCGGAAAGGGCCGACCCGGCGCCGAAGACCACCAAGCCAAGGGCCAGGGCCCCTCTCCGGCCGGCACGGTCGCCCAGGCTGCCGAAGGTGATCAACAGGCCACCGAACACCACGGTGTAGCCGTCCACTATCCACTGCAGCTGGCTGTCGCTGGCGTGAAGGTCCCTCACCAGCGTCGGCAACGCAACGTTCAGGATGGTCGTGTCCAGGCTGACGACCAGCAGGCTCAGGCAAAGCACAGCCAGGACCGCCCACTCGCGGCTCCCGTCGCCCGGGAGGGGCAGGCTCACCCGAGGCCCGCGGCGGCTGCGGTTGAGGGTCGGCGGGGTCATGAAGACGGCCTCCTATAAACGAAACGTGGTCGTTTAGAAATTCTCGGCCGCTGGCGGCCCGTCGCGGAAGGGACCAAAGTCCTTGCTCGCCGCAGGTAGGGGGCAACGCCTTGGGGTGCCGGCCGGCGCTCGGGTACGGGCCCTTGCTCGCCGCAGGTAGGGGGCAAGGCCGTCGGCCCAGGCCCGGGCCCACCACTCGCCCCGCCAGGCCCGCCCGCACCCAACCAGCTCGGCAACCCGCGCTCAGCCCAGCAAGTGGGGCCCAACAGGTGGGGCCCAACAGGCGGAGCTGCAGGGCTGGCCCCGGCCTACCTGGCCCCGGCCTGCCTGGCCCCGGCCTGCCTCGCCCCGGCCGGCCTGGCCCCAGCCGGCGCTAGCTGCTAACCCAGGGCCCGCCGGACAACATCGGCCACTCGCTCGGCTGATGGCAGCATGGCATCCTCCAGCGAGCCGGCCGCCGGGACCGGCACATGCGGGCTGGTGATGCGCCGGACGGGGGCGTCCAAGTCGTAGAAGCACTCCTCGCCGATGATGGACGCCAGCTCCGCACCCCACCCGCACAGGCGGGGGTTCTCCTCGACGGTGAACATCCGGCCCGTCTTGGTCACCGAGGCCGCCACCGTGGTCACGTCCAGGGGCACGAGCGAGCGGAGGTCGACCACCTCGCACTCGACCCCTTCGGTGGCCAGTTGGGCCGCGGCCTCGAGCGACCGGTGGACCATTGTCCCGAGCGAGACGATGGTCGCGTCCTTGCCGTGGCGGCGCACCCGGGCCACGCCCAGCTGGTCCACGTGCTCACCGCTCGGCACCTCCCCGTTCATCGGGTACAGCGCCTTTTCTTCCAGGAACATCACCGGGTCGTCGTCTCGCACCGCCGCCGCCAGCAAGCCCACCACGTCGGCAGGGGTGGAGGGGACAACCACCTTGAGCCCTGGGACGGCCATGAGCCAGCTCTCCACGCTTTGGGAGTGCTGTGCCCCGAAACGCAAGCCGGCCCCGTTGCCGAAGCGGACGACCAAGGGGACGCTCAACTGGCCATTGGTCATGTAGCGGGCCTTGGCGACCTGGTTGGCGACGATGTCGTGGGCCACAGACAAGAAGTCGGCGAACATCAGCTCTGCCACCGGGCGCAGCCCGGTCATGGCTGCTCCCATGGCCGCCCCGAGGATCGCCTGCTCGGAGATGGGCGTGTCCCGTACCCGCTCGGGCCCGAAGCGTTCCAATAAGCCGGCCGTGGCTTTGAAGACCCCTCCCGCCGCGGCAACGTCCTCGCCGATGAGCACGACGGTCGGGTCGCGTCCCATCTCCTGCGCCAGCCCGAGCGCCACCGCCTCCCGGTAAGTGACTGTCCTCGTCGCCACCTGCGTCAGCGTCGCCACGTGGCACCTCCGTCCGCGAAGACCTGGCGTTCGAGCTCGGCTGGGTCGGCCAGAGGGGCACCCTGCGCCGCCAGGCTGGCCTGCTCCACTTCGTCGTGGGCCTCCGCCTCGATGCGGTCGAGCACCGCGGGGTTCGCGCCGCTGGCCAGCAACCGTTCCCGGTACCTGGGGAGAGGGTCCTTGGCCAGCCACTCGGCGACTTCCTCGTCGGGCCGGTACTTCCCGGGGTCAGCCCGGGAGTGGCCCCCGTGCCGGTAGGTCACCGCTTCGACCAGGCTCGGCCCCTCCCCCGACCGGGCCCTCGCGACAGCTGCCAGCGCCACCTCGTAGACGGCGTCGGCGTCGTTGCCGTCCACCACGATGGGGGCCAGGCCGTAGGCGGAAGCCCGGTCGGCAGCTGGGCGGGCCACGGCCGTCACGGTGGCGATCGGCGTGTACTCCATGTAGAGGTTGTTCTCGCAGATGAACAGGACCGGGAGCTTCCAGGTAGCGGCCAGGTTCAAAGCCTCGTGGAAGGCACCGATGTTGGTGGCCCCGTCGCCGAAGAAGGCCACTGCCACCTGGTCAGTGCCTCGGTAGCGGGCCGACCAAGCCGCCCCGTTGGCAATCGTGAGGTGGGCACCCACGATGGCGTAGGAACCCAAGAAGTTGCCGGCCGCGTACGTGAGGTGCATGGACCCGCCTTTGCCGGCCATCAGGCCGCTCTGGCGGCCGAGCAGCTCAGCCAGCACGGCCGCCATGGGCGCGCCGCGCAGTATGGCATGGGCGTGGCCCCGGTAGGTGGCAAAGACGTAGTCGTCCGGGCGTAGCGCGGCGGCCACCCCCGCAGCTATGGCTTCCTGGCCGATGGCAAGGTGGCTGGTCCCTTTGACCAGGTTCTGGAGGAACAGGTCGTAGGCCTTCTTTTCGAAGTAGCGCACCCTCACCTGGGCCCGGTACATCTCGACCCGGTCCCCCGTGCTGTGCTCCAAGACGTGCTGCCCGCCCGTGCGCTGCGAAGGTCCCTGGCCCACACGGTCTTCATACCCCGGCCAGGGCAGTGTGTCAAGTCTTGATGAACAGCTCTGAGAACGCTACTGGACATGTCAAGCCTCGCCGCATGGCTCCTCCAGGCCTGCCCCCGAGCGGGCTTCCCAGGGGGCGACGGGCGGCTTGGGGGAGTGGCGTGGTTGTCATGGGCGGGCCCGCTCGAGCCCCGACGGGGCAGGGGCACCACCGTTGCCGGCAGGGCACCGGAGCGCAGCGTGGTGCTCACCAAGGCGCGGGAACTGGCCCAGGTCGCCCGTCGCGAGGGCTCCCGCCGCGCCGAGCTGGCCCGGCTGACCGAGAGCACCCGTTAAGTTCGAGAGCACCCGTTGAGTTGAGGAGGGTCATGTCATGAAGGCCTCTTACGCACCGCCACGACATGTGGCTGACCACCTTCCCACCGACGCGCAGGCCTGGACCGAACAAGCACGTCCGCGTCAGCGCCAGCGCCGGTACGTGCTCGCCGGTACTGGGGGCGCGTTGGCGGCTGGGCTCCTCGCCTACCTCTTGGTGAGCGGCACGAGTGCTGCCTCGAAAACCCCGGCCAGGGCCTTGACGTCATCGAGCCCCGGCCCCGTAGTGGATGCCCAGGCCTTCCGTGGCCACGGGGGCCTTGCGTTCGTCTCGCGTGACCGCCTCTACGTCCTCGACGGCACGACGGGCAAGCTCAGGGCGGTCACCTCGGGGGCTGAGGTCGCCAGTGCCCCTGCCTTCTCGCCGGACGGCAAGTGGCTCGCCTACTCGCTCGGCCAGAGCGGCGCCGGCGTGGCCCGCGCAGACGGCACCTCGGCACGGACGGTCACGGGCGGCGGGGACAGAGCGCGATGGGTACCTAACGGGGAGCTCCTCGTAGGCACGACGCTCTACCGCGTCTCGCCGGGACGGGTGGCACCCGCTGGCACCGTCCCCTCGGGCCTCGTGGCGTGGGCGATGGACGGGAGCGGCTATGCATTTGTGACGAGGCACGTCACGAACAGGCCTGACGGCTCGCTCACAGGGGCCGAGCGGCTCGAGCTCGCGAGCTCACTGACCGGCGAGCGCACCGTTTGGCGGTCGGTGCCGATATCGTTCACCAAGAAGTCGGGTTTCCGCGGCGGGGCCTTTGACGGTGTGGTCGTGCTGCCGCACCACGAAGGGCTCTTGTTCTGGGTCGACCCGGACCAATCGGCGTCGATCGCCGCTGACGGCATGCACGTCTACGAGCTCCGCTCCCCTGGGGCGACGCCGGTCGACCTCGGGGTCACGGTCGGGGAGAACGTCTCGGTCGGGCCGGGGGGCGTGCTCGCGATCGGCTCGGGCGGCAACCGCTACGCCTGGATGACGAAGACGGTCGAGACATGCGTGGTCGCGACGGCTCGCTGCTCGGACGTCCGCACGCCCCCAGGCGACGTGACGGTCGACCCGGCATGGTCCCCTGACGGCAAGACCCTCGCGTTCGTCGAGGCCCCCTCGTCTAACGCGCCGGACTTCTTCCAGTCGGCTCTCACCAAATGGTACTCGGCGCATCACCTGTGGCTCCTGCGCTCGGGGTCGTCGACGCCTACCGAACTGCCGGGGACGGGCGGTGCCTCGGTGCCGGTCTGGTCGAGCGATAGCAAGAGCCTTCTCTACGAGTCGGGTGATGCCCTGTGGCTCATAGCCGCACCCGGGGCCACACCTGTGAAGGTCGCGTCTCCGCTCTTCCAGCCCGGCGCCTGGCCGTCTTACTATGGGCAGGTCGACTGGGGCGGGCAGTTCAGTTGGTCCGCCAGCTAACAGGCCCACCCGTCGCGAGAAGCACACCTGAAGGCTGCCGAGCCTGTGGCGGCCCGCACGCCTGGCCCCGTCGACGCCTCGACCGAAAAGGCAGGGCGACATCAGCAGGTGCCTGGCTAAACGCTCACTGCGCTTTTCACTGCGCCAACGCACAGCACCTTTACCTGCGCCCTACAGCCAGGCGCCCTGCCTACGACAGGGGGATGTCCGTCGGCCGGCCGGCCAGCTTTTGGAGATGGGGCAGCAGGGCAATGAAGTCCAGGTCCCCCAGCCCCTCGTCGCAGCTGGCCTCTGCCAGCTGGGTGACCACTTCGGTGACCGGCATCGGGGCCCTGGCGGAGGCGGCGACGTCCTCGGCCAACCGCAGGTCCTTCAGGAGCATGGCGGTGGTGAACGTAGCGTCGTAACGCCGCTCGAGCAAGGAGGGCGTCTTGTACCTGACAAAGGGCGAGCCCATCGCCGAGCCGGCCAGGACGTCCAAGAAGACGGCCCGGGGCACCCCCGAAGCCTCGGTCAGCGTGATGGTCTCGGCCAGCATCTGGGCGCTGGCGGCCAGCATGGCGTTGACGGCCAGCTTGACCACGCGAGCTTCCTCTTGGCTGCCAACGTGGTACAGCCTGGGGCCGACGTGCTCCAGGTAGGGCCGGGCGGCTTGCACGCTTGCGTCGTCGCCGGAAACGATCAAGGTGAGCTCGCCGGCACTGAGGACCCCGGGGTTGCCGCTGACCGGGCAACGCACGTAGTGCAGGCCCCGCTGGGTGGCCGCCCTGGCCACCGCGCCGGACGCGACCGGCGAGACGGTGCTCATCTCCACCAGGACAGCACCTTGCGGCGCGGACTCGACCAAGCCCCCGCTCCCCAGGTAGACCTGCGTCAAGGCCTCGTCATCGGCCAAAAAGCTCATCGCGACCCGGGCCCCGAGCCACACGTCGGCCAGGCGCGGGGCGGCCGAAGCACCAGCCCGGACCAGGTCCGCTGCCGCTTCTGGGTGGCGGTTGTACACCGTGACGGCCAGGCCCCGGTCGAGCAGGCGGCGAGCCAAAGCCGAACCCATCTTGCCCAGGCCGACCACGGCAGCTTCCATCCGGCCCACAGTAGCGCCCCCTCGGCCGGGGCCGGCCGACGGGGTCAGGGGGCTGGGGCCAGGTGGCTGGGGCTGGGGGGCTGGGCTCGGGTCGTGGCCGGGGCGAAGGTTGTAGCCGAAACCGCGGGCGTGCCAGCCGGCGCTGGGACAGAGGTCGTGGCCGGGGCAGAGGTCGTGGCCGGGGCAGAGGTCGGGGCCGGGGCCGGGGCGGCAGTGGTGGCCGGGGCCGAGGTGGGGGCAGGGGTCGGGGCCGGGGCCGGGGCGGTGCTGGCCGGGGTAGGCGCCGAGGTGGACGTGCTAGCGGGCGGAAGGGTGGGGCCGTAGTAGGGCACACCCGGTGGCGGGGGCAAGGACGTGGTGGGCAGCAGGGCCACCGGGGTCGTCAGCTGCACCACTTTGGCGGGGGACCAGGTCACCGCCGGGCCGAACGACCAGTCCATGACGCCGTGGTCGCCCATGACTGGCGGCCTCGGCCCGTTGACGACGTTCACGATGTCGCCGACGCGCGAAAAACGGAAGAAGGTCTCTGCCCGGGCTGGGCTCAGGTTTATGCACCCGTGAGACACGTTCTCGCTGCCCTGCACGGACACGTCCCAGGGCGCGGCGTGCACGTACTCCCCGCTGTCGGCGATGTGGACGTCCCAGTACACCAGTTCGTCGTAGCCATTGGGGGAATTGACGGGGATCCCCACGGTGGCCGAGTCCATGCGCACCACCGACTCGCGGTCCAGCACAAGATGGGCACCGTCCATGCTCGGGTACTGGGCGCGGCCGGCACTGATCGGCCAGTCATAGATGACTTGGCCATTGTCGGTGACCACCATGCGGTGGGTGAGGAGGTTGACAGTTGAGATATGGCTGTCGCCCACCACGAAGGCAGTGGACACCGTCCCTTCCCCCCAGGCCCCTCCGCCTATGTCCCAGTGGTCGAGGTCGCCCGTGAGCTGGACCTGCTCGCCAACGGGCCAGTAGGACGAGGGCCGGAAGTGCAGCTCCACGGGGCTGAACCAGTGCCACCCACCGGGTACCGGCTTGCTCATGGCCACCTGGAAGCGGGAGAGCACGGCCTGCTGGGCGGCATAAGTGCCGACCGGGTGCGAGAACCTGACCACTATGGGCTGGCCGACCCCCACCGAGATACCCGGAGTGGGGAAGACCGTGGCCGTGACCACCTCGGCCGGAGGTGCCGTCTCGAAGCTCGACGAGCCCTGTGCGCTGAGGCCACCCGCACCGCTCACCCGGTAGTGGACCGTGTAGGTGGTGGCGGGCAGCAGATGGCCGATGGAACGCCAGGTGCCGGTGCTCGGGTCGTAGCCACCAGCCAGGGGGACGCCGTCGGGCGACCGGGTGACACGGACCGAGACCAACTGGGCGCCCGAAGCTCGCACCGTGACCACCGTGCTGAGGGGCTGGTGGCGGGCACCGTCGGGGGGCGCCACGCTCACGTCCGACAGCAGCCTCGCCAGTGCCTGTGCCCGGGTGGTGGTCGAGGTGGTCGAGGCAGCCGGCTGGCTGGTGGCCGGCGGGTGGCCCGTGGCCGGCGGGTGGCCCGTGCCCGGCGGGTGGCCGGCGGCAGGCTGGCCCTGGCCGTTGGACAGGCTGGCGACCGCTGCCACCGCCCCCAGGGCGACGACCACCAACCCTCCGGCCAGGGACAGGACCACGCCACGACGGCTGAGGCCGTCGTGGCCGCGTCTGGTCAGGTTGCTCGTTCGCCTGGGCATCACTCAGTAAACCCGGGAGGCCCGCCTCGCCGTTCCGGGAGGCCGGAGCTCGGGCCCGGGAGGCCATCCCTCCCACGACGCCGCCCTCGCCGCGCGCTCACGGGGCAGGCACCAGCCACAGGACGGCCAAGGGAGGCAGCACCAGCTCGGCTGACCACGGCTGGCCATGCCAGGCCACGGGCCCCGCCCAGGCTTGGCCCTGGTTGCCCAGGCCACTGCCACCCCACTGTTGGGCGTCGGTGTTGAGGATCTCCAACCACCGGCCCGGCCTGGGCAAACCGACCCGGTAGCCCAGCTGGGGCACGGGTGAGAAATTGGCGGCACAGACCAACACCTCCGAAGCAGGCACCGAGGGCCAGGAAGACGGGCCGCCGGCCCCGGGGCCGGTGCTGGGCCCGCTCGCGGGGCCCGGGCCCGACGTGGGCCCGGGGCCCGGGCCAGGTGGGGAGGTGGGCCGGCGCAGCCGGTAGAAGGAGGCCACGTTGTGGTCGGCATCGCTGGCATCGACCCAGCGGAAGCCCTCGGGGGTGAAGTCCTGTTCCCAAAGGGCGGGCTGAGAACGGTAGAGGCGGTTCAGCTCGGCTACGAGCGAGCGCAGCTTGGCATGGTCGGCCCACTGGCCCAGTACCCACCAGTCCAGGGGCTTGTCATGGGACCACTCCCCCTCCTGGGCCAGCTCTCCCCCCATGAACAGGAGCTTCTTGCCTGGATGGGCCCACATCCAGGCGTACAGCGCCCTCAGGTTGGCCAACTGTCGCCAGCGGTCCCCCGGCATCTTGGCCAGCAACGACGCCTTGCCATGGACGACCTCGTCGTGGGACAGGGGCAAGATGAAGTTCTCGTGCCAGGCATAGATGAGCCCGAAGGTCAAGTCGTCCTGGTGGTAGCGGCGGAACAGGGGGTCGACACTGAAGTACCTCAACGTGTCGTGCATCCACCCCATGTTCCACTTGTACCCGAAGCCCAGGCCTCCCACGTAGGTCGGCCGGGACACCGCCGGCCAGGCGGTCGACTCCTCGGCTATGGTGGTCGCCCCCGGGCAAACAGAGAACACCGTCTCGTTGAGCTCCCTCAGGAACGACACTGCCTCCAAGTTCTCGTTGCCGCCAAACTCGTTGGGGGACCACTCCCCCGGCCGGCGCGAGTAGTCGAGGTAGAGCATCGAAGCGACGGCGTCAACCCTGAGGCCGTCCACGTGGAACTCCTCCAGCCAGAAAAGGGCGTTGGCCAGCAGGAAGTTACGCACCTCGGTACGGCCCAGGTTGAACACGAGGGTGCCCCAGTCGGGATGGCTGCCCTTGTTGCCCGCATGCTCGTACAGAGCCGTCCCGTCGAAGCGGGCGAGGGCGAACTCGTCTCGGGGGAAGTGCGCGGGTACCCAGTCGATTATGACCCCGATGTGGCGGCGGTGGAGGGCGTCGACCAAGGCCCGGAAGTCATCGGGCGTGCCGAACCGAGCGGTCGGCGCGTAGTAGGCGCTCACCTGGTAGCCCCAGGAGCCGCCGAAGGGGTGCTCGGCCACCGGTAGGAGCTCTACGTGGGTGAAGCCCATTTCGCCCACGTAGGCCGGCAGTTGCTCGGCCAGCTCCAGGTAGGTGAGCGGCCGGCCCTCGGGCGACCACCGCCAGGACCCAAGGTGGACTTCGTAAATGGACATAGGCCGGGCCAGCGGGTCACCTCCCAGCCGGCTGGCCATCCACTCGTCGTCCTGCCAGCGGTGAGAAGAAGGGGGGCAGATAACAGAAGCGGTGCCCGGCGGCTCCTCAGTGGCAAAGGCGAACGGGTCCGCCTTCAAAGTGAGGCGCTCGTCCGACGTGATCATCTCGTACTTGTAACGGGCACCCGCTTGCACGCCGGGGATGAACAGCTCCCACACGCCCGAGCTGCCGAGGGTACGCATGGGGTGGGCCCGGCCGTCCCAGAAGTTCCAGTCCCCCACCACCCGCACGGCCTTGGCGTTGGGGGCCCACACGGCAAAGGCAGTCCCGGCCACGCCTTCGTGGACCTTGGGGTGGGCCCCCATGACCTCCCACAGCCGGCGGTGGCGGCCCTCGTTGAACAGGTGGAGGTCCAGGTCCCCCAGCGTGGGCCAGTGCCGGTAGGGGTCGTCGAAGACATAGCCCGGGCCCCGGCCCCCATAGACAGCTTCCAGCCGGTAGCCCGGGGCGGAGGGGTCGATGGGGGCTTCCCATAGCCCGCCGGGGTGGGCCTGGTGCATGGCCACCCGCTGGGCAGGCTGGTCACCGCCGGCGGGGCTGGTCACCAGGAGGAACATGGCGGTCGCCCCAGGGCGCAGAGCGCGCACGGACCCGCCGTGCCGCCCGAGCAACGAATGGGGGTCGTGGTGGCGACCTTGGACCAGCCGCTCGACCTCGAGCTTGTCGAGGCCGGCTAGGGCGCCCGGGGCCTGGTTGGCACTTGGCAAGTCGGTCGTGGTCATTGGCCCAGGGCCAGCTTAAGGCCGGCCGGGGCCTAGCGGGCTGGCAGGCTCGCCGTCGTCCACAGCGCCCGCGTCCTCCGGCACCTCGGCCAACAGCTGCTCGACCGGGCTTGACAGCAGGCGGTGCAGGGCTGCCAGCGGGAGGCCCACCCAGGCCTTGCGGTGAGCTTCCTCGTAGGAAAGCTCATAGAGAGCCTTGTCGAGCTCGAAGGCGAGGCGCACAGCCTCGAAGTCGCGCCGCCCGGTGGGCAGCAGAGCGGCGGTGCCCGGGTGCCCGCGGTAGCCGCGCAGGAACGCCTGCCGGTTGCGCTGCTCCCAGGCCAGGGCCAGGGGCTCGAGCCAACCCGCTTGCTCATGGCTGTGCTCCCCGAGGGCAGACCAGGCGGCGTACTGGAACGAGCGGAGCATGCCCGCCACGTCTTTCAAGGCCGAGGTGGGCTGGAGGCGTTGCTCCACGGGACGGCCCGGTTCGCCCTCGAAGTCCAACACGTACCAGCCCGCATCGGTGCGCATCACTTGGCCCAGGTGGTAGTCGCCGTGGGCCCTGATCGCGGGCCCGGGGTGCTCGACCGACCTCAGGGCCTCGAACAAGGGCCCGGCGCCCTCCACCAGCGAGGGGTGGAGGAGCTCGACCCTGGACCACAGCTGGTCGAGCCAGCCGGGCCAAGCACCGGCCAGGTACTGGTGGTCGGCCCCGAACGACTGGGCCAACGCGATGTGCATCTCGGCGGTCACCTGGCCGAGGCGGGTGGCCTCGGCAGCGAAGTCCCCGCCCGAAAGGGCGGGGTCGGCGGCACCCGCCTCAGGTGAGGTGGCATAGAAGTCACGCAGGGAGGTCAGCGCCAGGGCCCAGCCGTCGGTGCCACCGGCCAGGTACTGCTGCCCAAAGGCCAGGTCCCTGCCGTCGCGCTGCCAGCGCACCAGGGGCTGGGCCACGTGGGCAAAGCCGGCCGCAGCCAAGGCGGTAGTGACCTCGGCGTCGAGGTTGGGGCCGGGAGGGACGCGGCGGAAGAACTTCAAGATGAGCCGGTCATCGTAAACGACAGAAGTATTGGACTGTTCTGCTCCCACCAGCCGGGCGTGCTTGGCCGTCTGGGCGCCACCGGTCAGCGCGCCCAGGATCTCGACCGCCATCTCGGGGTCCACGGTGGCGTCGTAGAAGGTGCGGTCGCCCGCGCTGCCTACCACCGCGTCGTCTGCCTTGGAAATGTGCTCGGCCAGTTCTGCGGTCGGGCGCTCGCCGATGAACAGCTGGTAGTGGTCCCCGCCCGCCTCCACCAGCGCCCATAAGACACGGTAGCCCGCGCCCTCGCCGCCCCCGGCCGGCGGCACCAGCTGGCCCGAAGCCAAGCAGTGCAGGGAGGTAGGCGGCACCCCGCCACCCGCGTACCAACGCTGGCGGGCCATATAAGCCGGGAGGAGCCGTGCCAGGGCTTCAGGCAGCTCCTGGCCGGCCGAGGCCTGCTTGTCCATCACGCACCTCCTGGTGGGCCTGCCCCGGCGGCGGCTTCGCCAGGACGAACCAGTAAAAGCCATAGGGGGCGAGGGTCACGAAATAAGGCTGGGGGCCAATGGGCGGGAAGGGGGCCCGTCCCAGCAGCTCGACCGGTACCATGCCCTCCCACCGCTCGAGGGGCAGCTGGGCCGGCTGGGCAAAGCGCGACAGGTTGCACACGCAAAGCACGGTCCCCTCCACCGGCTCTTGCTCCCCTGGTACCTGGCCTGCCGGCGGCCCGCCGCCCTGCCCGGCCCCCGACGGCGGCGCGCCCTGCCCGGCCCCCGACGAGGCCCCGGCCCCCGACGAGGCGTGCGGGGCGCGGACATAAGCCAGCACCGAAGGGTTGTCGGTAGAGACCACCTCCATCGTGCCCGTGCCAAAGACGGGGTGCTGCCGGCGCACCTCGAGCATGCGGCGCATCCAGTGCAACAAGGAGCTCGGGTTGCGCATCTGCGCCTCCACGTTGACCGCTTGGTAGCCGTAGACCGGGTCCATCAAAGGGGGCAGGTAGAGCTGGGCGAAATCAGCTTTCGAGAAACCGGCGTTGCGGTCGGGGGACCACTGCATGGGAGTGCGCACCGAGTCACGGTCACCCAGGTAGATGTTGTCGCCCATCCCGATCTCGTCCCCGTAGTAGAGGACGGGGGAACCCGGCAGGGAGAACAGCAGCGAGTGGAGCAGCTCCGCCACCCGCCGGTCGTTGTCCACCAGCGTCGCCAAGCGCCGGCCGATGCCGATGTTGCGCTTCATACGCGGGTCCTTGGCGTACTCCGCGTACATGTAGTCGCGCTCCTCGTCGGTCACCATCTCCAATGTGAGCTCGTCGTGGTTGCGCAGGAATATGCCCCAGCTGGCGCCTTCGGGGACCGGCGGGGTACGGGCCAGGATCTCGGTTATCGGGAAACGCTGCTCGCGCCGCACCGCCATGAACATCCGGGGCATCAAGGGGAAATGGAAGCACATATGGCACTCGTCGCCGTCACCGAAGTACTGGACGACGTCCACCGGCCACTGGTTGGCCTCAGCCAGCAGGACCTTGCCCGGGTACAGCAAGTCGACCTCCTTGCGCAGCCTCTTCAGGTACTGGTGGGTCTCGGGCAAGTTCTCGCAGTTGGTCCCCTCCCTTTCGAACAGGTAAGGCACGGCGTCCAACCGGAAGCCGTCGATGCCGACGTCCAGCCAGTAGCGCACCACGTCGAGCATGGTCTCGGCTACCTCGGGGTTGTCGTAGTTGAGGTCGGGCTGATGGGAAAAGAACCGGTGCCAGTAGTACTGGCCCCGCACCGGGTCCCAAGCCCAGTTCGACTTCTCGGTGTCCACGAAGATCACACGAGCTTGTTTGTACCGCTGGTCGTCGTCGCTCCATACGTACCAGTCGGCTTTGGGGTTGGCGCGGTCCCGGCGCGACTCGACGAACCAGGGGTGCTGGTCGCTGGTGTGGTTCATCACCAAGTCCGAGATCACCCGGATGCCCCGGCGGTGGGCTTCGTCCACCAACTGGACGACGTCGGCGATCTGGCCGTACTCGGGCAGCACGCTCCAGTAGTCGGATATGTCATAGCCGCCGTCGCGCAGCGGGGACTGGTAGAAGGGCAAGAGCCAGATGCAGTCCACCCCCAGCCAGGAAATGTAGTCCAGCTTGGCGGTGACCCCGGCCAGGTCGCCAGTGCCGTCGTCGTTGGAGTCGAAGAACCCCCTCACTAAGATCTCGTAGAACACCGCCCGCTGGTACCAGCGCACGTCCTGGCTGGCGGTCCCCGAGACGGGGGTCACGGCCCGCATGGCTGGGGGCCCCGGCTCTCAGGCCTGCCTGCGCAGGCCCATGACATGGGCGACCCGGTACCAGGGGTCGAAGCGCACGTAGGGATCCGGGCCCCACCGGTAGGCCTCTCCCGACAGCTCATCGACCACGCCAAAGCTGCCACCAGAGGGCAGCCCCAGGGCAGCCATGTCCAGGTGCAACGTCGACTCCTGGGTGGACCACGGGTCCAGGGTCACCACCACCAGCACCACGTCGGAGCCGTCGTCGGTGGCCTTGGAGTAAGCCATGACGTTGGGGTTGTCCGACCCGTGGAAAAAGATGTTGCGCAACTGGCTGAAAGCCGGGTGCCGGCGGCGGATGGCGTTGACCGCCCGGACAAGCGGCGCCAAGGACCCAGGCCGGGAGAAGTCCCGGTGCTTCACCTCGTACTTCTCGGAGCCGAGGTACTCCTCGTTGTCGGCAGAGGCGGGCGTGTTCTCGTACAGCTCGTAGCCGCTGTAGATGCCATAGGAGGGGACCAGCGTCGCGGCCAGGACCAGGCGCAGGGCGAAGGCGGCAGGCGGGCCGTTGCGCAACGGCCCCGAGAGGATGTCGGGCGTGTTGGGCCAGAAGGTCGGCCGCATGTAGTCAGCCAGCGGGCCGTGGGCCAGCTCTTCCACATAGGTGCGGATGCCCTCGGGGCCGTACTGGGAAGTGCGCCAGGTGAAGTACGTGTAGCTCTGAGAAAAACCGACCTCAGCCAGCCGGGCCATCACCTTGGGCCGGGTAAAGGCCTCGGCCAGCAAGACTATGTCGGGTGCCCGGCCCCGGACTTCTTGGACCAGCCATTCCCAGAACGCGAACGGCTTGGTGTGCGGGTTGTCCACCCGGAAAATCCTGACCCCGTGCTCAGCCCAGAAGAAAAGCACGTCCCGGCAGGCCTCCCACAGCGCCACCCGGTCCGCCTCGGCTGCCGGCCAGAAATTGATGGGGTAGATGTCCTGGTACTTCTTGGGAGGGTTCTCGGCATAAGCGATCGAGCCGTCCGGCCGCCGGTGGAACCACTCCGGGTGCTCTTTCACCCAAGGGTGGTCGGGCGAGCACTGCAAGGCATAGTCCAAGGCGACCTCCATGCCGTGGTCGGCCGCGGTGCGCACCAGGAAGTCAAAGTCGTCCAGGGTCCCCAGTTCCGGGTGGACGGAGGTGTGCCCGCCCTCTTCAGAGCCGATGGCCCAAGGGCTGCCGGGGTCCCCCGGGCCAGCCACCAGGGCCCCGTTCCTGCCCTTGCGGAAGGTGCGCCCGATGGGGTGGACAGGTGGGAGGTAGAGCACGTCGAAGCCCAGGTCGGCCAGGCGCGCCACCTCCTGGGCGCAAGCGCGCAGCCCGCCGAAGCTGCGAGGGAACAGTTCGTACCAGGCCCCCACCAGGGCGCGAGGCCGGTCGACCCACAGCGGCAGGGGCGCCGAAGCGCTGAGGTCGGGCGCCCGCAGCTGCTCCCGGAGCAGCCGGGCCACCGGGGCACCCAGGGCCGGGCCCAGGCGGGTGGCATCGTCCGCCCCCCGGTCCTGAAGGGTGGCGAACGCCCGGGCCAGCTCCGGGTGGCCGTCCTGGGCGCCCTCGGCCTCGGCCAGCAGGGCCAGGCCTTCGGCCACCTCGGCGCTCACGTCCTGGTGGGCCGCCAACTTGACCGCCGCCCGGCGCGCCCAGGTCCCGTAGCGGTCGGTCCAAGCCTCCACCACCAGCTCATGGAGGCCCAGCTCCCGGGGCACCAGCTTGCCCACCCACTCGTCGTTGCCCTGGTCGCTGAGGGCACAGGCATCGACCGGTTCCCCGCTGCCCGCCTTGCGCAGCACTGCCCGGGCGGCGAGCAAGTCGTGGCCGTCCCGGAAGATGCTCGCCCGGACCGGCACCACCTCGCCGACCACGGCTTTGGCCGGGTAGCCGTGGGGGGTCGAGGGGAGCACGTCTTGGATGACAACGCTCGGCCCAAGCCCGTGCGGCCGCCTGGCCGCTCCAGCCTCGGTGGCCCGGGCCGAAGGTCCTGGTTGGCGCGGGACGGTCCTCATCTCCTCCACGCTAGGAGCTTGGAGCCGATGTCTTGTAGCTTTGCCAGGGTGAAGGCGTTCAGGACCTTTGCCGTGCGGGCCCGGCTGCCCGAAGCCCTGGCCCCCCTCCAGGAGCTGGCGTTCAACCTGAGGTGGTCCTGGGACGAGCGCACACGGGACCTTTTCCGTTGGGTGGACCCCGACCTTTGGGAACGGCACCACGACCCGGTCCGGGTGCTCTCTCTCGTCGCCCGGGACCGCCTGGAGGCATTGGCCGACGACAGCGCGTTCATGTCCTTCCTAGGAGAGATCCACGCTGACCTGAAGCGCTACCTGAGCGTGCCCCGATGGTTCCAGAACCGTGGGCGCTCGCCCCTGGCCAAGGTGGCCTACTTCTCGCCCGAGTTCGGCATCGCCGAGGCGCTGCCCCAGTACTCGGGCGGGCTGGGCATCCTGGCTGGGGACCACCTGAAGGCCGCCAGCAGCCTGGGCGTGCCCATGGTGGGCGTGGGCCTGCTCTACCGGGAGGGCTACTTCCGCCAGCACCTCAACACCGATGGGTGGCAGGAGGAGCGCTACCCGGTGCTCGACCCCCACGCCATGGCCCTCAGCCTGGTGGGCAACGCCAAGATCACCGTCGACATGGCCGGCCAGACCCTGATCGCCCAGATCTGGGCCGCCCACGTCGGGAGGGTGAAGCTCTACCTGATCGATGCCGACCTGGACGAGAACCCAGACGACCTGCGGGGCATCACCGACCGCCTCTACGGGGGAGGCACCGAGCACCGCCTCCGCCAGGAGATCCTGCTCGGCGTGGGCGGAGTGCGGGCGCTGGAGCGCGTGGGGGAGCACCCGCAGATCTTCCACTCCAACGAAGGCCACGCCGGCTTCCTCAACCTGGAGAGGATCCGCCAGCTGGTGACCAGGGAGGGCCTCCGGTTCCCCGAGGCGGTGGAGGCGACCCGGGCGGGGACCATCTTCACCACCCACACACCGGTACCGGCCGGGATCGACCGCTTCCCGGCCGAGCTGATGGAGAAGTACTTTTCCTCCTGGGCCCAGGAGTGCGGGGTAACGATGGAGGACCTCATGGCCCTCGGCCACGCTCCTGGGGAACCGCCCAACGCCCCGTTCAACATGGCCGTGATGGGCCTGCGGCTGGCCGCCATGTCCAACGGGGTGTCGGAACTGCACGGCCACACCAGCCGGACGATGTTCCAGGCGCTGTACCCAGGGGTGCCGGTCGAAGAGGTGCCCATCAAGTCGGTGACGAACGGTGTGCACGGCCGCACCTGGGTCTCGCCCACCATGAACGACCTGTTCACCAAGTACGTCAACCCTTCGTGGGAGGACGCCGGGCTGGCGGACTGGGGGCGGATCTCCGAGGCTCGGGACGACGAGCTGTGGAGGGCGCACGAGCAGGGCAAGGAGGCCCTGGTGAGCTTCGTGCGGGCCCGGGTCAAAGCCTCCCTGCTCGACCAAGGGGTGTCGCCCATCGACGCCGCCTGGGCGGACGAAGTGCTCGACCCCACCGTCCTCACCATCGCCTTTGCCCGCCGCTTCGCCTCCTACAAGCGGGCGACGCTGCTTTTTTCCCAGCCCGACCGGTTGCGGGCGCTGCTGCTGGACAGCAAGCGGCCGGTCCAGCTCGTGTTCGCGGGCAAGGCACACCCCGCCGACGACATGGGCAAGGAGATGATCCGCCAGATAATGCAGTTCTCGCGCGACCCGCGCGTCCGCCACCGGATGGCCTTCATCGAAGACTACGACATGGCGGTGGCCCGGGTGCTGCTCCAGGGCTGCGACCTTTGGCTGAACAACCCGCGCCGGCCGATGGAGGCGAGCGGCACCAGCGGCCAGAAGGCGGCGCTCAACGGGGCGCTCAACTGCTCGGTCTCCGACGGGTGGTGGGACGAGATGTTCAACGGCAACAACGGCTGGCAGATCGCGTCGGCCGAGTCCTACGGGGACCTGGGCCGTAGGGACGAGGTGGAAGCCAACAGCCTGTTCGAGATCCTGGAACGCCAGGTGGTGCCCCTTTATTACGACCGCAGTGGCGACCGCTTCCCTCGGGCCTGGGTCGCCCGTATGAAAGACTCGTTGTCCAGCCTGGGGCCACGTGTCCAGGCCTCCCGCATGGTGAGGGACTACGTGGAGCAGATGTACGAGCCCATGGCCAAACGGGCCGAGGCCCTGTGCGCCCAGCGCTACGCCCGGGCCAAGGAGCTGGCCGCTTGGAAGCACCGCGTCATCGACGCGTGGCAAAAGGTGGCCATCGTCTCGGTGGGCTCGGACTCGGCCGGCCCGGTCACCGACCTCGGCAGCACCCGTCAGGTCACCGCCGAGGTCTTCCTCGGCGAGCTGAGCCCAGACGAGGTGGCCGTCCAGCTGCTGCACGGCACCGTGACCGCCGGTGACGAGCTGGCCGACTGGCAGGTTGCCCGCATGACGCTCAGCGCCACCGGCCAGGAGGGCAACGAGGGGGTGACCACCTGGGAGGGGAGCTTCCGCTGCGACGTCGCCGGCCGGCACGGCTTCACCGTCCGGGTGGTCCCCTCCCATCCTGACCTGCCCGCACCCGTGGAGATGGGCTGCGTCACCTGGGCCTGACCTGGCCACGGCCAGGGCCACCCCTGGGTAGTCTCTTGAGGTGCGCGAACATGTCGACGCCGCCCGGGTGGTCGAGCTGGCCTCGGCCCTCATAGCCGTCGACACCTCCAACCCTCCAGGCGACGAGGCCAAACTGGGCGGCATCTTGAAGGACGCGCTGGGCCCGTGGCGGCCGGCTTGGGCCGAGGTGGAGCCTGCGCCCGGGCGGCTGTCCCTTATAGCCCGCGTGGCCCCCTCCGGTGGCACCGGCCGCCCGACCCTCATCGTCAATGGCCACACCGACGTGGTCCCAGCCGTGGCCAGTAACTGGGCCCACGACCCCTTCTGCCCCTCGGTCGAGGGCGACCGCCTCTACGGCCGGGGCGCCGCGGACATGAAAGGGGGGTTGGCGGCGGCCATATGTGCGCTGGACGCGCTGCGGGCAGCCGGCCAGGAGCCCTCTTGCGACCTCGTGTTCCAGCTGGTAGCCGACGAGGAAAGAGGCGGTGCACTGGGCACGAGGGCATTGCTGGAGGCGGGCCACCTCAAAGGCGATGCCTGCTTGGTACCCGAGCCGACCTCCCTGGCCGTCTCGGTGGCCGAACGTGGCCTCCTCCAGGGCCGGGTCCGGGTCCGGGGCCGGCCGGCCCACGGCAGCCGTCCCCGCGAGGGCGTGTCTGCCGTGGAGCACGCAGCCCGGGTTGTCCTCGCCTTGCACGGGGCCGACTTCGGAGGCCCGGAGCACCCCCTGCTCGGCAAACCCACGGCCAACGTCGGCACTCTCCGGGCCGGCACCACCGTCAACGTGGTGGCTGAACGGGCCGAGCTGGGCTTCGACCGTCGCCTGCTGCCGGGCACCAGCCTGGAGGAGGCGCTGGCCGGCCTCCGCTCACGTATCGATGCAGCCGGCGTGGAGGGCCTCGACTACGACATCGAGGTGGACGACTTCGGGGAAGGCAGCGAGATGAGCCCAGCCCACCCCTTCGCCCGCCTGGTCAGGCAGGCCGTCGGGGCGGTGACCGGCCAGGAGCCAGCCACCGTGGGCATGACCTTCACCACCGACGCCCGCTTCCTGCGCAACCAGGCCGGCATACCGGCCGTGGTCTGCGGGCCGGGTGACATCGCCCAAGCCCACGGGACCGACGAGTGGGCCTCCATCAGCCAGCTGGTGGACGCCACCGCCGCCTATGCCGAGCTGTACCGCAGCTTCGGTGCCTAACTGGCCGGGCTGGGAGCTGAGCGAGCCTGGGACCGGGTGGGCCGGGGCCGGGTGGGCCGGCACCTGGTTGGCTGAGGCCGCTCAGACCATCTCGTGGAGCATCTCGGCCAGCAGGGCCGCTTCCCGGGAGATCTCGTCGCTGCGGGAACCGGCCTCCACCGCCGCCTTCAGGGCATGGCCTTGGCTGCGGACCCGCCACCAGAACGCGTCGTCCAGCCCGACCGGCGTGGGCTGCTCGACCACCCCCACCGAGTCCAGGAAGGCTCGCTGGCGCTCGGGGTCGGCCGGGTCGTTCGCCAACCGGTCCACGTTGCCGAACAGCTCCTCGATCATCCGGTACCTGGCCTCGTCGTCCTCGTCCACCAGCCCGTGCACCTGCTCGAACAGGCCGTCTACCTCGGCCTCGTCGGCTTCCGCCACCGCCAGGTCGGTGCCGTCCCAGCGGTGGGCCACCCCCGCCGCCTCCAGCAGCAGGGAAAGCTCGACCCGCTGTTCGGGCAGCCACTCGTCCAGCTCGTAGACCAGCTGGCCGCTGCCGCCCTCCTCCGCTTCACCCAGGTCCTCGTCCGCCAAGCTGCCCTCGGCCAAGACGGCCTCCTCGTCCAGGAGGCCCTCAGGGCCGGGGACCGCCCCGCCCGGGGCCGGGACCGGGCCCGGCAGCTGCGCGGGCCGGCCCTTTTGCCGGGCCGCAGCTTCCAGGCGAGCCATTGCCCGCTCCTGCTCCGCCTCGTCGTGGCCGGCACCGGGAGCCACCAGGCGGCAAAGGACCTCGGCCTGGTGCCTGATCTCGTCTTCCAGGGCCTCGTCGGCTCCCAGCGCGCCGAGCAGGCGCCGGGTGACCCGGCCAACCGCCGCCAGCTCGTCGTCACCCAGAGGCGGGAGGAAGTCCAACGTGAACAGAGCCGCCGACGCTTCGCCGATGTCCACGTCGGCCTGCATGTCGGTCGGGTCCTGGCGCAACCGGTCGGCCGCGTCGTAAAGGTCGTGGGCCACCTTGGACGCGGCAGTGGTGACCGCCGCCGCCTGCCCGTCATTGCCCAGCGGTGCCTCGTTGCCCCCGGTGGCCTCGGCCACCAGGGCGTCCACCTCGGCCTCGTCGATGGCCAGGACGACCAGCTCCTCTTCCTCGAAGCGGTGGCGGATGCCAGCCCCGATGAGGGCTTCGATCAACCGGCCTCGCGTCTCGTCGTCCCATTGGTCGAGCCGGTAGCCGACCTCGTCGTCTTCGGGGCCCGACTCCAGCTCGGGCAGGGGCGAAGCCAGGAGCCTCTCGCCGCAGCTGTGACAGCGGCCGCGGCTGGGGACCTCGTAACCACAGTTGGGGCAGTACCAGACTCTCCGGCTCATCTATTGCCTCCTCGTCGTCAGCTGCGGCCCCACTTGGGCAGCACCGGGGCCTCCCGGCCGGAACCTCCTGCCCTGGGCTGCCCGGGGCTGGCGGCCCGGGCTTGGGCTCCCGGGGCCGGGCTCAGCTCCTCGTGGTACTCCTCTTCGACGTTGACCGACCACACGTCATGGCTGGCGCCGAAGAGGTTCTCGACGGTGAGCATGGCAGTGTACATGGAATGGTCCTGGTTGTTGTAGCGGTGCATGCCGTTGCGGCCGACCGGGTGCACGTTGGGGGCCTCGGCTTCCAGCCACTTGCGGATGACCTCCACGTTGTCCTTGTAGCTGGCGTCGTAGTAGGGGTAAGCCTTGGGCATGCGCACGACGTAGCCGGCCTGGACCTCCTGGGGCCGGGCCAGCCCGAGGCGGCCGATCTCGGAGCGGGCCAGCTCGACCAGGGCGCTGTCGGGCAGCGACCAGGTGCCGTCCCCCTCGAACACGAAGTACTCGAGGCCGAGGCATGTCCAGCCCTGCTTCACCATGGACGGCGACCACCGGCCGAAGTTCTGGACCCGCCCCACCTTCACCCCCGGGTCGTGGACGTAGACCCAGTTGTCGGGGAAGCTGGCCGACTCGGGCACGACGAGGGCCACCGTCAGGTGGTCCCTGAAGTGCAGGTCGCCCGCCGCCACCAGCACCTCGTCGGGGGCCGGGGGGTCCATGGCCCGCACCAGCGCGGGCAGGGGCATGCTGGATATGACCGCGCTGGCAGGGTGCTCCCGGACGGCACCGCCTGAGGCCGACCTGACCGCCACCGCCCGGCTCCCCTCGCGCCTCACCCCCACGACGGGGGAGCTGAGCAGCACCTGGGAGCCGGCAGCGCGCACGAGCTCGCAGCAACGTTCCCACATCATGCCCGGGCCCAGGCGCGGGTACTCGAAGCGGTCGATCAGCGTCGTGATCTCCCGCTGGCCCTTTTTGGGGAACAGGGCGTTTTTCACCGCGTTGGTCAGGTTGAGGTTCTTGATGCGCTGGGCGGCCCAGTCCGCCTGCAGCTCTGCCGCCGGGTAGCCCCAGACCTTTTCGGTGTAGGTCTTGAAGAAATGCCGGTACAGGCGCCACCCGAAGCGGGCCGCCACCCAGCCCTCGAAGGTGGACTGGTCCGCCGGCGGGCGCAGGCGGGCCCAGGCGTAGGAGGCCCCGCAGCGCAGGGACTCGACCAGGCCGAGGTTGCGCAGGGCGTTCAGGGGCTTGAGAGGGTAGTCGTAGAACTTGCCTTGGTAGTAGATCCGGCTCATGCGGGGCCGGGTCATGAAGTCCTCGCCCGGCAGGACCTCGTGCCAGAAGTCCTCCACCGCCTTCACCTTGGTGAAAAAGCGGTGCCCGCCTATGTCGAAACGCCAGCCGTCCCTCTCCACGGTGCGGCTGATCCCGCCGACCACGTCATCGGCCTCCAGCACAGTGCACACCTTGCCCCGGCGGGCCAGTTCGTAGGCAGCGGTCAGCCCCGCGGGGCCGGCGCCGATGACGACCACCTGGTCCGGGCCCCCCTGGCTGGGCCGGAGGTAGCCGGGGCCGTCGTCGGGCTCGAGGAAGCCTTCGTGGGAGAGCTGCCAGCCAGGGTCAGTCGAGGCCACTTGTCCGATCAGCTCCGGAACTGTTCCAGGTTCTCGTACTCGTAGTAGCGAGGGTTGGCGTTGATCACGGTCTCGCCCCCCGGGCGGAGCATCTGGAACCAGCTGGCCAGGTAGCCGCACCGCCCGCCGAAGCCCTTGTAGCCGTCCCGCCACACGAGCCAAAGCGTGTTCTCGGGGTTGAGGCGGGAGAAGATCTCCTGGGCAAAGGTGCCGACGTCGGTGCCCTGGACCGCCGAGAGGTAGTTGACCCAGTCGACCCTCTGCGGGCCGGTCATGCGGGGGAAGGTGAGCTGGGTCACGCCGGGGACCCGCAGCAGGCGGGAGACGGCCGGGCCGAGCTGGTCGGGACAGTAGACGACCACGTCGCCCGGCTGCGCCTCCAGGTTCAGGACCTCGGCCACCTGCACAGCTTGCGTCCGGGGCTGGGAGCTTTGCAGTTGGGCCGACAAAAGGCCAGCCAGGCAGGCAACGGCCAGCAAGCCGGCGGTCACCCGCCGGGAGGCGAAAGAGGTCAGGCCGAGGGCGCACAACATCACGAACAAGGGGAACACGGCGGCTATGTAGCGGCTGTCGAAAGCAGCACCAGTCAGCATCCCGGCCACCACGGCCAGCACCAAGGTGCCGGCCACCAGCCAGGCCATCAGCCGGGAGCGCGGCTGCAGGCGCAGCTCGACCACCACGGCCGAGGCCCGGGGGCCGGCCCCCGCGAACAAGGCCAGGCCAACCAGGCTGAACAGCAGGTAGGTGAGCAGGCTGCCCCAGGCCCCCGGGCCCGAGAAGAGGCTGAACACGCCGAGCAGGTTCTCCGGGCCGGGGGGGCTGGACCATGGTGTCCCGGTATGGAGGACCTGGAACACGAACACCGGCGACCAGGGCAGCCACGCCGCTATGCCCGCGCCCATGGCCCAGCAGGCCCGGCGGGCCGCCCCAGGCACGGCGTAGGCAGGGGTGCGGCCTGACCAGGCCTCGCCGGCCCAGAGCCACAGCAGCCAGGCACCACCCACCGCCACCAGGTACAGGTCCCAGTAATGGGTGTACATGAGCGCGGCGGTCAGGGCCGCCAGGGCGGCCAGCCGGCCCCGGCTGGGCTGCTCCAGCGCCCGGGCCGCCGCCAAGTACCAGGCCACTGCCTCCAGGGCCATGAGCGAGTAGGGACGGGTGTCGGTGGCGTAGTAGATGGCCCAGGGAGAGCTGGCAGCCAGCAGGAGGGCGGCCCCGGCCACCCGGGGGCCGCCGAGGCGGCGGCCAGCCAGCCACACCAGCGGCAACGTGCCCAGGGACACGGTGCCCGACAGTGCCCGGACGGCGAAGTCGCCCTGGCCAAAAGCCATCATCCAGTAGTGGAGGACGACGTAGTAAAGAGGCGGCGAACCGTCCTGCATGAGGGCGCTGGGCAGGTGCCACAGGCCCAGCTTGGAGATGTTGACCGAGAGGGCCTCGTCCAGCCACAACCCTCGGGGGGCGAGGAACCGCCCGACGCTGCCAGCGGCCACCACCACGGCCCCCAGGGCCAGGCCCACCCGCCCCCAGGCCGGCCGGTCCCCCGGCACCAGGCGGTGGCGGAGGTAGCTGCCAGCCCGCCGGTACTGGCCCAGGGGGAGGTGGGGACGCGTGCTAACGGCGGTCGCCATCGGCTACACAGTACGCGATGGGCCGCCGGCGCGGCCCACGGGCCGCGGGGCCCAGCCTTGCCCGGCGGCCGGCTAGCCTGGGCGGGCCGGCCCTAGGGGATCCGCTCGGCCGAGGTGCAGGCCACCACCACCCGGTTGCCCTGCACGTCCACCACTCCCCCCTCGACCCGGAAACGCAGCTCCCCAGCCGTCTGCTCGCTGCCCCCCGGTGGGCGAGCAGCCCGGGGGCCGGGAGCCTCCCCGGCTGCGGGGGCCGCCCCGTCGACCTGGCCCGCCTGGGGCCCGACTATGCGCAAGGTGCCGGGCTCCAGCAGCCCGATGTAAGCCATGTGGTTGGCCAGGAAGGCGATGTCGCCACCGGCGCTGCGGCAGGCCACCATCTCGGCCTGGCCGGAGTACAAACGGCCTCCGGGGACCACCAGCTCCACGTAGGTGGTGGCCACCCTCAGGGCCCCCGCTGCAGTTCCCGGGCCTTGGCCATGGCCGCCTCGGCTCCACCGACATTGAAGAAGGCCTGCTCAGGCAGGTCGTCCAGGTCCCCGTTGACCAGGGCCTCGAACGACTCGACCGTCTCGGCAACCGGGACGTAGACACCTTTTTGGCCGCTGAAGGCCTCCGCCACGAAGAACGGCTGCGACAAGAACCGCTGGATCTTGCGGGCCCGCAGCACTATGGTGCGGTCCTCCTCGGACAGCTCGTCCATCCCCAAGATGGCGATGATGTCCTGCAGCTCCCGGTTGCGCTGCAGCACCTGCTGGACCCGGCGCGCCACCTGGTAATGGCGCTCGCCCACCACCTCGGGCACCAAGATGTTGGAGCTGGAGGCCAGGGGGTCGACGGCAGGGTAGATCCCGATGGCAGCGATCTCCCGGGCCAGCTGGGTGGTGGCATCGAGGTGGGTGAAGGTGGTGAAGGGGGCAGGGTCCGTGTAGTCGTCAGCGGGCACGTAGACCGCCTGTACGGAGGTGATCGAGTGGCCCCGGGTGGAGGTGATGCGCTCTTGGAGCTCGCCCATCTCGTCCGCCAGCGTCGGTTGGTAGCCGACCGCCGACGGCATCCGCCCCAACAGGGTGGATACCTCCGAGCCGGCCTGGACGAAACGGAAGATGTTGTCTATGAACAACAGCACGTCCTGGTTGCGGACATCCCGGAAGTACTCGGCCATGGTCAGGGCGGAAAGGCCCACCCTCAGGCGGACCCCGGGAGGCTCGTCCATCTGCCCGTACACCAGCGCCGCCCGCTTGAGCACGCCGGACTCCTTCATCTCGAGCCACAGGTCGTTGCCCTCCCGGGTGCGCTCGCCGACACCGCCGAAGACCGACACCCCCCCGTGCTGCTCGGCCACCCGGTGGATCATCTCCAAGATGAGCACCGTCTTGCCCACCCCGGCCCCCCCGAACAGGCCGATCTTGCCGCCCTGGACGTAGGGCTCGAGCAGGTCGATGACCTTGATGCCGGTCTCGAACATCTCCGATTTGGGCTCCAAGGCGTCAAAGGCGGGAGGAGGGCGGTGGATCTCCCAGCGGTCCTCCACGTCCGCCAGCTCGTCGGAGTCGAGCACCTCCCCGACCACGTTGAAGACATGCCCGAGGACGGCGTCACCCACCGGGACGGTGATCCCCCTCCCGGTGTTGCGGACCGGTGCGCCCCGCCTCAGGCCGTCGGTGGGCCGCAGGCACACGCAGCGCACCCTCCCCTCGCCGATCTGGAGGGCAACCTCAGCCACCACGGTGGTCTTGCGGCCTTCCAGCTCGACGTCCATCTCGACGGCGTGGTTTATGTCCGGCAGGGCGTCGGGTGGGAACTCGACGTCGACCACCGGCCCGGCCACGGCGACCACCCGCCCCTCGCGCCGGGCCGGCCCGGTCGTGCCCTCGGGCCCGGTCCCGGGCCGGGTGGCGTTTGCTGCCTCAGTGGTACCAGTGCTCACGCTCGCTCCAGGTTCGCTCGTCAACTTGCTTGTGGGAATTGGACGGTTGCTTGCGGGAAATGGGCCAGGGACCAGCTGGCCACCTCCTCCTCCCGCCCCGCCTGGCGTAGGGCTTCGGCCCCTCCGACGATCTCCATGATCTCGGTGGTGATGGCGTCCTGGCGGGCACGGTTCATGGCCCGGGTCAGGGTCTTGACGAGCTCGTCGGCGTTGTCGGTGGCGGCCTGCATGGCCCTTTGCTGGGCCACGTGGAACGACGCGGCTGACTCGAGCAAGGCGGCGTAGACCTCCACCTCCAGCCAGCGCGCCAGGACCTGGCCCATGATCTCCTCCGGGCCGGGCTCCAGCTCGAAGGCCACGGTCCGGCGCTCCTCCTCGTCACCGGCATCGCCCTCGGCCACGGGGACCAGCTGGCGGGCCTCCACCGGTTGGGAGCCGGCGCCGGCGTAGCGGGTGCTCACCAGCAGGACGCGGCCGGCCCGGCCTTGGCCCAGGGCGCCGAGGACCGGTGCGGCAACCCGCTGGGCGTCTTCGAAGCGAGGCCGGTCGGTCACCCCGGTGACGACCTCGTCCAAGGCCAGGCCCTGGAAGTGGAAATGGCTCTGCACCTTGCGCCCGGCGCCGACCACGAACGGGCCCGGCCCGGCCTCGTCCCGGAGGACCTCCTCGGCCACCCTCACCACCGAGGTGTTGAAGGCACCGCACAGCCCCCGGTCGGCCGCGACCACGACCACGGCACAGCGTTCGTCGGCCGGCTCGAACCAGGGGTGGGAGCGGGCTTCGGGCACCGCCGACAGGTCCCGGACGACCCGCCGCAGTTGGGTGACGTAGGGCTCGGCCGCGTCGATCGCCTGCTGTGCCCGCACGATCCGGGAGGCGGCGATGAGCTCCATGGCGCGGGTGATCTTCTGGGTGGACTGGATGCTGCGGATCCGCCGGCGCAGGACGCGCTCTTGGCCCGCGGCCATTAGCCGCTCACTTTCCCTGAGCCGGGGCCAGCACTTACGAAGCCCTTCTTCACCACTTCGATGGCCCGGTCCAGCTCGCCCCTGGGGGGCAGCTCCTTGGTGGTGCGGATGTGCTCCAGCAAGCCGGGCTCGTTGGCCCGGAAGTGCTGCAACAGTGCGGCCTCGAAGGCCCGGACGTCTTCCAGGGCGATGTCGTCCAAGAAGCCGTTCGTGCCCGCGTAGATGGAGACCACCTGCTCCTCGACCGGCATGGGCATGTTCTGGGGTTGCTTCAGGAGCTCGGTCAGGCGGGCACCCCGGTCCAGCTGGGCGCGCGACACCCGGTCGAGCTCGGAGCCGAAAGTGGCGAACGCCTGCAGCTCCCGGTACTGGGCCAGGTTGACCTTGAGCGAGCCGGACACCTCTTTCATAGCCTTGATCTGGGCATTGCCCCCCACCCGGGACACGGACAGGCCCACGTTCATGGCCGGGCGCACCCCGGCGTAGAAGAGGTCGGTCTCCAAGAACACCTGGCCATCGGTGATCGATATCACGTTGGTCGGGATGTAGGCCGAGATGTCGCCCGCCTTGGTCTCCACGATGGGCAGGGCGGTGAGGGAGCCCCCGCCCAGCTCGTCGGAGAGCTTCGCGGCCCGTTCCAACAGGCGGCTGTGGAGGTAGAAGACGTCGCCGGGGTAGGCCTCCCGCCCAGGAGGCCGGCGGAGCAGCAGCGACAGGGCCCGGTAGGCTTCCGCCTGCTTGGACAGGTCGTCGTAGCAGACCAGGGCGTGCTGGCCGCTTTCCATCCAGTACTGGCCCATGGCACAGCCTGCATAAGGGGCCAGGTACTTGTAGGGGGCGGGGTCGGACGCCGGGGAGCTCACCACGACGGTGTAGTCCATGGCCCCGTGGGCACGCAGGGTGTCCACGGTTTGGGCGACGGTAGAGCCCTTTTGGCCCACGGCCACGTAGATGCACTTCACCCCTTGGCCGCGTTGGTTGATGATCGTGTCGACGACCAAGGTGGTCTTGCCCGTCTTGCGGTCCCCGATGACCAGCTCCCGCTGGCCCCGCCCGATCGGGGTCATCGAGTCGATCACCTTGATGCCGGTCTGCAGGGGCTCTTTCACCGGCTGGCGGGAGACTATCCCGGGGGCCTGCACCTCCAGCCTCCTGGTGGTGGTGGCAGGGACAGGGCCCAGCCCGTCCAGCGGCCGCCCCAGCGGGTCGACGACCCGCCCCAGCAGGGCGTCGCCCACGGGCACGGACAGTATCCGCCCCGTCGAGCGCACCAGCTGGCCCTCTTGGAGCCCGCTGGTGCTACCCAGCACGACCACGCCGATGGAGTCCTCGTCCAAGTTGAAGGCGAGGCCGGTCACCCCGTCTTCGAACTCGAGCAGCTCGCTCATGGCCACGTTGGGCAGGCCGCTCACGCGGGCGATGCCGTCGCCTATGTCCCGTATGCGCCCGACCTCCTCGCTCATGACCCCGAGGTCGAAACCCTCCAGGTTGCGCCGCAGCACCTGGGCTATCTCGTCGGCACTTATGCTCAGCTCGGCCATCAGTCAAGGGTCCTTTCGGTAGTTGTCCCCCCACCGTGCCCCGGCAGCACCCTGCGCCCCAACAGCACCCCCGCCGGCATGACCAGGAGCTCTCTGGCTCGTTCGAGGCGCCGGCGCAAGCTGCCATCGACCACGGTGGATCCGACGGTGGCGACAAAACCGCCCAGCAACTGCGGGTTGGGCGTCACCCGGACCTCCACATCGTAACCCACCAACCGCGCCAGGGCACCCGCCAGACGGGACCGCTGGCTGGGGCCCAGGTCCACCGCCGCGGTCACTTCGGCCAGGCGCCGGTGGCTTTCGGCGGCCACCCGTTCGGCGAGCGCCTCCAGCACCGAGACGTAATCGCGCGACCGGCTGACCAGGGCGGCATGGGTGGCCAGCCTCACTACCTCTGGCCGGGCCCTCCCCGAGAGCAGCTCCGATACCACCGCACTGCGTAGCTCCCCCGGCAGCTGCCCGCTGGCCAGGGCGGCCGCCAGTTGCTCATTGCCCTGCACAGCCCGGGCGAAGCCCAGCAGTTGGCCCTCGACCTCGTCCATGGCCGGCCCCACGGCCAACCCGGAGAGCACGGCCGTGGCGTAGCCGTCCATGTGGTCCAAGGCGCCCAGGCGGCCCAAGGGCCCCGGCAGGCCGAGCCCGGCCGCCTGGCCGGTGCCGCCGGCGGGAACGCCGGCCCGGGCACCCGCGGCGGCCGCCAGGGCCTCGACATCGGCAACGAAGTCCTCCGCTGGGCTGTTGTGGGCCACGAAACCGAGCAACCGGCCACTCGGGGCCGAGACCCGGCTGCCCACCAGGTCACCGACGATGGCCGCCCTGACCGGGGCCGGGACCGTGACCGCGCTCAAGACCGCCCGCAGGTCGGCAGATGACGCCACCAGGGCCGAGAAGGCCTTCAGCTCGCCGGCCAGCCCACCCAGGTCAGGGGCGCTCTCGAAGGTGGCCTGCGCGTACCCCCAGACCCGCTCACGCACTAGGGGCCAACCTTGGTCACCTCCCGGCCTCGGCCCGCTCGCCGGCCTCGGCCCCCCGGCCGGCCATCTCCGCCTCCAGCTCGCGGACCGCCCGCTCGACCAGCCGCTCCTGGTCGGCCAAGGTGAGGCCCTCGCCCAGCACCTTTTCCACTGCCACCATGACGAGGTCGGCCACCTGGGCGCGCAACTGGTCCGCAGCCCGCCGGGCCGAGGCGTCGATCTCGGAACTGGCCCGGGCCACCAGGCGGCGGTACTCCTCCTCGCCCTGGGCGCGCAGCTCCTGGCGGGCCTGTTCACCCAGCCTGGCCGCCTCGTCCCGCAACGCCCGGGCTTCCGCCCGGGCTTCTTCAATGGCGCGGCGAGCCTCCTCTTCGGCCCTCCGGGCCCGCTCGCGGGCCTCGGCCGCCTCGCTCAGGGCTTGCTCGATGGTCTGCTGGCGCTTCTCCAAAGCCCGGTTGACCGGCGGGAGGACCCACTTGGCCAGCGCGCCGAGCACGGCCAGGAACGCCACCAGCTCCACCACGAAGGTGGTGTTGGGGACGAGGAAGTTGGAAGCCGCGAGCACGGTGGGGGAGGGCCTAGCCGGTGGCGAGGACGAACACGAACAGGGCCGTGAAGGCCAGGTTGATGAAGTACATGGCCTCCACCAGGCCGACGATGAGGAACATGGTCGAGTACAGGCGGCCTTGGACTTCGGGCTGGCGGGCGATGCCGGCGATCGTCTGGCTGCCGGCCAGGCCGTCGCCGACCGCCGCTCCTATTGCCCCCCCGCCGAGGGCGAGGCCTCCTCCGGCGAACGCACCGGCGAGCTCTATAGCTTTTTCCAGGCTGGCAGCCATTGGCTTCTCTCCTGTTGTCCTTGTCTGAGGGCCTCTCTAATGCCCTTCTTGGGATACGGCGAACTGGTAGTACAAGATGGTGAGCAGTGCGAATATGAAGGCCTGGATCGCGCCGATGAACAGGTCGAACAGCTTCCAGGCAACGCTGAAGGCGAGCGTGAAGGGGAAGGCATATATGGGTATCGCTAGCAAAAGCGCGATCATAATGCCGCCGGAAAAGATGTTGCCAAAGAGCCGGAGCGACAGCGTCACCGGCTTCATCAGCTCCTCGAGCACCCGGATGGGTGCCAGCAGGCGAGGGCGCACGAAGAAGGCCCGGACGTAGCCCCGCAAGCCCCGGGCCCGGATGCTGGCCGCGTTCGTGAGCACGAACACCGTGGCCCCCAGCGCGTAGGTGAGGTTGACGTCCGCGCTGGGGGAGGGAAGGTAGTCGGTGTTGTGCCACAGCCCGGGGAAGACCTCCACCCAGTTGGCCACCAGCACCAGCACGAAGATCGTGACCGCTATGGGCACCACATGGCGGTAGCGACGGCCGAGGCCGGCCTCCACCTGGTCTCCTACCCAGCCGATGATGAGCTCCCAGAGGATCTGGACCTTGTTCGGCACCGCCGCGCTCACCTTGCGGCGCAGGTAGAAACCCAGGCCAAGCACCACAGCGGCGGCCAGGGCGGTGGACCAGATCGTGTCCAGGTCGAAGGTGAGGCCGAGGAACTTGGCCGTGACGTGGTCACCCACCGGTATGGGGGGGACGGCCAGGGCCCGGTCCATGACCTCAGGCATGCCCCTCAGCCTCCTTGGCCGGCACCGCCGGCTGGGGCCCGGCGGCCGAGCCGGGCAAGGCACCAGCCGAGCCGTGCAGCTGGGCCCGCTGGTAGCGCCACAGGGCCGCCAGGGCGTTGGCCATCAGCAGGACCTGGAACAAGACCAGGCCCCCCACCAGCCCGAAGCCCAAGGGGCGCACCAAGTAGAGCAGCACGAAGGCCAGCACCGTGAGCGCCCCCAGGCGCGCCACCACGCTGCCGAAGTAGGGCTTGCGTTCCAGGCGGCCGGCATCGGTGCTGTAGCGGGCGGTGGACAGCTGGAACAAGCGGTGGTTGGCCACCGCCCCAGCCAGGCCCGCCAGCACCCCCACCCCCGCCAGGGGCTGGCCGGCCACGACGGAGACGACGACGGCGACGACGCCCAGGGCGACGGACGACACCAGCGTGCGCCGCACGACCACGTCGACTTGAAGGACAGGGAAATCTGTGAGCATCGGCTTGTACCTGCAAGGCTCGCCCGGTCCCGGGGGCCGGGTGCGCCCGGAGGGCTTATGTTACTAGGCCCGGCACCGGGGCCCCCAAGCCGCAGGCGGACGGCACTGAGGCTGGCGCCTGGCCTGGCTGGCGGGGCACCGGGCTCAGCGGTACCGGCGCAGCTCCGAACGGGTGGCCAGCACCCCCAGGGCCAGGCCCCCGACCAGCCCCAGCAGGAGGAACAAGGGCATTGTGGCCAGCTCCCGGTCGAGCAGCCAGCCCAGGGCCCCCCCGCCCAGGAGGCACACGGCGTTGAGCATGCCTATGCCCAGGTAGGCGAGCGGCCCCGGGTACTGGTCCTGTGGCCTATCACCGGCCGGCATGCTGGGGCCACCCATCCCCGGCCAGGCCCTAGGGGCCGGGCAGACGGCTCCCCAGCGGGGGAGTCTCGTCCGGGTCGCGTCGGCCGGGCCGGCCGAGCGAGGTGGGCCGGCGCAGCGGTGCTGCCTCCTCCGGGCCCCGGCGGCTGGCCGGCCCGAGCGAGGTAGGCCGGCGCACGGCGACAGGCCGGGCCCCGCCCCCAGCCCTGGCCCCGACGCTACGCCGGTGCTCCCCGGCCTCCACCGGCGGGCTGTGGAGCGGGGCCGGGCCGGGCTGGCGCTCGGAGCCGGCACTGGGCGCCCGGCCGTTGCCGTTGGGCCGGGCCGCGCCCCGGCCCCGGGGGGCGAACAGGGTGTAAAGCAGGATCGCGAGCGCTCCCACCGCGATCGGGGGTATCTCGTTGTGGGAGTTGGTGACCCCGGGCCAGAGCACCAGGCCCGAGAGCAACGCGGTCCAGGCCCACAAGATGAGCACCGTCGGCCGGTGGCCGTGGCCCAGCCGCATGAGGCGGTGGTGGAGGTGGTTTATGTCTGCCACGGCCGGGCTCATGCCCTGCCCAGCCCGCCGCACGATGGCAAAGGCGATGTCGAACAGCGGGATCCCGAGGATGAAGAACGGGATGATGATGGGTGAGAAAAAGAAGTAGGTACGGCCGCTGAAGGACTGGTAGCTGTCCTGGCCGACCACCGACATGGTCGCCGCTGCCATCAACAGGCCGAGCAGCATCGCCCCCCCGTCCCCCATGAATATGCGGGCCGGGTAGAAGTTGTGGGGCAGGAAGCCCACGCACAGGCCGACCGCGATGACGGCGACGAGGGGGCCGGCGTTGCCCGAGGTTATGTTGCCCACCACGGCCAGCTGGTAGGCGTAGACGACGAAGGCGGCCGCCCCGATGGCCACCACCCCGGCGGCCAGCCCGTCCAGGCCGTCGATGAAGTTGATGGCGTTGGCCATCACCGCCACCCACAGCACAGTAGCCAGGGCACCGAAGTTGGGGTCGAGCGAGATGGTGCCGGCCCAGGGCACGTGGAAGAACAGCATGCTCACACCGAAGAAGTAAAGGACGGTGCCGGCCAGCACCTGGCCCGCCAGCTTGGCTGGCGGCGACATCTCCTTCATGTCGTCGGCCAAGCCCACGACGAAGATCACGGTGGCCGCCACCACCACCCCGAAGGGGGCGGAGTTGCCGCGGAACACCGGCCGGAAGGCGGCCAGTTGGGAGGCGGCGACCATGGCGGCCAGCAACCCGAGGTACATGGCCGCCCCCCCTGCCGTCGGGGTAGGCCGCTCGTGGACCCGGCGGTCGTCGGGCATGACGATCAGGCGGTGGCGCTCGGCCAGAGCGCGCACGGCAAAGGTCGCCAGCCAGGTCACGGCCGCGGCAACCACGAAGATGATGAAATAGTCCCGGTAACGGATCACGCGCACCTCCTGGCACTTGGCGCCAAGATCCGTGGCACCTGGGGGCCAGGCGCGCTCAGGTCGTCAGGGGTAGGGTGTGAACTTCGAGCAAAGCGTGGCCACCTCCTCGCGCACCGCCTTGCACTCCTCGTCGAGCTCCTGGGGGTCACCGCCGACAGCTGCCAGCACCCGGCGGACCAGCTGAGCCACCACCACCATCTCGGGCTCCTTCATGCCCGCCGTGGTCACGGCCGGCGTGCCGATCCTGAGCCCGCTGGTGACGAACGGGGACCGGGGGTCACCAGGGATCTGGTTCTTGTTGAGGGTGATGCCCGCCTGGTCGAGCGCTTCTTGGGCCGCCTTGCCCGTGAGGTCTGGGTTGAAGCTTCGCAGGTCCACCAACAGCAAGTGGTTGTCCGTGCCCCCGGACACGAGCCGGAACCCCTCGGCGGCCAGGGCCTCGGCCAGGGCCTGGGAGTTGCGCACCACCTGGCGGGCATACTCGGCGAACTCGGGCTGGGAGGCTTCGAAGAACGCCACCGCTTTGGCGGCTATCACGTGGTCCAGCGGGCCGCCCTGGAGCCCGGGGAAGACCGTCTTGTCGATCGCCGCGGCCAAGCCGGCACGGCAGAGGATGCACCCTCCCCGAGGCCCGCGCAGCGTCTTGTGGGTGGTCAAGGTCACGATGTCGGAGTAGGGGACCGGGTTGGGGTGCACGCCTCCTGCCACCAAGCCGGCGATGTGGGCCGCGTCGAACATCAGCAACGCCCCGACCGAGTCGGCGATGCGGCGCAGGGGCTCGGGCTCGATCACCCGGGGGTAGGCGGTGGCCCCGGCGACGATCAGCTTGGGCCGGTGGCGCTCAGCCAGCTCGGCCAGGGCGCCGAAGTCGATGCGCTCGTCGCTCTCGCTCACCCCGTAGCTGACGAAGTTGTAGAGCCGGCCGCTCACGTTGACCGGCGACCCGTGGGTCAGGTGCCCACCCTGGTCGAGGCGCATGCCCAACACGGTGTCCCCCGGCTGCAGGACGGCCAGGTAGGCAGCCAGGTTGGCCATGGCGCCCGAGTGAGGCTGCACATTGGCGTGCTCGGCGCCGAACAGCTCGCAGGCCCGCCGGCGGGCCAGGTCCTCCACCTGGTCCACCACCCGGTTGCCGCCGTAATAGCGCTTGCCCGGGTAGCCCTCCGAGTACTTGTTGGTGAGCACCGACCCGGTCGCTGCCATCACCGCCCGGGAGGCAAAGTTCTCCGAGGCGATGAGCTGCAGGGTGGTGTTCTGGCGCTCCTGTTCGGCGTCGATGATCGAGAACAGCTCGCGGTCGGCTTCCACTACCCAGAGCCTACCTGGCGGAGGCCGCGGCAGCCACCTCCTCCCAGGGCAACGGGCCGGCGCGCAGCTGCTTGGGCTCCTCACCCGTGCAGTCGACCACCGTCGAAGGCGCGCCCGAACAGCTGCCCGCGTCGAGCACGAGGGCGACCTCGGCCCCGAAGTGCTCGGCGACGGCCTGGGCGGTGGTCAGGGGGGCCTGGCCGTGGCGGTTGGCACTGGTGGTGGCCACCGGGCCGGCGAGGGCGCACAGGGCCAAGGGGACCGGGTGGGCCGGGCAGCGGATCCCGATGGTGGCGTCGTCTTCACCCAGCTCAGCGGCCAGGTCGGGACGACGGGGCAGGACTATTGTGAGCGGCCCGGGCCAGAACCGCTCCATGAGCCGGCGGGCCGCCGCCGGCACTGCGGTGCACAAGGACAGGGCCTGTTCCTCCCCGGCCACCAGGACGGGCAGTTCCAGGTGGCGGGGCCTGCCTTTCAGGCGGAACAGCCGGTCCGACGCACCGGTGCGGAAGGGGTCAGCCGCCAGCCCGTAGACGGTGTCCGTGGGCATGGCCACGATGTCACCCCCTGCCAATGCCTCCACGGCCAGCTCGATGGCCCGCCGAGGAGGCGGGTCCCCCCTGGCGTCCACTGTCTGCAGCCTGCGAACCATGACCCTGCGAACCATACCGGTGCCAACCCCAGGGGAGCCACACCGGCCCCATGAGCGGCTGGGCCCTCGGGACCACGCTACCGGGCGGGCACCGCCGGCGGGGCCCCGGGCCGCTCAGGCTGGCCCGGGCTGCGCCGGGCCACCAGCACCCGGTCCCGGCCGGTCAGGTCGGGGCGGACGAAAGCCTCGTCGAAACCGGCTCGGCAGGCCAGCGCCTGGGCGGCTCCCGGCTGGTGGGGCGCGATCTCGGCCACCAAGGCGGACCGGGGCGCGAGCCAGCGCGCTGCCCCCCCCAGTACCTGCTCCAGCGCTTCGAGGCCGGTGGGCCCGGCCACCAGGGCCTCCCGGGGCTCCCAGGCGACGACTTCTTCGGGGAGGCCAGCCAGCTCGGCCTCGGCGATGTAAGGCGGGTTGGCCACCGCCAGGGTCACCCGCCCGGCCAGGTCCTCGGGCAGGGCTTCCCACCAGTCGCCCCGGGCCAAGGACACCCGCCCGGCCACTCGTGCCCCGCCTCCGGCCAGGTTGGCGGCGGCGACGGCGAGCGCCCCCTCCGAGCGGTCCGTGGCCCAGACCTGCACCCCCGGCCGTTCCGCGGCCAGGCTGAGGGCGATCGCCCCCGAGCCGGTGCCGAGGTCCACCGCCAGCGCCCCCTCCGAGCCCAGGCGGTCGAGCTCGCCCAGCGCCACCTCGACCACAACCTCGGTCTCGGGCCGGGGGATGAGGGCCCGGCGGTCCACTAGGAGGTCGAGGCCCCGGAAGGCCCAGTGGCCCAAGACGTACTGGACGGGCTCTCCCGAGCACCGGCGCTCGACCATGCGGCCGAGGCGCTCAGCACCCCCGGCGGTCGCCTCCTCGTCCAAGACCATGGGCCAGCGCCCGCCGCTGGCTTCTTCCACGAACCAGCGGGCTACTTGGTGGTCCCCCAGGCGCGCCGCGGCCTGCTGGTACAGGCTGCGCCAGGTCCGGCCGGGGCCGGAGGGAGGCTCCGGGGCGGCCGCGGTGCTCACCTCGGCCAACTTGTGGTCAGGCCGCCACCGTGGCCAGCTGCCGGGCACGCTCGTCCGCCATCAGGGCGTCCACCAGCTCGTCCAGCTCCCCCATCAGCACCCGGTCGAGCTTGTAGAGGGTGAGGCCGATGCGGTGGTCGGTGACCCGGTTCTCCTTGAAGTTGTACGTCCTGATCTTTTCGGCCCGCCCCCCACCGCCCACCTGGCTACGCCGGGCCTGGGAGAGCTCGGCTGCCTGGCGCTCCCGCTCAGCTTGGAGGAGGCGGGCGCGCAGCACCTGCATGGCCTTGGCCCGGTTTTGGATCTGGCTCTTTTCGTCCTGCATGGAGACCACGATCCCAGTGGGCAGGTGGGTGATGCGCACTGCCGAGTCGGTGGTGTTGACGGACTGGCCGCCGGGGCCGGTCGAGCGGAAGACGTCGATGCGCAGGTCCTTCTCGTCGACCTGGACCTCCAGTTCCTCGGCCTCGGGCAGGACCGTGACCGTGGCCGAGGAGGTGTGGACCCGGCCCTGGGACTCGGTGACGGGCACCCGCTGCACCCGGTGGGGCCCTCCCTCGTGCTTGAGCCGGGCCCAGGCGTCAGGCCCTTTGAACAGGACCGTGACCTCGTTGTAGCCACCCTTGGGGGAGGGGTCGGACGACAGCACCTCGGCTTTCCAGCCGGCCCGCTCGGCGTAGCGCAGGTACATGTCGAACAGGTCCCGGGCGAACAGGTTGGCCTCCTCGCCGCCCTCGGCCCCCCGGATCTCCACGATGACGTTGCGGCCGTCGTTGGGGTCCTTGGGGAGCAAAAGGCCACGCAGCTGGGCCTCGAGGTCGGCCCGGCGCTGCTCAGCCACAGCTATCTCCTCCCCCACCAGGTCCCTGTCCTCGCCCTCTGCCCCGCTCAGCAGCTCACGGGCGACCCGGAGGTCCTCCTCGGCCGCCCGGTAGGAGCGCAGGGCGGCCACGAGCGGCTCGAGCTCGCGGTGGCGCCGCGAGACCTCCACCAAGCGGCGCTGGTCGGAGAGCACAGCGGGGTCGGACAGCTGGGCCAGGACGGCCTCGTACTCTGCTTCGAGGCCGTCGAGCTTCTCGAACACTTAGCGCTTGGTGCCGGCCCTCGCCGCCCGTTGGCCGTAACGGCGCTGGAAGCGCTCGACCCGGCCCCCGGTGTCGACCAGCTTCTGCCTGCCGGTGAAAAAGGGGTGGCACTCGTTGCACAGCTCCGTGTGGAGGACAGCCTTGGTCGAGCGGGTGGTGAAGGTGTTGCCGCAGGAACAGGTCACCGTGGCTTGGACGTACTCGGGATGGGTATCGGGCTTCATGGCGGCTACCAGGTTAGATCGCCGGGGCGGGCTGCTTGGCGATGTCGGCCAGGAACTGGTCGTTGGAACGGGTCGACCGTATCTTGTCGACCAGCAGCTCCAGGCCGGCGGCCGCGTTGCCGTCGCTGGACAAGGCGTTCAGGACCCGCCGCAGCTTCCAGACCTGCTGGAGCTGGTTGCGCTCGAACAGCAGCTCCTCGTGGCGGGTCGAGGAGGCGTTGACGTCCAAGGCGGGGTAGATACGCCGCTCGGCCAGCTTGCGGTCCAGGCGCAGCTCCATGTTGCCCGTGCCCTTGAACTCCTCGAAGATGACCTCGTCCATGCGGCTGCCGGTCTCGACCAAGGCGGTGGCCAGGATGGTGAGCGACCCGCCTTCTTCGATGTTGCGGGCGCTGCCGAAGAACTTCTTGGGGGGGTACAGGGCGCCGGTGTCGATGCCGCCGGACATGATCCTGCCCGTGGCGGGCTGGGCCAGGTTGTAGGCGCGGGCCAGCCGGGTGATGCCGTCGAGGACGATCACCACGTCCCTGCCCATCTCGACCAGGCGCTTGGCCCGTTCGATGGCCAGCTCGGCCACCTGGGTGTGCTCGTCGGAGGGGCGGTCGAAGGTGGAGGCGACCACTTCGCCCTTGACCGACCGGCGCATGTCGGTGACCTCCTCGGGCCGCTCGTCCACCAGCAGCACCATCAGGTGCACCTCGGGGTTGTTGGCCTCTATGGAGTGGGCTATCTGCTTGAGCACCGTCGTCTTGCCCGCTTTGGGCGGGGACACGATGAGCCCGCGCTGGCCCTTGCCGATGGGCGATATGAGGTCGACGATGCGGGCGGTCACGTTGGCAGGGTCCCCCGGGATCTCCAGGCGCAGCTTCTCGTCGGGGAAAAGGGGCGTCAGGTTCTCGAACTTCGGGCGGTTACGAGCCTCCTCGGGGCTGACCCCGCACACGGAGTCCACCCGGACCAGGGCCGGGTACTTCTCGTTGTTGGCGGCCGGCCGGTAGGCACCCTCGACCATGTCGCCCTTGCGCAGCCCGTAACGGCGGACCATGGCCATGGGCACGTAGACGTCGCTGGAACTGGCGAGGTAGCCGTTGGTGCGCAGGAACCCGTAGCCTTCCTCACGGAGGTCGAGCAGGCCCGCGCAGCTCACCGGCTCGCCGGTGTAGGCGACCTCGGGGACCTGGCCCGGGGCCTCACGTTCCATGCCCCGGGGCCCGCCCTTGTCCCGGTTGCGCCGGCGCCGGCGCCGGCTGTTGCCCAGGCCGGGCTCGAGGTCGAAGCGTTGCCTGCCCTCGGGCCGCAGGTAACCGGCCGCAGCCTCGCCCGCCCCCAGCGGCAAAGCTGCGCCCTGGGCGTCAGCGGTCATGCCGTCCTGGCTGGCCGTGGCCGCTGGGGCGGCCTCGCTGGCCCCCCGGGGCCCAGCAGCCCCCACGGCTTCAGCAGCCCCCATGGCTTCAGCGGCCACGACAGGGCTGCCGGGTGCCGCCGAGCCGTTGCCCGCCTCGGCCTCAGGGCCCGGGCCCTCACCCTTGCCGGGGACCGTGGCGCCCCGCTTGGCGGTGAGCGCACCTCCAGGCGAGGGAGCCGGGCCCGCGCCGGCCAGGGTAGCCGGCAGCCCCCCGTCCGCCTCCGCCTCGGGCTGGCTGCCACCGTCGCCGTTGCCGCTCACCAGCGCCAGCTGCTCGGAGGCCACGGGCGCGCTGGCACCCTCCTCACCGCCGGCCGCGGCAGCCGTCTTGCGGGCACGAGACCGCCGCGGGCTCGGTGGCTTGGCGGTAGCCGGCTCCACCCCGGTGACCTGGAGGATCTGAGACACCAGGTCCGCCTTCTTGGTACGGGCCTCCGGGGCCGTGCCGAGGGCAACAGCTATAGCAAATAGCTCATCGCGCTCTTTGGACTCGAGGACAGAACGCTCGAGCTGCAGGTCGCTCATCAAGTACCCCTGTCATTTGTGTGATCGGGGCCACGCGCCGCGTCCCGAGGACCGGCCGTGGCCAGCACATCCAGAGGGTAACTGCGAGGACGTCACCTACCGAGCAAGACTGCCCGGACTGACCTTGCCACCCAGTCCCAGGGTTCGGTTGCAGGTAGGGCTCGGAAAGTTCCCGCTCCGGATGAGGTGCCTCTGGTCGTATCGTCCGACCGGAGGTAGCCCCATAATACCGGCTTCTGGCATTTCGCGCCAGCACCCCCGGGCGGGCCCGCCGGCTGCCCCGCTGGGCACGCCGACCACCGCCCGGCACCACCGCCCCCGGCCCGGGGCGGCCGGCGCCAACGCCCCCGGCCCGGGGCGGCCGGCGACGCCCCGGCTCAGAGAGCCAGTTCCTGCCTCACCGCTGCCAGGTCGGCCTCCACCGCCTTGGGCACGGTTACCTGGCTGATGGCGATGTCGGGGTCCTTCAGCCCGTGGCCGGTCAGCACGCACACCACCTCCGACCCCGGGGGTACCCCCACGTCCAGCAGGCCAGCCACCGAAGCCGCCGAGGCCGGCTCGCAGAACACGGACTCCTCGCGCGCCAGGAACCGGTAGGCCTCCAAGATGGCTTCGTCGCTGACCGCGGCTATGGCCCCCCCGGACTCGGCCGCGGCGGCAGTTGCCCCGTACCAGGAGGCCGGCTTGCCGATCCGGATCGCGGTGGCAATGGTCTCGGGTTTTTCGACCGGGTGGCCCAGGACCAAGGGCGCGGCACCCGCGGCCTGGAAACCGAGCATACGGGGCAGCTGCTTGAGCTTCCCGGCATCTTGGTACTCGCGGTAGCCCTTCCAGTAGGCGGTGATATTGCCCGCGTTCCCAACTGGCATGCAGTGGAAGTCAGGCGCTTTGCCCAGGGCGTCCACGACCTCGAAGGCCCCCGTTTTTTGGCCTTCGATGCGGTAGGGGTTGATGGAGTTCACTACCGTCACCGGCTCGCGCTCCGCCAGCTCGCGCACGAGCGCCAGCGCCCGGTCAAAATTTCCCTTGACCTGTACCACCTTGGCGCCGTGGACGAGGGCCTGCGCCAATTTGCCAAGTGCAATATAGCCGTCGGGTATCAGCACCACGCAAGTGAGGCCGGCCCGGGCGGCATAGGCAGCAGCCGATGCCGAGGTATTGCCGGTCGAGCCGCAGACAACGGCTTTCGCCCCCTCCTCCAGCGCTTTGGAAATAGCCAGCGTCATGCCCCGGTCCTTGAACGAGCCCGTAGGGTTGGCCCCCTCGACCTTGAGCCACACCCGCGCACCGAGCCGCTCGGACAGCCGCTTGGCCGGCACCAATGGGGTGCCCCCCTCCAGCAGGGTCACTACCGGCGTCGCCGCGCTGACCGGCAGGTGCTCCCGGTACTGCTCGATCACCCCGGGCCAGCGGCCGCAGCTGCTCAAGGCCCCACCACCCGGATGAGCGCCCCCGTCCGGCGGACGGCGTCGAGGCGTTCCAGCTCGCCCAGGCAGGCCTGGACGTCACGCTCACAAGCCGGGTGGGTGACGAACACTAGCCGCGCCTCGCCCTCGCCGCCCGGCGGCGAGCCCGGGCCCGGCTCCGGGGCGTCTTGCTCCATGGAACGGACGGAGACCTGGTGGCGCCCCAGGACGCCAGCTATGGAGGAAAGGACGCCGGGCCGGTCCAGAGCCCAGAGGCTCAGGTAATAAGGGCACCTCAGGTCGTCGATGGGCTTGATCGTGACCTCCCGCAGCGGGATCTTCCTCGCCGCTCCCTTGGTAGCCAGGTTGTGGGCGGCATCGACCAGGTCGCCGAGCAGGGCGCTCGCCGTGGGCAGCCCGCCTGCACCCCGGCCCAGGAGCATCAACTGGCCGACGGCCTCGCCCTCCACGAAGACTGCGTTGTACGAGCCGTGCACGGACGCCAGGGGGTGGGACTGGGGCACCATGGCGGGGTGGACACGGACGCCCAGTTGGCCTTGGTCGTCCGCCTCGACCATGGCCAGCAGCTTGATGGCAAAGCCCAGGCGGGTGGCGGCTTGGATGTCCTGGGCACCGATGCCCGAGATGCCCTCCCGGTACACGTCCCCGGCCACCACCTTGGCCCCGAAGGCGACATTGGCGAGGATGGCGGCTTTGGCCGCCGCGTCGAACCCCTCCACGTCCGCCGCCGGGTCGCGCTCGGCGTAACCCAGCCCCTGGGCCTCGGCCAGGGCCTCTTGGTACGTGGCGCCCGAGGTGGTCATCCGGCTCAAGATGAAGTTGGTCGTGCCGTTCACGATGCCCATCACCCGCCGGATGCGCTCGCCCGCCAACGACTCCCTGAGCGCGCGTATGAGCGGGATGCCCCCGGCCACCGAAGCCTCGAAGAGCAGGTCCACGCCGGACGCGCTGGCGGCGTCCCACAGTTCCCCGCCGTGGTTGGCCAGCAGCTCCTTGTTGGCGCTCACGACCGGCTTGCCGTGCTGGAGCGCGGCCAGGAGCAGGTCCCGGGCCGGGGAGATGCCGCCCATCACCTCCACCACGACGTCGACGGCTGGGTCAGCGACCACCTGGGCCGGGTCAGCGGTCAGCAGCGGCTCGATGCCCGGGACGTCGCGCGGCTTGCTCAAGGACCGCACCGCCACCTTGTGCAGCTGCAGCTCGAGCCCGGTGCGCTCGGCGATCCCCTTGGCATCGGTGAGCAACAGCCGGGCCAGTGCCGACCCTACGTTGCCGCAGCCGAGCAAGCCCACCCTCACCAGGGGGCGCTCAGGTGCGCCCCTGGCTGCTTGTCCCGGGGCTGGCACAGTACCGGTGGCCACCATGGTTTGCGAGGTTAGCTGGCCAGGCAGGCTCCGACGCCACCGACGACGCTCGGGGCCACCACCTACAACTGGTCCAGCGCCACCAGGTCCTCGTAGGTTTCCCGGCGCACGGCCAAGCGCCACCGGCCGTCGCGGACGAAGACCACCGGAGGCCTCGGCACCTTGTTGTAGGTGGAGGCCATGGAATGGCCGTAGGCCCCGGTGACCGGCGTCGCCAGCACATCGCCCACGGCCAGGTCCTCGGGCACGTGGGCATCTTTCACTATGACGTCACCCGACTCGCAGTGCTTGCCCACCACCGTGACCACCCGAGGCCTCGGGGCCAGCACCTCCCTGGGCAGGAAGGCCTCGTACCCCGACCCGTAGAGGACCGGCCGGGGGTTGTCGCTCATCCCCCCGTCCACGCTGACGTAGGTCCTGAGCCCGGGGAGCTCCTTGACCGTCCCCACGGTGTAGCAAGTGAGGGCAGCAGTGGCGGCCACCGCCCGGCCCGGCTCGGCCGTGAGGAGGACGTCCGGCCCCACCCCTGCCCGGGCCGCCGCCGCCCGCACCGCGGCCGCCCACTCCGAGATGGTGGGTGCCGCCTCCCCGGTCACGTAGGGCACGCCCAGCCCACCACCGATGCACAGCTCGCCGAGGCCCGACCTCACGAGGAAGGGCCCGAGCACCTCGAGCGCCCGCTCAAAGCTCTCCAGGGCGAAGATCTGCGAGCCGATGTGAGCGTGGAGGCCGACCAGTTCCACGCCGCTGCCCGGGCGGCGGAGCCGGCCGACCGCCTCCTCGGCCGCCCCCGAAGACAGGCCGAAGCCGAACTTGGAGTCGTCTTGGCCGGTCATCACGTACTCATGGGTGTGGGCCTCGATGCCCGGGGTGACCCGCACCAGCACCTGGGGCCTGGCCCCCAGGGCGCGGCTGGCCCGGCGCAGGCGCTCGACCTCGTCGAAAGAGTCCACGACGACCCGGCCCACCCCGGCGCGGAGGGCCGCCGCCAGCTCGGCCTCCGACTTGTTGTTGCCGTGCATCACCAAGCGCTCGGCCGGGAAACCGGCAGACAGCGCCACATGGAGCTCACCACCGGTCGAGACGTCCATGCAGCAACCTTCCTGGTCGACCAGCGCGGCCATGGCCTTGCACAAAAAAGCCTTGGACGCGTACGCGACCCGAGGCCCGAAGGCTTGGCGGGCTTCTTGGAGGCGGCGGCGAAGGTGCTGCTCGTCATAGATGAACACCGGGGTGCCGACCTCGCCGACCAGCTCCAGGACGTCCACGCCCCCGACCCGCAGGCGCCCCGAGGGGCCTACCTCGGCGCTGTCGGGCAGTAGGTGGGCGGGAAGGGGCGCGTCTGCGCCGGCAACGGCTTGGCCGGTGCCGGCCCGCTGGGTGCCGGCCCGGCCGGTGCCCGGTGCGGCCGGCCGGGGAGGGCCGGGCTCAGCCATGGGGTCGGGGATCACTTTGCCTATCCTGGCAGGTCGCCATGGCCGGGCCCGGCCACGTCCGGCCACGTCCGGGCAACTGGGCGACCAGGGAGCCGGCAGCCGGCGGCCACCCGCCGGCCCCCCAGGCGCCCCGCAGGCGGCACCCCAGGCGGCACCCCAGGCGGCCCGGACGGGGGACGGGGCGCCGGCCACTAAACTGGCTGCACAGCCCTCGTAGCTCAGGGGATAGAGCGCCGGCCTCCGGAGCCGGGTGCGTGAGTTCGAATCTCGCCGAGGGCACCGCCGTACCAACACCTGGCCAACGACCTGAGGCCCGCCTTCGTACCGTCCACCTGCCCGGTTGCCGATCGGTTCGGGCCAGGAGGGCAGGCCCCCTGTAGCCGGGTAGGTACCATCAGCGGGTGCGGCTGGACGGCCAAGCAGCGGGGGCGACCGGCAACGGCCGGTGGTGGGCGATAGCCGCGCTGGCCCTGGCCGCCTTTGCCGTCGGCTTGGACCTCACCGTCGTCAGCGTCGCCCTGCCCACGCTGGCCAGGGCCTTCGGGGCCCCAGGGGCAGACCTCCAGTGGTTCTCCGCCAGCTACGCCCTGGCCCTGGCGGCCGCCTTCCTGCCCGCGGGCCGGCTGGCCGATCGCTACGGCTGCAAGAAGGTGGTGCTGGCCTCCCTGGCCGGCTTGGCCGCGGGGTCCTTGGCCTGCGCCTTTTCGGGCTCGGCGGCCCAGTTCATCGCTGCCCGGGCCCTGCTCGGGCTGGCCGGGGCGGGGGTGACGGCGACAGCCGTCCCCGCCCTCAGCGTCCTGTCGACCGAAGAGCGACGCCCCCGGGCAGTCGCCCTGTGGACGGGCGCCAATGTCTTGTCGCTCCCCCTGGGCCCGCTGCTCGGCGGTTGGCTGCTCTCCCGTTACTGGTGGGGCTGGGTGTTCCTGGTCAACGTGCCGGTGGCCGCTTTGGGGCTCGTGGCCGTCACCACCGCTACGCCAGCGGTGGCCTCCCCCGTGGCGAAGCCGACAACCAGCCCGCCGCTGGCGATGGACGCACCGGGCGTCCTCAGCTCGAGCGCCGGGCTGTTCGCCCTCACCTACGGCTTCATTGCCGCAGGCGAGCACGGCTGGGCCTCGCCGGGCGCCCTCGGCCCCGTACTGCTGGGGTTGGCGTTGCTAATGGGCTTCGGTTCCTGGGAACAGCACCTGGGCACGAGGCGGGGGCGGCTAACGCTGGTGGGGGCGCCTCTTGCCCGGCTGGCCGCTTTGGGCTGGGGAGGCTTGGCCCTCTCCCTGGCGGCCTTGGTCCTGGCCGGGCTGGCCTTCAGCCTGCCGCAGTACTCCCAGGTGGTGGCCGGCACCGGGGTGCTGGGCTCGGGGCTCCGCCTCCTAGCGGTCATGGGAGGGCTCGTGGCCGGCCTGCTCGTCGGCCCGGGGGCAGCCCGGCGGGCCGGGCCCAAGCTTGGCGGGGCGGGCGGCTTCGCCTTGGTGGTCGTCGGCTTGGCCACGGGGGCGGCAACGGTACCTACCTCGAGCGGGGCCCCCAGCGCGGCCTGGGCGGCAGCCGTAGGGGCCGGGACCGGCCTGGCCATGGCGACCGTCGCCTCGGCGGCGCTGAGCGACGTCCCCTCGGAGCTGGCCCGGGCCGCCCCGGCCGTGCTGCAGGCGCTCAGGGACGCCGGTGCGGCCCTGGGCAGCGCGGTCATCGGCAGCGCGCTGGCCTCGGCCTACACCTCCCGCTTGGGCCTCAGCGGCCTCCCCCTGGCCATTGCCCGGACGGCTCGTCGCAGCGTGTTCGCGGGCCTGGCGGCTGCCCACGCGTCCGGTTCGAGCCCCCTGCTGGCGGCGCTGAGGGCGGCCTTCGCCCATGGCCTCAGCACCGCTCTGGCGGTGGGGGCCGGCTTGGCGCTGGTGGGCCTGCTGGCAACGCTGCGGTTGCCCTCGGCGCGCCAGCGCCTGCAGGCGCCAGCTACGGGCACCGCCCACCCCCGGGCCAGGGGTTCACCAGCGCTTCGGCTTCGACCTCCACCTTCCAGCGGGGGTCGAGCAGCCCCGCCACCACGACCATGGTGGCAGCCGGCCTGGTGGCCGAGAACAGCTCCCCGTGCACGGCACCGACCACCGCCGCGTCGGACGACGAAACTATGAACATCCTCGTCCTCACCACGTCGGCCAGGCTCGCCCCAGCCTCGGCCAAAGCCCCGGCGATGACCTCGAAGCAGCGCCGCGCCTGTGCCTCGACGTCGTCTGGGCAGCTGCCGTCCGGCCACACCGGCGCCGTGCCGGCGACGATGACCCTGTCGCCCACCCGGACGGCCCGGCTGAAGCCGATGGCTGCCTCGTAGGGGGAGCCCGACGCCACCCGCTGGCGCGCTGCCATGACCACAGGCTAGACGGGGGCAGCGCCCCGTTGCCGGGCCGGCCTCGGGGGCCTGTGGGCCGGTGCCACCGTGGGCGGGCCGAGGCCTCACCCGTGTCGGGCTCAGGCGAGCGGCCCGCCCCGCTCAGCCAGCCACCGGGCCTCTCGCGCCACCCGGCGGGCCTCTTGGAGCGGGACCGGCGAGCGCGCTGCTCCCGTAGAGGCAAGGAGTACCAGGTCCGCCGCCTGGGCGGCGCTTGTCCCCCACCCGGCATGGGCAACGACGGGCCGGGCCCCGGTGCGCGTGCAGGCCCAGTACGCGACCACCTCGTCCCCCAGCCACAGCGGTGCCCGCGCCCCTCGGGCCCAAGCCCTGGGCAGGGGCCCCTGGGCCACAAGCGGCCGGTGGGTCACCCCCACCGTGGGCAGGCCAAGCACCGCTCCCAGGTGGAGCGCGAGCCCACCTCGGCGGGGATGGTCACGGCCGGTGGCATCGACCAGGAGCAGGCTTGGACGCGGCCGCAGGCCGCTCACCGCCGCCTCCAGCAGGGGGCCCTCCCGCAGGGCCAGCAGGCCGCGGGCATAAGGAGCCGGCGCCCGCCCTTGCACCACCGTCTGGGCGAGCACGTCGGAGGCCTGGCGAGGCCATTGCCGGGCCCCCGCCAGCACCTGGCCCGTCGGCCGCGCCCCCCCACTCCCCCCGGCAGTCGGCTGCCAGGCCACGGCGGCCGCCCAGCCCCGGTCCCCGGCGTGACCGGGCCCGGCCTCCCCGGTGGCCCAAGCGACAAAGCAGCCACCGAAGACGACTGGCGACGGCAGGGCCACGGGGCCCAGGCGGGCCGCCTCCTCTGCCAGCTGGCGCTGGAGGGCTGCCAGCTCGCCCGGGCCCGGCGGCCACCCCACGGGGAGCCCCAGGCCGGTCATGTCCTAGCTGAGCCGGCACAAAGCTGCAGGCAGGTCATGGGCGGCTACGTCCTGTAGGGCCAGCGGACAGGGGGAAGCGACGGCCGGCGCATGCTGCGGGTGGGCCGGTCGTTCACCCGCTGGCCAGTTGCCAGGCTCGCTGCACCACAGATAGCAGCATCTCCGAAGTGAGCCGCCCGGTGAAGGTGTTCTGCTGGCTCGGGTGGTACGAGCAGACAATGGACCGGCCGTCGCTGGCCCGTACTTCGGTGCCGTGGCCGAAAGCGGGGCGGGGCCTCACAGCGAGCAGCCGGCAGCAAACCTCGTAGGCGAACGAGCCCAGGGCCAGCACGGCCCGGACGCTCGGCAGCAGTTGCAGCTCCCGGGCCAGGAAACCAAAGCAGTTGTCCCTCTCAGCCGGCAGCGGCCGGTTGCCTGGGGGAACGCACTTGACCGCGGCCGTGACCCAGGCCCCGCGTACCTCCAGGCCGTCGTCACGGTGGCGGCTCTCGGCCTGGTTGGCCAAGCCGGCACGCCACAGCGCCTCCCACAACCAGTCACCGGAGCGGTCCCCGGTGAAGATGCGCCCGGTCCGGTTGCCACCGTGGGCCGCGGGAGCCAAGCCCACCACCAGCAGGCGGGCACCGGTGCCCCCGAAGCCAGGCACCGGCCGGCCCCAGTACTCCTCCGACTTGAAGGCCGCCCGCTTTTGGACGGCCACCGCTTGCCTCCAGGCCACCAGGCGAGGGCACCGCTGGCAGGCGACGACCTCGGCGGCCAGGTCCTCCAGCGCGCCTGGGCTCACCCCCTGGACGCTAGTTTGGACCGGCATGCCGACGCGCCGCAACGCCCCCCGAGCCGTCCTCGTGCTCCTCGTCAGGCACGGCACGGCGGCGACCACGGGCAAGGAGCTACCAGAAAGGGGTGCCGGGCCCAGCTTGTCGGAGCAGGGACGAGCCCAGGCCCAGGCGGTGGGCGAGCTCATAGCCCACTGGCGGGCCAGCCTGTTCCCCCTTTCCCACCTGTACGCCTCCCCGCTGGCGAGGGCCCAGCAGACGGCGGCCGTGCTGGGGGAGGTCCTCGGCCTGGTGCCCCAGCTGGAGCCCGGCCTGGTCGACGGCGACACCGGCGAGTGGGCGGGCATGGAACTGCGGAAGCTGAGCCGGCAGCCGGGTTGGCCGACGGTCTTGCACCACCCGAGCGCCTTCCATTTCCCTGGCGGGGAGGCGATGCTCGACATGCATGCCCGGGCCGTGAGCACGGTGCGCTCCTTGGCCAACAAGCACCCGGGCGAAAGCGTGGTGGTCGTCTCTCACGCCGACCCCATCAAGGCCGTGCTGGCAGACGCCCTGGGGATGCACTTCGACATGTTCCAGCGGCTGTTCGTCGCGCCGGGCTCGCTCAGCAGCGTCTTGTACACCGACGAGGGGCCGAGCGTGGGGGCGGTCAACTGGCTGGCCGGGCGCGACCAACTGGCCGACCTCGTGCCGCTTGCGGGCAGGGGCCGGCGATGAGCTCGTCGTTCGACCTCACCAACCCCAGCCGGGTAACGCTGGGAGCCATCGGCCCGCCCGGCAAGCGTACCTTCTACTTGCAGGCTCGCCAAGACGACCAGCTCGTCTCCCTCAAGCTGGAAAAGGAACAGGTCCTGCTGCTGGCCGGCGGCCTGGACGAGGTCCTGTCCGACCTGGCCAGCCCGACGCCACCGGAGCCAGACGTCGAGCTCGAGGAGCCAGTAGTAGCCGAATGGGCGGTGGGGGCCATGCAACTCAGCTACGACGCGGCCGCCGACAAGGTGGTCATAGTGGCGCTCGAAGTGAGCTCGGAGGAACAGGGCCAGGCGGGCACAGGCTCGGGGGGCGCGGTCGCCCGGCTGGCCGTCAGCCGGGAGCAGGCCGCCGCCCTGATCGAACGAGGCAAGGCCCTGGTGCGAGCCGGCCGCCCCCCCTGCCCGCTGTGCGGCTACCCCTTGGGCGAGGACCATTCGTGCCCGAAGCTGAACGGCCACCGCGCTCCCGCGCTGTGAGGGCACCCAGGGGGGCGGGGACAGCACCTGAGGGACCGGGCACAGCCGGAGGAGCGGCCCCCCCGCCGGGGGCGGCAGCCGAGCACGTCCTCAGCGTGCTCAGCCAGGGCGAAGTGGTGCTGAAGGCAAGGATCACCTGGAGCTCCAACGCCACCTTCCTCGCCGAGGTGCGTGACGGGCAGAGCGAGCTGGCAGCCATCTACAAGCCGGAACGAGGCGAGCGCAGGCTATGGGACTTCCCTCCCGGGCTGTGGCGCCGCGAGGTCGCCGCCTACGAGCTGGACCGCTTCTTGGGCTGGGGCCTGGTGCCCCCGACGGCAGCACGCCAGGACGGGCCCCTGGGGCCCGGCTCCCTGCAGCTTTGCGTAGACGCGGCTCCCGGCGAGCACTACTTCACCCTGGTGAAGCAACCTCGATGGTGGCCGCAGCTGCGCAAAGTGGCCGCCTTCGACCTGGTGGCCAACAACGCCGACCGCAAGAGCGGCCACTGCCTGCTGGGCCAAGACGGGAAGATCTGGGCCATCGACAACGGGCTGTGCTTCCACTCGGCCCCCAAGCTCCGCACGGTCATATGGGACTTCGCCGGTGAGCCCCTTGGCCCCGAACTGGTCACCGACTTGCAGCCACTGGCCCAAGGGGCCGTCCCCGAGGCACTGGCCTGCCTCCTGGACAGCGCCGAGGCGAGGGCGCTGGCCCGGCGCGCCGCCCGAGCCCTCGACGAAGGGGCTTTCCCTGAGCCCACCGGGGACTTCCCCTTGCCCTGGCCGCTCATATGAACGGCCTCCCAACCCACTGGCCCGCACCGGCCACCACCGGCCAGCACCGGCCCTCGACGCTGCTTTTGAGCAAAGACGGGAGCCCCAGGGACGCGGGGGTGGGGGCCGCCCGGGGCGCGGGCCCGAGCCGCGGGCGGCGGCCTGGTAGAGCGGTAGTAGCGTGGCCGTCCGGGCCAGCAGCTCGGCGCACCCCGTAGGCCAGCACGCCCGACGACCGAGGAAGGAGCGTTCCCAGTGAGCAGCGGGGACGAGGTGAGGTTGGTCATACCGGCCAAACCGGAGTTCCTGGGCCTGGCCCGGGTGACGGCGGGGGGCCTGGCGACCAGGCTCGGCTTCACCTACGACCAAGTCGAAGACCTGCGCCTGGCCGTTGACGAGATGTGCTTCGCCCTTACCGGCGCCCGAGGCCGGGACGGCACCCTCGAACTGCGCTTCGAGCTCACCGAGGCGGGCATCGCCATCGTGGGCGAGGGCCACTTCCCCTCACCGGTCAGCCTGCAGTGGGCCCCGATCTCGGAGGTGGTCCTCAAGGCCCTGGTGGACGAGCACAGCCTCTCGGACGGCCCTGGCGGGGCCCGCTTCCTGCTCGTCAAGCACCGGGCTACCGGCCCGGCCCAGCCCGGGCACCAGCGGGCAGGGGAAGGGCCGTGAGCCCAGAGCCGGACCGGCGCTTGGAGCTCAAAGAGAAGTTCGCGGCCTACGCCTCCAGCCGTGACCCAGGGCTCAGGGACGAGCTCGTCTCGGCCCACCTGGGGCTGGCTGAGTACCTGGCCCGCCGGTTCGCCAACCGCGGCGAAGCCTTGGACGACCTGGTCCAGGTGGCTTCGCTGGGCCTGATCAAAGCGGTGGACCGTTTCGACCCTGAGCGGGGAGCGGAGTTCTCCACCTACGCGACCCAGACCATCGTGGGCGAGCTGAAGCGCCACTTTCGCGACAAGGGCTGGGCGGTACGGGCCCCGCGGCGCATGCAGGAGCTGTACCTGCGGCTGGGCAAGGTGGTCGGCACGCTCAGCCAGCAGCTGGGGAGGTCCCCCACCATCGCTGAGGTGGCGGCCGAGCTGCGGGTCTCCGAAGAAGAGGTGCTGGAGGCGCTGGAAGCCGGGCAGGCCTACCGGTCCACGTCGCTGGACGCGCCCGCAGCCGGGGACGAAGGCGAGACGCTGGGCATGCGCCTGGGCGACGAAGACGCCTCCCTCGGCGACGTGGAAAGCCGGGCCACCCTGTCGCCTCTTCTGGCCCAGCTGCCCCGGCGCGAACAGCTGGTCTTGCACATGCGCTTCTTCGAGGGCCTCACCCAGTCGGAGATCGCCGAGCGGCTCGGCATCTCCCAGATGCACGTCTCCAGGTTGCTGGCGCGTAGCGTAGCCCGCTTGCGCCTCGCCACCGGGACGGGCTGACGGTACCACCCCATGCGCTTGATGCTCGTCGTCAACACGTCGGCGTCATCGGTGACAGCCCGGGACCGGGTGGTGGTCCAAAAGGCTCTGTCGGCCGACCATGAAGTCACCCTGCGGGAGACCAACCGCAGGGGGCACGCCGCCCGGCTGGCCCAGGGTGCGGCAGCCGATGGCTACGACTGCGTAGCCGTACTGGGAGGCGACGGCACCCTCAACGAAGCGGCCAATGGGCTCGCCCACAGCCAGACCGCTTTGGCCGTGCTGCCCGGGGGTTCGACCAACGTCTTCGCCCGGACGGTCGGCATGGCCAACGACCCGATAGAGGCGACCGGGCAATTGCTGGGTGCCCTGGCCAAGGGGTCGGTGAAGAGCGTCAGCCTGGGCCAGCTGAACGGCCGCTATTTCCTGTTCCACGCCGGGATAGGCTTCGACGCCGCGGTCGTGGCCCAGGTGGAGAGGCTCTCGTTCCTCAAGCGTTATGCCGGGCCGGCGCTGTTCATAGCTGCGGCCCTGTACACATGGGCCATAGGTTACGACAGGCGGAGGCCCACGTTCCGCCTGGAGGCCACGACGCTAGAGGCACGGCCCGGCGGGGCACGTCCCGGCGTGCCAGCGTCCAGCTGGGCCTCAGCCAAGGCGGGGACGCCCACCGGCGGTCCCCAGTCGGGCTACTTCTGCATCTGCCTCAACACCGACCCCTACACCTTCCTCGGCGACCGCCCGGTGCGCGTGGCCCCCGGGACCTCGCTCGAGACGCCGCTCACCCTGGTCACCTTCGGGTCGCTGTCGCTGAGCACGCTGCTACCGGTCGTGACGGGCGCCCTGAGGAAGCGGGGCACGCCGGGCCCGTGGCGCAATGTGCGCACGCTGAGCGGCACCCAGAAGGCGACCCTGCGCGGGGAGCGGCCCATGCCCTACCAGCTCGATGGCGACTACATAGGCGAGACCGACTTCATCGAGCTGCGTTGGGCCCAACAGGCCCTGCGCCTGGTGGTGCCCTAGCCCGGCCGGGCGCGGGCAGCCGGACCGGGTGCAGCGGCCCGACCCGGCGCCAGCGGCCCGACCCGGCGCCAGCGGCCCGACCCGGTGTGAACTATGCCACTCAACATCCAGCAAGAACCCTTGCGAGACCGGCAACTACTACCGCTATACTTTCTGTCCGTACCACCTCACAGCTCTTGTGGCTTTGAGCGGTGCAAGTGAAAATGTTCACAAGTTGCCGGGCCCAAGCATGCTTTGCTGCCGCGGGTCACCGGCCTGATCTTGACCGGTGATGTACACACCACAACTCACGCCAGGAGGCAGCCCGTGGCCCTGACTTGGACCCGCAGCATCGAGTGGGACATAGAGGACTGGCGCGAGAAGGCGGCCTGCAGGGACACTGACCCCGACCTGTTCTTCCCGATCGGCAGCACCGGGCCCGCCCTGGAACAGATCACCAGCGCCAAGGCCGTCTGCGCGACCTGCGAGGCGAAGGAGAGCTGCCTTGAATTTGCCCTGGCCACCAACCAGGAATCGGGGATCTGGGGAGGCACCACCGAAGAGGAGCGCCGTAAGCTACGGAAGACCTGGCTGGCCCACCAGCGGCGCCGCTGAGGCGGGCCGGCGTCAGGCAGGCGAGCGAACCACTTTGAACTGCCGAGGGACCGGGCGCGCCGGCCGGGCGTAGTGCCCAAGCAGGCAGCCGTGCCCGGCGCGGGGCTGGCGGCAGCCATCGGGGCCTTGGCCGAGCCCGGCACCAACGGCGGCCCGTAGCCCCCGCGACGCTAGACGGTCAAGGTGGCCCGCCAGGTCGCGGACGCGCTGAGCGGACGTCGGCGTGTGGGTGGTCGTCTGCGCCCGGGGTGGTCTGCTGGCGCCGGTCCAGGTGGGAGCAACGGCCCGGGCGCCACCAGGGACCTGGGCGGAGGGCCTGAGCATGGCGCGACCATGCCCGGCGCCTCGGCGGCCACTAGGGCCCACTAGACTACTAGCTCCCGAAAAACCCGGTGCCGTGTGCTCGGGCTTTCACCTCAGAGCAGGGATGCCCCTCCTTCCACCCCGTCCCGGAGGCCCTTTTTGCTTCCCCT
>JAJPKN010000054.1 GCA_021323695.1 Actinomycetota bacterium | reverse complement strand
TCCGAAAGGGGGTGTTGGTCGAGAGCGAGGTCAAGGTAGAGCAAGAAGGAGAGGTCGCCGCGTGATCAGCGGGTGAGGCCGATCCACAAGTTTTGACGATTCCTCGCCTGGTCCGTCACCCAGCGCCTGCCGGGTCGGGCTCAAGGCTTCTTTGGGTGCAGCAGCTTTTTCAACCGCGAAGGCCGGTGCGACCCATTGTGGGGAGCTTGGTCGCCATTGGCCGGTTGCTCGGGCACCACGGTGCCAGCGTCCCAGCCCCATGTCGCGGCTGACCTGAGGGGGCTGGTCGGTGCCCCTGGACGCGTAGGCCCTGGCCGCAACGAAGCTGGCTCGGCCGGCCGCGGCTGGCCTGGCTGGGCCGGCAGCTTGAGAGGGGGAGGAGGCGGCGGCGCGCCCGAGGCCCACGGAGAGGGCACGGCTGGGGCACCGGCAGGGGCTGGAGCGCCAGCGGGAGGCACCGGGGCGGGCGCGTCCCACGGCAACGGCGACCGGGCCGCGTTCTCCCCGTTGAAGTCCAACAGGAACTGCATGAAGGGGTTTAGTTCTTGTTGGCGGGCTGGTGCCACTTGTGCCGAGCCGCTGGAACATTGGCAGTAGTCGTCAGGGCCTCCACAAAACGGGCATGCCACGGTGCTCTCACTTTTGCCTCACGAGCTGTATCGGCAGGTCGCCGCCCCGACTGAGCCGGCTCGGCTGCCCGGTGACAGCGCTCTTTGAGGCGCCGGCCAACACCTCGCAGGCTCGCCAGCAGTACCAAGCGGCCACCGACCGGTAAGGCTTTAGCGGCTCGCCCAGCTCCTCGAGCTGGCGCGCGGTGGGCATGGGCACCCCCCAGGCCAGGCCATAGCCCCGGCGCACCCCCAGGTCCCCGGTAGGCCAGACATCGAGGCGTCTCAACTGGAAAAGCAGGAACATCTGCGCCGTCCAACGCCCTATGCCTCGCACCGCCGACAGCCGGGATATCACCTCTTCGTCGTCTTGGCGGGCCAAGCTCCGCGCCCCCAGCTCGACCGTGCCGTCCAGCACCTTGGCGGCCAGGTCCCGCAACGACGCCGCCTTGTTGGCCGAGAGGCCCAGGGCTCGCAGCGCCTCGGGGGAGAGGCGCAGCAGCGGCTCAGGCGAGACGTCCCCGTCGAGAGCGGCCACCAGCCGGCCATGGATGGCAGCCGCGGCTGCACCAGCCAGCTGCTGGTAGAGGACGGAACGGACCAACGCGGCAAAGTGGCTGTCCAGCGGCGAGCGCAGGGCGGGGGGGCCTACCTTGTCGCGCAGCTTCGCTATCACCGGCTCGCGAGCGGCCAGGTGCTCGCTCGCTACTGCGTGGCTGACCACCCGACCAAAGCTAGGGGAAACCAGGGGCGCTAAGCGGGCCCGGCAGGCCGGTCCCCCAAGCCCCCCTCCCGTCTCGCCAGCCAGCGGCTCAAGCCGGCGGCGTTGCTGTGCAGGCCGTTCAGGGTCTCCATCCTTTCCCGCTGGGCCGGGGCCAGAGGCGCCAGGTCACCTGCGAAGCGCTGGCGCAGGGCGGCCTCGATGTCGTGGCCTTGGGACCAGGCCCGCTCTGCCACCTCTGCCCACTGACGCAACAGGTCGGCAGCCTGTTCGAGCTCCGCGAGGGGATCCCCGGGGAGGAGCCCGTAGTGGGCCAGGGCGAGGCTGCTCGGGTGGGCCTTGGCGAAGCGGTCCAAGCTGGCCAGGGCTTGGGCGAGGTCGAAGTCGTCCGGTGGGGTGGCCGGCCACATCACCCCGGCGCCAGGCAGCCGCACGCCGACCGCATCGCCGACGAACAGGGCCCCCGAGATGCTGTCTTGCAGGGCCATATGGTGCTTGGCGTGCCCTGGGGAGTACAAGGCAACGAGCTCGCGCCCCCCACCCAGGGCCACCCGTTCGCCATCGGCAAGTACCCGTAGCCGGTCGGCCGGGGTGGGGTCGACCCGCCCGTAGAGCGAGCCGAGGGCGTCGCCATATACCGCTGCCGCGGAAGCAACCAGGCGGGACGGGTCGGCCAGGTGCCTTGCCCCCTTTTCGTGCACGTACACCGTGGCCCGAGGGAAGGCCCGGGCAATGTCGCCGACGCCTCCGGCGTGGTCCAAATGGACGTGGGTCACCACCACGCCAGCCAGGTCACCCGGGCCAAGGCCGTGGTCAGCGAGCGCCTTCAAGACGGTTGGGGCTGAGGTCTGGCTGCCGGTCTCGACCAGGACAGGGGCGGGCCCTTCGAGCAGGTAACTGGCGGTCACCTCCTCCCAGCCACCCAACCGGGTGTCGACCTGCAGCACCCCGGGGGCAATGTAAGTGCCGGTGCTCACCGCGGCACACTATCTCCTGGCGGCCACTGGCAGCCCTGGCCCAGGCCAGGCCATCATGGTGCCCCATGGACAGGCAGGAACTGGCCGCCCGGCTGCAGGCCGCGTGCCGCATCCAGGGCCACTTCGTACTTCGTTCGGGCCAGGTCGCCGACGTGTACTTCGACAAGTACCTCTTCGAGGCCGACCCCACGTTGCTGGCTGCGGTGGCTGAGCACTGCGCCCCCCTGGTGCCTCCCGGCACCGAGGTGCTGGCCGGCCTCGAGCTGGGTGGCGTTCCCCTCGCCACCGCTATGTCGCTGCGCACCGGCCTGCCCCAGGTGCTCGTGCGCAAGCAGCCCAAGGCCTACGGGACAGCCAAGCTGGCCGAAGGGACGGACATAGCGGCCAGGCGCGTCTTGGTGGTGGAGGACGTGGTGACCACCGGTGGCCAGGTCGTCGCTTCCACCGACGAGCTACGGTCCCGGGGGGCGCTCGTGGCCTCCGTGCTTTGCGTGATCGACCGGCGGCCGGCTGGGGGACCAGACAAGCTGGCCGCGGCCGGCCTCTCGCTCATCTCGCTGTTCCGCGCCGAAGACCTCGGAGGGGCCTGAGCAACCCGGGGCCGAGCCTGAGCGGGCCAGGGGCAGGCCTAGGCCTGGCCTGGGCCACCGGCCAGGCCAGCCAGCCGACAGCGCGCTGGCCCACTTGCTGCCGCCCCAGGTGACGGCCACAGCCCCAGACAGGGCCGCGCACAGGTGAGCAGTGCCTGGGCCCCGCTTGGCCCCCGCAAGCCCTACGCTCGACGTGGCCACCTCCCTTCGGGCCACCTGCGGCACGCCCCGGCCCTCCCCCCTCGATGCCACCGACCGCGGCGTACCCTGGGCCCTGCTCGCTGCGCTCCGCCGGGCGGAGCTTCGCCGTCGTGCCGGGCACACCGAAGGTCGAGGGCCCGCCGGGGCCGAGCACCGCACCCAAGGCCTGCCGGCGCCTCCGGCCGGGACGGCCATCAGTTGTGGGGGCCTGCGCTTGGTAAAGGCCCCCTGGTTGGCGGAGAGGGTGGGATTTGAACCCACGGTGGGTTGCCCCACACACGATTTCCAATCGTGCCGATTCGGCCGCTCTCGCACCCCTCCAGTGCCCTGACAGGCTAGCTTGTAAAGCGACCGTGGTCAGGGTGCCAGGGCCGAGCAAGGGCCAGCTGGGGCCACCGGCACCTCGTGCGGCGGTCGGGCCCTGCGCAACGGGGCGCCGTAAACCGGGTCAGGGCCTGACGGCAGCAGCCCTCAGCGGACCGCTGCGTGTGCCGCAGGACACCTGACCGCCGCACCGGGTGCCGGGGCAACCGCCCAGGACGGGCCGGGGCACCCCGGCCAGCAGGCCCCGTCGGCCCTGGCCGGGGCGTTGGCGGCTGGGTGGCCCGGGCCTGCCATTGGCAGCCCGGCAGGGACAGGTCCCGCCTAGTCTTGAGCTGTGGCCGATCCCCAGGAGGCCGGTCGAGCGGCCTCAGCCAGCGACAACCTCGCTCCTACCTCAGCCGGTGCGCCTTACCAGGCCCTCTACCGCCGTTACCGGCCGCAGCGGTTCTCCGACGTAAAGGGCCAGCCTCACGTCACCCGTGCCCTGCTCAACTCGGTCCGAGAGGGCAGGGTGGCCCATGCCTACCTTTTCAGCGGGCCCCGGGGCACGGGCAAGACCTCGACGGCACGCATCTTGGCGATGGCCCTCAACTGCGCAGCGCCCGTTGACGGCGAACCGGACGGGACCTGCGCCTCGTGCCTGGCCATCAAGAACGGGGCCTCCATGGACGTCTTCGAGCTGGACGCCGCCTCCAACCGCAAGCTGGACGAGATGCGCGACCTGCTGTCCCGGGTGGCCCTGGGCACACCCGGCCGGTGGAAGGTCTACATCATCGACGAGGTCCACCAGCTGACCCCAGACGCGGCCAGCGCGCTGCTCAAGACCCTGGAGGAGCCGCCGAGCCACGTGGTCTTCGTCTTGGCCACCACCGACCCTCAGCGGGTGCTGCCCACCATCGTCTCCCGGGCCCAGCACTTCGAGTTCCACCTGTTCTCGGCCGAGGTGCTGACCGCCTTGGTGGAGGAGGTCAACCAGGATGCCGGCCTCCACCTGCCGCCCGAAGTGGTCCAAGCAGCCGTGCGCAAGGCCCGGGGGTCTGCCCGCGATGCCTTGTCTGCACTGGACCAGCTCGCCAGTGCAGGTGAGGAGGCACACCAGGGGGACTCCGTGGCCGACCTGGTGGACGCCCTCGGGCAGCGGGACGTGGGCGCGGTGCTCGAGGCTGTTGCCCGGGCTACCTCGGAGGGTATGGGCCCTCGGCGCCTGGGCACCGAGCTGGTGGAGCACCTCCGCAACGCCTTCTTGGCCGCCCAGGCACCTTCGTTGGCCCAGGTCCCCGGCGATGCCGTCGCCCAGCTGGCCGGGCAAGCGAGCCGGCTGGGCCTCCCCCTGCTGGTGCGGACGATGGAGGTGGTCGGCCAGGCGCTGGTCGACATGCGCGACTCCGTGGACCCCCGGGTGACCCTGGAACTGGCGCTCATGCGCTGCGCTTCTCCCGATGTAGGCACGAGCCCGGCCGCTCTGTTGGAGCGCATCGAGCGCCTGGAGAGGCAGCTGGCTGGGGCCGGCCCGGGGCTCGTCGCTCCCCCGGCACCGTCCACGGCTCCCACGGCTCCCACGGCGGCCACGGCCAGGCAGGTGGCCTCCTCGGCCGGGACCCCAACCTCCGCGCCTGGGCCGTCAAGCTCACCCGCCACCAGCGCCCCGGCTGCCAGCCAGGCGGCTCACCGGGCCTCTGGGGGACCAGGGCCGGCTCAGGCCAAGATGGCGCTGGGGGCGTTCCTGAAGGAGCGGGCCGCGGCTCCCGCAAGCTCGGCCGCCCCACCCCCTCCCGCGGGTGCCCCGGGCCCGGCCCAACCGGCCACCGCGGCCCAACCGGCCCCCGCCACCCAAGGTGCGCCCCAGCCAGCCGCCGCCCTGCCCGGCCAGGGCCGGGCGACGGCCCAACCAGGCCAGAGGCCCACCGACGTGCCCGACCGGGACGAGCTCACCAAGGCGTGGGGCGACCACGTGCTGTCCAGGCTCTCCAAGCCGGCCCGGCTGTACCTGGCCAATGGCCGCTTCATCGAAGCCGGCGGCGGCCAGCCGGTGCTGGCCCTGCCCGACCGGACGGTGCTGGAAAGAGCGCGCAATTTCCTGGCCGAAGCCCAAGGCGCACTGAGCGCCCACTTCGGCCGGCCCGTGCCCCTGCAGCTCGCTGTGGACCCCGGGGTGGACGTTGCTGGCACACCTCCTGAAGAGGCCGAGCACCTCGACCTGGACGAGCTGGCAGAGGCGGCACCGGTGCCCGAGGTACCGTTGGAAGAACGGATCCTCCAGACGTTCCCGGGTTCGCTTTTCCAGGAGTGAGAAGGCAATGTACGCGGCGTCCGTCCAGGAGCTGATAGACGAGCTGGGGCGCCTCCCGGGTATCGGACCGAAGTCGGCCCAGAGGATCGCCTTTTACATCCTCAAGTCCCCGGCCGAGGACGCTCGGCGCCTGGCCGCTTGCATAACTGCAGCCAAGACCAAGGTCACCTGGTGCGCTCGCTGCTTCAACGTCGCCGAGGGCGAGGCGGGGGTGGAATGCGAGATATGCACCGACCCCCGGCGTGACAGCTCAGCCCTGTGCGTCGTCGAGGAGCCCCGTGACGTCGTGGCCATCGAGAAAACGGGTGAGTTCCGCGGCCGGTACCACGTCCTGCAGGGCGCGATCAGCCCCATAGACGGCATAGGCCCGGACCAGCTGCGGGTGCGAGAGCTGCTGGCCCGCATCGACGCCGAGGGGGTCAAAGAGGTCATCTTGTGCACGAACCCCAACATCGAAGGCGATGCCACTGCCCTGTACCTGGCCAGCCTGCTCAAGCACCTCCCGGTCAAGGTGACCCGCATCGCCAGTGGCCTCCCCGTGGGCGGGGACCTGGAGTACGCCGACGAGCTCACGCTGGGCCGGGCGCTCGAAGGCCGCCGTGAGCTTGCCTGACCCGGCGGCCGGCCACCCCGGGGCCGATGGCCAGGGCACCAAGGGCTATGCCACCGGCAAGGGCAACCGGCCCGGCACCGGGGGCAACCTCGGCACCACGGCCTACCTGGTCGACGGGACCTACGAACTGTTCCGCTATTACTACGGTGCCCCCAGCCACCTGAACCGCCACGGGGAACAGGTGGGGGCCACCCGGGCCGCCTTGGGCTCGCTGCTGGGCATGCTCGAACAGGGGGCCACCCACATAGGCGTGGCTACCGACCACGTGGTCGAGTCGTGGCGCAACCTGGCCTGGCCCGCCTACAAGAGCTCGGCGGGGGTGCCGGCCGACCTGCTGGGCCAGTTCGAGCTGTTCGAGGAAGCGCTGGCGGCAGCCGGCTTTGTCAACTGGCCAATGGTCGACCTGGAGGCGGACGACGCTCTGGCCTCGGCCGCCGCCGTCTTGTCGGAGGACCCCCGTGCCGAACAGGTCGTCATCTGCACACCTGACAAGGACCTCAGCCAGTGCGTGAGGGGCAGCAAGGTCGTCTGCCTGGACCGCCGGCGCGGGTTGGTCACCGACGAGGCAGCCGTGACGGCCCGCTTCGGGGTGCCACCCAGTTCGGTGCCCGACTGGCTGGGCCTGGTCGGCGACAGCTCGGACGGCTACCCGGGGGTGAGCGGCTGGGGGCCCAAGGCCGCCACTGCCGTGCTTGGCCGGTACCTCCACCTCGAGGCCGTGCCGGACGACCCCGCCGACTGGGACGTCGGGCTGCCACCGGCTCGAGCAAGGTCATTGGCCTCGGCGCTGGCTGGCCAGCGCGACCTGGCCAGCCTGTTCAAGCGCCTGGCCACCTGCACCTTGGAGCCCGGTGTCCTGCCGCCGGGGGCCGAGGCCCTGGACCGCCTGGCCTGGAGCGGCCCGCACCCGGAACGCTGGGACAGCCTGTGTGCCCGCCTGGACGCCCCTGGGCTGGCCGAGCGGGCTCAGCGCTTGGCCGCCCGCCGGGCTGCCAGCAGCTCGGGAAGCCCGCTTGCGGGCAGGGACAGCTGCACCTGAGGCACGGCCAGGGCTTCGTCCAAGAGGCCCAGGTAGCGTTCCCGGCTCACCGGGACGGCCCCCAAGCTGGCCAGGTGGGGCGTCACCCACTGCACGTCCAGTAGCCGCGCCCCTCCCGCCCGCAATGACTCGACCAGCGCCACCAAGGCGACCTTGGAGGCGTCCCGGGCGCGGTGGAACATCGACTCGCCGGCGAAGAAGCCCCCGATCAGCACCCCGTAGAGCCCGCCCACGAGCTGGCCGGCTTCGTCCCAGGCCTCCACGCTGTGGGCCCAGCCCAGCTCGTGCAACCGGCAGTAGGCGGCGCGCACCCGGGCATCGATCCACCCCCCCGGGCGAGAGGTGCCCGCGCAGGCGCCTATGACCTGGCGGAAAGCTGTGTCCATGCGCACCTCGTAGCGGCGGCAGGACCGGCGCAACGAGCGGCTTACCACCAGGCCGTCCAGGGGTACCACCCCCCTTGGGTCGGGCGACCACCAGGCCAGCTTGTTGCCGACCGGCATGGGGAACAGGCCGCAACGGTAGGCAGCCAGCAGGGCCCCTGGCCTCAGGTCGCCGCCCAGTGCCACCAGCTCACCCCCCCGGGCGGCGGCAGCCTGGGCAGCGGCACCGCGGGGGAACTGCCAGGGAGGCGGAGGCACTTCGACCGGTACCGGGGCAGCCACCCTTGCAGTTTGCCAGGAGCGAGGCTGAGCCTGCGCCAGCTCCTCAAGCCACCGAGGCGTCCGGCGAGGAGGCGGCTCGGCCGGGCGCCGCGCTGGGCCGGCCACGGCCCTTGGCCCCTGGTCGGCGCCGGGTCGCGGCCAAGGGCGGCTGGCGCTCAGCCAACGAGCGGGAAAACTCGTCCCGGAGAGCCTTCAGGGCGCGTGCGGCCGAGCTTTTGACCGTGCCTGGCGCGCAACCCAGGCGAGCGGCGATCTCCGCCTCGGAGAGGTCCTCGTAGTAGCGCAGGACGAGGACAGCCCGCTGCCGGGCGGGCAGGCGGGCCAGGGCCTCCTGCACTATGACCCGGTCTTCGACCGGGGCCGTCCGGGCCGGTTGGCCCAGCTCGGGCGGCTCACCCGGGTACAGCCTGGAGCCCCACTTGCGCCAGCTGGAGCGGCAGGTGTTGACCACGATCTGGCGCAAGTAGGCCTGCTGGCGCCAGCGCTCCTGGCCCTCCACCCGTCGCCAGGCGCTCATGGCCTTGAGCAAGGAGGCCTGCACCGCGTCCTCAGCCTCGGCCCGGTGGCCGGTCAGGGCGTGGGCGGTCCTGACCAGCGCCGGCCAAGCGGACCGGGCCATGTCTTCGAACCCCTGGCCACCTGCCAGCTGGGCCGGGCCGGTGGCCTCAGGCAGGGCACCTCCTGCCGGCCGGCCTCGTCCCGTTGATGCCTCGAAAGTCGCAGTCGCCAACTCAACCTCCTCGCCTCTGGTCACTACCACCGTCCCTCGCCGCCGGCCGCTTGTCGATGGGGAGGGCTTGCCACGCCTGGCGGCGAGCGGCCCCGGTGGGTAGGACCGCCAAAGCGCCACTAACTTTGTCCCGGTGGCCGAGCCCTCGATGCAAGACCGGCTGGCAGAACTGGACCGCAAGCGAGACGCCGCCCTGCACGCCGGCCCGGCTCCCGCCGTCGAGCGCCAGCACGCCCGGGGCAAGATGACCGCCCGTGAGCGCATAGAGTACCTGCTCGACCCGGGTAGCTTCCAGGAGCTGGACATGCTGGCCCGCAGCCGGGCCCCGGGCACCGATGAGGACAAGCGCCTGTACACCGACGGGGTGGTCACCGGCTTCGGCAACGTGGACGGCAGGCAGGTGTGCCTGTTCTCCCAGGACTTCACCGTCAACGCCGGGACACTCGGGGAAGTCTCGGGGGAAAAGGTCCACAAGGTCATGGACCTGGCCCTGTCGCTGGGCGTGCCCCTCATTGGCATCAATGACGGCGGGGGGGCGCGTGTCCAAGAGGGCGTCGTGGCGCTGCATTACTACGGGGGGATATTCAGGCGCAACGTGGCTGCCTCGGGGGTCATCCCCCAGGTCAGCGTCATCATGGGCAGCTGCGCCGGGGGCGCCGTCTACAGCCCGGCCATCACTGACTTCGTGTTCATGGTGCGGGGGACGTCCCAGATGCTCATCACTGGGCCGGACGTGGTGAGGACCGTCACCGGGGAGGACGTGACGCTGGAAGAGCTGGGGGGGGCGCTGACCCACGCCACCAAGTCGGGCGTGGCCTGCTTCGTGGCCCCGGACGAGAAGTCCTGCCTGGACGAGGTACGCCGGCTGCTGTCCTTCCTGCCCTCCAACAACACCCAGCCGCCCGAGGTCACCCCGAGCGGGGACGACCCTGACCGGCTCGTCCCCGAGCTGGCCCGGATGGTGCCCTCCTCCTCCCACCAGCCCTATGACATGAAGCAGCTGGTGCGGGCCGTCTTGGACGACGGGGACTTCTTCGAGTACCACAAGCTGTGGGCCATGAACCTGGTCTGCGGGTTCGGGCGGGTGGGCGGGCGCGTGGTCGGCGTCCTGGCCAACCAGCCTCAGGTCCTGGCCGGTGTCATCGACATCGACGCTTCCGAAAAAGGCGCCCGCTTCGTGCGCACCTGCGACTGCTTCAACATCCCCGTGGTCAGCTTCGTCGACGTCCCCGGGTTCATGCCCGGCACCGACCAGGAGCACGGGGGGCTGGCTCGGCGGGGGGCCAAGCTCCTTTACGCCATGAGCGAGGCCAGCGTGCCCAAAGTCCAAATAGTGGTGCGCAAGGCCTACGGGGCTGCCTACGTGGTCATGGGGGCCAAGTCAGTGGGGGCCGACCTGGCCTACGCCTGGCCCGGGGCCGAGCTGGCGGTGATGGGCCCTGAGAGCGCCGTCGACCTGCTTTACCACCGCCAGCTCGAAGGGGCACCGCCTGAACGGCGAGCCGAGCTTGTCCGCCGTTACCGGGAGGCCAATGCCAACCCCTACGTGGCTGCCGAGCGGGGGTACCTGGACGACGTCATCGACCCGGCTACCACCCGCCAGGTGCTGAGCCGCGCCCTGGCAGCACTGGCCACCAAGCGGGCGCCAAGGGCCCCCCGCAAGCACGGCAACCTGCCACTGTGACCCTGGAGGCAGGGGCCTCGGGCCCAGCAGGGAGCGGGCCAGCAGGCAAGCCCGCTGCGGTGGCGGGCGAGGCGGCCCCCGGCCTGAGGGTGGAACTGAAGCTGAGCCAACTGGCCACCCCTCCCACTGCGGCCGAGCTCACGGCCATCTCCATCGCGCTGCAGCGGTGCTGGCCAACGGCCAGGGCCGGCCACCAGCTGGCCCCCAGCAAGCTGCGGTGGCGCTTCGCCGAGAGGTGGTGGCTGCCGGCCGAGGGCCCCGTGGGCCAGGGGTGGGCCCCGCCTACGGGCTGAGCCGGGCTGGCCGAGCCGGGCCGTCAAGTCAATAGCCCACGACCAAATTGCGCAGTTTTCCCCTACATGGGGAAAACCCTGTGGAAAAGTACGGGATGGCCCTGGGGACTACCGCCCGGCGTCACCCCCGGCGCAGGTGGCAGCGCCCGTGCCCAGCCACCACCCGGCCCACCACGCTGGCTGCCACACCCTGCTGGGAGAGCAGCTCCACCGCCGGCTCCGCCTGGGGGGACGGGACCATGACGACCATGCCCAGGCCCAGGTTGAAGGTGCGCTCCATCTCCTCGTCGCTGACCTCCCCGGCGGCTTGGACCAACGAGAAGATCTTGGGCCGCGGCCAGGCACCGACGTCCAGCACCGCGTCCAGCCCCTCCGGCAGCACCCGGGGCACGTTGCCCGGCAGGCCTCCACCGGTGATGTGGGCCACAGCGTGGACGTCGAAGCTGGCCAGCAGGGCGAGGACCGCGGGGGAGTAGATGAGCGAGGGCCTTAGGAGCTCGTCCGCCAAGCTGAAGCCGGCTCCCGGCCAGGCCTCCTCTTCCAACCGGCGCCCGGCCCGGCCCAGCAGGGCTGCCCGCACCAGGGAATAGCCGTTGGAACGCAAGCCACCCGAGTGCAGGCCCACGATGGCGTCACCCTCCACGGGGGCGGTGCCCCCAGGCACCCCGAGCAGGCGCTCGCGCTCCACTACACCCACGGCGAACCCGGCCAGGTCCATCTCCCCCTCGGGGAGCTGGCCAGGGTGCTCGGCCAGCTCTCCGCCCAGCACCGCGCAGCCGGCCTGGCGGCAGCCGGCAGCTATGCCCGCCATGACAGTGGCGACCGAGCCGGGCTCGAGGTGCCCCCACAGCTGGTAGTCCAAGAAGAACAGGGGCTCGGCGCCCTGGCACACGAGGTCGTCCACGCACATCGCCACCAGGTCGACCCCGATGGTGCCCAACCGCCCCGTGGCCGTGGCCAGGGCCAGCTTGGTCCCCACTCCGTCCGCTGAAGCGACGAGGACGGGGTGCCGGTAGGAAGCCGGCAAGGCAAAGGCTCCCCCGAAGCCCCCGATGCCCCCGATCACCTCCGGCCGGGCGGTGGCCGCCACTATGGGCCGTATCCGGCGCACGGCTTCCTCGCCGGCGGCGATGTCCACCCCGGCCGCCGCATAGGTGAGCGGGGCGCCCCTGGGGGCCCTGGCCTCAGCCACTACAGCGTGCCCTGGACGGCCGCACCGGGGCCGTGCCCGCTCGGCGCGCCGTGGCCGCTCGGCCCACTGGCGGCCGGCAGCCCTCTACCGGGCCCGGCGCCTTCCCGGTAGGGGGCAGTGCCCGGTTCCAGGACCGACTTGGAAAGGCTGGCCGGGACGGCCACCGGGTAGTCGCCCGTGAGGCAGGCGTCGCAGAAGCCGGCCCCCGGTGCCCCAGTAGCCTTCTTCAGGGACTCCAAGGACAAAAAGGCGAGGCTGTCCGCCCCCAGGTAGTCACAGATCTCGCCCACTTCGAGGTTGGCAGCCAGCAGCTCGGCTCGCGTGCCGGTGTCCAGCCCGTAGAAGCACGGCCAGCGGTAGGGGGGCGAGGATATGCGCAGGTGCACCTCCAGGGTGCCTGCCTGGCGCAGCATGGCCACCATGGCCCGGGTGGTGGTGCCCCGCACGATGGAGTCGTCCACCACCACCAGGCGCTTGCCGGCGATCGTTTCGCGCAGCGGGTTGAGCTTGCGCCTCACCCCCATGGCCCGCTGGCGGGGGTCGGGGTTGATGAAGGTCCGGCCTATATAGCGGTTCTTCACCAAGCCCTGCCCGAAGGGGATGCCGCTGCGGCGGCTGTAGCCCTCGGCTGCCGGCATCCCTCCGTCGGGCACGCCCACCACCAAGTCGGCGGCCACGGGCGCCTGCTCGACCAGCAGCTCGCCCATGCGCGCCCGGGCGGCGTGCACCTCTTGGCCGTAGAGGCGGCTGTCGGGGCGAGCCAGGTAGACGAACTCGAACAGGCAGAGCCTGGGCTCGACCCGCCCGGGCGGCCAGGGGTGGTAGCTCTTGGTGCCCTCGGGGCCGATAACGAGCACCTCACCGGGGTCTACCTCGCGTACGAAGTGGGCGCCGGCGATGTCCAAGGCAGGCGTCTCGGACGCCAGCACCCAGCCGTTTTCCAGCCGGCCCAGGCACAACGGGCGGAAGCCATTGGGGTCGCGAACCCCGAACAGCTGGTCCCGGCTGGCCAGCACCAGCGAGAAAGCGCCCTCCAGGCGGAGCAGCACGCTGCGCAGCACGTCGGCGAACGGGCGGGTCGGCGAGGAGGCCACCTCCCGGGCCACCAGCTCGGCCATGAGGTCGGAGTCGCTCGTGGCCATGCCCGGGAGCATCCCGATGGACTCGGCCAGCTGCTCGGTGTTGGTCAAGTTGCCGTTGTGCCCGAGGGCGAACTCGGTGCCCCCCACCTGCCGGTAAGCCGGCTGGGCGTTGTGCCAGGTAGACGACCCGGTGGTCGAGTAACGGGTGTGGCCGACGGCCAGGTGGCCAACCAGGCTGGCCAGCTTGTACTCGTTGAAGACCTGGGTCACCAGGCCCATGTCCTTGACCACCATCATGACGGTCCCGTCGCTCACGGCCATGCCGGCTGACTCCTGGCCTCGGTGCTGGAGGGCGAACAAGCCATCGAAGACGATGGGGGCCACGCTGCGGCCGGGCGCGTATATGCCGAACACCCCGCACGCCTCCCTGGGGCCGGAGCGCTCAGCGGCAACTACCACGCGGGCCATTCTCTCACACCGGCCCCTGGCACCGGCCCCTGGCACCGGCTCCGGGCACCGGCTCCGGGCACCGGCAAGGCCCCAGTGCGAGCGGGCGGCCCCTGCCCCGCCCGGGCCCCAGGGGCGGCTAGCGTGGTCGCGTGGTCGACCTGCACACCCACTCGACCGTCTCGGACGGCAGCGACACCCCTGAAGAGGTGGTCGACCTGGCTGCCAAGGCCGGGCTCAGTGCCCTGGCCCTGACCGACCACGACCGCCTCGACGGTATCGAGGCGGCCCGGGCCCGGGCGGCCAGCGTCGGCGTGGAGCTCGTGAGCGGCTGCGAGATCTCCTGCAACCACACCGGGACCATGCACATGCTCGTCTATTTCCTTGAGCCCGGGCCCGGCCCCCTGCAGGACGAGCTGGCCCGCCTGCAAAGGGCCCGGGACACCCGCAACCAGCGCCTGGTCGCCCGCCTGGCCGAACTGGGGCTCCCGGTGACCATGGAAGAGCTCGAGGCCGAGGCCGGCCCGAGCGGTGCGGGCCGCCCCCACCTGGCCGCCATCTTGGTCCGCAAGGGCCTGGCCAGCTCGGTCCAGGACGCCTTCGACCGCTGGCTGGCCAAGGGGCGCCCGGCGTACATGGAAAGGGAACGCCTGGGCCCGGTGCCCGCCGTGCGCCTGGCCCGCCAGTCCGGCGCGCTCCCCGTCCTGGCCCACCCATTGTCGCTCGGCCTGGCGCCCGCGCAACTGGAGGCGACCGTGCGGGAGCTGGCCGAGGCCGGGCTGGCCGGCCTCGAGGCCATCTACGGCCGCTACAGCCCCGACGAGCGGGCGTCGCTAGCGGTGCTGGCCGCTCGGGCCAAGCTGGCTATCACCGGAGGCTCCGACCACCACGGGACCTACAAGCCCGACCTCACGGTGGGCACCGGCCGAGGAGACCTCCACGTGCCTGACGGGGCGTTGGCGGCCCTGCGCGACCGGCTGGCCGCCTGACGGCCGCCCCGGCCCCCAGGGCGCCAATGACCTCAGGGCGCTGAGAACGCCGCCGGGAGGGCGCCTCGCCACGCCGCGGTCGCCTCGGCCACGCTGACATCTACCAGGCCCTCGACCACGACCCGGTCACCACCGCCGGTCCCCAGCTCGGCGTAGGGGACGCCGGCCGAGGAGGCCCGGGCGACGACCGCCGCCAGGTGACGGGGAGGCACGCTGACGAGGACCCTGGAGGGGCCTTCCCCGAAGAGGCCTTGGTGGCCCTCGACCCCGCCCAGGTGGCACCCGGTCCCACTTTTCACCGCCATTTCGGCCACAGCCAAGCCGAGGCCTCCGTCGGAGAGGTCGTGCACGCCGTCGACCAGCCGGTCGTTCACCAGGCCCGCCACCAGCGCCAGCAGGCGGGCATGCAAGTCGAGGTCGAGCGGGGGGAGCCGGCCGCCCAAGTGGCCATGCCGCTGCACCGCCCAACGCGAGCCAGCCAACGAGGTTGCCGCCCCACCGACCAGCAGCACCCGGCTACCGGGGGTGAAGCCGGGGGTGGGGGTGCCGGGGGCCAGGCGGTCCAGCAGGCCGAGCACGCCGACCACCGGCGTCGGGTCGATGTCCCGGCCCCGGGCCTCGTTGTAGAGGCTCACATTGCCGCCTACCACCGGGAGGCCCAAGCCCAGGCAGGCCTCGGCCATGCCGTCCACCGCCTCCGACAACTGCCACATCACCTCGGGGTGCTCCGGGTTGCCGAAGTTGAGGCAGTTGACCAGGGCCACCGGGCGTGCCCCGGTGCAGGCCACGTTCAGGGCCGACTCGGCCACCACCAGCCGGGTGCCGGCCCGAGGGTCAAGGGCGCACCAGCGGGGGTTGCCGTCAGTGGACAGGGCCAGGCCCCGAGGAGGCCGGTCGGCCGGGGGCCGAGCACCGGGGGCCGACAGCCGCAGCACCGCCGCGTCCGCCCCAGGGGCGACGACGGTGTTCAAGAACAGCTGGTGGTCGTACTGGCGGTAAGCCCACGAGGGGTCGACCAGGAGCGCCAGCAGGTCCTCGGTCGTGCCCTGGAGGCCGGCAGGCGGAGGCAGGCGGGCAGGGTCGTCGGCCGCCCGCTCGTCCAACCAGGCCGGGCGGCGCATGGGGCGGTTGTAGACTGGGGCGTCCTCGTGGAGGCTGGCGGCGGGAACGTCGGCCAGGACCTCGCCGCCCCAGCCCGCCAGCACCCGGAGGCGGCCACCGGCGGTCACCTTGCCCACGACGCTGGCCTGCACCTCCCAGCGCTGGCAGACCTCCAGCACCTGGGCCAGTTGGGCGGGCCCCACGATGGCCAGCATCCGTTCCTGGCTCTCGCTGGTCATCACCTCGAAGGGCTCCAGCCCCGGTTCCCTCAGAGGGACGGCGGTGACGTCGACGTCCATGCCCACCCCTCCACGCGAAGCGGTCTCGCTGGTGGCACAGGTGAGGCCGGCGCCGCCCAGGTCCTGGATCCCGACCACCAAGTGCTTGCCCAACAGCTCGAGGGTGGCCTCTATGAGCCGCTTTTCCTCGAAGGGGTCGCCCACTTGCACGTTGGGGCGCTTGGCTGCTTCGGTGGCCTCGTCGTCGCCAAAGGCGGCCGACGCCAGGACGCTCACCCCTCCGATGCCGTCCCGGCCGGTAGCCGAGCCGATCAGGACAGCCAGGTTGCCCACGCCGCTGGCCCGGCCGAGGACCAGGCGGTCCTTGGGCATGAGCCCGCAGCAGAGCACGTTCACCAAGGGGTTGCCGGCGTAGCAACCGGAGACCTCCAGCTCGCCGCCAACGGTGGGCACGCCCACGGCGTTGCCGTAACCCGAGATGCCGCTCACCACCCCGGCGGCCACCCAGCGGTTGTGGGGGTCGTCGAGCGGGCCGAAGCGCAACGGGTCCATGAGGGCGATGGGCCGGGCACCCATGGTGAAGATGTCGCGGATTATCCCGCCCACGCCGGTTGCCGCTCCCTGGTAGGGCTCGATGGCAGAAGGGTGGTTGTGGCTTTCGATGCGGATGGCAACGGCCAGGCCGTCGCCCGCGTCGACGACGCCGGCGTTCTCCCCTGGCCCCACCAGCACCCCCGGGCCCTGCGTAGGCAGGCGCCGCAGGTGGACCTTGGACGACTTGTAGCTGCAGTGCTCGCTCCACATCACCGCGTACATGGCCAGCTCGAGGTGGTTGGGCCGGCGGCCCAGGATGCGCTCGATCGAGGCCGCTTCCTCGTCGGTCAGGCCAAGCTCGCGATGGAGGGGTTGGGCTTGCATGCCACCAACGGTAGACCGTCCCGGTGCCAACCCGGCCCCTGCCTGGTGCGGGCCACGCTACTGTACTGCCATGGCCTGGCACGGCAGCACGCTCCCCCATCGTGTGGCGTGCTGGCCCACCCCGGGGCGCTGCTCCGGCCCGGCCAGCCGGCCGGTGGGCGAGGCAGGCCGAGCGAGGAGCCGCCGCGAGGCGGGGAGGTGACGTTGGCCGGGCACGTCGCCGACTACGAAGTCACCGCCGAGGTCGTCAAGGACGGTACGTTCGCCTGCCTGAGGGCCAGGCGCCCGGCCCGCCTTGGGGGCTCAGGAGAGGTCACCGTCTGGGCCCTGGGGCCCGCGGCCCGGGCCCCCTGGCCCATGGCCCGGTCCCGGGCCGGTGCCTTCGCCGCCGTGCGGTCACCCGGGCTGCCTCCCTGGCTGGAGGTGGGCATGGCCGAGCACGACGAGCGGCCGGTGATCTTCGTCAGCGCCGAGGTCACGGTGACCGCCACCTTGGCCTCCCCCCCGCCCGAGCTGGGCATGCCTGGCCGCCTACGCGCCTTGGCCGCCGCCGCCCGGGGCGCGCACGCCCTCCACGAGCACGGCCAGCTCCATGCCGGCATCTGCCCCCAGTCCGTCGGCCTCTGCCCCGACGGCACCGCCGTCCTGGGCCCGCCGCCCCTGGCGGACGGCAGGCGGCTACTGGCCCAGGTCGGCTACCCGCCGCTTGCCTACATAGACCCCCAGTTGCTCAGGGGCAGCGCCGGCCGCTGGTCTGACATCTGGGCGTTGGGGGCTACGGCCCACCAGGTAGTGACCGGCTTCCCGCCGTTCCAGGGCCTCGACGACATCCCCGTGGTCCAGGCATTGGCACGCCAGCTGGCCTCGCCGGCACCGGCCCTGGCCCCCATGCCCACCGCCATATCTGAGCTGGTGAGCCGCTGCCTGGCGCTGGGCCCGGCGGCTCGGCCGCCGACTGCCGCCGAAGTCGCCGATGGCTTGGAACAGGCCGCGTCCCAATGGCAAGGCCCCGGTGAGGCAGTGAGCGGCCGTGGCTGACAAGCTCGAGGTCCTCCCTGGCCCGGGCTTGGTCGCCCGCTTCGGCGAGGTCGTGGCCTGGGCCGGCCCGCAAGCCAGCCAGGCCTTGTACAGCCACCTGGCCAACGAGGCCTTGCGGGCCAGCCAGCTGGCGGCAGGAGCGGAGGCGCTGGCCAACTCGTTGATAACGGTCCTCCAGCGAGGGGACCCCGAGCCCCATGTCCCCTTCGCCGTGGTAGGGCCGGGCAGCAACGGCCTTGCCCTGTTCCTCCACGGGCCGGTCCAGGCCTGGGACAGCGGCCGTTGGCTGTCGCCTCAACCCGTACCGGGCTGGATGCTCACCCCCATCGGGCGGCCCTGGCCCCTCATCGTGCTCGCCTACGGGGCCCCCCCTCCTCCTCCGAGCCAGCAGGGCAACCCGTTCAACCTGGTCTCCGGGGTGGTCCCCGGCTCGGGCTTCGTCCTGTTGCGGCCCGACGCCCCAGGGGCAGCTGCCCCCGCCGGCGCGGCCCAGCTCGCCCAGGCCGGCCCGGGCCCCGGTGCCGCCGTTCAGGCTGGGCCTGCCCCCAGCCCGGCACCAGTCCCCCAACAAGTACCAGTCCCCCCTCAAGGGACCGTCCCCCAGCCAGCCCCGGGGGCTCAAGGCCCTGCCGGTGCGCAGGCCCCGCCGGGAGGGCCTCCGGTCGCCCAAGCCCCGCCCATGGCCGGCGCGCCCCGGCCCGACGCCCGGCCGCCGGCCCCGCCGGCAGGGGCCGCCGCACCAGCGGTGACCGAGGGAGGGGCCATCGACCTGAGGGGGGCTCCCCCGGCTCCCCTGGCGCCCCTCCCGCGGGCGACCGACCCCACCCCCCTGTTCCCCCGCCCCGGTCAACCGGACGTGACCGGCACCCGTTGCGACCAGGGCCACTTCAACCACCCAAGGGCCTCGCGGTGCCTGACCTGCGGCCAACCCATAGGCCCTGGGGCCGTGCAGGTCACCGGCCCCCAGCCCTGCCTGGGGGTGCTACTGGCTGACGACGGCTCCATCTGGGCCTTGGACCAGGGCTACGTGATCGGTGCCCAGCCTGAGGCGGCACCAGAGGTCCAAGCCGGCCTGGCCCAGGCCCTCACCATGCGGGCCGGCCCCGGCAACACCATGGCCCCGGTCCAGGCGGAGGTCCAGCTCAGAGGCTGGGACGTGCGCCTGGTGGACCGGGGGGCAGACGGAGGCACCTGGGCACAGCCGCCCGACGTGGGGAGCTGGGGCCAGCTCGGCCGCTTCGAGCAGCGGGACCTGCTCAGCGGTTCCCACATATCCTGCGGGGGACGAGTGCTCACCTTCTTGTCGGCGTGGCCGGCCTGAGCCGGGCCGGGCCGAGCTGGGCCGGGCCGCCCGTCGTCGAGCAGGGCACGCCTTCACTCGCCAAGCAAGCCCCGGTACTTGGGGCACAACTGGTCGACGGCCGCGGCCATGACTGCGCCCAAGTCTGCCGGGGGGAGGGCAGGCTGGCCTTCATAGAGGGGGACACGGTCGCCGACCTGCTGGGCGGTAGCCCCGGATTCGAAGTCAGCGCACACCGCCTCGCCCAGGCTCACCAACTGGGGGTCACCCCGGTAGCCGGCTATGTCTGGCGCCGCGGTATGGACCTCGTTGAGGAACGCCTGCACCTGCTGGCGGGTGACCGAGCTCGAGGGCCCGCACGCGGCTGGCACCACGGCCAGGGACAGCGCCGACAAGGCGACCACCAGGGGCCGGGGACGCCCGGCCCAGCGCACCCACACGGACGAGATCGTACGCCTGCCAGGCCGTCCCCGCCCTGCCGGTCCTGCGGGCCGTGCTCTGGACGACAGCACCAAGGCCACCGGGCCGCCGGGGCCCGGGCCCCCACGCCGAGTTGACCAAGCCCCCCGACCTCTATTTCGAACTGCGCGGCGCCGGCAACGCCGTCGTGCTGCTCCACGGGCAGCCCGGCCGGGCGGGCGACTGGAGGGCAGTTGCCGACGATCTGGCCCGCGACCATACCGTGGTCACGCTGGACCGGCCCGGCTACGGCCGCAGCCACGGGCGAGCAGGGGGCTTTGCCACCAATGCCCGGGCCGTTGCCGGCCTGCTGGAGGGCCTGCAGGTGGGAAAGGCGGTGGTGGTCGGCCACAGCTGGGCGGGCGGGGTCGCTTTGAGGATGGCTATTGACTACCCCGACGCTGTGAGCGGGTTGGTCCTGGTCTGCTCGGTCGTGCCCGGTGAGCCCCTTGGGAGGCTGGACCGCCTGCTGGCCCGTCCCCTGGTCGGCACCGCCCTGGCTGCGCTCACCCTCAGCACCGCCGGCCGCCTCCTGGCCTGGGGGCCGGCGCGCGCCTTCGCCGGCTGGCGGCTACGAGGGCAGATCCGACAAGAGCTGGCCGAAATGGCTCGCTCCTGGCGCAGCCGGCCCACCTGGCACAGCTTCGCCATCGAGCAGCGGGCCTTGGTGCACGAGCTGCCCGTACTGGCCGCCCAACTGCCCTCCGTGGGCGTCCCCACCACAGTCGTAGCCGGCAGCACCGACCGCATCGTGCCCCTGCGGGCCAGCCGCGGCCTCGCCGCGGCCATACCGGGAGCCAGCCTGGAGGAGGTCCGGGGCGGGGGGCACTTGCTCCCTCAACTTCACCCTGAGGCAGTCACCGGCGCCGTCCGCCGGCTCACTGCCCGGAGCCGGCGGTGAGCTCAACCGGGGTGGGCCGGAGCGGACGGGGCGCTGGCCCCCCTGGCGGTGGCCACGGCCAGGTGGCGGGCGGCATTGACCAAGGCGACGTGGGTGAAAGCCTGGGGGAAGTTGCCGACCAGCCTCCTGCGCCCGGTGTCGTACTCCTCTGACAGCAGCCCGACGTCGTTGGCCACCGCCACGACCCGCTCGAAGATCTGGCCGGCCTCCTCCACGCGCCCCAGCAGGGCGAGGCAGGAGACCAGCCACAAGCTGCAGGGCAGGAACGTCCCCTCTTCGTCCCCCAGCCCGTCCACGCCCGAGGTGGCCCGGTAGCGGGCCACGAACCCGTCGACCATCAGCTCGCGCTGGACGGCCTCGATGGTGCCCACGACCCTGGGGTCGTCGACCGGGAGGAACCCGACCAAAGGGACCATGAGCAAGCTGGCGTCGAGCTCGTCGGAGCCGTAGGACTGGACGAAGGCCCCCACCCGGGGGTTGAACCCCTGAGAGCACACCTGCTCGCGCACCGCGTCACGGGCTTCCCGCCAGCGCGGGGCTGGCCCGGGCAGGCCGTAGGACTCGACGGCCTTGACGCCCCGGTCCAGCGCCACCCAGGCCATGACCCGGGAGTACACCAGGGGGCGGGGCGGGCCTCGCAGCTCCCAGATGCCCTGGTCAGGCTCATCCCAGTGCTCCTCGACGAACCCGAGCAGGGCCCGCTGGAGGTCCCAGATGGCACCATCGGCCACCACCCCGTGCGACCGGGCCCGGTCCACCGCCTCCATGAGCTCGCCGAAAACGTCTAGCTGGAACTGCAAGGAGGCGGCGTTGCCTATGCGCACCGGGCGCGACGCCTCATAGCCGGGCAGCCAGTCGACCTCGAGCTCGGGCAGCCGCCGCTCACCGGCCACGCCGTAGACCACCTGCAGCTGTGCCGGTGCCCCGGCCGCCGCCCGCACCAACCACCACAGCCACGCCTCGGCCTCGTCGCGGCAGCCGGCTTCGACGAGGCCGTCCAGGGTCAAGGTGGCGTCCCGGACCCAGCAGTAGCGGTAGTCCCAGTTGCGGCTCCCACCCAGCTGCTCGGGCAGGGAAGTGGTGGGCGCCGCCACTATGCCCCCGCTGGGGGCGTAGGTCAGTGCCTTCAGGGTGAGGAGGCTGCGCCGTACCAGCGCCTCCCACTCGCCGTGGACCTGGCTGAGGCCGGCGGACCAGTCCTCCCAGTACGAAAGGGTGCTGGCCAGCGCTTCGCGGGCGTCCAGCAGGCGGGCTTGCTCCCCGTAGGAGGGCGCCCACTGCAAACGAAAGGCGAGGGCCTCGCCCTCCCGGGCCACGAAGCTGGCGCGGTGGCGCAGGTGCTCGCCCCGCAGGGGCACCGGGCTGTCCAGGACCACCTCGTCCGGCCCGGCCACCGCCCGGATGCCACTGGCCGTCTTCACCACCCAGGGGACCTGGGAGCCGTACTCGAAGCGGACCACCAGCTCCGTCTCCATCTCCACGCTTCCCGCCAGGCCCTCCACGACCCGGAAGACCCGGGGGTGGTGGTGGCGGATAGGCATGAAGTCGGTGACCCGCACGCTGCCGGTGGGAGTGTCCCACTCCTGGTCCAGCACCAGGGTGCTCCCCCGGTAGGAGCGGCGGGTGGCCGGCCCGCCCCCTTTGGGTGCCACCAGCCATCGCCCGTGGCCAGGCTCACCCAGCAGGGCGGCGAAGCAGGCGGCGGAGTCGAAACGGGGCACGCACAGCCAGTCGATGGAGCCGTCCCGGCCCACCAGGGCCGCCGTGTGGGTGTCGCCTATGAGGGCGTAGTCCTCGAGCCGCTGGCCCACACGGGCAAGCCTAAGCCACCCGGCTGGCTCAGACCACGAGGAACCTCCTTACGGCGAAGGCCGAGCCCAAGGTCCCCACCAACATGCCCACCACCAAGATGAACACGCCCGTCATCACCGCCTCGTGCGGGCTCACGTAAAGGGGGGCACCGTAGTTGAGCGAGTTGTTGCCTACGAACGACGCTATGGTCCCCCGGGAGAAGTAGGTGAGCGCGAAGGCCACTATGGCCCCGACCAAGCCGTGGGCCAGCCCTTCCAGCATGAAGGGGACCCTGATGAACCAGTTGGTCGCGCCCACCAGCTTCATGACAGCAACCTCTCGCCTCCGGGAGAAGATGGCCAACTGGATCGTGTTGACAATGAGGGCGATGGCCCCCACCATGACGCCCGCCGCCAGCACGAGGGCCACCGTGCGCAGGGTGCTGAAATGCGACAGCATCTGGTTGATGGCCTGCTGGGGGTACCCGACTTTGTGCACACCGGGCTGGTTGTTGAACTCAGCGGCCAGTTGGGGGACGTTTTGGGCTTTGGCGGGGACCACCCGGTAGGACGGCGGCATCTGCTGGACCGTCATCACCTTGATGAAGGCGGGCTCCCCGGCGAACATCTCCTTGAACTCGGCGTAAGCCTTCTGCTTGTCCACCCACCAGTACTTTTGGACCTCCTGGGGCACCATGGCGTGCAGTTCGTCGCCGATAGCCTTGATCTCCTGGCCGGAAGCTCCCGGGTTCATGAAGATCGCCAGCTGCACTCCCCCCTGCCATTGGACCGTGGCCTTGTTGATGGCCTGGCGCATGATCAGCACCCCGCCCAGGGCGGTCAGGGAGACGGCCATGGTGACCACGGCGGCGACGGTCATGACGATGTTGCGGACCAGGTTGCCGCCCGTTTCCCGCAGCACGTAGGCGCTGGCCATCAGCCGGCCGCCTCCGGGTCAGGCATCTACCATGCCGTAGACGCCCCGAGCCTGGTCCCTCACCACGCAACCCTGGCCCATCTCGATCACCCGCCGGCGCATGCTGTCTACGATCTGGCGGTCGTGAGTAGCCATCACGACCGTGGTCCCGTACTCGTTTATGCGTTCGAGCAGCCGCATGATGCCCCCGGTAGTGCCTGGGTCCAGGTTCCCGGTCGGCTCGTCCGCCAGCAAGATGAGCGGCCGGTTGACGAAGGCCCGGGCCACGGCCACCCGTTGCTGCTCGCCCGCCGACAGCTCGCCCGGCAGGCGGTCCATCTTGGTCTCCAGGCCCACCAGCTTGAGGATCTGGGGCACCTGGGAACGCACCACGTGGCGGGGGCGGCCGATCACCTCCAAGGCGAACGCCACGTTGTCGTAGACCGACCGGGTGGGCAGCAGCCGGAAGTCCTGGAACACGCAGCCGATGTTGCGCCTCAGGTAAGGGACCTTCCAGGGGGCCAAGGACCCCACCTCCTTGCCCGCCACCCAGACTTCGCCCTCTTCAGCCACCTCTTCTTTGGTTATCAGGCGCAGGAACGTCGTCTTGCCCGACCCCGACGGCCCGACGATGAACACGAACTCGCCCCGCTTGATGTCGACCGAGACGTCCTTCAAGGCAACCGTCGAGCCCCGGTAGGTCTTGGTGACGTGGTTGAAGCGGATCATGGCCCTGAAGCCGCACGGCTACCCGCAGTGGGGCGCCACGGCTGCCAAAAGAGCATAGCCGAGATGGCCACAGCCTACCCCTTTTGCCTGTTGACCAGGCACTTGGCGGGCCCCAGGAGGTTGCCGGCAGGGCTGGCCCAGCCGCCTCCGGCAAGCCTTCCCCCGGGGGCGGCGCTCAGGCCCGACCGGCCCGGGGCGCGGCCTGCCGGTACACCTGGGCGGTCTTTTCGGCCACAGCCCGCCAGGTGAAATGCTCCAGCACCCGCTGGCGGCCGGCCTGGCCCAGGCGCTCGGCCAGGTCGGGGGCGCGTAGGAGCCGGTTGACCCGCTCGGCGATGGCGGAGGCAAAGCCCACCGGGTCAGCCGGCGTGCCGTAGGCGTCGCCACTGCGTTCGAAGGGCACCAGGAAGCCGGTCTCGCCGTCCACCACGACTTCGGGGATGCCGCCCACCGCGCTGGCCACCACCGGCGCACCGCAGGCCATGGCCTCGATGTTGATGAGGCCAAAGGGTTCGTAGACCGAGGGGCACACGAAGACCCGGGCATGGCTCATGAGCTGGACTAGCTCGGCCCGGGGGAGCATCTCCTCGACCCAGAACACCCCCGGGCGCTCCTTGGCCAGGGCGCCCACCTGCCGGCGCACCTCCTCGCCGATCTCGGGCGTGTCCGGGGCGCCGGCGCACAAGACCACCTGGGCGGGGTCGAACTGCCGGGCCGCCTCCAGCAGGTAGCTGATCCCCTTTTGGCGGGTGACCCGCCCCACGAACAGCACAAAGGGGGCGGCCGGGTCCACCCCCTGGCGTTCGGGCCCGGTGGTAGCTGGGTCAGGGAAGAACTCCTCGGGGTCGATGCCGTTGTGGACCACCCAGACCTTGGCCGGCTCGACAGCAGGGTAGACGCTGAGGACGTCCTCGCGCATCGCTTGGGACACGGCGATCACGGCTTGGGCGGACTCGATGGCGGTGCGCTCCACCCAACTGGACAGCCGGTAGCCCGCCCCGAGCTGGTCTGCCTTCCAGGGCCGCAGCGGCTCCAGGCTGTGGGTCGTCATGACGTGAGGGGTGCCGTAGAGGACCTGGGCCAGGTAGCCGGCAAAGTTGGTGTACCAGGTGTGGCTGTGGACCACGTCCGCCTCGGCCAGGTCCGCCACCATGGCCAGGTCACCCGACAGCCACCGCAGGGCCATGCCCTTGCCATCGTTGGGCAACGCGTCCCAGGGCTCGTACGTGCCAGCCACCAGGGGGTCCTGGCGAGGGGCACCGAAGCAGTGGACCCTCACGTCCACCAACCGGGCCAGCTCGCGCGCCAGGTGCTCGACATGCACCCCGGCGCCGCCGTAGATCTCCGGCGGGTACTCCCGGCTCAGCAGGGCGACGCGGGTCAAGCAACCACCTTCTCCCCCTTGCCCACCACGACCACGCCGCGGGCGGAGACCGTGTAGTGGCTGGCGTCGACCTCGGGCTCGGCCCCCAGGCGCACGCCCGGCTCGACCACCACGTTCTTGTCGATGATGGCCCGCTTCACCACCGCTCCCGGGCCTATGCGCACGTAGTCCATGACCACCGAGTCCTCGACCAGGGCGCCCTCCTCCACCACCACACCGGGCGATATGACCGAGTGGCGGACGGTGCCGCCCGAGATGATGGCGCCGCCGGAGACTATCGAGTTGAAAGCCTGGCCGGCACGGTGGGGCTCCTCGAAGACGAACTTGGCCGGAGGCAGCACAGGAGGGCTGGTGAGGATGGGCCAGTCAGCGTTGTAGAGGTTGAACGCGGGCTGCACAGCCACCAGGTCCATGCTGGCGTCGTAATAGCTGTCCAGGGTGCCCACGTCACGCCAGTAGCCTCGTTCGTGCTCGGTGCAACCGGGGACGTCGTTGGTGGCGAAATCGTACAGGTGCGCCTCCCCCGCCTCGACGAACCGGGGGATGATGTCCCCGCCCATGTCGTGGCGGCTGCCTGGCTCTTGGGCGTCCTGGCGCAGCACGTCCACCAGGGCGCTGGCGTTGAAGATGTAATTGCCCATGGACACGTACAGGCGGTCCCGCCCGGCGGCAACCGCTTGGGGGTCGGAGGGTTTTTCCAAGAAACGTTCCACCTTGGTGCTGTTGGGGGCAGGCTCGACCACCCCGAAGCCGCGCGCCTCGGCCACCGGCAGGGCTACGGCCGCCACCGTGGCCGAAGCCCCGGTGTCGATGTGCTGGGCCAGCATCTGGCGGGGGTCCATGCGGTAGATGTGGTCAGCACCGAACACCAATATGTAATCGGGCTTTTCATCGCCGATGATGTTGAGGTTCTGGTAGATGGCGTCGGCGCTGCCCGAGAACCACCACGGCCCCCGGCGCATCTGAGCCGGTACCGGGGTCACGTAGCTGCCGAGGAGGGTGGACAGGCGCCAGGTGCGGGTGATGTGGAGGTCCAGGCTGTGGCTCTTGTACTGGGTCAGGACGACGATCTTGAGCAGGTCGGCGTTGGCCAAGTTGGACAGGGCGAAGTCGATCAGGCGGTAGTGGCCGCCGAAGGGCACCGCCGGCTTGGCCCGGTCCAAGGTGAGGGGCAGGAGGCGCTTGCCTTCCCCGCCGGCCAGCACTATGGAAAGGACGCGAGGCACGCCGCCACGCTACCTCGGGGGCGGTGGCCGCTAGTGCGCTTGGGGCCCGTGGCCGCCGGCGCGCTTGGGGGGCCGTGGCTGCTAGTGCGCCTCGGAGGCGCCGGCGGGTGGCCCCGCGCCCGCCGGCTCGAGCCCGTGCTCCTCAGCGCTGGCCTCATGGCCGTCGTGGGCCGCCCCGACGGTGTGGTAGCCACCCCGGGCATCGCGCACCATGATGCCGCCCACTGGCCGCTGGATGGGGTGCACCTGGCCCCGCTGCAGGCGCACGCACACCCGGAAGGCGACCACCCCGGCCACGATGGGGGCCACGAACGTCCCGTACTGCATCAGCTCGATCAGCGTCTCGAAGGGGACCCCCAAGGCGTTGCCGATCAGGTCGGTGGCGCTGGCCAGGGTGAGGTCCACGAAGAAGGCCAATGCCGCCACCCCCAGCGCTGTGCGCAGCGGCTTGTCCCGCGGCCGGTCGAGCAGGTTGTGCTCCCCGTAATCACGGTAGATCCGCTTGTCGAGCCAGGGCCAGGCATAGATGACCGCGAACAAGATGCCCGGGATCAAGATGCCGGGGAAGAAGGGGTTGGGGATCTCGTGGCCGAAGCTGCGGAACTCCCAGTGCGGCCACAGCCGCAGGGCACCGTCCAGCCAGCCGATGTACCAGTCCGGCTGGGTGCCCGAGCTGGCCCGGGCCGCCTCGTAGGGCCCGTAGACCCAGACGGGGTTGATCTGCACCAGCCCGCCGAGGCCGAAGACCACCCCGGCGACGAACAGCAAAAGGGCGTTGGTCTTGACGAAGTACTGGGGCCACAAGCGGCTGCCCACTATGTTGTGCTCGGTCTTGCCCGGCCCGGGGAAGTCGGTGTGCTTCTGGCGCCACAGCACGGCCAAGTGGGCACCGAGCAGACCGGCCAGGGTGAGCGGCAGGACGAACTCGTGCAGGACGAACAGCCGGGGGAAGAAATCCCCGTTGCCAGGGAAGGTGTTGCCGCCCCAGAGGTCGGCAGCCAGCCAGGTCCCCACGATCGGGACGGACTGGACGATCGAGTACAAGATGCGCAAGCCTCCGCCGGAGAGGAGGTCGTCGGGCAGCGAGTAGCCGGAGAAGCCCTCCAACATGGCGGTCAGCAACAGGGTGGTACCGATCACCCAGTTGACCTCGCGAGGCCGGCGGAAGGCCCCGGTGAAGAAAATCCGGCCCATGTGGAACACGATGGCAGCGATGAAGATGAGCGCGGCCCAGTGGTGCGCCTGGCGCATGATGAGCCCGGCCCGCACGCTGAAGGAGAGGTTGATGACCGATTCATAGGCAATGGTCATCTTCTGGCCGTCCAGGGGCCGGTAAGGCCCGTGGTAGACGACTTCGGCACCCGAGGCGTTGTAGAAAAAGGTGAGGTAGATCCCGGTGGCGACCAGGATCACGAAGCTGTACATGGCGATCTCGCCGACCATGAACGACCAGTGGTCGGGGAAGATCTTGTCCATGGCCGAACGCAGCCACTTGGACGACCCGAGCCGGTCGTCGAGCCAGTCGAGCGCGCTCTGGCTGCGCTCGGCCCGCTTGCGGGCGGCCGCCCTCTCCGCCAGCGTGCTCACGGCTCGGACCCCCGGTCCCAAAAGCCAGGGCCGACCGGCTCGACGAAGTCCCGGGTGGCGATGAGGTAACCGTCCGGCCTCACCCCGAGGGGCAGTTGGGGCAAGGGCCGGCTGGCCGGCCCGAACACGGGGGCACAGTCTTGGAGGATGTCGAAGGTCGACTGGTGGCAGGGGCAGATCAGCTGCATGGCGAGAACGTTGAAGAGGCTGACCGGGCAGCCGGCGTGGGTGCAGATCTTGGAGAACGCCACGATGCCGTTGCCCCCCGAGACCACCTCGAAGCCCGCCTGGTTGTAGCCATTGACCGTGTGCGCCTGGAGCTTGTCCCGGCCGATGTTGATGACGACGGCCGCTGACATCGGGTCCTCGATGAAGCCCTCGGGGAAGACCGTGAGCTCGCCGCCCACCACGATGTCGTCGACGTGCACGGCCCGGCCGTCTTCGGTGACCAGGCGGGCACCGGGGTACCACTTGGTGTGGAAAAGTGCCCGGTCGGGCCGGCTGCCCAGCGAGGCCAGGGGCCACAGGGCGGCAATGCCGAACACGCCACCCACGGGGACCAGCACCCTTTTGACCAAGAAGCCCCGCCGGGACAGCATGGCGTCGGTGCCCCGGGACAATGAGCCCACCACGCCCGAACGGTCCTCGGGGGCAGAGGTGTGCTCCCCGCGGCTGCCGACCACCTCCTGGCCGGGGACCAGCCGGCGGGCCCAGATGACCAGGCCGGCCCCCAGGGCGCTGAAACCGCAGAACAGGAGCGCCCCCTCGAGCTGGGCCTGGCCCCCCATCCAGTACACGGCCATGAGCCCGGTACCGCAGGCGGCCGTGACCCCCCACAACAAGGCGATGAACAGCTCCACCCGCCGGGCCCGCCAGGGGTCGTCCCGCAGCGGGTACCAGGTGTCGTCCTGCTCGGGGGGCACGTCCCCGGGCCAGGGGGTGCCCGCCCCGGCGCCCTCTTCGGGCCCGTGGGTGCCGGTGACCACCCTCGGGAAGGGCAGCTCCTCGCTCACCCTCGGTTCCCTATCAGGCGGGCGGCGACGAGCAGCACCCCCAAGCCGAAGATGACGCCTACGAAGCCCTCGGGCACCGGCCCGAAGTGGGCTATGCCCAGGCCTCCGGGGTCGGGGGTGGTGCTCAGGTAGTGCACGTAGTCGGCAATGGCGGAGAGCTGTTCGTTGGACAGCTGGCCCGGCCCGAAGCTCGGCATGGGCCGAGGGCCGACCCGAGCCGCTTCGGCAACCTGGGTGGGCGTGGCCGAGCGCAGGCTGGGGACCACATAGCCGTGGCTGAGCTCACCGCCGCTGCCGGAGGCATCGTGGCACTGGGCACAGTTCATCAGGTACAGCTGCTGGCCCTGGGACAGGGTCGGGCAGCCGGCCGTGGCCTCGGCGCAGGCGGGGGTCACCGAGGGGATGCCCGGCCCGGGCGTCCCGTGCTCCACACCCAGGGCGTTGATGTAGGCGACGATGTCGGCGATCTGAGCCTTGCTGAAGTAGGGGGTGTGCGGGGTGGGCTGGTCGTGGACCGAGTCGAGCGGCATCCGCCCAGTCGAGAGGTAGAAGTCGGCCGCCGCGGCACCCACCTGGACCAACTGAGGGGCGACGCCCCCCACCCCGCCGGCGCCATGGCAGCTCTCGCAGTGGGCGTTGTAGAGCGCCTCGCCCACCGCGATGTCCACCGCCGGGGGAGCGCTGGCCGCCTGGGTCTGGGCGGGGGCACCCGAGGCCCACAGCAGGACCGAGAAGGCGACCACCGACAAGCCCACCACTGCGGTGGGCCCGGCCAGCAACCGCCGCCGCTCGGGTGAAAGCCGGGCACGGCTCAACCAGCTCGACCACTGCCCTGGCTTCATTGCAGCAGGAAGATCATCGCGTAAAGGGCGATCCATACCACGTCCACGAAGTGCCAGTAGTAGGTCAGCATGTCGACGGCGGGGGCGCTGCGGGCCCCTCCGAAATGGGTGCGGGGGTTGAAGGACCGGAAGAACATGAAGACCATCCCGCCCAGGCCCCCCAGCACGTGCAGCCAGTGGATGCCGGTGAGCACGTAGAAGGCCCCGCTGTAGGCGCTCTGCTGGAGGCTGAAGTTGCGGGTCAGGTAGTCCACCACCTGCATGCCCTCGAAGATGGCGCCCAGCGCCCAGGTGAAGGCCAACCAGGCCCTGAAGCCGGCTAGGTTGCCCTGATGGCTGGCCCGCATGGCCAGCTGCATGGTCCCCGACGAGAGCACCAGCACGACGGTGGCCACACCCACGGTCTTGGGGTCCACCTTGTCGCCGAACGGTGGCCAGTTCACGGTGGCGGCCCGGAGGGTCAGGTAGGTGGCGAACAACCCGCTGAAGAACATGAGCTCCGACGCCAGCCAGACGATGACCCCGACGTTGACCAGCGCGGGGCGGTAGTCGGCGGGGTTGAGGGGCCGGGTATGGCCCGGGGGGGGTGCAGGCGTGCTCAGGGCGCTCACTACCACTACTTTCTACACAACCGAGGCGACCGGGTTCTAATCGGCCGAACGGCCAGGCTTCGACGTGCCCAACACCTGCCCTGTGGCCGGCCTTGGCCTGGCGCCCGGCGGTAGCCGGGCGGTTGCGGGCTGGGTACCATCGGCCCATGGCCGACGCCCCTCTCCGGGCCCTGGGCGGGCGTACCGAGTACCGCTACGACCACCCTGACCCTTCGGTGCTCGATGTCTTCGACAACCCCCGCCCGGGCCAAGCCTGGGTGGTTTCCCTGCTGTGCAGCGAGTTCACCAGCCTCTGCCCCGTGACTGGCCAGCCGGACTACGGCCGCCTCCGGGTCGACTACGTGCCCGACCGGCTGTGCGTCGAGACCAAGAGCCTGAAGCTGTACCTGATGCGCTACCGGGGCCACGGGACCTTCCACGAGGCCTGCGTGAACGACGTCGCCGACCACCTGGCCGCCCGGCTCGCCCCCAGGTACCTGAGGGTGTTCGGCGATTTCAACCCCCGAGGTGGCATCGCCATAAAACCCCTGGCCCTGCGGCTTGCCCCCGACTTGGGGCCAGACGAAGAGGCGCGCTGCCTGTCGTTGCTGGCCCAGGCTGAAGCGTGCGCGCGCCTCGACTCCTGAGAGGCCCGGGGCTGCACCTGGGCCGGGCCCGGGCCACGGTGGCGGCCGCGGCCCTGGCCGTCTACGTGGGCTCGATCGCCGGCGCCAACTGGATGATCTCGCACCTGGGGGAGGCCATAGGCGCCAGCCGCTACCTGCCCGTGGGCTTCGGCCTGCACGCTCCTTCGGGGGTGTACATGGCCGCCCTCACCTTCGTGGCCCGCGACGTCGTCCAGCGCCTGGCCGGCACCCGTGCCGGGGTGGCGGCGATCGCCGCCGGGGCGGCCATCTCTTGGTGGATCTCCACCCCGGTACTGGCCGTGGCCTCCGGGGTGACGTTCCTCGTCTCGGAGAGCTGCGACTTCCTCGTCTTCACCCCGCTGCAGGCCCGGGCCTTCCCCCTTGCCGTCGTAGCGTCCGGGCTGGTAGGCGACGTCGTCGACTCCACCCTGTTCCTGACGCTGGCTGGCATACCCCTCTCGGTGGCCCTGCCCGGCCAGCTCCTGGGCAAGGCTTGGGTGATGCTGGCGGGGGGGCTATTGGCTGCGCTGCTCAGGCAAACGGGGCCGTTCCGGCTGCCCGCGGCGGCGGTGACCCAGTAAAAGTAAGCGAAGGCTCAGTGGGTGCCCGCCGGGCCCTCGCCCCCAGGGGCGGCCCCGGGCTCAGCTGGGTACCTGACCTCCCACAGGCACAAGCCGTGCGGGGGCGCCACCGGGCCGGCAGCAGCCCGGTTGCGGGCCTCCAGCACGCCCAGCATGTCGCCCGCTCTCCTGCGGCCCCGGCCCACCTCCACCATCGTCCCCACCAAGGAGCGGACCATCTGGTGGCAGAACGAGGTCGCCTCGACCTCAAAGCGTAGCCGCCCGCCGCCCAGGTCCGACCACTCGGCCCGCAGCACCCGGCGGGCCATCGGCCGGCCCGGCGCCCGGTGGCAGAACGAGCTGAAGTCGTGCTCGCCCAAGAAAGGGTCGCACGCCTGCTGCATGCCCCGCAGGTCGAGGGGCTGGCCTACGTGCCACACGGTGGGCGCGCTCAGGGGGTCGGGGACGCTGGTGCACAGCAGCTCGTAACGGTAGGTGCGGGAAATGGCCCACCTCCGGGCGTCGAAGCCCTCCGGCGCCCAGGCCACCTCGCGCAGCGAGATCGTCGGGGCGAGCATCTTGTTGAGGCTCCGTTGGAGCCGGGCCAGGTCGGCGTCCGGCCGGGCGTCGAAGCTCACCACCTGGCCCCAGGCGTGCACGCCTGCATCAGTCCGGCCGGCGCAGACAACCTCGACCGGGTGGCTGAGGGCCCGCTGCAGGGCCGCTGCCAACGACCCCCCCACGGTGGGCACACCTGGCTGGGGGGCGAAGCCATGGAAAGGCGTCCCCAAGTAGGCAACCACCGCCCGGGCCCGGCGCAGGCCCGGCGCGGGCGGCCCGGGCACCTCCGAGGGGCGCGGGTCAGACGAGCTCGATACGGGCCATGGGCGCGTTGTCACCGTGGCGAGGGCCGAGCTTCAAGATCCGGGTGTAGCCCCCGTTGCGGTCCGCGTAGCGGGGGGCGACCTCGGCGAACAGCTTGTGGGCCATGTCCTTGTCCCGGATGAAGGCGACCACCTGCCGGTGACGGTCGACGCCGCCCTTTTTCGCCTTGGTGACGCACTTTTCGAACACAGGCCGCAGGGCCTTGGCCTTGGCTTCGGTCGTGACCAGCCCCTCGCCGGCGATCAAGGAGGCGACCAGGTTGCCCAGCATCGCCTTTTGGTGGGCGGCGTCGCCACCGAAACGACGGCCCTTCTTGGGCCTCCCAGGAGTACCGGGCATCTCCGCCTACCCCTGCTTGGTGCGGAGCGACAGGCCCCGCTCGTCCAGCTTCTGGACCACCTCGTCCAGGGACTTCTGCCCGAAGTTGGTGATGGCCAGCAGGTCGTCCTCGGTCTTGGACACGAGCTCGCCCACGGTATTGATCTGCGCCCTCTTCAGGCAGTTGCGAGGCCGCTCGGACAGGTCGAGCTCCTCGATGGGCAAGTCCAGGTCGGGGGAGCCGCTGCTGGCCCCGGCCAGCTCGCCCAGCACCAACCCCTGGGGTGCCTCGCTCATGTCCGCTACCAAGCCGAACAACGAACGCAGGGTGCTGCCGGCAGAGGCCAGGGCCTCCTTTGGGGTTATCGAGCCATCGGTCGTGATGTCGATGACGAGGCGGTCGTAGTCGGTCGACTGTTCCACCCGGGCCGGCTCCACCGAAAAGGACACCAAGCGGATGGGCGAGAAGATGGAGTCGACCGGGATCACCCCTATGGTGGAGGACCGCTTGTTGCGCTCCGCGGGGACGTAGCCTCGGCCCCGCTCCACAGTGATGTCGCAGGCGAGGCGGCCTTTGGCATTGAGAGTCGCCAGCGGCAGCTCGGGGTTCAGCACTTCCACGTCCGCCGTGGTCTGTATGTCCCCGGCCGTGACGGTGCCCGGCCCGCGGGCGTCCAGCCGCAGCGTGACCGGCTCGTCGCTCTCTACCCGCAGGACGATGTCCTTGAAGTTGAGCAGGATGTCGGTGACATCCTCTTTGACCCCGGGGAGAGTGGTGAACTCGTGGAGGGCGTCGTCGAAACGGACCTGGGTGACCGCAGCACCGGGGACGGACGACAAAAGGGTGCGGCGCAGGGAGACGCCTAGGGTGTGGCCGAACCCAGGCTCGAGCGGCCCGATGGCAAAACGCTGCCGGTTGCCTTCTTCTTCGCCCAGGGGCTCGACCGTCGGGCGTTGGATTATGAGCATGCGGGGCCTCCTCCGGTCACTTCGAGTACAGCTCGACGATGAGCGATTCGCGTACCGGTACGTCGATGTGCTCCCGCAGAGGCAGGTCGCGTACGCTGACCTCGAAGCCCTCCTCGCCCACCTCGAGCCAGGCCGGGACCTGGCGGCCCAGCGTGTCCATGTTGTGGCGTACGACTATGTAGTTGCGAGCCTTGGGCGCGAGCGAGACCACGTCGGCGCGCCGCAGGCGGTACGACGGGATGGTCACCCGCCGGCCGTTGACCAGGACATGGCCATGGCGGACGAGCTGGCGGGCCTGGGCGCGGCTGGCGCCCCAGCAGGCACGGAACACGACGTTGTCCAAACGCAGCTCCAGCATACGCAGGAGGTTCTCGCCGGTTATGCCCTGCTGGCGGTTGGCCTCCTCGTAATAGGTACGGAACTGCTTCTCCAGGACCCCGTAGATGCGGCGCGCCTTTTGCTTCTCCCGCAGCTGGGCGAGGTACTCAGAGCCCTGGCGCGTCCGGTCCCGGCCGTGCAGGCCGGGCGGGTACGGCCGGCGCTCGATCGGGCACTTCAACGAGTCGCACTTGGGCCCCTTCAAGAACAGCTTCATCTTCTCCCGCCGGCAGAGCCGGCACACCGGGCCTATGTAGCGCGCCATCAGACCCTCCGCCGCTTCTTGGGCCGGCAGCCGTTGTGGGGGATGGGCGTCACGTCCTTGATGCCGGCCACTTCGATCCCCGTGCTCATGATGGAGCGCACCGCCGTCTCACGGCCCGAGCCAGGGCCCTTGACCAGCACGTCGACCTTGCGGACGCCATGCTCCTGGGCCCGCCGGGCACAGGCCTCCGCCGCCATCTGGGCAGCAAAGGGCGTCGACTTGCGGGACCCTTTGAAGCCGACGTTGCCGGCCGAGGCCCAGGCCAAGACGTTGCCGTCCAGGTCGGTGATGGAGACGATCGTGTTGTTGAACGAGCTTTTGATGTGGGCTACCCCGTAAGCGACGTTCTTGCGTTCGCGCCGGCGCGGGCGGCGGCCACCAGGCTTGGGCTTGGGCATCTTCTAGTGCTTCCTCAGCTTCTTCTTGCCCGCGACCGTCTTCTTGGGCCCTTTGCGGGTCCGGGCGTTGGTGTGGGTCCGCTGCCCCCGTACAGGTAGGCCCCGGCGATGACGTAACCCCTGGTAGGAGCCGATCTCGATCTTGCGCTTGATGTCCTGGCTGACGTCCCGCCGCAGGTCGCCTTCCACCTTCAAGTTGGCGTCGACCCAACTGCGGAGCTTGGCCACCTCCTCGTCGGTCAGGTCGCGCACCCGGGTGTCCGGGTTGACCCCCGTGGCCGCGCACACCTGGCTGGAGGTGGTCCTACCAATCCCGTAGATGTAGGTGAGGGCGACCTCCAGCCGCTTTTCCCGCGGGATGTCCACTCCAGCGATACGGGCCATAGCCGTTGCCTAGCCCTGCCGCTGCTTGTGGCGCGGGTTGGAGCAGATGACCAGCACCCGCCCGTGACGGCGGATCACCTTGCAGTTCTCGCAGATAGGTTTGACGCTGGGACGGACTTTCACGGCCTTTATTACCTCGGCTACTAGGGTCGCCCCCCGAGCTGGCCACCGCTGAGCGCACAGCTGCACCCGCGCGCAAGCCCCTCAGGGACGGCACAACACCATACCACACTACCGGCGACCGTCCACGCGGCGCTCAGCCCAGCTGGGTGAGGACCTCGGGCCCGTCGTCGGTGACGGCAATGGTGTGCTCGAAGTGGGCAGACAGGCTCCCATCGGCGGTCACGACCGTCCAGCCGTCGTCGAGCACGACGGTGCCTGGCGCCCCGGCGTTGACCATGGGCTCGACCGCGAACACCATGCCGGTGCGCAGCTTGGGGCCGGGCGAGCCGGGCCAGTAGTTGGGGACCTGGGGGTCTTCGTGCATCCGGGTGCCGATGGCGTGCCCCACGTACCCTCTGACCACGGATAAGCCAGCCCCCTCGGCCACCGTTTGGACAGCCAGGCCAACCTCGTGCAGCCGGTTGCCCTCGACCAGCTGCCCTATGCCCGCCTGCAGGCTCTCCTTGGTGACCCGGACCAGCTTCTCCGCCAGGGCACTGGCCTGGCCGACAGCCACGGTGACGGCCGCGTCCCCGTGGTAGCCATCGACGATGGCACCGCAGTCCAACGAGATGATGTCCCCCTCCTCCAGCACGTAGGGGCCGGGGATGCCGTGGACGACGACGTTGTTGGGAGAAGTACAGATGACAGCCGGGAAAGGGGCTACCCCCGGGCCGCCCGGATAGCCGAGGAAGTTGGACCGCGCTCCCCGGCGCTCGAGGACCTGGCGCGCCACCCGGTCCAGCTCGGCGGTGGTGACCCCGGGGCGGGCCGCCTGCGCGGTCAGCTCGAGCATCTCGGCCACGACGCGGCCAGCCTTGCGCATCTTGGCTATCTCGTCGGGCCGGCGCCTCACCCGCCCCAGGCTAGCGGCCCGCCGGCAGCAGGCCTCACTGGCACCGGCAGAGGGGCCTGGGGGCGGCCAGGGGCGGTAGCCAGTGCCGGCGCCTGCCGGGGCCCTCACCGCTCTTCCCGGCGCGGCCCTCCTGGAGCGCAGGGCCGGCCACGCTTCGAGGTTTTGAGGGCACCCATTCCTACGCGAACCGGGACCAACCCGCTCGCCTCTTGCCTGGCCCGCCTAGGGGTGGCAGGCTCGGGGAGCTGACTGGCCAAGACTGGGTGGTACCCCTTGCCACTGTGGGCCAGCCCGCATGGAGGACCGTCTTGGCAGAAGTGGCCTTTGCCAGCCGGGGGCGTGACTTGGGCCACGCCGGCCCGTGCCTTGCGCTGGCCGGCCAGGGCCTAAAAAAGGGGTAGCCACCCCATGTTGCCCGTTTGCCAGGTGGGCCAAGATAACCCCGAGGGAACGCCCAGGGAAGGCTGTGGGGACAGGGGCCGGGAAAGGCTCCTTGCTACCAAGGCAGTAAGCCCACGACCCAAAAGGGGCCACCGTAGGCCAAAGAGCCCATGGCCACTCTCGGTGACCTCTGTTAGGTTACCCAACGGTCAGCACAACAAGAAGGCAGGTTAGTACCGGTAACCGACCAGGCTCCACTGTGACAAAAGCACCACCGACCGTGAGCAGGTGCAGTTTTGGGTGGGTGCTTTAGCCAGGAACAGGCTGTTGCTGGGCGGCCCAAACAAGGCCAACGAGACGGCAGAGTGCGACCTCTCCCTTGGGGCCAGGGTTTTCTTTCCCTGGGGGGCAGCCGGCACTCAGGCCGAGCCCGCAGTTCTGAGAGGTGGCACCATGCACAAGGAGGACCCGTTCGCCCAGCTGACCCCCCGGGAGCAGCAGGTCTTGCTGGCACTCATGAGAGGCACCAGCGCACTGGAGATCTCAAAGGAGTCTTACGTCTCTCTTCCCACGGTCCGCAGCCAGATCCGCTCCATCCTCCTCAAGCTCCACGTGAGCTCCCAGTTGGCGGCCGTGGCCCTCGCCTACCGCAGCGGTTGGCCAGCGAAGGCAACGGCGGCCGCCCGGGCGCCAGCAATTGAGGGCGACCGGCTGGCCGTCGGCCTGTGAAGTGGGCGGGAGGCCAAATGAGAGCTCCACCTGCGGGCGGCGCAAGCCACCAGCCAGGCGCGGCTGGCCTGAACGAGTGGGGCCTGACCCAGCTGGTCACGGCCGTCCGCTGGGCAGCGCTCTGCCTATCGCTGTTGACGATGGCTCTCGGCACGGCCACCCGGGCAGGGGTAGTGGTGGCCACGGTGCTGGCGGTCTACGCCGTGGCCCGTACCGTCTGGCCGGGGCGAGCCGACGGGTGGGAGCCGCTCTCGGGTCCCGGCGGGCGCTCGGCGCTGGTCGGGGCGCTCGGCGAGCTGGCGCTGTGCACCGCCGCCGTGGGCTTCACCGGGTGGCTGGCGTCGCCGTTCATGATCAGCCTGGGTGCGTCCTGCTTCGTGGCCGGCCTTCGCCTGCCGCCCCCGGTGCTGGTCAGCATGGCAATTGCCGGGATCGTGGCCATCACCGCTTCGGCAGGCACGGGCGTGCTCGGCCGGCCCCAAGCTCGCGGAGCCATAGAGAGGCTCGTCGTGCTGGGAGCGGTGGCCATCCTCGGCTCCTACAGCGATTGGCTGGTGCGAGCCGGGCGCAGTTCTCGCAGCGAGGAACTGGACCGGCTCCGGGACCTGGGCGAGGTGAACCACCTGTTGCTGGAGCTGCACATGAAGGCGGCGTCCCTGCCGGGGGCGCTCACTTTGCGGGCCGCCGTCGCCAGCACGGTCTCGCGCCTCCGTGACCTGCTGAGCCCGGACGTGGCCGTGCTGTTGCTGTCCGACCCGACCGCTGGGGAAGGCCAGGACTGCTGGCAGGTCACCTTGGCCGAGGGCGTCAGCCTCCCCCAGGTCCTCACCGGCGCCGAGCTGCCCCCGGCCTTGGACGAAGCCACCCGCTCCCTCGGCCCGGTCTGCCGCTCGTCGCTCTTGCCCGGCGAGGGAGTGGCGATCGAAGCCGTGACCGGCCTCTACGCTCCTCTGTGGGCGCGCAACAGCCTGATCGGGCTCATGGCGGTGGAGCGCGCCAGGCAGGCAACCCCCTTCGGGGACCACGACCGCGAGATCGTGGCTGGAGTGGCACGCCACGCCGCCTTGGCGGTCGACAACGCCCGCTGGTTCCGGCGCTTGCGCACCTTGGGGGCCGACGAGGAACGGGGCAGGATCGCCCGGGAGCTCCACGACCGCCTGGGCCAGTCCCTCGCCTATGTGGCCATATCCTTGGACCGCCTGGTGGTCGAGGCCCGGGCCCCGGTGGCCCCACCCGGCCGCGCCATGGCGGCCGAGCTGGAAGACCTGGCCAACGAGGTGCGCAAGGCGGCCCGGGACATCCGCACCAAGCTTTCGGACCTGCGTGTGGACATCGACGCCGAAAACGGCCTGGCTCAGGCCTTGACCGGGCTGCTGGGCCGGGTGGAGCAACGTTCTGGCATCGCGACTTGCTTCTCGGCCGACGGCGACGCGGAGCTGCCCGTGGGGGTCGAGCGTGAGATAGCGCGCATCGCCCAGGAGGCGATCGCCAATGCGGAGCGGCACTCGGGCGCCCGGCACATCAGCGTGCGGCTGCACCGAGCCGCGGACGAGGCCGTCCTCGAAGTGACAGATGACGGCAAGGGCATGGCGGCGACGGCTCCGCTCCGGCGCGATGCCTTCGGCATCCTGGGCATGAGGGAAAGAGCGGACGCCATCGGGGCGTCGTTGGCCATCGCCTCCCCTCCGGGCCAGGGGACGACGCTGAGGCTGTGCCTGCGGCGCCCAGGGAGCACCGATCGGAGGTGGCAAGGTTGAGCTCGGTCCGGGCAATGCTGGTGGACGACCACACCGTGCTGAGAGAGGGCCTGCGCCGTTCCTTGGAATCGGCCGGCCTGTCGGTCGTGGCCGATGTAGGCGACGGCGAGGAGGCGTTGGAGGCGGCGGCACGGGCCCAGCCCAACGTCGTGCTGATGGACATTTCCCTGCCCGGCCAGGACGGCATAGAGGTCACACGCCAACTGGCTCGCCAGCTGCCGGGGACAGCCGTGGTGGTGCTCACCATGTTCGCCGACGAGGCGACGGTCAAGGCCGCCTTTGCCGCCGGTGCGGTCGGCTACCTGGTGAAGGACTGCAGCACAGCCGAGATCCTCTCCGCTCTCCGGGAGGCAGCCCGGGCCGGGCCGGGCCGTCGGGCGGACTGCACCCGCTCGTTCCTCCGGGCCAGCACCCGGGCCGCCAACCGGCTCGGCCCGGACCACTCCCTCACCCAGCGTGAGGTCGAGGTGCTGGAGGCTCTGGCCAACGGGGCCTCCACCACCCAACTGGCGCGCCAGCTCTACGTGAGCCCCAAGACGGTGAAGAACCACCTCAACCACATCTACTCCAAGCTCGGGGCCCAAAGCCGGACCCAGGCCGTGGCCAAGGCGCTTCGCCTGGGGATCGTACGCATCGCCTGAGCGGGGGCAGGAGCCCCGCCCCCTAAGAGCCTCCAGGCCCGCGGCGCTCGAAGACCAGCGCCGGCCCGGCCTTGGCCCGGAGCACCCATTGGGGGTCGGCAGCAAGGTAGGTGCTGAGGGCGCTCGCTTTGGCCCACATGACCCAGCGCACGTCCCAGCGGCGCAACAGCGCGTCGGGGTTGGTGCTCAGGGTCGAGATGTCCACGTACTCCTGCAGCACCGGGGCCCCGAAGTACAGGTCCGTCCGCCCGTCGACGAACACCGGGACGTGCTCGTAGACGAGGTAGTCGTCCCACCAGTAAGTGGAAAAGACGCGCCCGCTTTGGTGCCGGAGGAAACGCACAGCCGCTACGGGGGTGGCCAGTGAGCCATCACCGGTCTGGGGGGCACCGGCGGGGACGTGGGGGCCAACAAGCAGGGAGGCAGCCAGGGCCGCCGCCAGGGGAAGGGCCACGAAGGTGGGCTGGAAGGGCTCCTGGCGCAAAGGCCGCCACCGGGCCAGGGCCCCGCTGGCAGCCAGGACGTAGTAGGGCGTGAAGCGGACGGCGTGCAGGGTGGCCACCAGCAGCAACGCCGCCAGGACCAGGTCCTCCAGGGGGGGCACGGTAGGCGTCAAGGCGAGCAGTGCCCCCAGCAGGGCCACCGGGCCGAAGATGACCGCCAAGTAGAAGTAGGAGTGGAAGTCCGGGCTCTGCCACTCGGCAATCAAGGACGTCAGCTGGCCAGCGGTGGAGACGTGGAGGGCGTAGGCCAGCAGCTTCGGCCCGTAGGGGTTCGCCAAGCTGGCCAGCAGGCCGGCCAGGAGGGCCCCCCCGGCAGCCTTCGGCCTGAGCGGGTGGCCGGCAGCGGCCCGCCCGCTGAGCGGCGGCAACAACGACCAGGCTACTTCCAGCACCAGTACGGCCAAGCCGAGCAGGAAGCTCCCGTGCAGGTTGGCCCAAAGCGCCATCAGGGGCGGCACGGCCCAAAGCCACCTGGCCTGGTGGCGGGCCAACGTGAGCACGAGCAAGAGCAAGGAGAACAACAGGTAGCTCACGTCCTGGGGCCGGGGGGCCAAGCCGGTGGACAGCCCCGCTGTGGCCAGCACGCCCAGAGCAGCAGCCCACAGCCGGCCGGCCCCGGCCCGGCGCCAGCGGGCCACGGCCAACAGCAAGGCAGCGGTGCAAGCCCCGCTTGGCACCAACCAGTAGGACACCGCGCCGACATGGGCCACCAGCCAAGCCAGGAGCACCTGGAAGCCCCACTCCTCGTTGGTCCAAGGCCGCCCGGCTACCGTGTAGGAAAAGACGTCGTGGCTGAGGACGGCGTGGTGGGTGAGCATCCATTGCCCGCTGGCCACTTGGTAAAAGACGTCCCCGGACAGGCCGGTGTGCATGCTCTGGCGCCATAAGGCCGCGCACGCCCCCACCAGCACCACCAGCGTGGGGTGAACACGGGCTGCCCGCCACGGCGCCCGGGCAAGGGCCGACACCCGCGGGCCGGCGGCACCCTCCCCGCCCCTGGCGCCAGGGGCAACCTGTGCCCCCTTGCCCGCGGGCAGGATCTCACGCAGCGTCACCGTGAATGGCCCATCTTTGACTAGTGGCCTCTCGGCCCAGCGTAAAGCAGATTTCCAGCCATTACCAGCTCTTATGGCAGAAAATGGGCCTATCGGCCCATGGAGCTGCGGCCACTTACGGTGAAGACTTTGCCCAGCCCCAAAATGCGGGGAGCTGTCAGGACCTGCCCGTCAGCCCGGCCAGGTCCAGGAGCACGGAAGGCACCGATGAACAAGATCATGATATGGCCGGCGTTGTTCCTCGACTGGGCCAGGCGCAAGTCCCTCGGCCGTGACGAAACAGGCGCCAGCTTGGTGGAGTACGCCCTTTTGCTGGCCCTTGTGGCAGTGGTGGCCGTGGGGGCGCTGGTCTTCTTGAGCCACACGGTCAACAACACGCTCAACCACGTCGGCAACGTCATGCAGAACAGCTTGAACAACAACCCCTAGGGGGCGCCCGGCCGGGCGCTGGGAGTGAGCCGGCACCATGCCTCGCTTTGCAAGCCGCGCCGGGCACGCCGCCCGGCTCGACAGCGGCGTGACCATGATCGAGTACGCGCTGTTGGTGGCGCTGGTACTGGTGGTCGCTGCAGGGGCGCTCGTGTACTTCAGCCGCAGTGCGGCCGGCCCCGGCCGGTTGGTGGACAGCGCCGCCGTGGGCGTGGCCGGTGGCAACGCGACGTCCCCTGGCCCACCGCCAACGACTTGGTGCAGCACCGGAAAGGTGGGCTGCAGCGACACCATCGGTACCGGCAGCCAGCAGGTCATCGACTTTTGGGCCAATGGAGGCTCACCGCCTTACAGCTACTCGTTGAGCGGCAACCCGGACTTCGTGCAGTTACAGGACCTTGACACCACCAACGGCAAGGGCCAGCTGCTCGTACAACCCACCCGGTGCTCAGACGCCAGTACCTACGGGCCCATTGTCCTTTTGGTCTCGGACAGCTCAGCCCCGCCCCGCACCGGCCAGCTCAGCTTCTCGCTGCTCGTCACCAAGGCCCCTAGTTGCTAGGACAGCTCCGGCCTCAGGTCCCCGGGGAGGGCCGGCCAGGCTCCCCCGGCTGCCAGCGGGGACAGGGCCGACCGCAAGGAGGTTGCGCCCTGTCGGTCATAGTCCCCACCCGCAACGAAGCGCCCAACGTGAGGCCTTTGGCCAAGCGCCTGGCTGTCGCCCTCGAGCCGCTGGGCGCCGGGTGGGAAGCCATATTCGTCGACGATTCCGACGACCTCACCCCTCAGGTCGTAGCCGAGCTCGTCGCCCGGGAGGGGGCGAACATCAGGCTGCTCCACAGAGCCGCCGGACAGCGCTGCGGGGGCCTGGGGGGCGCGGTCAAAGCCGGCTTGGCGCTGGCCCGTGGGGACGTGGTCGCCGTCATGGACGGCGACCTCCAGCACCCGCCTGAGGTGCTGCTTGCCCTGGCCCTCCCCGTGCTCGCCGGTCAGGCCGACCTCGCCGTCGGGAGCCGCTATGGCCGCGCCGGACGGCCCGCCGGCCTGAGCAGCCCCTGGCGCAGAGGTGCCTCCCGGGCCGGCCGCTGGCTGGCCCACCTGGCTCTCAGCACCAGCCGTCCCCTGGAGGACCCCCTCTCCGGGCTGTTCTGCTTGAGGCGTTGCGTGCTCGACAACGTGGAACTGCGGCCCAACGGCTATAAGATCTTGCTGGAGGTGGCCGTGCGGGGCCGCTGGACCACCTCCAGCAACGTGGCCTACACCTTCGGCCCCCGTCTGGCCGGCCGTTCCAAGGCGACCCTCCATGAAGGCTTGGCCTTCCTCTGCCAGCTGGGGCGGCTAGCCATGGCCCAACATGGGAGGGGCCGGCGGGCTCACTGGCAGCTCAGCGAGGGTGGCCCAGCCGACCAGAGGGTGGCCTGGCCCTTGCCGCCGGCGCCTTGGGGAGGGGTAGCCGTAGCCCACGCGGTCGCCCGCAGGGTGGCCGCCCCCCCGGCCTCGACGAGCGAGGGCCCGCTGCCCGAGACCAGTCCCACCCAGACGACCGCACCGCAGCCGGTCAGTTCGTAGGCAAAGCAGTCCTGGCCCCAGTCGGGGAAAGAGAACCCCTCTGGGGGCAAGGTGCTGGCGGCCTCCTGGCACCCGGACCAGTTGGTGGCCACACCATAGGCCTGCTCCACCAGGGCCTCGGCCCGGTTGGCCGCCTGGCTCGCCGCCTCCAGCAGGCTGTAGTCACCAGTGAGGGAACCGTCCTGTGGCCCGCTCGGCCCGGTGTAGTAGCACCACGTCCAGGGGAGCCACGAGCCCTCATAGCAGTGCCAAGCCCCAGTTAGGGTGCCGAAGGCCACGGCGTCTTGGACCTCCCCGGCCTGCGGGGCCCCGGCTACTATTCGCTCCCACCACCCTTGCTCGAACACGTAGTAGCCGTCCAGCCACCCGTAGCTGGCGCAACCGCTCAGCTGGCCCGTCGCCGGGTTCACGCCGCATTGGTAGCTCGGGGCTATGAGCACGGACGGCTGGTCCCACGTCCCGGCGCTCGGAGCCAGCAGCGTCGCCCCGGAGAGCGCAGCCGCATCGGCAGCGTCCTGCACGTTCTCGCTCTGCTGGGCAAAGTTGCCCAGGTTGACGGTGAGGGCCAGGAACCCCACCAGGGCCGTCAACGACAGCACCCACAGGACGAGCACGACACCCCTTTCGTCCTGCCTGGCCTGCAGCCGCCCGAGCACCCGCTGCCCGAGCACCCGCTGCCCGAGCACCCGCTGCCCGAGCCCGCGCACCCTACCCACAGGGGATACCCCATGGGTTGTAGGTCTGGGCCCAGTCGCCGTTGCCGTTGCCATCCCCCGCCTTCAGGCCCTCTTCCAGGTAGAACGAGCTCCTGGTGGGCACGGTCAGCGGTGGCAGGAAACCGGTGAGGGGAGAGGCCGGCAGTTGGGCGCAGATGGTCAACTGGTTACCGGCCTGGCACCCGCCCTGGCCCGGGTCGGTGGTGGGCCCGCAGGCCACCGCTACAGGGTCGTAGCCCAGCGCGAAGGGTTGGACGCCGCTCACGTTGGTCTCCAAGTCCTTGCAGCCGGGGTCACAGGTCCATGGGCCATTGGTGGTGGCGTCCGCCAGCACCTGATGGTCGGAGATCTGGCCCGGCCCCTGGGTGCCGTCGGCGACGACCTGGGCCCAGGCACCACCCTGGTAGACGTAGTAGCCGTCCAGCCAGGAGGCTCCCGGGCAACTGGCTAGCCCGTGGTCGCAGTCGACGGGCACCGGGACCGAGGCAGTGGGGACCGGCCCGAGGCCCATGGGCAACCCGATCCCGACGGCGACCTCGCAGGCCAACTTCGGCATAGAGCCCGCCTGCGCGCACTGGTCGCTCAAGGCTGAGCCGCTCAAGTTGCCGGTGGCCGCCATGCGGGCTGCCGTCTGGACGGCGTTGCGCAGCTGCGCCCAGCCGGAAAAGACCAAGCCGAACTGGACCAGGGCAAACAGCATCAGGGCAAAGACGGGCAGGACCAAGGCGAACTCCACCAGCGCGGCACCATGGCTGCCCTTCCCCCGGGGGTGCCGCCGGGGAAGGCCCCGGTGGGACGACGCCAGCGCCTTCATCGGACCAGTGTCCTGTAGATCTCGATGACGGCCGGCCCGATCACCACTATGAACAGCGCCGGCAGCACGCAGAACACGAGGGGGAACAGCATCTTGACCGGGGCTTTTTGTGCCTGCTCCTGTACGTGCTGGCGCTGGGCGACCCGGGACTCGTCCGCCTGGGACCGCAGGATGGGCCCGACGGAGACGCCAAAGGCCTCGGCCTGGACGAGCGCCATCAAAAAAGACCGCAGCTCCTCGACATCGGTGCGCCGGTCGATGCCCTCCAGGGCGTCTTTGCGTTCGGCGCCCATGCGCACCTCACCCAAGTAGCGCGAGAACTCCTCGGAGAGAGGGCCGGGCGCGCTGGCAGCTGCTCGGGCCAGCGCCTGGTCGAAACCGAGGCCAGCCTCGACGCTGATCAGGAGCAGCTCGAGCAGGGCGGGCAAGTCTCGGCGGATCCTTTCCTGGCGCTCGCCCACCCGGCGGTTCAGCACCGCTTCAGGCCCCAGGCCAAGCGCGGCAGCGACCAGGAAGAAGGCGAGCAGGCGGTACACCCCGGGCAAGTGGACGACCAGCACGAGGAGGAAAGCCGGCACCACCAGCCCCAGGGACACCAGCCGCAAGGCCAGGAAGCGGTCCAGGTCCACGGCGCGGTTGCGGCCGGCCAGGGCCAGCCGGCGCCGGGCGCTCGCCGCGTAGCTGGGAGGGCAGACGGGCCGCGCCAGGCGGGCCAGCGCGGAGGCGACGGGGCCCACGACCTGGTCTACGACCGCACCTTCGCCCACCGGCCGGGCCCGGTTCGCCTCCCCCGCCCGGGGAGGCCCCCTGAGCACGGCCTGGGCTTTGGGGACCGCGGTCGCCGCCTTCAAGGTGGCCAAGGCGGCCCGGTGGGGTGCGCGCCGCTCCCACAGGGCGGTGCCCAGCCCGGCGGCTACGGCCAGCGGCAAGACGTAGGCCAGGAGCGTCACTTCAGGTCTCGATCTTCACGATCCGGTACATCCAGTAAAAGCCGACCACCTGGAGGACCAGCCCGGCCAGGAGCATGGCCTTGCCCGCAAAGCTGTGCAACAGCTCGAGCATGTAGGCCCGGTTGACGGCAAAGATGAACAGCCCGAGCAACAGCGGCATGGCCCCCAGGACGTAGGCGGACAGGCGGCCCTCGGCGGTGAGCGTCCGGACCTCACGGCGCAGCCGCAGCCGCTGCACCATGGTCTCGGCCAGGGTGTCGAAAAGTGCGGCCAGGTTGCCGCCGGCTTCCTGCTGGATGCGCACCGCGGCAACGCTCTCGGAGAAGTCCTGGTTGCGCACCCGGCCCGCGGCTGCCTCCAAGGCATCTTCCACCGGGCGGCCAAGGCGGGCCTCGGCGAGGGCTCTCTGCAGCTCGGTCGCCGATGGCTCCCGCAACTGGCGGCTCACGGCGTCGAGGCCTTGGAGCAACGAAAAGCCGGCCCGTAGCGAACTGGCCGTCAGCTTCAGCACATCTGGGAGCTGGGAGGCAAACTGGCGGGCACGGTGGTCGGCGGCCCCCTGCAGGACGGCGGGGGGGGCCACCAGAGCGAGCACGACCAGCGCCAGGCTCCCGGCCCAGCCGGCCAGGACGAAGCCGAGGCCGACCAGCACCAGGCCGCCCAGCAGCCAGATGGACAGGGCCTCGCCCACCCCGGCCCGCACCCCGGCTCTTTCCAAGCGCGCCGCGACCCGCTGGCCGAAGCCAGCCCGGCCAGCTTGGTCTTCCAGCGCCGACGAAAGCTTCCTCAGCCAGGAAAGGGTTATGAGCTCCCCCCTGAGGCCGGGCAGCAGGGCGCGAGGACCGCCTGGCACCAAGCGGTAGGGGGCCAGCACCGAGACCAGGTCGGAGCGGTGCCGGCCTCCCCACCAGCCCAGCAGGCGGCCAGCCGGCCGGTGGCCTCCCTCGTGGGGCAACTTCGGGAGCGGGCCACCCAGGGAGCGGAACCGGGAAGGGCCCCGGCCCGGGGCAGAGGCCAGCCGGTGGGCAGGGACGAGGCCCCGGCGGTGGCGGGCCAACCACATGGCCAGGAGCAACCCGGCTGCCGCCGCCAGGAGGCCAGCGCCGAGCGGGCTGCGCAAGTGCTGCAGGTGCTCCAGGAACCTACCCCACAGGTCCACCGAGGCCAGGCTCACCGCAGCCATCCCGCCCCGCTCGAGTACGAGCGTCCTTCGGCTCGCGCCCAATGCGGCCCAGGCTGGAATATGGCCGCGTTCACCTGGACCCCCCGGTCGGCCAGCCGCTCAGTCAACTGCGGCCGTATGCCTGTGGCTTGGACCTGGCCGGCACCCCCGGCACCTTCTGCCCCGGCACGGTAGTTGAACGTGAAGATGTCCTGGAGGAGCACCACGTCGCCTTCCATATGCCCCACCTCGGTGACCTGGGTCACCCGGCGGGTGCCGTCCCGGAAGCGGCTGAGGTGCACCACCAGGTCCAAGGCGGAGGAGACCTGCTCTCGCACGGCCCGGACCGGGAGGTCGAAGCCGGCCATCAACGTCATGGTCTCGACCCGGGCCAAGGCGTCGCGCGGGCCGTTGGCATGGACCGTCGTCAGCGAGCCCTCGTGGCCCGTGTTCATCGCTTGGAGCATGTCGAGGGCCTCCCCGGCGCGGCACTCGCCGATGATTATCCGGTCTGGGCGCATACGCAGCGCATTGCGCAGCAGGTCCCGGATGGTGACTTCCCCCCTGCCCTCGGTGTTGGGGGGCCGCGACTCCAGCGAGACCACATGGCGCTGGCGCAGCTGGAGCTCCTTGGCGTCTTCTATGGTGATTATCCGCTCATCGGCAGGGATGAAGGAAGAAAGCACGTTCAATAGCGTCGTCTTGCCCGTGCTGGCTCCCCCTGAGACCAAGATGTTGGCACGGCCGGCCACGCACGCCCGCAGGAACTCGGCTACCGGCGGGCTCAGGGTCCCCAGGCCGATCAGGTCCTCCAGGCTGAAGGGGTCGGTGGCGAACTTGCGGATGGTCAAGAACGGCCCGCCCACCGCCAGCGGCGGGTACACCGCGTTCACCCGGGACCCGTCGGCCAGGCGGGCATCGACCATGGGCGAGGACTCGTCGATATGGCGGCCTACGTCGGCGACGATGCGGGAGATCACGTGGCGGAGGTGGGCCTCGTCCAAGAAACTGACCTTGGTCGGCACGATCCTGCCGTTGCGTTCGACATAGACCCGCTCGGGGCCGTTCACCATGACCTCGGACACCGAGGGGTCATGGAGCAGGCCCTCGATCGGCCCAAAGCCCAGCACGTCGTCCGCCACGCTCTGGGCGACCTGGGCGACCTCGGCCGCCGACATCGGGGCCCGCTCGGCCCGCAGTGCGGCTTGCAGGATCCGCTCGACCCGCAGGCGCAGCTCCTTGTGGTCGACCAGGTTGTTGTAGAACACCGGCCCAAGCTCGGATATGACCCGCCGGTGCACGCGTTCGCGCACGCCCTCGAGCACCTCCGAGCGCGGGTCGACCGAAGCCATCTCCTCTTGTAGGCGGCCGTACAGGCTGGCCGCCCGCAGCCTGGCGGGCAGCGGTGCCGCAGGCACGTCACCCGCCGGGCCCCCCGGGGGCGGCCCGGGCACCCCCCCGGCACCGGCCGGGGGGGCATGGCCCCGGTCTGCCCCGCCGTCCCAGCGCCCGTCGGTGCTCATGGCCAGTGGCCAGGCCGGCCGGACCGAGCAAGCACCAGCTCGGCCAGCTGGCCCATCTGGGCGGCGAAGCGCGAACGGGGGTACTCGAGCAACGTGGGCGAGCCCTGGTTCACCGACTGCGGCACGGCTGCCTCGGAGGGCAGCTCCATGTCGACTTTCATCTCGAGCGCCTTTTCTATGTCGTGAGCGCTCAGGTGGACGCGCGAGTCGGCCCGGTTGAGCAGGAGCACGACCCGTTCGAGCGGGAACTGCAACAGCTCGAACGCCTGGAGCCCGAGGCGTGCGTTCTTGACCGAAGGGACGTCCATGGCGACCAGGAAGCTCACCAGGTCGCTCGCCGCCACCGCTTGGAGCACCACCTCGGACAGGTGCGGCGGGGTGTCGACCACTACATAGCTGAACATCCGGCGGAGCAGGTCGAGGATCTGCAGCATGGAGGCCGGTTCCACCTGGTCGGCCGCCGAGGGCGAGGTCGGTGCGCCCAGCACGTGGACACCGCTGCGGTCATGGCGCAGGAGGAAGCTGCGCAGCAGCGTCTCGTCCAGGCGGTCGCCAGCCGAGATGGCGTCGGCGAAGGTGTGCAAGGGCTGGAGCCGGAGCATCACCGCCACGTCGCCGAACTGCAGGTCGAGGTCGACGATGACGACGGGCTGGCCGGACTGGCGGGCGAGGGCGGCGGCCAGGTTGACGGCCACCACCGACTTGCCCACCCCTCCTTTGGGAGAGAACACGCTCGTCACGAACCCGTGCCGGGGCCCGGCCCCGCCCGAGCCGTTGCTGGCCCCTTCAGCCGAGGCGGCTGAGGCCAGCCCCTGTTCCAACCGGTAGGCAACCTCGGCGACCGCCTGAGCCAGATCTGGGCCTGCGTCCGCCAGGTCAAGGGCATCGTCCACGCCGGCGCGAAGGGCGAGCCGCATGACCTCGGCCGAAGGCCGGCTGACCACGAGCACAGCCCCCGTGCCAGGGGTCGCCTTGAGCACCGCCCCCACCCGCCCCAGGGCGTCTTGGGTGGCCTGCGAGGGCCCCAGGACGAAAACCAAGGGGCGGCCCGGCTGCACTCGCGCCCCTTCGGCCTCGTCCAGTGCCGCAAAGGCCTGCGCGCCCCAAGTTGGCGGGAGGGCACTGAGGAGCGTGGCCAGGACGTCGCCCTCCTCCTCCACCACGATGGCTGCCAGGCGCTCGTCCCCAGGGCCCGTCTCGGGCCCCAACGTCCCTACCGGTCGCCGGGCCGACTGCCTGGTGAGCAACCTGGTTCACCCCTGCCGGGCCGGCAAGGGGGCCGCCGTCCGCCCCGGCTGCTCCCGGTAGCCGGCAGTACGTTCGCCGGGTGCCGGGCGGAACCGCTCGAGCAGTTCCACCTGGGAATGAGCACCCAGCTTGCGGAAGATCGCCTTCAGGTGGTTGCGCACCGTCTGGGGGCTCAGGTACAGCGAGCGGGCGATCGACGACACCCGCCGGCCGTCCAGCAACAGCTCCAGCACGTCCTTCTCCCGCCGGGTGAGGGACTCGACCGCCGAGAGCTGCTCCCAGCCCAACGGGCCGTCCAGCCCCAAGCCTCCCCCCGGGGCAGTACCGGGACCGCCGGCCGGGGCGGCCGGCGGGTGCCCCGCGCCGAACAGCCACACCGCGAAGTGCCACCCCCGAGGACCGCTGAAAGCGCTGATCGTCACCCTGGTCCGCACCCGGGCGCCGTTGGCCCCCGACAGCTCCATCCAGGTCGACGTGGTGCCCGACCCGTCCATGGTCAGCAGCGAAGACGTCCCCTTGAGCGCGGCCAGGTACTTCGGGCGCTGGTCCGGGGGTACGTAACCGGGCGGCTCGGGCGTGCCCGAAGGCAGGCAGGCGTTGCCCCCTACCAGGTCGTTGAGCGCCGGGTTGGAGTACACCCGTTGGCCCGCACCGTCCAGCACCAAGACACCCTCGGACAGGTCGTCGAACAGGGTGCGCAGGGAAGCGTCCAGCAGGCCCTGGTTGGCGCGGCGGGCCGCCAGCGGGCCGCTAGGGGACGCCAGCACGACTGGGCCCATGCCTACCCCCTTGGGTGCTGGGCCATGGGGCCGCCTCCGGGGCCAACGGTCAGCCTCTCCGGGCCCGCGGGTGGGGGCGGCCGGGGGAGCTGGCGGCTGGGGCACGAGGCGGCACATGCACCGTCAGGGGATGAGAAGCCGTGTACCTGGGCGCGACGTGGCTGTTCGAGCGGCCGGCGGGTGGCCGGCGCCGGCGCCTGAAGCCCAGGGCGAGGGCCACCAGGAGCACGACCAGCACTACCGCCCCGGCACCCAGGGCCACCTCCCAGGCCAAGGGCAGCGGCGCCGGGCCGACCCGGAAGCTGAGCGTCAGGGGCTGGCTTTGGGCCCCGGCGAAGTTGGCCACACCCGTGACCCGGTACAGGCCGTTGCCGGCCACAGCCACCGGCACCACCAGGGTGCCGCTGTCGCCCGGCTGGCCCTTGGGCGCCAAGAGCACGGGCACGGGCGACTTGAGCGCCCGGACGAAGCTGCCGTCCCGGTACAGCTGGCCGATGAAATAGGTCTCCTGCTGCACTTCCCCGGTGCTCAGCACGGCCGCGTCCACCACCGCCTGGCCGCCCGCCCGCGGGTGGTTGGCCAGCTTGAGGCTAAGGAGCCGGCCTCCTCGGTGAAGCGAGCCGTACGGGTAGAGCCGGAACGGCAGCTGCCATGACCCTACGCGCTTGCCGTGCGGGAAGGTCACGGTCAGCTCCGCGGTGTAGGCACCCAGGGTGGCCCCCAGGGTCGAGCTGGCCGGCCAGTCCAGCTCGTAGGTCGCCGTCCAGTTCGGCAGCGCCCCGTTGGTCCCCGTCTTGGCCAGGCTGTACACCCGGGCGTGGCGTGCCCCCTTGGTCACCACCAGCTGCAAGCGGGGCTGCACGGTGACGTTGCTGGAGTTCTTGACCACGGCAAAGACCCGCAGAGGCTCGCCCACCTCGATCTTGGGGTAGGTGTAGGCGTTCACGAGCTCCCCGGCGATGACCTCGGTCCCCACGACGTCGACGCTGACCCGGAGCGTGGCCCCCAGCCCCACCGTGACCGGCCTCTTCGCCGTGGCCTTGGAGGGGAGGGTGAAGACCTCGATCCCGGCCGGGTAGGTCCCGTTGGCGGCGGCGCTGGGCACGCGCAGCTCGAGCTCCGCGGTAGCCCGGCCACCGCCCGGGGCCCACAGCTGGGTGACGCCCCGGTTGCCGCCGGTCGAGGGCGCAACCCGCAACCAAGCCGCTGCCGCTCCCGTCAGCTGCAGGTGGAACCACTGGCCGCGAGCAGACCCGTTCAGCACCCCAATGGTCTCGACGTACTCGCCACCGCGCAGGGCACTGCTGAAGGCCACGACGGCCGGGTACACCCCTATGCCCCCGGCGGGCGGGGGTGGGCCCAGCCTGGTGGTGGCCCCGGCGGCACCGCCCATCGCCAGCGCCAAGGCCGCCCCCAAGCCAAGGGCACGGGCGGCCCAGCGAGCCAGCTTCCTCACGTCCTCAGCTTGGGCGGCCAGCCCACCGGGCACAACGTCAAAATTGATGAAACCGCCAGGGAGGGGGCATGACGCCCCCTCCCTGGCCAGCCAGCCGGGCACTCGGCGCCGGCCCCGCCATGGCCAACTGCTGGTCGTCAGGAGCGAGTCGGGCTGCCGACGTCACCGTCGGTCAGGCTCTTGGGCACCCCGCTACCAAAGCTGCCCAGGATGTAGGGGGCCCCGTTGTCCGTAAGGCACCCGCCTTCCCCCGAACCCATCACCACGTCGGAGGTACCCGAAATGGAGACGCTGCCGGTGTACAGGCCGGGCGCGTCAGAGACGGTCGGCTCGGCGGACAGGTCGAGCTTGGGGGTGTCGTTGGGGCAGACCAGCTGCGGGCCGGTTGCCGGCGAGCTGCCGTTGTTGGATATGTAACCCACCGTGTTGGCCGTCATCTGGATGTCCTTCGGCAGCACCAGGTTGGCGTTGTAGCCCAAGTTGGCATCGAAGTTGGTGATGTAGTAAGGGCTGCCGCTCGGTGGGTTGTACACCAGCGGGGTGAACTCGACGCCCACTTCCATACCGGAGTTGCCCCCGTTGGTGACCGTCGGCTCCTGGGTGCTGGTCTGGTTGCTCGGGTCCCAGATGGAGTCACCGCTGGCCCAGTAGACGGGCGGGCTGGTGCCCTGCTCTTGGGTCAGCGTCACGGAGGTGAAGTCCACGCCCAAGAAGAACAAGGGCAGGACCTGGAAGCTCAGCCAGGCCAGCGACGTGCCGTTGGTGTTGATGGCCTGGACCTCGACCGTGTACTTCCCGTTGGGGTCGTCCTTGGAGACGGTGAAGGCCTGGAACCACAGGCTCTTTTCGTTGTCGTTGCACCTGTCCAGGATCCCGGTGCCGGCGTTGTTGGTTATGGCGTTGGCGCTCAGTTGGTTGGTGCCCTGGGTCACCGGGCTGCCTGATACCGGCCCTGCCTCAGTGAACATGTTCGACAATATGTTGCTGTGGTTCGTGTTGTAGGTCGAGCAAGCTTGGGTGCTCCCCCCGACCTGGATGCCACCGAGAGCCGTGTCCTCCTTGCCGTTGGGGTAGAAGACGTTGAAGCTGACCGCGGCGGCGTTGTCCACCGCGGCCCACACCTCCAGGCGCCGCGGGGCAGTGCCCGAGGTGTTGTAGTTGTTGGTCGGGCTGTCGAACGCGTTCGGGTTGACCTGGATGCCCGTCCACACTGGGCTGGACTGCGTCCCCGGCCCACCACTGGCTGTGGTCCACGTGGGCTCGGCACCGGCCGTGGTGGCTGCGTCGCAGTTGACCGTGGTCGGGTAGGAGGAGGGGTTGTCGTCCAGGCCGTACACGAACTGCGAGCTGCCGTCGGCGAAGGGGACGGTGACGTCGGCGTGGCCTAGGTAAGTCGGGGCGTTGGGCCCCGTCCCGGTGTAGCCGGCACCCCCGTTGACCTGGGTGAAGTTCGTGTAGCTGACGGGCACGTAAGGCCCGATGTCCTTGCCCTGGGCGTAGGAGTACTGGCTCGTCTCCCCGCCTCCGGCCAGGTTGTCATCGGGCAGGATCCAGGCGCACTCGATGGTCGGGCCGGGGCTGTCACTGCCCGAGATCTGTGCACCTACGCTGATGCCACTGTTGGGGAGCGGAGAGGGAGGGGTACTGGCTCCCGCCGCCCCGACCTGGGCAAGGAACAAGCCGGTCACGGTGGACATTGCCACCAAAACCGCGCCTGCCTTGGCCCAAGGTGCCTTTGCGTTCATAGGTGTCTCCTTTTGTTGGCCAATGTCGGGGGAGCGGGCGCCGGCGCGCACGGCATCTGCCCTCTCCACCCTCTGCGCCGGCCTCCTGCCGGCAGGGGCCAGTGAAGTAGCCCCCCGCCAGGGGCTCAATGGCCGAGGTGGGCAATGACCTAGCCTTGGCCGGCCAAATGAGCGCTGTGTCCTAGCTCACAGTGGGCTACTTCCCCCAGCCGGGGCCGGTCCCCGGCCGCGGGCGGCCAGGGTCAGCTCGGGGCGAGCAGGGTGTAGTCGGCCCGGGTGACCGGCCCCCGTACCAGGTTGCCCTTGTCCCCTGGCACCTGGGCGGGCTGGCCGTCCACCAGGAACCGGACGCCTCTGGCCCCCCCCAGGCCGGTGACGGTGAAGACGACCTGGGCGGCCGCCACGATCTGGTCCTGGCCACCCAGGTTCTCGAACGACAGGGGCAAGTCGACCGGCACGACCCCCCTTCGCACCGGGCCCGCCTCGAAAGGCCCGACCGCCGAGGCCGGGCTGGTCAGGCCCAGGCGGGACTCGTTGCGGGTTGGGCCCGCCGCCAGTTGGCGCAAAGCCACCGCGATGGTCCCAGGCGCGGGGACCGCCCTTTCCACCGGCACCAGGTGCTGCTTGCCCTCCAGGTAGACCAGGATCTCCGTCGTGGGCGAACCCGGCGGGGTGGTGGTCACCCCACCGCCCACCTCCAGCAGGCCGTAGGGCACCGCGTCGCGGTCGATCCTTTGTGGTGCCGCCTGGGGCCCCACCCCGCAGCCGGCCAGCCCGTAGCAGGCCCCGACCACTGCCAGCGCGGCCAACGCTTTGCGGCCAGGCATGTCAAGCGCGCCCCCGGGCGCGCTGGGCCCGGTCGGCCGGCTTGAGCGGCTCGGCTCGCTTGGGCGGCTCGGCTCGCTTGGAGGGCTCGGCCCCAGGCACGACAAGGGGCAGCTCGACCACGAACCGTGCCCCTCCTCCCGGCCGGTCGGTGACGCTCATGTGGCCCCCGTGGGCCTTGACGTGCTCCGCCGCCAGGGCCAGGCCGAGGCCGGTACCGAGATGGGCGGCCCGCCTCCCGGCTGCCGCACCCCGGTAGAAGCGCTCGAACACCCGCTCCCGCTCCTCGGCCGGCACACCCGGGCCGGCATCGTCGACGTACACGGACGCCACCCCCGGGCGCCGGCCCACCCCCACCAGCACGGCGCCGCCGGCATGGGCCCAGGCGTTGTCCAGCAGGTTGGCCAGGGCCCGCTGTAGCCGCCTGCGGTCCGCCTTGACCACCAGGCCCTGCGCGCCCGGCTCCACCCGCACCGGGACGGCACCGTGGGTGTAGGCGGCCACGGTGTTGACCACCAGGTCGTCCAGGGCCAGTTCCTCCAGGTCCAAGTTGGCCGCCCCGGCGTCGGAGCGGGAGATCTCGAGGAGGTCTTGGACCATGGACGAAAAGCGCCCCACCTCGGCGCTCAGCAGGTCCAGCGCCCGGCCCCCCTCGCTCGGCAGCTGGGCCCGGAAAGCCTCCAGGAGCTCGACCGCGGCCCGGACCGTGGTGAGCGGGGAGCGCAGCTCATGGCTCACGTCGGAGGCAAAGCGGGCGTCCCGTTCCATCCTGCGCTGCAGGGCGCTCACCATCTCATTGAACGACACCGCCAGCACGTCCAGGTCGGGGTCATCGGACTTGGGCAGCCGCCGGTCCACTGCCCCGCCGGCGATGGCAGCAGCCACCTCGGCGATGCTCGACAGCGGCCTCACCAGCCGGTGGCTGGCCCAGCGGCCCACGAGCACACCTCCTAAGGTGGTGGCCGCCGCGCTCAACGTGAGCACCACCGCCAGGACGCTGAAGGTGCGGGCCAGCTCGGCCAGGGACTGCACCTCGAAGTAGTCGGCCTGCGCCGCGGGTATGGGCAACCCCACCGCAAGAGCGGGCTGGCCCTGGGAGGTGACCCTCTGGCGGGCAGGGGCCCCGGTGCTGACCATGGCCACCAGGGCGGGCGGCAGGCTTGCCGGCCGGGACGAACGGGGGAGCTCGCCCACGGCCACCGACGCGGAGTACCACTGGCCGTCCCGGTAGAGGAGGGACAACGTGCCCTGCCCGAGCGGCAGCGAGGACAGCACCCCGGCGACGTTGGCACCGGGCACCGCCAGCCCGGCCTTGACCAAGCGGGCGTCCGAATAGGTGCGCACCACGGCCGCGTTCTCCCGTTCGGCCAGCAGGTAATGGTGGACGAGGCCGTAGGTGGTGCCCGCCAGCACCCCTGACAGCGCGGCTGCCCCTGCGCCAAAAGCCACCGTCACCCGCGCCCGCAACCCGAGCGGGGGCCAGCGCCGCTGACCAGCGGACGTGGAAGGGCCGAGCTTGGCCGAGAGCACTGGTCCGGCAAGCAGGAAGGGCATGGGTCAGGGCGGCTGCAGCTTGTAACCAAGCCCCCGCACCGTCACGATCAGTTCGGGGTTGGCCGGGTCCTTTTCCACCTTGGCCCTCAGCCGGCCGATGTGCACGTCGACCAGCCGGGTGTCCCCGAAATAGTCATAACCCCAGACCCGGTCCAGGAGCTGGGGCCGTGACAGGACCCACCCGGGACGGGCGGCCAGCTCGCACAGCAGGCGGAACTCGGTGCGGGTCAAGGCGACCTCTGCCCCGGCCCGCCGCACGGTACCGGCTTCGGGGTACACCTCCAGGTCCCCGAAGAGCTGGCCGGTGCTGGCCCGGGGGCCGCCTTGGGCGCGGCGCATCAGGGCGCGGATGCGGGCCGAAAGCTCTTTGGCCATGACCGGCTTGGTCAGGTAGTCGTCCGCCCCTGCCTCCAGGCCCGCCACTATGTCGTGGGTGTCAGCCCGGGCCGAGACGAAGATCACAGGCACGTCGCTGCCCCGCCGGAGCTGGCGGGTCACCTCGAAGCCGTCGATGCCAGGCAGCATGATGTCCACCAAGACGACGTCCACCGGGCTTTGGGCGAAACTGCGCAGGCCCTCTTCGCCGCTGGCTGCCTCGGACACGGCGTAGCCCTCCTGGCGCAGGACCATGCCCAGCGAGGCCCTGATGTTCTCGTCGTCTTCGATGAGCAACAGGCGGGTAGCCACCGCAAGCCCTCCGTGGGCGACCGACCAAGACCAATGATGGCAGCTCCGGGGCGCCGGCGGGCTTACCCCCTTGGTGACTGTTACCAACCTGTTACACGCCCTCGCGGCTGTTCTCATAGCTGTGGGCCAAGATCCCAGGTAGGCCACGAGCTGCGCCCGCCTGGGGGCGAGCGCCTGTCCTGGGGGGAAAGGAGGAGCTAGCGTGCACGTTGAGCAGGAGCAGGTCCCGGCCGGGCTGGTGTGCCACCTCGTCGGGAACCTCGAACAGCACACCGCCGCTGACTTCCGGGAGGCGGTGGCTGCTCTGCCCGGTGCAGTACGGGTGGTCTTCGAGCTGTCGGCCGTCCCCTTCATAGACTCCGCCGGGCTGGGCGCGCTGATCGGTGCCGTGCGCCGCCTGCGCGAGTCGGGCGGGGAGGTCGTGGTGTGCTCCCCCCGGCCCTCGGTCAACCGCGTCCTGCAGCTGGTGGGGCTGCCTCGGGTGGTCCCGGTGCTGGCCACCTTGGGCCAGGCCACCGAGCACCTCTCGCGGGCGGCGGTCGCCTAGGTGCCCGGGGCGGGCAGGGCCCGGGCCAGGCCTGCTCAGCGGCCGGGGCGGCCGTGCGGAGCGCCGAGAGCCGCTTCTACGGCAGCAAGGGCCCGGCTGGCCACCTCGTCTGGAGAGCCCGAGGCATCTATGGTGACCAGGAGCCCTTGCTTGGCGTACCACTCGACCAAAGGGGCGGTCGCCGACTCGTAGATCTCCAGGCGCAGCCGGATGGCCTCTTCGGTGTCGTCGGCCCGTTGGGCCACCACCCCACCGCAGATGTCGCACTTGCCGGGGACCTTGGGTGGGTTGTCGTAGATGTTGTAGGTGGCACCACAGTTCTGGCAGACCCGCCGCCCAGCCAGGCGGTGGAGCACTTCCTCGGTGCTCACGTCCAGGTTGACCACGACGTCGAGGCCCTCTGGGCCCAGCATCTCGCGTAGCGCCTCGGCCTGGGGGACGTTGCGGGGGAAGCCGTCCAGCACGAAGCCGTCCCCGCCCTCGTCGGCCAGGTACTCCTTGACTATCCCGACCACCAAGTTGTCGGGCACCAGCTCCCCCGCTTGCATGTACGCCTGGGCTTTGGCGCCCAGCTCCGACCCCGAGCGGGCGGCCGCCCGGAAGGCGTCCCCGGTCGATATGTGGGGCACCTTGTAGTGCTGCGACAGCCGCTCCGCCTGGGTGCCCTTCCCCGCGCCCTGCTTGCCCAGCAGGACCAGCCGCGCTTTGCCCACTAGCGCAGGAACCCTTCGTAGTTGCGCAGCATCAACTGGCTGTCGACCTGCTTCATGGTCTCCAGCGCGACACCCACCGCGATCAGGATGGTGGTGCCGGCAAAGGGGTAGTTCTGGATGTTCCAGACACCGAGGAAGATCGAGGGGAGCAGTGCGACCAAGGCCAGGAACAGCGCTCCGGGCAGCGTGACCCGGGTCAGGATGTTCTGCAGGTGGCGTTCGGTGGGGGGGCCGGGGCGGATGCCCGGTATGTAGCCGCCCTGCTTGCGGATCACCTCGGACTGCTGGTGGGGGTCGAAGGTGATGGCGGCGTAGAAGTAGGCGAAGACCAAGATGAGCCCGCCGTACAGCGCGATGTACCAGAAGCTGCTCGGTTGGGCCAGGTTGGCGCTGATCCAGTCCTGGACCTGCTTGCCCCAGCCGGTGCTCGGGAAGACATTGGAGATGAGGATGGGGAAGTACAGCACTGACGCGGCGAAGATGATGGGCACCACGCCGCCGGTGTTGAGCTTCATCGGTATGTAGGTGCTCTGGCCGCCGTACATCCTGCGCCCCACCACCCGCTTGGCGAAGGTCACCGGGATGCGCCGCTGGCACTGCTCGATGAACACGATCGCCACCAAGAAGACGAGCGACAGCGCGACCAAGAAGGCGAACTTAGGCGCACCGGCCGACTTCAACAGCTGGTCGCCCTGGGTGGGGAGCCCGGCGATGACGTTGGTGAAGATCAGCACTGACATGCCCTGGCCGACACCGCGCTGGGTGATCAGTTCGGCCAGCCACATGACCACCACCGTGCCGGCGGTCATGGTCAGCACGATCAACAGGACCCGCGGGACGGTGAACTTGGGGATCAGGTCGACGTTGAGCGGCACCGTGGTGCCCAACAGGCCGCCGCCGCCGTTGTGGAAGGCATAAGCCAGGCCGGTCGACTGCATGATCGCCAGAGCGATCGTCATGTACCGGGTGACCTGGGTGAGCTTGCGCTGGCCGGAGGGGCCCTCGTCCCGCCATTGCTCGAACTTGGGGATCACCACCATCAGCAGCTGGATGATGATCGAGGCCGTGATGTAGGGCATGATCCCCAGCCCGAACACGGCCATCTTGGTCAGGGCACCACCGGAGAACAAGTTGAGGTACGAGATCACCCCGCCGTGGCTAGCTGCCGCTTCGAGCGACTGCACCGCGTTGAAGTCGATGCCGGGGCAGATGATGTTGGCCCCCAGCCGGTACACGGCGATGATGAACAGGGTGAAGAGGATCTTGCCGCGAAGGTCGCTGATCAAGAACGCGGCCTTCAGGTTGCGGAGGCTGGTGGGCATGGACATGGGTTGACCTCTGGCTAGCTCTCCAACTTACAGCGCGCGCTCGGGGCCTTCCCGGCGGCCCGGGCGCCTCCGGAGGGGGGAGCCGGCCATCACCGGTTGGTGAGGGCGTTGCCTCGGGCCGGGGGGCGGCCGTGGCCGAACGGGGGGGCCAGGACGTTCGCGGTGCCTCCTGCGGCCTGGATGGCAGCCAGGGCGGACGCCGAAAAGGCGTGGGCGGAGACCGTGAGCTTGCGGCTCAGCTCACCCCGGCCAAGCACCTTGACGAGCCCCCTCTTGCGCACCAGCCCGGCATCCCGGAGCGTCTCGGGCGTGACCACGGGCCCTTGGCAGCGCTCCAAGGTGCCCAGGTTGACCACGGCGTACTCCACCCGGAAGGGGTTCTTGAAGCCCTTCAACTTGGGCACCCGCTGGGTCAGGGGGAGCTGGCCGCCCTCGAACCCCGGCTTGGGGTTGTCCCGGGCCCCTGCCCCCTTGGTACCGCGCCCAGCCGTCTTGCCACCCTTGCCGGCGATGCCTCGGCCAACGCGCCGGCGTGACCGCCTCGAGCCGGGCGCTGGGTGCAAGTCGTGCAGCTTCATGGCAAGTCCTTTACGATCTCGACCAGGTGGGGCACACGGGCCAGCATGCCCCGGATCTCGGGGCGGTCGGGCAGGGACGCGCTCTGGCCGGTGCGCCCGAGGCCCAGAGCACGCAGCGTACCCCGGTGCTTGGGCTTGGCCCCGATACCAGAGCGGTACTGGCGGACCAGGAGCCGGGCGCCCCCTTCATGAGGAGCCGGCCTAGGGGCCGGTTGGCCCTGTGCTGCCATCACGCCACCTCCTTGGGCACATGCGCCCCGCCCTGAGAGCCCCGGTAGGCGCGCAGTACCCCGCCCGGCGTCACTTCCTCAGGCGACAGGCCCCTCCGGTGGGCCACCTGGTCGGGGCGCATGAGCGCCCGAAGGCCGGCGATCGTCGCCTGGGCGACATTGATGCTGTTGGAGGAACCCAGCGACTTGGCGACGACGTCATGCACGCCGGCCATCTCCAGGATCGGCCGGGCCGCCCCACCGGCTATGACACCGGTGCCGGGGGCTGCCGGGCGGAGCAGCACGCGCCCGGCGCCTGCTTCCCCGAGCACGGGGTGGGTGATGGTGCCGCCGGCCAAAGGCACCGTGAAGAGGTTCTTCTTGGCCTCCTCGATGCCTTTTTGCACAGCCAGCCCAGCTTCTTTGGCCTTGCCGTAACCCAGCCCGACGGTGCCCGCCCCGTCGCCGATGACCATGAGCGCAGCGAAGCTGAAACGCCGCCCCCCCTTCACGACCTTTGCCACCCGGTTGACCTTGATGGTGCGGTCCTGGTACTGCTGCTGGTCTGTCATCACTGCCACCTCCCAGGACCGCGGCCCAGCCACCAACGGCCAAGCCCCGGCCCGTCCTCGGCCACCAGGGGCAACCGGGCGTAAGTTGCCAGTCGCTGCATGTCAGAACTCCAGTCCAGCTTGGCGGGCTGCTTCCGCCAGGGCGGCCACCCGCCCGTGGTAGAGGAAGCCGCCCCGGTCGAAAGCGACTTTGGTGACGCCGGCGGCCAGGGCACGCTCTGCCACCAGCTTGCCCACGGCGCCTGAAGCGTCCCGGTTGCCAGTCCGGCCGGCGGCGCGCACCGCAGCCTCCAACGAGGAGGCAGCGGCCAGGGTGCGGCCGGCGGTGTCGTCGATCACCTGAGCACTTATGTGGCGGTTGGAGCGGAACACGGCCAGACGCGGCCTTTCGGGCGTGCCCTGCACCTTCTTGCGCACCCGGAAGTGCCGGCGCTGGCGCGCCGTCCTTTTGTCCTTCACCCTGCTCATGAGCCCCTCGCTCGTCCGGCCAACCAGCTCACTTGGCAGCCTTCCCGGCCTTGCGGCGCACGGCCTCACCGGCGTAGCGCACTCCTTTGCCCTTGTAGGGCTCCGGCTTCCTGATCTTGCGGATCTTGGCTGCCACCTCGCCAACGAGCTGCTTGTCGCTGCCCCGCACCGTCACCCTCGTGGGTGCCGGCACCTCGAAGGTGACCCCCTCGGGAGCCTCGACCACCACGGGGTGGGAGAACCCGAGAGCCAGTTCCACGGTCCCCGGGCCTTTGGGCACCGCCCGGTAGCCCACGCCCACGATCTCCAGCTCCTTGCTGAAGCCCGACGTCACGCCCACCACCATGTTGCTCACGAGGGTGCGGGTGAGGCCGTGCAGGGACCGGCTGCGCCGCTCGTCGTCCGGTCGCTCCACCACCAAGGCCTGGCCTTCCTGGCGGACCGTGATCTCCCCGGCCAGGTCGTGGTGCAGCGACCCCCGCGGCCCGCTCACCGTCAAGCGGCGCCCGTCCAGCTCGACCTTGACCCCGTCGGGGACGGGCACAGGCGTCCGGCCTATACGCGACATCCAGGGCTCCTCACGCTCACCACACGTAACAAAGGACTTCGCCGCCTACCCGGCGTCTCCTTGCCTCCCGGTCCGTCATGAGGCCCTGGCTGGTAGACAGCACCGCGACGCCGAGGCCGCCGAAGACCCGAGGCAGCTTGTCGGCCCCAGTGTAGACACGCAAGCCCGGTTTGGAGACGCGCCGTAAGCCGGAGATGGTCCGCGACCGGTCAGCGGCGTACTTCATCCCCACCTCCAAGACCCGCCCGGGACGGCGTTCTTGCTCGACCACCTTGAAGCTGGCTATGTAGCCTTCGCGCAGCAAGATGGCGGCCAGCGCCTCCTTCAGCTTGGACGAGGGCATCCGCACCGTCTCGCGGTGGGCGACGTTGGCGTTGCGCAACCGGGTCAGCATGTCGGCAATAGGGTCGGTCATTGTCATCTGCTGGTACCTCCTACCAGCTTGCCTTGGTGACGCCGGGGACCTCGCCGGCGTGGACCAGCTCCCGCAGGCAGATGCGGCACAGCCCGAACCGGCGCATCACCGAGTGCGGCCGCCCGCAGCGCCGGCAACGGGTGTACCCCCGCACCTTGTACTTCGGCTTGCGCTGTGCCTTGATCATGAGCGCCTTTTTGGCCATGACTAGCTCACCTCCCTGGGCGGGGCCAACCAGCTCATGCCGCGCCCTCCCTGCGGAACGGGAACCCGAAAGCTTCCAAGAGCGCACGGCCCTCCGCGTCAGTCCTGGCGGTCGTGACGATGGTTATGTCCATCCCCCTGGGTGCATCGACCTTGTCGTAGTCGACCTCAGGGAAGATCAGCTGTTCGTTCACGCCGAACGAGTAGTTGCCCCGGCCGTCAAAACCCCGCAACGACAGCCCACGGAAGTCACGCACCCTCGGGATGGCGAGGGAGATGAGCCGGTCGAAGAACTCCCACATGCGGTCACCTCGCAGCGTCACCTTGGCCCCAATGGCATTGCCCTGGCGCAGCTTGAAGCCGGCGATGGAATGCTTGGCCTTGGTCACGACCGGCTTTTGGCCGCTTATGACCGTGAGGTCCCGGACCGCCCCCTCGAGCAGGGACGGCTGTTGGGTCGCCCGCCCCACGCCCATGTTCAAGACGATCTTTTCCATCCTGGGGACCAGCATCACGTTGCTGAGCCCCAGCTCACGCTGCAAGCCAGCACGCACCTCCTGGTTGTAGCGGGCACGCAACCGGGGCACGGTCCCAGCCGGCGCGGGCCGGCCAGCGACCGGCTTGACCGCGGCCACAGCCCGCCCAGGAGCTGCTTTGGCCGGGACCGGAGCCCTCGGTGCAGCCGGCTTCCTCGCCGGCGCGGCCTTGCCCTTGGCCCCGGCCTTGCCACCCGCCTTCGCTCCTTTGCCTGCCCCGGCCATCACAAGGCCTCCTGGCAGCGGGCACAGACCCGGCGCTTGGTGCCGTCCTCACCGACCACGAAGCGGGCCCGGGTCGGCGTGTGCTCCTTGGGGCACAACAGCGCGACCACAGACGCGGGCACCGGCAAGTCCTTTTCGATTATCCCCGCCCGCTTGCGGATCTGCGTGGTGCGCTGGTGGCGCTTGACGCGGTTCACGCCCTCGACGATGACCCGGCCCTGACGGGGGAAGGCCCGCACCACCTCGCCTCGGCGGCCCTTGTCCTTGCCGGACAGGACGATCACGTGGTCACCCTTGCGGATCTTGTTCATCGCCTACAGCACCTCCGGGGCGAGCGAGATGATACGCATGAACCGTTTGTCCCTGAGCTCCCGGCCCACAGGGCCGAATATGCGCGTGCCCCGTGGTTGCATCTGGTCGTTGATCAGCACCGCCGCGTTCTCATCGAAGCGGATGTAACTGCCGTCTGGCCGGCGCTTTTCCTTCTTGGTCCGCACCACCACGCACTTCACCACGTCGCCCTTTTTGACGTTGGCCCCAGGTATGGCGTCTTTGACCGTGGCCACGAACACATCGCCGATGGTGGCATAACGACGCTTCGAGCCCCCCAGCACCTTGATGCACAGGACCTCCCGGGCACCGGAGTTGTCGGCGATGCGGAGCCGGCTTTCTTGCTGGATCATGGGCCTTTACCTCGCCCGCTCCAAGACAGCTGCCACCCGCCACCTCTTCAACTTGGACAGCGGCCGAGTTTCGACCAGGCGCACCCGGTCGCCCACTTTGGCGTCATTGTGCTCGTTGTGGGCATAGAGGCGCTTGGTGCGGTGCATGGTCTTGGCGTAGCGGGGGTGGCGGACCCGGTCTGTCACCAGTACCACGGCCGTGCTCTCCATCTGGTCGGAAATGACCACACCGTCACGGACTTTGCGCCGGTTCGGCCTGGGGACAGCCGCCTTGCCGGCGGGTACCGCCGGCTGGGCCGAGGCTGGCTCGGGGGCAGGGCTGACGTCGGGCATCAGTGCCTCACCTTCCTGCCCCGGGCGGGCCTGCCCCGGGCGGGCCTTACCGCGGCACCGGCCTGGGCGGCCTGCCGTTCGCGCTGGACCGTGAGCGTGCGGGCCACGTCCCGGCGGACCAGGCCCAGCCGGGCGGAGTTGTCCTGCTTGCCCGTGGCCAGCTGGAAGCGCAGGTGGAACAGCTCTTGCTTGGCCTCGGCCAAGCGCTGGGAAAGCTCCTCGTCGTTCAGTTGCCGGAGCTCAGAAGCTTTGACCATCAGACTTCAACCTCTTCTTGATGAGCACGGGCCACAAAACGGGCTTTGACCGGCAGTTTCTGGATGGCGCGCTCCATGGCCGAGCGGGCCAGGGCCTCGGGCACCCCACCCAGCTCGAACAGCACCCGCCCGGGCTTGACCACCGCCACCCAGTACTCGGGGTTGCCCTTGCCCGAGCCCATACGCGTCTCGGCCGGCTTCTGGGTCACGGGCTTGTCCGGGAACACCCGTATCCACACTTTGCCCCCACGGCGTACGTGCCGTGTCATCGCGATACGGGCAGCTTCGATCTGGCGGGCGGTCACCCACCCAGGCTCCAGTGCCTGGATGGCGTAATCACCGAAGGTGATCTCGGTGCCACCCTTGGCCATCCCGTCCAGGCGCCCCCGCTGTTGCTTGCGGTGCTTTACTTTGCGCGGCATCAGCATCGTCGTCAGTCCTTGGGGAAATGAGGGGGCTCGTGGTGGTCGCCCCTGGTCCGGCGCTCGATCTCCTCCTCCTCTTGGAGCAGGCGCTCGAGCTCGGGGTCCACGGCCACGATCTCGCGGTCAGCCACCTCACCGGCTGCCGGTGGCACCACCTCTGCCGGCGGGGGGGCTGTCCCGAGCTCGCCCATCTCCGGGCGGCGCCGCCCGCCCCCGGCGGACACGACGCGGCGGGGCGTCCCGAGCCCGGAGGCCTCGCCCACCGCCATGGCCGCCTCACGGCTTATCTTGTCCTCGCTCGAGACCTTGTAGGGGAGGATGTCGCCCTTGTATATCCAGACCTTCACCCCGATGCGGCCGTAGGTGGTCCTCGCCTCCCTGAAGCCGTAGTCGATGTCGGCCCGCAGGGTGTGGAGGGGCACCCGGCCTTCCCGGTAGGACTCCCGCCGCGACATCTCGGCCCCGCCCAAGCGCCCGGCGCACTGCACCCGCACGCCCAAGGCCCCGGCCTTCTGCACCGTCTGCACGGCACGCTTCATGGCCCGCCGGAAGCTCACCCGGCCAGCCAGCTGGTCCGCGATGCCCTGAGCCATCAGGGCGGCATCCAGCTCTGGCTGCTTGATCTCCTGGATGTTGAGCGTGAGCCTGGGGTTCTTGGTGATCTCGGCCAACTTTGCCCGCAGCCTTTCGGCCTCCGCCCCGCGCCGGCCGATCACTATGCCAGGGCGGGCTGTATGGACGTCGATGCGCAGCCGGTCCCGGGTGCGCTCTATCTCGACCCGGCTCACGGCGGCACGCTCGAGCTCCTTGGCCAGGTACTGGCGGATGCGCAGGTCCTCGATGAGGTAGTCCTTGTACTCCCGGTCAGTGAACCACCGGGACTTCCAGTCCGTGGTGTTGCCGAGCCGGAACCCGTAGGGGTTCACCTTCTGGCCCATCGCTAGCTGCCCTTCTCTTCGTCCGGCCCAGGCCCCGCCTCAGCCTGGCTGCTCGCACCAGCCTGGCCCGCCTCAGCCTGGCTGCTCGCCTCGGCCTTGCCTGGCCCGGGCGGCGCCGCGGTGGGCTCGTCGGTGCCTCCGGCCTGGGCGCCTTCCCCTGCAGGCACCTGGCCGGCCAACGCTTCAGCCCCCGCCTCTTCAGCTTTCGCCTCTTCAGCCCTCGCCTCTTCGGCCCCCGCTTCTTCGGCCGGGGCCTCTTCGGCCGGCCCGGCACCGGGGTGGCGACGCTCGCGGCGGTTGGCACCCTCGGCGGCCTGGGCCCTCGCCCGCCGAGTGGCCTCCACCCGGCGTGCCCTCATGGCCAGGTTCTCGGCCCGGCGCCGGGCCTGGAGGCGGGCCAACTTGTCCTCCGGGAGGCGGCTCACGATGACGGTCACGTGGCTCGACCGCTTGCGGGTACGCGAGGCCCGGCCGCGTGCCCGGGGCCGCCACCGCTTCGCGGTAGGGCCCTCATCGGCAAAGCAGGCAGAGACGTAGAGCTCCTCGGGGTCGAGGTGGTCGTTGTTCTGCGCGTTGGCCACGGCCGAGGCCAGCACCTTTTCGACCAGGGCGGCGGCGTCCCGTTGGGCGAAGCGCAAGATGTCCGCCGCTTCGTGGACCGGCTTGCCGCGCACCAAGTCGAGCACCTCGCGGATCTTGTAGGGGCTCACCGGCGCGTAACGCAGCACGGCCCGCGTCCCCTCGCGCTCGTTCGTCTTGGGCCCCGGCATCAGCGCTTCCCCTGGCGTTCTTGGCCGGCGTGGTAGCGGAAGGTACGCGTGGGGGCGAACTCCCCGAGCTTGTGGCCCACCATCGACTCAGTGATGTACACGGGGACGTGCTTGCGCCCGTCGTGGACGGCGATGGTGTGGCCGACCATGTCCGGGATGATCGTCGAACGCCGTGACCAGGTCTTGATGACCCTCTTTTCGTTGCGGCTGTTCAGGTCGTCCACCTTGCGCAGGAGGTGGCCATCGACGAACGGGCCCTTCTTCAAGCTGCGAGGCACTGCCTACCTCCTCGCCCCACGGGCACGCCGGCGACGGACGATGAGGCGGTCCGAGGGCCGATGTGGCCGCCTGGTCCGGCCCTCTGGCCGGCCCCACGGGGACACTGGGTGCCGGCCACCGGAAGACTTGCCTTCGCCGCCACCCAGGGGATGGTCCACCGGGTTCATGGCCACACCTCGGGTCTGGGGGCGGACACCCTTCCACCGCGCCCGGCCCGCCTTGCCGATCTTCACCAGCTCCGCCTCGGCATTGCCCACCTCGCCGATAGTGGCCCGGCAGTCGATAGGGACCCGGCGCATCTCTGTCGACGGCAGGCGCAAGGTGGCATAGTCGCCCTCCTTGGCCACGAGCTGGACGCTGGTGCCCGCGCTCCGGGCCAGCTTGCCGCCGCCGCCGGGCTTGAGCTCCACGTTGTGGAGCACGGAGCCAACCGGTATGTACCTCATGGGCACCGCGTTGCCTGGGCGGATCTCCGCCCCCCGGCCACTGCGCAGGACGTCACCCACGGCCAGCCGCTGCGGCGCCAGGATGTAGCGCTTTTCCCCGTCGTGGTAGTGGAGCAGCGCGATGCGGGCGGTCCGGTTGGGGTCGTACTCGATGGCAGCCACCGTGGCGGGTACCCCGTCCTTGGTGCGCTTGAAGTCGACCAGCCGGTACTGGCGCTTGTGCCCGCTGCCCCGGTGACGAGCGGTTTTGCGCCCGTAGACGTTGCGGCCCCCAGAACCGGCCTTGGGCACCGTGAGCGAGCGCTCCGGTCTGCGCTTGGTCAGCTCGGAGAAGTCAGAGACAGTCTGGAACCGGCGCCCGGCGCTGGTCGGCTTGCGGGAACGAAGTGGCATCTGTGGCTGGCCTCAACTGCTCTCGAACAACGGGATGGAACTGCCGGCAGCCAGGCGCACAATGGCCCGCTTGGTGTCCGGGCGCTTGCCGTAGGTCGCCGTCTTGCGGTTGCGCTTGCGCTTTCCCGGGCGGTTCAAGGTGTTGACCTTTTCGACCTTCACGTTGAAGAGCCGCTCGACGGACCGCCGGACCTCGACCTTGCCCACGCCCGGAGGGACCATGAAGACGTAGACGCCCTTTTCGCTGAGGGCATAGGACTTCTCCGACACCACTGGGCGGACGATGACATCGCGGGGGTCTTTCACCTCAGCTCAACCCCCTTGCCCTGGCCCTGGCTCGCTCGTCTGCTCCTCAGCCGCCTCCCCCGGGCCCGGCTCGGCCGTCGTGGCCGCGGGCCTCTCCGTTGGCGGTGTGGCGTCCCACCCGCTCACCCCGGGAAGGCTCCGGCGGCTGAAGACCACCCAGTCGGCGCGCAGCACGTCATAGGTGCTCAGCTCCCCTGCGGAAGTGAGGTCCACTTCCGCAAGGTTGCGGAACGACTTGCGGGCAACGTGGTCGTCGGCCGCCAGTACCACCAGTGCCCGGCCAGTCACGCCCAAGGCCGCCAGCGCCTTCTTGGCCGCCTTGGTGCTCGGCGTGGCCCAGTCCCAGCCGTCCACCACGACGAGCCGGCCCGACGAGAACCGGTCCGACAGGGCACCTCGGAGCGCGAGCTGGCGCATCTTGCGAGGGGCCCGCTGGCGGTAGCTGCGCGGCTTGGGCCCCAGGGCCACACCACCTCCGGCATAATGAGGAGCGCGAACGCTCCCCTGACGGGCCCGGCCTGTGCCCTTTTGCTTGTACGGCTTGGCACCACCACCAGAAACTTCGGCGCGGGTCTTGGTGCTCTGCGTCCCCCGGCGGGCCGCGGCCAGCTGGGCCGTGACCACCTGGTGCATCACGGGGAGGTTGGGCTGGGCACCGAAGATGCCCTCGTCCAGCACCACAGTGCCCTTGGCCGTGCCGTCCAGGCCTCGTACGTCGAGCGCGAGGGTGCTCACTTGCTGCCCTTCACTGCGTCCCGGATGAGCACCAGGCCGCCCCTGGGCCCCGGTACTGCGCCCTTGACCAGCAACAAGTTGCGCTCGGCATCGGCGGAGACCACCTCCAAGTTGAGGGTCGTGACACGCTGGTTGCCCATGCGCCCCGCCATGCGGGTGCCTTTGAACACGCGGGCCGGGGTGGCACAGGCACCTATGCTGCCCGGGGCACGATGGTGCTTGTGGTTGCCGTGAGCCGCACCCTGGCCAGCGAAGTTGTGGCGTTTGATGCCACCGGCAAAACCCTTGCCCTTGCTCGTGGCCGTGACGTCCACCTTGTCACCGGCGTTGTAGATGCCCACACCCAGCTCCTGGCCCACGCTGTAGGCGGACGCGTCCTCGATGCGCAGCTCTACCAGGCGGCGCCCAGGGTCGACCTTGGCCTTGGCGTAGTGGCCGGCCTCGGGCTTGTTGAGGGTACTGGGGCGGCGGGCCCCGTAGGTCACCTGGAGGGCAGAGTACCCGTCGGTCGTCGGTGTCTTGACCTTGACCACCCGCACGGGGCTCACCTTGACCACCGTCACAGGGACAGCGCGCTGGGACGAGTCCCACACCTGGGTCATGCCGACCTTCTGGCCGACGATCGCTCTTGTTGGGCTCTTTTGTGGCATCCGGTCCTCTTGTGCTCCACAACGCGCACGCTCCGCTCGGGGCACCCCCGGGCGGAGCTCGTTCCACGCCTGCCGTGGCGTCCCCGCTCCCAGCCAAGAAGGCGAGGCGGGCGACCACGGACGTCGGTTCAACGGCCGGGCCAGTATAACCACCCGGCGGTGGGCTTGCCAAGCCAACCGCCACCAGGCCCCCGGCCCGGAGCCCTCGGGGGCAACGACCTCGGCACCAGGTTGCCCGGCGCGCCGGCCCGCTCGGCCCGGCGCCCTTGGGGGGCAAGCAGGGGGGCGCATGGCTGCTGGGCTTGAGCCAGCCACGGGCGGGCCAGGGCGCCGCCGGTGGCTCTCCTGGGGCCGCCGCAGGGCCGCCAGGCGGGGCACGGGCGACCTCCCGGCCGAACTGGAGGAGCGTGCCTATCTAGCCCTGGCTGAGGCAGACCTGGACCTGACGGTGGTGGTCCCTTACTACAACCCCGGCAAGCTGCTGGTCCCCACCATGGAGAGGATCCTCGAGGCGTTGGACAGCTCGGGTGCCTCCTACGAGGTCATAGCCGTGTCGGACGGTTCGACTGACGGCAGCGACCAGGAGCTCGAGGCCGCCTTCCCCGGCCGGAGCGAGCTCACCCGCGTGGTCCTGGCCCGCAACCAGGGCAAGGGGGCAGCCCTGCGCCTGGGCCTGGCGCGGGGCCGGGGGCGCTACCTGGGCTTCATAGATGCCGACGGCGACCTCGACCCCCTGCTCCTGCGGTCGTTCCAGGTCATGGTCACGCTCTACAGCCCCGACATCATCCTGGGGAGCAAGCGCCACCCGCTGTCGGAAGTCGACTACCCGTTGCTGCGGCGGGTGTACTCATGGGGCTACCAGCAGCTCGTGCGGGCAGGCTTCCGCCTCAACATCCGGGACACACAGACTGGTATCAAGCTGGTGCGCCGGGACGTACTGGCTGCGGTGCTGCCCCGGATGCTCGAAAAGCGTTTCGCTTTCGACCTGGAGCTGTTCGTGATCGCCCGGCGCCTCGGCTACAAGCGGTTCTTGGAAGCTCCCATACGGTTGCGCCACCAGTTCACCAGCACGGTCTCATGGCGGTCGGTCTACCGCTCGCTCCTGGACACGGCCGCCATCTTCTACCGGCTCAGGATATTGCACTACTACGACCGCGACCCAGCGGGCGGCCGAGGCGACCGGCCCGGTCGGGCCCGCTAGACGGTCAGGCGCCGAAGCGGCGCTGGCGACGGCTGTAGTCGCGCAGGGCGCGCAACAGGTCGACCCGGCGGAACGCCGGCCAGTAGGGGTCCACGAAGGCGAACTCGGCGTAAGCCGACTGCCACAGCAAGAAGCCCGAAAGGCGCGACTCGCCGCTGGTGCGGATCACCAGGTCGGTATCGGGCAGGTCGGCAGCATAGAGGTGCTCGGCGATGCCGTCAGCGTCTATGGCGTCGGGCACTTCGGCCGGGCTGAGCCCTTGGGCCAGCAAGTCGGCGACGAGCGCCCGGCAGGCGTCCACGATCTCCTGGCGGCCCCCGTAGCACAGCGCGATGTTCACCTGCATGCCGGCTGGCGCACGGGCCCCAGCCGTAGCCGCCTCCTTGGCCGCGACGGCCAGTTCGCGGGGCAGGAGGTCCAAGCTCCCGCTCACAGCCAGGGAAAAGCCCAACTGGGAGGCCAGCCGGGGCAGGCGGGAAAGCAGTTCCCCGAGCACCTGGAAGTAAGGCTCCAGCTCCTCGCGGGGGCGGCGCAGGTTGTCGGTGGAAAGAACCCAGGCCGTGACCGCCCCGATCCCCAGCTCGGAGCACCACCCCAGCAGTTCTTCCAACTTGGCCATGCCTGCCCGGTAGCTGTCCTGGTAGCTGGCATGGCCCTCTTCCCGGGCAAAGCGCCGGTGGCCGTCGAGGATCACGCCGATGTGACGCGGCAGGCTGCCGGGCGGCAACGACCGGGCGAGCCTTCGTTCGTAGTACCGGTAGAGCGTGCGTGGCAACACCGTCCCGACCTCCTCGGCACCAACCAAGGGTACCGGCCGGCGCCCGCCAGTTCTCTGCGGCAGGCTTAGGCGGTGGGACTGTGCCAGCCGCCCCGGCCAGGCCGAGCCGCCAGCCTGGTGCCCGAAGGCGCCCAGCCAGGGGACGGGCCGTGATGGCGGCCGCCCCAGTGCACGCCGAGACGGGCCGGTTGGGCCGCCCCGCCATCGTGGTGCACGGGGGTGCGGGCACCTTCGCCCGCTTCCCCAAGCCCGCGGCCCGCCGCTCCCTGCTGGGCCCCGCCCTGAGGGCAGCCCTCGACGCCGGTTGGGAGGTGCTGGGGTCGCGGGGCGGTGCCCTACAAGCAGCGGTGGAGGCCGTCGCCTGCATGGAGGCCAGCGGGCTGTTCAACGCCGGGCGAGGGTCGGTGCCGACAACCGCTGGCACCATCGAGGCCGATGCCAGCGTCATGGACGGCACCAGCGGGGCGGCAGGGGCAGTGTGCTGCGCAACCTGGCCGGCCAGCCCGGTACGGGCGGCGCTGGCCGTCGCCAGCTCGCCGGCCTGCCTGGCCCCCTCGGGCGGCGGCCCCCCCTGGCGACCACTGCTCCTGGCTGGCCCGGGAGCCGACCGCTTTGCTCAGGAGGCGGGGCTGGCGGGGCGCGAGGGGCCGCGGCGTGGGCCCGAAGGAACGGGCCGGGCGGGGCCCTGCCCGCCGGGGGCCAACCCAGGCAGCACCGCCGGCACCGTGGGGGCCGTGGCCCTGGACGCCTCGGGCAACGTGGCGGCAGCCACCTCCACCGGGGGCCGGCCGGGACAGCCACCGGGCCGGGTCGGGGACAGCGCCCTGATCGGCGCCGGCACCTGGGCCAGCAACCAGACTGCCGCGGTCTCGGCTACAGGGACAGGCGAAGCCTTCGTCATGGCCGGCTTCGCCCACGAGGTGGACAGGTCCATGCGGCGCGGCACCCCCCTGGCCCAGGCCCTCCAGGACGCACTGGGCGAGGTGTCGAGGTGGGGAGGCAGCGGTGGGGCGGTCGCCATATCGGCCTCGGGGGAGCTGGCAGCCGTCTTTTCCACTCCCGCCATGGCCCGCGCCTGGCGCGGCCAAGGCACCCAGGCCATCTTCGCCTGAGCGCCGCCCCCCCGGGGCGCGCCGGCCCGCTGGGCCATGGATTACCGGTGGCGAGACCTGAGCGCCGCCCCCGGGGCGCGCCGCCTGGCCGGGGAGCCGGTCACAGCCGACCCATAACCTTGGGACCGGATGCTTTGCCTGCACCGGTCCGAACGAGCCGACCGCCTGGCCGAGGCCCTGGGCGACGTCCTCGCCCGTCCCCTGGCCGACCCCATGGTGCCAGAGGTGGTGGCCGTGCCCACCCGTGGGGTGGAGCGCTGGCTTGCCCAGCGCCTTTCCCACCGGCTCGGCACCGGGGCCGAGCCCGGCTACGGAGTTTGCGCCAACATCGAGTTCCCCTCCCCCGCTGCCCTGGTGGAGCGAGTAGCCTCGGCTGCCTGCGGGGCCCAGGCCGGAGAGAGCCCCTGGTCGCCCTCGCGCCTGGTCTGGCCCCTGCTGGAGCTGGTCGACGACCTCATGGAAGACGGTGACCCGCTCCTGGCACCCCTGGCTGCCCACCTGCGGGCGACATCCCCCCCGGGGCCCCACTTGCGCCGCTTCGCCACTGTCCGCCACTTGGCCGAGCTGTACGACCACTACGCCACCGAGCGGCCCGACATGCTGCTCTCGTGGCTAAATGGGCAACTGCCCGCGCCTAGCTGGCAGGCAGAGCTGTGGCTACGGCTACGGGAACGGGTAGGGTCACCCAGCCCACCCGAGGTCCACGCCGAAGCCTGGGCCAGGCTGGAAGCTGACCCCAGCCTGGCCGACCTCCCACCCCGGCTCTGCCTGTTCGGCCTGACCCGGCTCCCCGCCAGCCACCTACGGGCGCTGCAGGCGTTGGCCGTCGGACGCGACGTGCACCTTTTCCTCCTTTACCCCTCTGGCGCGCTCTGGGACAAGCTCGCCTCCCAGCCAGCCCGCTGGCCCGGGCACACCCGGGGCCGGGACACGACCGGAGAGCTGGCCGACAACCCCCTCCTGCGCTCCTGGGGCCGGGACGCCCGAGAGATGCAGCTCGTGCTGGCCGCCTCCGGGGTGAGCGGAGGAGAGCACCGGCCGGTGCCCGGAGGGGTGCCGACGCTGCTCGGCCTGGTACAAGACGGGGTCAGGAGCGACCGCCGACCTCCTGGCCTGCCTCAGCCCGGGGCCCCCGACCTCCGCCCCCCTATAGGCCCCCAAGACGACACCCTGCGAGTGCATGCCTGCCACGGGCGGCTGCGCCAGGTGGAAGTCCTGCGCGAAGCGGTGCTCCACCTACTGGCCGAGGACCCCACCCTCGAGCCCCGCGACGTCATCGTGATGTGCCCTGACATTGAGGCCTACGCGCCCCTGGTCGAAGCCGTCTTCGGCACCACCGGGAGCACCCCCGGGCTGCGGGCCAGGCTGGCTGACCGCTCGCTCCGCCAGACCAACCCGCTCCTGGCCGTCGCCGCCCACCTCCTGGAGCTTGCTGGGAGCCGGGTAACGGCGTCCCAGGTCCTGGAGCTTGCCTCCCGGCCACCAGTGAGCAGGCGCTTCGAGCTGGGCCAAGACGAGCTGGCCCTGGCCCGGGACTGGCTGGCCGGCAGTGGCGTGCGTTGGGGCTTGGACGGCGAGCACCGCCGAGCCTGGGGGCTGGACGGCACCGAGGCCAACACCTGGCGTGCGGGCTTGGACCGCCTCCTGCTCGGCGTGGCCATGGCCGAAGACGGTGCCCGGCTCTTTGGCGACGTCCTTCCCTTCGACGATGTCCCGGGCAGCAACCTCTCCCTAGTGGGACGCCTGGCCGAGCTCCACGCCCGCCTGAGCAGGGCTATCGCCCGGCTCACCGGGCCGCAGAGCGCGGCCGAATGGGTGGGTGCCCTCCTCAGCGCGACCAGGGACCTGGCCGAGCCCAGCCCCGACGAAGCCTGGCAAGCCGAGCAGCTGGAGCGCACGCTCGCGGCCGTGCTCCAAGAGGCCCAGGGCTCGGCCGCTCCCCTGGACCTGGCCGAGGCCCGCTCGGTGCTGGCCGACCGTCTGCGGGGCCGCCCGACCCGGGCGAACTTCCGCACCGGGGACCTCACCATCTGCACCTTGGTGCCCATGCGGGCTGTGCCGCACCGGGTCGTCTGCCTCCTCGGCCTGGACGACGCCGACTTCCCCCGTCACCGTGTGCCCGACGGCGACAACCTGCTGCTCGACGGCCCGAAGCTCGGCGAGCCCGACCCGGGCAGCGAGGACCGCCAGTTGTTGCTGGACGCGCTCCTGGCTGCCACCGAGCACCTGGTGGTCACTTACCAGGGCCGGGACCCGCGGACCAACCAGCCCTGCCCGCCGGCCGTGCCCCTGGAGGAGCTGTTGGACGTGGTCGACCAGGTGGGCCGCCCCTCGGCTGGCGACGGCCGGCTGCGCGACATGGTGGTCGTCCACCACCCGCTCCAGGCGTTCGACCCCCGCAACTTCACCCAGGGGGGCCTGGTACCGAACCCGGCCACTGCCGCGGCACCGGCCGGGCCCTGGGGCTTCGACCCGGTCAACCTGGCCGGTGCCCAGGCGCTCATCAAGCCCAAGGGCCCTCCCCAGCGCTTCCTGGCCCGCCCCCTGCCTCCCGTGGATGGTGAAGTGGTCCAGCTGGAAGCGCTGGTCCGGTTCCTCGAGCACCCCCTGAAGGCGTTCTTGCGGGAACGCCTCGGCCTCCACCTGGGCCCGCTGACCGGGCCCAGCCTCGACGACATGCCCCTGGAACTGGGCAGCCTCGACCTGTGGGCGCTTGGCGACCGCCTCCTTTCCGCCCAGCTGGCCGGGACCTCCCCGGGGGACGCGGAGCGAGCGGAGCGGGCCCGAGGCCTGCTGCCGCCCAGCCCGCTCGCCGAAGCCCACTTGGACAAAGTGAGGCCCGTGGTGGCCGCGCTGGCCCAGGTGGCCCGGTCCCACTCGGCCTGGGCGGCCAGCCCCCGGACCGTGCCACTGCGGGTGCCCCTGGACGACGGCCGCTTGCTCACGGGCACCGTTGGCGGCCTGCGGGCCGGCACCCTGGTACATTGCTCTTACTCCCGGCTGGGGCCCAAGCACCGGCTGGCCGCTTGGGCCCGGTTGCTCGCCCTCAGTGCCGCCCTGCCTGGCCAGGAGCTGGCCGCAGTGGCCATTGGCCGGGGCCCAGGAAGGGTAGGTGGGCGCGGCCTGGTCGCTACCAGCACCATCGGGCCCCTGGCCCCGGCCGAAGCCCGGGAGGCATTGAGGGTGCTGGTCGACCTGTACGACCGAGGGCGCTGCGAGCCTTTGCCCATCTATTGCGCCACTTCCGAGCGCTGGGCCACGACCAGCCTACGGGGCGACGACCCCTTCGAAGATGCCAGAGCCTGCTGGGAAACGCACTACGACCACCCGGGCGAGGACCAAGACGAGGCCCACGTGCTGGTGCTGGGTGGCATCGTCAGCTTCCGCGACCTGCTGGACGAGCTGCCCCGAGCCGACGAGCATGGCCCTGGTTGGGGTGAGGACCGGTGCCGCTTCGGCCGCTACGCCCACCGCCTGTGGGCCCCGCTACTGGGACAGGAGAGGCTCGTTGACCACTAGTAGCTCCTCGCAGCCCACCAGCCCGTCACCCGGCTCGTCGCCACCCACCCTCTCGCCTTTGCCGACTGGCTCCTCGCTGCTGGCCGGCAAGGAGGAAGCCCCCCAGCCCTTCGACCTGTGCGGGCCTCTGCCCGAGCCGGGGGTGAGCCTGCTCGAAGCCAGCGCGGGCACGGGCAAGACGTTCACGGTGGCGGCTTTGGTGACCCGCCTGGTGGCCGAAGGACGCGTCCCCATCACCGGCGTCCTGGCCGTCACCTTCACGCGCCTGGCCACCGGGGAACTGCGCGAACGCGTCCGCCAGAGCCTGGCCTCCGCCGAGGGCGCTCTCAACCACGCCTTGAACGGGGCGCCGCCAGCCGGGGGCCCGGCCGGCGGGGGCCAACGCCGGCCTCCCCCCGGCACCCAGGTGCTGGAGCTGCTCTGCCGGGGCGGCAAGCAACAGCTGCGGCAACGTCACCGGCGCGTCAGCGAGGCCCTGGCCAACTTCGACTCGGCCACCATCACCACCACGCACGGGTTCTGCCACCTGGTGCTGGGCAGCCTTGGCGTGGCCGGGGAGGTGGCCACCGAGGCCGACCTGCTCGAAGACGCCAGCGAGCTGGTCGGCGAGGTGGTAGACGACCTGTACCTGAGGGCCGCGCAGCGCCAGGGCGCTTTGCCCTTCAGCCGTAAGGAGGCCCTGGAGCTCTGCCGTCTGGCCTTCACCCACAGCCTGGCACCCATCATCCCAGCGGCCCCGGGCAGCCCCGCCTGGCTCCGGGCCAAGTTCGCTCAAAGAGCCCGGGAAGAGCTAGGGAGGCGCCTGCTCGACCTTAACCTGCTCACCTTCGACGCCCTGCTGTCCCGCCTGGCGCGCACCCTGGCCGACCCCCAGCGCGCTGAAGCCGCCTCGGCCCTCATGCGCAGCCGCTACCCGGTCGTCCTGGTGGACGAGTTCCAAGACACCGACCCGGTCCAATGGGAGGTGGTCCGACGGGCCTTTGCCAACGGCACGACCACGTTGGTCCTGGTAGGGGACCCCAAGCAGGCCATCTACGCCTTCCGGGGCGCAGACGTGCACGCCTACCTGGAAGCGGCCCGGTCGGGGGCCCGGCGCTACACGCTGACCAAGAACTGGCGCGCCAGCCAGGACCTCCTCGACGCCTACGACGCCTTGTTCGACCCAGTCAACTTCGGGCACCCCGAGATCTCCTACCACAAGGTCTCCGCCGGGCAGCCCGGGGCCGAGGGCACAGCGGCCAGCCCACCGCTCCCAGCAAACGGCACCGAGGCCACCCCGGCTGGGGCGCTGCCGCCTTTACGCCTGCGTGTGGCCCACACCAAGGACCACGACAAGCTGGCCCGGGCGCTCGGCAAAGGTGGCGGCCGGGCCGTCAAGAAGGCCACCGCCGCCGAGTGGGTGGCCGCTGACCTGGCCGACGACATAGCCGGCCTGCTCAGCTCGGGGGCACGGGCTGGCCCGCCCGCCGGGCGGCCGGTGCGCCCCGGCGACATTGCCGTCCTGGTGCGCACGAACGAACAGGCCCGGACCGTCCAGCGAGCGCTGCGGGGGGCTGGGGTCAGCGCCGTGCTAGCCGGAGCAGACTCAGTGCTCACCGCCGCCCGGGCGTCGCCCAGCCCGGCGGCACGGGCATGGCTCCAACTGCTGGACGCCGTCGAGCAACCAGCTTCACGGTCCCGGGCCGCGGCAGTGGCCATAGGGCCGTTCTTCGGCATGCCTGCTGACGCGCTGGCCACGGCGAGCGAAGCCGCTTGGGACGAGGTGCAGGCTCGCCTGCGGAGCTGGGCCGACACCCTGCGGTCCCAGGGCGTTGCCGCTCTGTTCAAGGCCATCACAGCCCAGGGGCTGGCCGGGCGCCTGCTGTCAGCCGAAGGTGGGGAGCGACTGCTCACCGACCTGGCCCACCTGGCCGAACTGCTGCACGCCCAGGCCCGTGCCCACCAAGCCAGCCCACCCGCATTGCGGACCTGGCTTGCCCACCACATCGAGGAGGCGGCCGAAGACAACACGGCACTGGACGAGCGCAGCCGGCGCCTGGAGTCAGACGCCGAAGCCGTCCAGGTCCTCACCGTCCACCGGGCCAAGGGCCTCGAGTTCCCCATCGTGTACTGCCCTTACCTCTGGGATGCCGGCCGGCGGGCAGGCAAGGACGAGCCGGTCGTGTTCCACGAGGGGCCGCAAGCCCTACTGGACCTGGGCCCAGCCGAGGGCGGCACGGCTTATGAGGAGCACAAGCAAGCCCAGCACGAAGAAGCACGGGGCGAGGAGCTGCGCCAGTTGTACGTAGCCCTCACCCGAGCGAGGTACCACGCGGTCGTGTGGTGGGTGCGGGCCACCGACTGCCAGCACTCCCCGCTGGGCCGCCTGGTCATGGCCCGGGACGACCACGGCAACGTGGCCCCGGACGGCGCCTACACCCCCAGGGACGAGGACTTCCAGGCGAAGCTGGAAGAGCTGGCCCGGCGGGCGCCTGGCCGGGTCGTGGTCGAACGCTGCTCCGGGCCCGGCGGCCGCCGGTGGGAGGGGGCGCAAGCCGGGGCAGCCTCTGGCCTGCAAGTGGCGGCGTTCGACCGCCAGCTCGATAACTCCTGGCGCAGGACGTCCTACAGCGCGGTGACCCTGGGGGCCCATGAGCCGCCCGGCCCTGGGCCCGCGCTAGTGGGCAGCGAGCCCGAAGACCCCGGCACCGTCGACGAGCCCGGGACGGCCCGGGCCGGCGGCCCTGCCGGGCACGCCGGGACGCCGCTCGATTGGCTGCAGGGCCTACCCTGCCCGCTCGGGGCCCTGCCCGCGAGCAGGGAGGTGGGGACCTTGGCCCACCGGGTACTGGAGCGGGCAGGCTTCGCCGGCGACGACCTGGAAGGAGCCCTCGCTGGCGCCATCGGCTCCGAGGCCCATGGGGCCGGGTTGGACGGCCACCAACGAGCCGCTCTGGCCCAGGGCCTCGCTGGCGCGCTGCGCACCCCCCTCGGCCCTCTCGTGCCCGGCCTGAGCCTGGCCGATGTACGCCCCTCAGACCGCCTGGCTGAGCTGTCCTTCGAGCTGCCCTTGGCCGGAGGCGACCACCCCAGCGGCCAGGCGCGGCTGGCCGACCTGGCCGAGCTGTGGGCCCGGTCCAGGCACGAAGGCCCGGGGGTAGACCTCGCCGGTTACGCAGCCCGGCTCAGCGACCCGACGCTGGCCCCCGAGCTACGCGGGTACCTGACCGGCAGCCTGGACCTGGTCTTCCGGGCCGAGGGCCCCAGCGGTGCGCCCCGGTTCTTCCTCGTCGACTACAAGACGAACCGCCTTGCCGGCAACGACGAGCCCCTTACCGCCTGGCACTACCGGCCTGCCGCCCTGGCCGAGGAGATGTACCGCGCCCATTACCCTCTGCAGGCGCTCTTCTACCTGGTCGCGCTCCACCGGTACCTGCGCTGGCGCCTGCCCGGCTACCGCCCAGAGGTCAACCTCGGGGGGGCGCTGTACCTGTTCGTCCGCGGCATGCTGGGGCCGGCGGCCCCCCTGGTGGACGGGCACCCTTGCGGGGTGTTCTCATGGCAGCCACCCGTCGAGCTCGTGGTTGGGGCATCGGGGCTGCTGGGCAGTGGCCAGGCAGCCCCAGCGGGCCAGGGGGCGGCGCCATGACCAGCTCCCAGGGCCGGAGCAGGGCGGAGGCTGCGCTACCGGGCCCATCCGCCTCGCCAAGAGGCCCGGACGTGGTCGTGGGCCTCGGCACCCACCCGCTGCTGCTGGCGTTCAACCGGGCCGGCGTCCTTTCGGCCGCCGACGTCCACGTCGCTTTGTGCCTGGCCCGCCTGGGCGGCGAGACCGACGAACTGGTCGTACTGGGGGCCGCGTTCGCCGTCCGGGCACCCCGGGTTGGCCACGTCCGCGCCGACTTGGCTGCACTGCGCTCCAGTGCGGCCACTGAGCTCGAAGAAGCCGACATCGAGGCCCTGCCCTGGCCCGACCCCGGCCTTTGGGCCGAGCACCTCCGCTCCAGCCCCCTCGTGGGGCCATCGCGCCCCCTGCGCCTGGAGGCGGGAGCTCTTTACCTCGACCGCTACTGGCAGGACGAGGTGGCTGTGGCCCAGGACCTGCTGGCGCGCGCCGCGGCTGTGCCCAGCGCGCCCGGGCCAGCCCTGCCGGCCGATGCCCTGGCCCGGTTGTTCCCCGGTGATGCCTCCGGCGAGCAACGCCAGGCGGCAGCCCGAGCCGTCACCCGCTGCCTCAGCGTGCTGACCGGAGGCCCGGGCACGGGCAAGACCACCACCATCGCCCGCCTGCTGGTGCTGCTCGAGGAGCAGGCCCAGGCGACCGGTGCTCGGCCTCCCCTGGTCGCCCTGGCTGCCCCCACCGGCAAGGCCGCCCAGCGGATGGCCGCCGCGCTGCGCGACGAGGTCAGCCACGCCCGCACCTCGGCTGGCGTACGCGAACGGCTCCTGGCGCTGGAAGCGGTCACCGTCCATCGGCTGCTCGGCCCCTTGCCCGGCAGCACCAGCCGCTTCCGCTACCACCGCCTCAACCAGCTGCCCCACGACGTGGTCGTCATAGACGAGACGTCCATGGTGCCGTTATCGCTGATGGCACGCCTGGTGGAGGCGGTGCGGACCGATGCCCGCCTCATCCTCGTAGGGGACCCCCAGCAGCTCGCCTCGGTGGAAGCAGGAGCAGTGCTGGCCGACATCGTGAGCCCCTGGGACACCACCGCGCCAGCGGCCCACCCGCCCATCGGTACCGGCCAGTGCACCTCCGTGCTGCGCACCAACCACCGGTTCCAAGGCAGCCTGGCCGCACTGGCCGACGCCGTCCGAGCCGGGGACCGCCAATCGGTCATGAAGGTGCTGGCCCATGGGGGGCCAGAACTGGAGTGGTACCAGGTCGACCTGGCGGCTGGCCAGGCGATCCCCGAGGCGGTGCGGGCCATGGCAACGGCCGCGGCGAGGCGCCTGGCTGAGGCCGCCCAGTCAGGTGACGTCGACGGCGCCCTCCGGGAGCTCGGCTCCACCCGGGCCCTGTGCGCCCATCGGGCCGGGCCCTCGGGCGCCAGCACGTGGAACTGGTACATCGAGCAGTGGCTGGCTGCTGAGGTGGGAGGGCCCCCGGCCACGGGGACCTGGTTCCCGGGGCGGCCCGTGATCGTGACTGCCAACGACTACGAGCTGCGGCTCTTCAACGGCGACATGGGGGTTGCCGTCGCCCTGCCACCTGGAAAGGAGGACGGCGCCCTGAGCGTGGCCTTCGACAGGCCCGGTGCTCCCTACCTGGTGAGCCCGGCACGCCTGGGGGAAGTGCCGACTGCCTACGCCGTGACCGTGCACCGCGGCCAGGGCTCCGAAGCCGACGAGGTTGTAGTCGTGCTCCCTTCGCCCGGTTCTCGGATCCTCACCCGGGAGCTGCTTTACACCGCCGTGACCAGGGCGCGCCACCGCCTGGTGCTGGTCAGCCCCGAGGAGTCGGTTGCTGCGGCGCTGGCACGGCCGGTAGCTCGTGCTTCGGGCCTGGCCGCTCGCCTTGGCTCTCGCGCCACGAGCTAGCTAGGCGGCGGGCGGTGCCGGGGTGCCGCCCCCGTGCGGAGACGAGCCTGCCGGTGCTGTGGAGGTCGCCTGCCCTGTGGAGGTGGCCTGCCCTGTGGAGGTGGCCTGCCCTGTGGAGGTCGCCTGCCCTGTGGAGGTGGTCGGAGCGGCTGGCGGCCCTGGGGAGCTCGTTGGCGTTGCCGATGCCCCTGAAGCCCCCGCCGCTGGCGACACCGTAGCTACCGCCGACGCCGTAGCCCCTTCGGCTGGCACCGGTCCCCCGGACGTGGTCCTCGGCACCGGGGCCCCGGTCCCGGGAAGGGTAGGCACCCCCTCTGGGGGGTTGGTGGGGGCAGCCGCCGGGGCCATGGGCAGGGAGGTGGTACCTGAAGGCACGGAGGCGGTCGTACGTGAGGGCACTGACGTGCCGGCCAGGCTGGGGGACCGAGCCGTGGCCCCCACTGCGGCTCCCATGTGCGCTTGGGCAGGCTCGTGCACTTGGGCCACCTCGGTTGCCCTCGGTGGGTGCAGCTGCGCCGAACGCTCACCCCGGCCCACCCTGGGACGGGCGGGGCCAGGTTGGCTGAGGCCACGGGCCCGGGATGTCGCCCGGTGCGTTGTGCCCAAGCCCTTGGCTCGTGTACCCGTCGCCGTCAGGCGACCCAACCGGCTGCCGTTGGCAGCCGCCGGCCTGCCCGCCGCATGACGTACGGCGCGCACCCTGGGCGCGCCCGACGTGGGCACGCCTCCACGGCTGGCGATGGTGCCACGGCCGACCCAGCCACCTGCGGAGGGCGGAGGCTCCGACGGAGGCAGCCCGGCGTTCTGGGCCGGCCCCGCCGACGGGAAGGTGGCTTGGTGCTGCTGGTCCGAGCGCCCCGGTGCCAGCGCGGGCAACCTGGCCCCGGCCCACCGGCTGCGGCCAGGGCGGCCTCGGGCATGAGGCTCGGCCCCGCTAGCGCTGGCGGTGGCTGCTGTGGCACCGCTCGCCCAAGCCGTGCCCTGGGGGACTGCGGGCCGTGAAGCTGAGGTCGTTGAGGTTATGGCCGGTGGGGCGGCTGTGGCCGGTGGGGCGGCTGTGGCCGGTGGGGCGGCTGTGGCCGGTGGGGCGGTGGCCGAAGCGGCTCCCCCCCTGGCCCCGGTAGGCGCAGCCACCTGAGCTGCCGGCTGCGCCGTCGCCGAGGGCAGCGCCGCGGCGGGGACGGCGTAGAGGCCCGGGAGCGAAGCCGGCCCTAGGGTTTGGGCCACCCCGACAAGGACAACTGTGCGGCTCAAGGTGCCCAGCGTCAAAGGCGCGGGCGCAGAGCGGGCGCCGCTCAGCACGGGCAACTGGGCCACCCAGGCCAGGGGCCCCATGGTGGGCCACAAGCGCCCCAGCGAGACCGAAAGCATTGCCCGCACGACCGTCGGGTCGAACTGGCGCCCAGCCCAACGCGTCAGCTCGCGTTTGGCCGCAGCCACGCTCATGGGGGCTTTGTAGGACCTCAGCGCGGTCATGACGTCGAAGGCGTCGGCTACCGAGATGATCCGCGCCCCCAGCGATATGGCCTCCCCGGCCAACCCCCGGGGGTAGCCGGTGCCGTCCCAGCGCTCATGGTGCTCCTGCACGCCGCGCGCCCAGGGCCCCAGCCAACCGGCAAGTGGCCCTATGAGCTGGGCGCCGAGGTCCGGGTGCCGTTCCACTACTTCGCGCTCCGACGGGCTGAGCGGGCCAGCTTTGTTCAAGATCTCAGCGGGCACATGGAGCTTGCCGACGTCGTGGAGCAAGGCGGCCCAGTTCAGCTTGTCCCGGTCTTCGGGGGCCAAGCCCAACTCCTTGGCGATCAGGGCGGCATAGCCCCGCACCGTTGCTTGTGAGTGTGCTCTAGTTGCACGTCTCAAGCAGCCGTCGGTTGCCCGACGGCGGTGGCGGCCTTACCCGGTCCCCCGGTGCCGTCTTCACAGTTCAC
>JAJPKN010000020.1 GCA_021323695.1 Actinomycetota bacterium | reverse complement strand
TTCCGAAAGGGGGTGTTGGTCGAGAGCGAGGTCAAGGTAGAGCAAGAAGGAGAGGTCGCCGCGTGATCAGCGGGTGAGGCCGATCCACAAGTTTTGACGATTCCTCGGTCGCCACGTGCGGCTGGGCGCAGGCACCCTCTCGTTTGGGTGACCCGCGGGGTTGCGCTCCCGTATAGGCTTCCAGGGCGAAGGACCATGGAGAGCGCGTTCCACAACCCCACCCCGCGGCCCTGTATAGAGGTGAGGCCGTCTGCCCGCCGGCAACGGACCTGCTCAGCCCGCTTCGAGGGCGACCGCATTGTCGTCCTCGTGCCGGCCCGGCTGCCTGCCAGCGAGCGCCAACGGGTGGCCGAGGAACTGGCAGCCCGGCTGCTGCGCCGAGCGGCACCAAAACAGCCCGACCACGAGCACCTGGCCCGCCGAGCGGCCAAGCTTTCGGCCCAGTACCCGAACGGCAAAGCGAAGCCAAGCGAAGTCCGTTGGGTGACCAACCAGGAAAAGACCCGCTGGGGCAGCTGCACCTCAGCCAGCGGCGAGATCAGGGTGTCCGCCCGGCTGCGGGGTGTCCCCGAGTGGGTCCTCAACTACGTCCTCGTGCACGAGCTGGCGCACTTGCTGGTGCCCAACCACGGCCCGGCGTTCAAGTCCTTGGTCGCCCGCTACCCTCGGGCGCGCGAAGCCATCAGCTGGCTCGAGGGCTACGACTACGGCTTGCGCATGGCCAGCAGCCACCTACCACCGCTGAGCTGAGGAGCTCGGGCGCGGGCGGGCGCGCCGGGCTTTCTCGTCCGCCCAACTTGGGCCCCGTGCCGGCCGGCCAGCCTCTGCTACGGCCAGCCCCCTCTTAACGACCGGGCCGCCCCTCTTGCCACCGGCCAGCCAGCCCTTCAACTAGTTGTGACCGGGATCCGGGAGGTTTTCTTCGAGCTGTCGTCCAGTGGCGCCCGGACCTCCAAAATACCGTTCTTGTACGTAGCCTTTATGTCTTGTTCTCTGGCGCTAGGGGGCAGCGGTAATACGCGCGCGAACGACCCGTAACGGATCTCCGTGCGGCGGTAATTGCGCCCCTCGACTTTGTCCTCCTGCCTTCGCTCAGCACGTATGCAAAGGTTGCCGCCCTCGATGGATATTTCGATGTCCTTGTCTGGGTCCACACCCGGCAGCTCAGCTCGGACCACGAGCTGGCCGCCCTCGGTGAACTCCTCGACTTTGACCTCTTCTTGCTCCAGCAACCGGCGAAGCCTCCCCAAGGGCCGGAACGGCCAGTCAAGGAGGTCCACGTCAAAGGGGTCAAGCTCCACGGGCGAGCTACTGCGCCGTACTAGGGCCATGGTCATCACCACCTTGCCTCAGGTACCAGGACCAGGGTACAGCGGTGCCAGCAGTGGCGGCCGGCCAGCCTGGACGGCCGAGCGGGCAGGCCGGCCGGGGTGGCCCGGCCCGAGCGGCCGCGCCTGGGGGACCCTCAAGGCGAGACGACAACCCGAACGAAGCGTGCCAGGGAGCGGCCAACATTGACATAGGCGTAGGGCTGGTTGGTGGGCAGCCTCAGGTACCCCCCCGGCCCAAGCGGGAGCCGGTCCGCGCCCACCTCCACCACCAGGTGGCCGGAGGAGACAAGGATCATCTCCTCGCTGCCCGGAGGGTCGGGCTCAGCTTGGTAGCGCCCGCCCGGGACCAGCTCCCATTGCCACAGCTCGGTCGTCGCGCCGCCCCGGTGAGAGACCAGGATCCGGGCAGTGCTGCCCTGGCCGTCCTGCCAAACCGGCGCAACGTCCTCGGCCGCCTCGGGCACGAGGGGGGCCACCGGGTGGTCGGTGACCAAAGAAGCAAAGTCGGTGCCCAGGGCCCGGGCTAGCTTGTCCAAGGTGCCCAAGCTGGGGTTGGCCTCCCCAGCCTCCACCAGGGCGATCATCCGCCGGCTGACCCCGGAACGGGAGCTCAGCTCGTCGAGGGTCAGTTGACGTGCCTGGCGCAGGGTGCGCACACGCGAACCCACCGCCTGAGCCGGAGCAAGCGGTGCCGCGCTACCGGCCCGAGGCTCTTGGTCCACCACGCCGTCTATTGTTGCCCCCGGCCCAGGCGGGCTGCAGCCGTCCCCGGCCCAGGCGGGCTGCAGCCGTCCCCCGGCCCAGGCGGGCTGCAGCCGTCCCCCGGCCCAGGCGGCCTAGTGCAATATAATGCACTGAGGCAGGATGGTGAGGGGCATGACGAGGGTGCACGAGAAGACCGTGACCAGGGCGGGCCAGCGTCGCCTGTACGCGCCTCCCAGCCCGCTGGCACCGGTCGCGCCCAGCCCCAGCAGGCCAAACGGGGCCAGCGGCGGCTCACAGAGGGCGGCCGTGGGGGTGCTGTTGGCCGCCACCGTGGCCTGGGGAGGGACCTTCGTGGTGGTCAAGGGGGCGGTGGCCCACACGTCGGTCGCCAACTTCCTGGCTTGGCGCTTCTTGATCGCCGGCGGCGTACTGGCACTGTTGCGGCCCCGGTACCTCTTGCACCTCGGCCGCCGGGACTGGGCCCGGGGTTGGTTGTTGGGCCTGTCCCTGGCAGGGGGCTATTGGCTGCAGACGCTCGGCCTGCGCTACACGACCGCCGCGATATCCGGGTTCCTGACCGGGCTGCAGGTTGTCTTCACTCCCCTGCTGGCCTGGGCCCTGCTACGTCAGAGGGCTCGCCCCCGGGTGTGGGTCGCCGCCGTGGTGGCTCTGGGGGGCCTGGGGGCCATGTCGGTACGAGGTTTCTCGATGGGCGCGGGCGAGCTCCTGACCGTCGCCAGCGCGGCCGCCTTCGCCGTCCAAGTCGTCGGGCTGAGCCGATGGTCGTCACCTCGCAACGCCTACGGGTTGGCCACCGTGCAGCTCCTGACGGTGGCGGCCTGCTGCTCGCTCGCCGCGCTCCCCTCTGGCCCCAACCCCCGGGAGAGCGCTGCGGTTTGGGCGGCCGTCATCGGGACCGCGGTCGTTGCCACTGCCTTCGCCTTCGTGGCCCAGACCTGGGCCCAGTCCAAGCTGCCGGCGGCGCGCGCGGCCTTGGTGCTCACCATGGAACCCGTCTTCGCCGCCTTGGCCGCCTGGGCCGCCGGCGGCTCCATCGGCCTCCCCGTCCTACTGGGCGGAGGCCTCGTCCTGGGGGCGATGCTCCTGGTGGAGGTGGCTGAAGGGGGCCCAGGCCACGCTGTCCTGCCTGGTGCCTCCCCACCCGCGGGCCTCCTGGCGGAGGGTGACATCAACACCTTCGCCTCCCAGCCTGCCCCGGCTAAGCCCGCCTCGGCTGAGCTGGCCCTCAGGCCCTCTGTGAGCGAAGTCTAACGTTTACGTCAAGGACTGGCTAGGCTTCCTGCGGACGACCAAAGGGAGCAGCAGCACATGAAGGCGGCAGGCGAGCACCCGCCGGCAAGTCAGCACGCGGCGGCCAGCACCAAGCGCAAGGCCCACTACAAGTGGGTTGCGCTGTCCAACACGACCCTCGGCATCCTGATGGTCACGATCAACCAGTCCATCTTGCTCATCTCGTTGCCCGACATCTTCGACGGGATCAAGCTCAACCCTCTGACCCCGTCCAACACTTCTTATTTCCTCTGGGTCTTCATGGGGTTTCTTTTGGTGACGGCGGTGCTCGTCGTCAGCTTGGGGAGGGTCGGGGACATCTACGGCCGGGTCAAGATGTACAACCTCGGGTTCGCCGTGTTCACCCTGTTCTCCATCCTGCTCTCGGTGACCTGGCTCAGCGGGGCGGCCGGGGCACTGTGGATCGTCGTCATGCGGGTCTTCCAAGGTGTCGGTGGCGCCCTGTTGTTCGCCAACTCGACCGCCATACTGACCGATGCCTTCCCCGCGAACGAAAGAGGCAAGGCGATGGGGATCAACGGGATCGCCGCGGTGAGCGGCTCGTTCCTGGGCCTCATCCTGGGAGGTGTACTGGGCCCGGTCGAGTGGCACCTCGTGTTCCTGGTATCGGTGCCCTTCGGGCTGTTCGGGACGGTGTGGGCCTACATGGTGCTGGAGGACAATGGTGTGCGCGTCCCCGCCAAGATCGACTGGCTGGGCAATGCGACCTTCGCGGTAGGCCTCATCGCCCTGCTGAGCGGCATCGTCTACTCTCTGCTGCCCTATGGGGGGCACCCGACCGGTTGGGCAAACCCCTGGGTACTGACGGCCATCTTCGGCGGGCTGGCGGTGATGGGCCTGTTCGTCTTCATCGAGGCCCGGGTAGCCGAGCCGATGTTCCGCCTGGGCCTGTTCCGCATCCGCCCGTTCACCGCCGGCAACATAGCGGGGCTGCTCGGGGCGCTCGGCCGCGGTGGCCTGCAGTTCATGCTGATCATCTGGCTGCAGGGCATCTGGCTGCCTCAGCACGGCTACAGCTTCTCCCAGACCCCGCTGTGGGCGGGCATCTTCATGGTCCCCTTGACCTTGGGCTTCCTCGCCATGGGGCCCTTGGCCGGCGCCCTTTCGGACGTCCTGGGCGCGCGGGGCCTGGCGACCGCCGGCCTGGCCCTTAGCGGCGCCGCCTTCTTGCTCCTGGAGCTGCTGCCCATGGACTTCAGCTACGTGTGGTTCGCCCTGCTGATCTTCCTCTTCGCCTTGGGCATGGGGATGTTCTTTTCCCCCAACCTGGCCTCGGTGATGAACAGCCTGCCCCCGGAGCAGCGGGGGGTGGGCGCGGGGATGCTGAACACCTTCCAAAATTCGGCCACAGTGCTTTCCATGGGCCTGTTCTTCACCATCGTGACGTTGGGGCTGGCCTCCCAGCTGCCGGCCCACCTGTACCAAGGGCTGGTCAGCCAAGGGGTGGCCCCCTCCGCCGCTCACCTGGTGGCCAATGAGCCACCTATCGGCAGCCTGTTCTCAGCCTTCCTCGGGTACAACCCCATAAAGCAGCTGCTCGGCCCCACGGGCGCTCTCCAGCACTTGAGCCCGCACCAGGTGGCTTACCTGACCGGGCGGTCGTTCTTCCCCAAGCTGATAGAGCAGCCCTTCGCCAACGGCCTTCACCTCTCGTTCGACTTCGCTGCTGGTGCCACCGCAGTCGCCGTGCTCGCCAGCGCCCTGCGAGGCAACCGCTACGTCCACGGCAGCCAAACTCCGGCCGGCGCCCGAGCGGGGGCGGCCAGGGCAGAGCTGACGGAGGCGCCCGGCGCGGCCACGGTGGGCACGGAGGCGCGGTGAGCACCCCGGGTGCGGCGAGCGCCCCGGGTGCGGCGAGCGCCGCTCCCGCACCAGGCCACGGGCCGCCTGGCGACCTGCTCAGCATCGGCGCCGCAGCCAACATCCTGGGGGTGTCCGAACGGGCGCTGCGCTACTACCAGGAGATCGGGCTCATAAGGCCTTGTGGCCGGACACCCGGGGGGATGAGGCGCTACTCCGCCGACGACCTGGCCCGGGTGGCCCGGGTACGGCAACTGCAAGAGCTCCTCGGCCTCAACCTGGACGAGATCGCCGTCGTCTTGAGCAACGACGACCGGCTGGCGGAGATCCGCGAGGCCTACCACGACGAACGGACAAGCCCGAATGAGCGCGCCCAGCTGTGCCGGGAGTACTTAGCCCTGCAGGAGAGCCTGAGGGCCACGGTCGAGGCCAAGCGGGCAGCACTGGACGCCTTCCTGGCCGACTTGGACGCACGCATGGCCAAGGCCCGTTCGCTGCTGGAGCCAACCGGGGCAACCGCCCTGGCCTCAGGGGGACCGGCAGGGACGACCGCTCCTGTCCCGGGCCAGGTGCCGGGCACGGCCGGCGCGCCAGCAGCTCCGGGGTGAGCGCCGGACGGGGTCAGCCCTGCGGGCCGCTCAGGCCCTGCAGGCTGGGAGGCACGTCGACGGCTTTTTCTTCCAGCGCCCCTTTCGGCACCGTCTCGAGCACCGCTTCATTGGTCGCCTCCAGGACGACAAAACAGGCTGCCCCGTCCCGGTAGGCGCGCAGCCAGTTGTGGGCAGTCACGCACCAACGGTCCCCTGGCACCAGGCCCGGGAAGTGGTGCTCGGGGCGCGGCGTGACGAGGTCGTTACCCGTGCGCCGCTGATGGTCGAGGAACTCAGCGGTCACGACCGCGCAGATAAGGTGGGCACCGACGTCCTCGGGGCCGGCGGTGCAGCAGCCGTCGCGGTAAAAGCCTGTCAGCGGGTCGAAACCGCAGGGTTGGAGGGGCCCGCCGAGCACGTTCCTCTGGGCCATGTAGCCCAATGTAGGCCGCTCCTGGCCCCCAGCCTCGGGCCTCGGGCAGCACCGGCCTCGGGCCTGGGCAGCACCAGGCTCGGCCGGGCCCGGCCGGAACCTACCGGCCCCTGCCACTCGCCCCTTCGCCCCCGCTCGCCCTTTCGCCCCCGCTCGCCCGCTGCCGCTGCAGAGCCGGCCGGACGTCCAGCCAGTCGCCCGCCCGGTAGCGGGCGCTGAAACCCGGCCCCAGCAGCCAGGCCGATTGCCGCCCGTGGACGGCCCAGCGGTCGAAGCCCTCCCCGTCGCTCACGATCGCCGTCTCCTCTTCCAAGCCGACCAGCACGGACCCCGCCGGCAGGCGCTCTAGCAGCGCTGTCGCCATGTCCGGAGCCCAAGACTGCAGGCGGTCGAAGTGCGGCAGCGCCCACATGGCTGGCACCAGGCCTAAGCCCTCGCTCGGCTCGGCCCGGTGGCGACGGATGTCGGGTACCCACTGCATGAGGGCCATGGCCCCGGCGCTGCAGCCGGCCAGGGCCGCACCTTTGGACCACTCCTCGACCACGGCGCGCCAGACCCGGGTGGAGCGCAGGGTGGCGGCGAGGTAGCCAGGGTCGCCGCCCGACAGGTAGATGAGCCCGGCCCCTTCCACTAAGCAGGCGTTGGCTTCGTCGTCGGCTGACGCCCGGTCGAGGGCCATCACGGGCACGGCCTCGACGCCCAGCCGGGCCGCCTGTTGCCTGCCCAACGACACCCACCTGGAGACCGACGCTTCGCCCTCCAACCCGGCGGCGGTGGGGAACTGCACGTAGCGAGGTGGCCGGCCAGCAATGAGGCTGGCCTCTAGCTCAGCCATCACCGGGAGGTACTCGCCACTGCCCACCAGGGCCACCGGTCCGGCCACGGCGCAACACGATAGCGGGAAGCCGGCGCCGACAAGTGCCACAATGGCGCCGTGCCCACCCTCGACGCCCCGGGCCCTGGCTACAGCGAAGTGGTCCGCCTCGACGGCCACGTGCTCGACTCCCTGGTACTGGTCAAGGTCCTGGACATCATCGTGGAGGCAGGGGCCAGCTACAAGATCCTCGACTTCGACATCGGTACCACCAGCCGGGACGAGAGCCACGTCCGCATCGAGGTGTCGTGCCCGGCTGAGGCCACCTTGGGCAGCTTGCTCGAACGGCTGCAGGTGCACGGGGTCAACCGAGAGGACAGCGAGGACGCCCAGCTGGCCGAGGTGGACCAGGACGGAGCCCTGCCAGACGGTTTCTACTCGACCACCAACCTGGCCACCTGGGTACGGCTGGGAGGCCGCTGGGTGGAAGTGGCCAGGCCGGAGATGGACTGTGCCGTCGCCGTGAGCCCCGACGGCTCGAGCGCCCGCACCCTGCCCATGCACCGGGCGCGGCGCGGGGACCGGGTGGTGGTGGGTATGCACGGGGTCAGGGTGGCCCGGCCCGGCCAATGGCGGGGCAACGACGACTTCGCCTTCATGACATCTCAGGTGTCATCGGAAAAGCCAAAGGGGCTCACGGTCGAGCGGGTGGCGGCCAGCATCCGGCGTGCCCGGACGGCTGGCCCCGACGGTCGCTTGGGCAAGGTGCTCATGGTGTGCGGGCCCGCGGTGGTGCACACCGGTGCCGCTCCTGCGGTGGCTGCCCTGGTGAGGGGCGGGTGGGTCCAAGTGCTGTTCGCCGGCAACGGCTTTGCCACCCACGACATCGAATCGGCCGTCCTCGGCACCTCGCTCGGGGCCCCCCTCGGCGGCGGGCAGCCCAGCGAGCACGGCCACGCCAACCACCTGCGGGTGATCAACGAGGTGCGCCGGTGGGGGTCCATAGCTGCGGCAGTGGGGGCCGGGTGGCTGCGTAGCGGTGCCCTCTACGAGTGCGTCAAGGCCGGGGTGCCGTTCGTGCTCGCGGGCTCGGTGCGCGACGATGGCCCCCTGCCGGACGTCGTCACCGACACGGTGGCAGCGGCCGACGCCATGCGAGGCCAACTGGAGGGTGTGCAGGTGGCCGTCATGCTGGCTTCCACTCTGCATGCGATCGCCACCGGCAACCTGCTGCCTGCCTCCGTGGAGACCTTCTGCGTGGACATAAACCCGGCAGTGGTGACCAAGCTGGCCGACCGGGGCAGCCGCCAGGCGCTGGGCATCGTGACCGACGTGGGCTTGTTCGCCCACGAACTGGCTGGCTCCCTGTGCGGCCCTTCCTGGCAGGCACAAGGGCCACATGGCCATTGACGCCAAGGGGCCGGGGTGGGGCCGGCGCCTGCTCATGTGCGAACCTCGCTTCTTCACCGTCGCCTACGAGATCAACCCCTACATGCACGTGGAGGTCCGGCCCGACCCCGAAGGCGCCATGGGGCAATGGGCCGGGCTGGTGGGCCTGCTCCAGCAGGCCGGCGCCTCCATAGAGCGCCTGGGCCCGGTCGAGGGCCTGCCCGACTTGGTGTTCACGGCCAATGCCGGCTTTGTCCAGGGGGGACGGTTCGTAGCCAGCCGCTTCCGCCACCCTGAGCGCCAGGCGGAGACGGCTGTGGACGTGGCCTGGGCCCGCAGCCAGGGCTACGTGGTGGAGGAGGTGCCTGGAAAAGAACCGTTCGAGGGTGCCGGCGACGCCCTGCCGTCCGGGCCCCGGGGGGTCGTGCTGGCCGGTTACCGGCAACGCTCTTCCATCCAAGCCCACGCTGGCTTGAGCCGGCTCCTCGGCGTGCCCGTGCGCTCGGTGGAACTGGTGGACGAGCGCTTCTACCACTTGGACCTCGTGTTCTGCCCCCTGGACGACCGGCGGGCCATGGTGGCCGGCCAGGGGCTGGACGACTACGGCTGCCGAGTCGTCCGGTCGCTCGTGCCCGAGCCCATCTGGCTCGAAGGCTCCGAAGCAGCTGCTTTCTGCGCCAACAGCGTGGTGGTGGGAGGCGTCGTGGTCATGCCCGCCTGCCCTCCCCGCCTCGGCCGGGCGCTCGAGGCCGCCGGCTACGAGGTGGCCGTGGCCCCGGTCGGAGAGTTCCTGAAGGCGGGCGGGGGCTGCCGGTGCCTGACCCTGGCCCTCGACGTCCCGGCTCCCCCGGCCGTCGCCCCTGCCCCAGCGCTCTGGGGGAGCGCCTGAGCCGGGGCTCCGGGGGCAGCCGCCGCTCCGGTCCCGGACATGGCCTTGGCCGCGCCAGCCCCTAGCATGGCCCGGGCCGCCTAGCATGGTCCGGGCACAGGAGGGAGGTGCCGGTGGAAGACCGGGAGATAGTACTTCGCATCGGCCAACTGGCTGAGGAAGAACGCGAACTGGGGTCCTCTCACCAAGGCGTGGGCCTCACGCCCGATGAGCAGGGCCGCCTGCACGAGATCGAGGTCACGCTGGACCAGTGCTGGGACCTGCTCCGCCAGCGCCGTGCCCGGCGGGCAGCGGGCCAGGATCCCGACGACGTTGAGGTGAGGCCGGCCACCGTGGTGGAGGGGTACCGCCAGTAGGGCCAAGGCGAGGCGTCGCCACCTACGGTCCCTCCGAGATGGCATGGGGGACTGGCGCGCCGGCCAGTGCAGCCAGCTCCGGACCGCTCAACCTGAACGTTGTCCAGTCCTGCAGTGGCCTCGCCCCCAACGACCCGTAGAAGGCGATGGCGGGCGCGTTCCAGTTCAGCACCGACCACTCCAGGCGCTCGTAGCCGTTGCTGACGCACTCGCGAGCCAGCGCTCCTACCAGCGCCTTGCCCAGGCCCTGGCCCCGGTACGCCGGTTGGACGAACAGGTCTTCGATGTAGATGCCGTGCACGCCGCGCCAGGTCGAGAAGTTCAAGAACCACAAGGCACAACCCACCACGGTGCCGCCGGCCACGGCCACATGGCCGAACAGCGCCGGGTTGGGCCTGAACAAAGCCGACCCCAGCTGGTCGACGGTCAAGTGGCACTCGCCAGCCGCCCGCTCGTAGGCGGCCAGCTCGTGGACCAGCCTGACTGCACCAACGACGTCCCCGGGCTCGATGGGCCTAACCGCCCCCAGGTCACTGTGCATAGCCAGCATCGAACTTAGGCGCGTCTGGGCCCGCTCGGTGAAGCCCGGAGCGAACGTATGTACGGTACACTGGTGGCTCATGGTGCGGGGCAAGGACGAGGGCTTTCGGTGGCCGACCGAGGGGGCAGGGAGCTCGCCCAGCCTGTTCGAGGGCACCTGGCCGGAGCGCCACGTGGGCAAGGGGGAGTTCAGGGGCCTCGAGTTCTTGCACGTCAACGCCCGCAGCATCATCAACGCCGTGCCGGCGTCTTCCAAGATGCCTTTCCGCTACACGATCAACGCCTACCGGGGCTGCTCTCATGCTTGCGTTTACTGCTTCGCCCGGCCGACTCATGAGTACCTCGGCTTGGGTGCCGGGGAGGACTTCGAGCGGCGCATAGTGGTGAAGGTCAACGCGGTCGAGCTCGCTCGGGCCGAGCTGTCCTCGCCCCGTTGGAGAGGCGACCTCATCGCCATGGGCACCAACACCGACCCCTACCAGCCGGCCGAAGGCAAGTACCACCTGACCCGCGGCATAGTCGCGGCCCTGAGCGAGAGGCGCAACCCCTTCAGCATCCTTACCAAGTCAACCCTCGTGCTGCGCGACGCCTCGCTGCTGGCGGAGGCCGCCAGGCGGACCTCCGTCCGGGTCAACCTGTCGGTGGGCACACTCGACCGCCAAGTGTGGCGCCTCACGGAACCCGGTACCCCGCCCCCGGACAAGCGCCTGGAGGTCGTGCGGCGTCTGAACGAGGCGGGAGTACCCTGCGGCGTGCTGGTCGCTCCCGTGCTGCCAGGCCTTTCCGACCAGGACGGGCAGGTACAAGCCGTGGTGGAGGCATGCCGGCAGGCCGGCGCGGTGAGCATTGCCACAGTGGCGCTCCACTTGCGCCCCGGTGTGCGCGAGCACTTCATGTCCTGGCTCGAAGGGGCCCGGCCAGAGCTGATGGCCCTGTACCTCGAGCGCTTCAGGCGCGGCGCGTACCAGCCCCGCCGTGAGCAGCAGCGGCTGGCCGCGCTCTTGGCAGGCGCCACCCAGGGCCCTCCGCCCTGCCCGCCAGGCCCAGCCTCCCCGACCCCTGGGCGGGCCGGGCACCCGGGCTGCTCCCCGCGCCAGGACGGAGCCGGGCACCCGGGCCGCTTGCCGCCCCACGGCGGCGCTGGTCACCCGGGCTGGGCTGCACCCAAGGGCCGCCCTCGGCCCCCAGGCCCGGGCCGGCCACCCACCCTGGGTACCAGGGACGAGGAGGCCCAACCGGTGCCAGCCCAGCTGACGCTTTGCTGAGCGGCTCCCTCACCTCACCCCAAGCCGCCAAGGCCTACAGTCGCGGGGTGCCGGACGGCTGGGACAACGAGGACCAAATAGTGCTGGAGGCAGCCGGGAGGGAAGTCGTGGTCACCAACCCGGGGAAGGTCTTCTTCCCCGAACGAGGCGAGACGAAGCTGGACCTGGCCCATTATTACCAGGCAGTGGAGGGGCCCCTCATGAGGGCCATGGGGGGACGCCCAGTGCTGCTACAAAGGTTCCCCAACGGCGCCACCGGCCCATCTTTTTTCCAAAAGCGAGTACCCCGGCAACGGCCTGAGTGGTTGGAGACCGCAGTGGTCGCCACTCCCAACGGGACCGAGTCCACCGTGCTGGTAGCCGCCGACCTGGCCCACGTCCTTTGGGCAGTGAACTTGGGCTGCCTGGGGTTCCACGTCTGGCCCTGCCGAGCCAGTGACCTGGCCCACGCCGACCAGCTGCGCATCGACCTCGACCCCCCGCCTGGGCCCAGCTTCAGCATGGTCCGAGAAGCAGCCCACGAGGTGCACGAGCTCTTCGAGGAGCTGGGAGTGGTGGCCCTGCCCAAGACCACCGGCAGCCGCGGCATCCATGTCTTCGCCGCCCTGGAGCCTCGGTGGACCTCCTACGAAGTGCGCGCCGCCGCGGTGGCGCTGGCCCGGGAACTGGAGCGCCGCCGGCCCGACCTGTTCACGGCGTCGTGGTGGAAAGAGGAGCGGGGCCAGCGGGTCTTTGTCGATTTCAACCAGAACGCGCCCCACAAGACTGTCTTTGGTGCCTGGTCGGTACGGGCCCGTCCGGGTGCCCAGGTGTCTACCCCTTTCAGTTGGGACGAACTGGCCACGATCGCCCCCGATGAGCTCACCATCGCCACCGTCCCTGAGCGGGCCCGGGCTCGCCCTGACCCCTGGGAGGTGATGGAGCTGGCCCCCCAATCGCTGGGGCCGGTCCTGGAGCTGCACGAGCGGGACCGGGCCGCGGGGCTCCCCGACGCCCCCTGGCCCCCGGTCTACCCCAAGGCACCGGGAGAGCCGCCTCGGGTGGCACCCAGCCGGGCCAAGCGGCCCAAAGCGTGACCCGGCCCTTTGCCTGGGCCAGACCTGGTGGAGGGCCGGGGCGGTGCAAGCAGGCAAGCCACAAAGGTAGGCCTCCAGCTCGGCCCAGGCTGCACCGGCCACAGCCGGTCGTGGGCCCGCCGGCGTGGTTGACTTGGTCATATGGTCCCGACTTCCACCGGCTCGGGGACCGAGCCCTACCGGGTGACCATCCGCAAGATCGCCGAGCTGGCCGGCGTTTCGATCGCCACCGTTTCCCGGGCGCTCAATGGCCGAGGAGACGTGTCCAGGCAAACACGCCAGGCCGTCTTGCACATAGCCGAGCTGCATGGCTACCGCCCCCGACGTGGAGAGGCTCCGCCCGGCCTGCAGCTCAACGGGGTGACACCCGCCGGCAGGCAACTGACTGGGCTCGTAGGCGTGACCCTTCCCTGGTCCGAGCCAACCTACTTCGCCCAGATCCTTGCCGGGGCCGCGGAGGCGCTCTACCGCCAGGACATGAGGGCCCTGCTTTGCCCCACACGAGACGAGCATGACCGCGAGGTGTCCCTGCTCGAACACCTGAGGCACGGCCAGACCGACGGGGCCGTGCTCATCCTCCCCCAAGAGTCGCCAGCTGAACTGAGGCAGCTGAAGGACCAGGGGTTCCCCTTCGTGGTGGCCGACCCCCTCTATGAGCTGGACGAAAGCATCCCTGTCGTCGCCTCCTCCAATACCCGGGGGGCCAACCAGGCGACAGCTCACCTCCTGCAGTTGGGGCACCAACGCATAGGGGTCATCACTGGCCCCGCCGACGGCCTGGCTACCCGCGGCCGCCTGCAGGGCTACCACGCTGCCTTGGCGGCGGCGGGGATCATGCCCGACCCTGACCTGCAGGTGGAGGGGGACTTCCTCATGCCCAGCGGGCAGGCCGGCGCCGAGCGGCTGCTTGACCTGGACGACCCACCAACTGCCATCTTCGCGTTCAACGACCCTATGGCCTGTGGGGTGGTGCGTACGGCGCGCGCCAGGGGGCTGAGAGTGCCAGAGGACCTATCTGTAGTCGGCTTCGACGACACTGTCGAGGCCCAGGTAGCCGAACCCCCCCTGACCACCGTCCGCCAACCCTTGGCCGAGCTCGGGCGCCTCTCGGTGACCCTGCTGTTGAGCCTGCTCCACCAACAATGGGCTGAGCCCCTGCGGGTCGAACTGGCCACCCGCATGGTTGTGCGCTCGTCCACTGGGCCGGTACCGCCAAGGAGGCACAAAAGAGGCAAGCCCGCCCGCCTCTAACTAAAGGACTGGCCGCCTGCCCGCCGGCAACGGCATAGGCCTCCCCGTGGTGCCCAGCCCAACGGCCCCACGCCCAAGCCAAGTGGTCGCCCTGTTCGCGGCAGTACGCGCTCAGCCAGGTGCTCCCTTCGCTGTCAGTGACGAGCGTGGTCCCGCCTCGCCCGTCGGGCTCCCCGCTCGTGCACCGGCCCGGGCAATGCGTTACGCTTCTCCCGGAACTTTCCGGAACAAGAACCAACCCAAGGGAGGACCCATGCGAACACATTGGCTCAGGGCTACCCTGAAGGGCACCATAGGAGCGGCAACCGTGGTCGCCACCATCACCGGGGCAGCGCTGGGGGTGCCAGTCGCGAGTGCCGCACCTCACAGCTCTGCCGGCTCCCCCGGCTTCCCGGCCGGCCGCTCCCTCGCCCCCGGCACCCGCTTTTTCGTGCCGCCCCCAGCCCAAGGCTCCATCGTGCAGATCGCGCACCTCATCGCTCAGGGAGACCTGGCCGATGCCCATCTGCTGGCCCTGATGGAAAGCACCCCGTCAGCAGTATGGTTCACGGGCACCACGCCGTCGGGGGACCAGCAGACGCCTCGGCAGGTCGAGATGCAAGCCCGTCTGACCATGCTGCAGGCCGCCCTCCAGCGGGCTGTACCTGTCCTGGTCGTCTACAACATCCCGGGCCGGGACTGTTCGCAGTACTCCGCGGGTGGCGCTCCGAGCGACGCGGCCTACCAGGCTTGGGTCAGTGGCCTGGCCCGTGGCATCGGCTGGGGCAAAGCCGTGGTACTGGTGGAACCGGACGGCCTGGCCAACCTGCCCAGCAACTGCTCGTACGCGGGCGAGCCCAACGCTCCTACCGACACCAGCCGCATCGCTGACATCAAGTACGCGGTCAGTGCCTTCGAACAGGACCCGAACGTGGCGGTCTACCTCGACGGCGGCCATAGCGCCTGGCAGCCGGTGGGGACCATCGCCCAACGCCTGGTGGAAGCAGGCGTGGCCGACGCCCAGGGCTTCTTCCTCAACGTCTCCAACTACCAGTACGCGACCAACAACGTCTTTTACGGGACCTGGGTCTCGGAATGCATAGCCCTGGGAGGCGGCAGCCTCACCTACGACTATGCCGACAACTGCCCCAACCAGTACTGGAACGGTGGGCCGGCCACCAGCTGGCAGGGCACCGCCCTAAGCCCCTACGGGGTGTGGAGCGACAGCTCGCCCGAACTGGACCTGAGCACCGCCGGCATAGGCAGCCGCTACGCCTCGTTGCTCGGCACTACAGTGCCGACCACCCACTTCGTGATCGACACCAGCCGGGACGGCGCCGGCCCCAACGACATGGCGCTGTACGCCTCCGCGCCGTACGACCAGCCCCAATCAGTCATCAGCACCCTGCAGAGCGGCAACTGGTGCAACCCGGTCGGCGCTGGGCTGGGTGCGCGGCCCACTGCTGGCACTTCGTCGATCTCCCCCTTGCTCGACGCCTACCTGTGGGTCAAGATCCCGGGCCAGTCCGACGGCCAGTGCGACGCCGCTGGCGGCGTCAGAGCATGGGACAACAGCGCGTACACGCCTCCGGTGCCGGGGTGGCCGTCGACGACCGACCCCTCGTTCAGCACCTTCGACCCACTGTGGAGCATCCAGACGGGCACGCTGACCACCGACCCGGCCGCCGGCCAGTGGTTCCCGGCCCAGGCCCTCCAGCTGGCGCAGGACGCAGTACCGCCACTGGGCTCCTGAAAGGCACCACCACTGGGCTCCTGAAAGACCCCATGCCCCAGGAGCCCGAGGAGAGCCGCGGGGGCCTGGCCTGGCGTAGCCACCAGCCGCCACTTGGCCCTACGCGGCCAGGTCCTCCAGCGGTTCACCGCAGCGCAAGCATTTCGCTTCCCGGAAGTCGGACATGGAGTAGTTGTAAAAGTCTGGGTCTTCCCAAGGTTGCACCTTGAGCACCTCGTCGCTGTACTCGCGGTGACCGAGGACCAGGCACAGCATGCGTTTAACAGCTTCAGGGGTACGTTTTCGGCTTTTTAGGCTGCGTTCCATGTTTTCATGGTACCGAGCACAATTGCTCGCGCAGATGTAATAGATGTCACTGCCGTGCAAGCGCCTGCCCGCCCTCGGGCCCCGCTAAACTGGCCCGAAGCTGGGCTGGCCACCGGGCAGGGGCTGGCCACCGGACAAGTCGGCCAAGGCGAGCAAGAGGGCATGGGTGCCCTTCTGCCCGAGGCCACGGGCACTGGCCGCTATGTACAGTTGCTCGGCCAGGGCGAGGCCGGGCAAGGCAAGGCCCAACCGGCGAGCTTCTTCCAAGGCGATCGCCATGTCCTTTACGAAATGGTCGATCTTGAACCCAGGCTCGTAGTCGCCCCGTAGCGCTCGGGGCCCGTAGTGGGCCAGTGACCACGACCCGGCCGCCCCTGTCCCCATGGCCTCGATGACCCGAGCCGGGTCCAGGCCGGCGCGCCAAGCGTACAGCAGGGACTCGCACACGGCCACCATCCCGGACGCGACCGCCACCTGGTTGGCCATCTTCGTGTGCTGCCCGGCCCCGGGCCCGCCTTGGAGCGTGACCACCTTGCCCAACCGGCGCAGCACAGGCAGCGCCTTGTCGAACACATCCTGGTGGCCGCCGACCATCACCACCAAGGTCGCCTCGCGGGCACCAACATCTCCGCCGGACACGGGCGCGTCCAAAAAACCCACACCCTTTTGCCTCGCCGCCTCGAACATCTCGAGCGCCAACTGGGGCCCGCTCGTCGTCATGTCGATGAGCGTCGCACCCGGCCTGGCCGTGCTCAGCACCCCACTGCTGCCCAAGACGACTTCCCGCACATCCGACGGGTAGCCGACCATGGTCACGATGAAGTCAGCGCCGGCCGCCGCCTCTGCCGGCGAAGTGCACCACTGTGCCCCCTGCTCGAGCAAGGGGCGGGCGCGCGCCTTCGTACGGGTGAAGACGCGCACCTGGTGGCCGGCGGTGAGCAAGTGCTGGCACATGGCCGCCCCCATCACACCCGTACCTACCCAGCCAATGCTCGCGAGCTCACTTCCTGCCATGCAGGTTCCCCTCCCTCTGCCTTGGCCCCTGTGGACAGGCTAGGGCGGCACGGTGGCCATCGCCAGCTCCCTGGCCCCAAAGCCCCAAGGGGCCTCGGAGGGCTGTACGGCCCTTTCCTGCCGGCCACTTTCGCCCCGGCGCGGCCACAGCCTTGGCTTGGCCGGCACCGGAGGTTGGCTACGCCCCTGGCCGCGCCCGTTGCCGTTGTGGCCCTCCGTTAGGGCAAGCGACGGGCCCCAGGCCGGGGGCCCGCGCATTGGCATAAGCCTCCCACCCATCGGCCTATGGCCAAGGGACCTTGGGCTCTAGGGGTACGCCCGATGCCCCGCAGTAATCCCCTCCTCCCGGGGAGCCTCCGGCCGCTGCCTGAGCCCCGCCCGGGCCTGTCCCCGCAACTGGGGCCGCCTCATTGTGTTGCCTTTGCACGCCGGAAGATGGAGGGAGCCACACCATGAAGAAGACCAGCATGGCGGCGGCCGGCCTGGGGGCCATCTTCGGGGTGGCAGCCGTGGGCTCGGCCATCATAAGCCTCGAGGGGCCGGCCGCCAACGCCCCGACGGTCAGCCCGACGACCTCCAAGGCCGTCACCACCTCGGGCGCCTAGCTCGCCTTTCCCAGCTCAGCCAGCCCCGTCCGGCCGCTCGGAGCGACGGGCCGGCCCTGCTTCACCAGCGGGAGCGGCCGACGCCCTGCTCCCTATGGTCCCGGCGGAGACCGTTCATCGTCCCCCAGGGGCCGGGCCTGCCGGAGCCACGAACCGCCACATGGCCACATGGGGACCGATGACGGGCTCCTCCCACGCATCGCCCCTGGCCTGGAAGCCGGCCCGCTCGTAGAAGCCGAGCGCCCCGAGACGGGCGTTGCACCACAACAGCCCCCCGCCGTTGGTGGCCACGTGGTCAATGACGGCTGCCAGGAGCGCGGACCCGACCCCACGCCGGCGCCACTCTGGCGCAGTGGCCATGCCCCGCAAACGCCAGCACAACCGGAGCGTGCCCACGGCCTCTGACCGCCCAAGTGGGGGCAGTGGCCACGGGGGCCGCTCCTGCCAGACCGAAGCCACACCGATCGGGGTGCCCACAGGGGCTCCCTGTTCTCCGGCGCCCGCGCCCTCGTCTGGCCCACCAGTCACCGGGTCAGCCCGGAAGTGCGCCGCGTCGGGGCGGTTGTCACCTTCGAGACCAACCTCGTCCAGGCCCTGGTGGGGCCGCAGGACGGCCTGGCGCAACGGGCGCAGGTCCTCAGGACGGCACCGGCGGACGACAAAGTGCCAGCCCGGCACGCCGGTCGGGGTCAGCGCGCCGGTCGGGGCCACGGCCAAAGGATAGAGCGGCGCAGCCCTCAACTGGCAGTGCCCGGCCTCCAGTGGCGAGCGGCCCGGGGACCAACAACCCCAGCACCTCGACGTGCTCGGTCATGGGGAACAGGTCAAAGGCCCGCAACGCCTGTAGCGACCACCCTTGACGGAGCAGTTCGCTCACGTCCCGGGCAAAGGTGGCCGGGTAACAAGACAGGTAGGCCACGGCGCGAGGCGGTGGCCGGAGGCGGGCAAGCGCGGCCATGGTGGCTGTACCTGCGCCACGACGAGCCGGGTCCAGGACAACCAGGTCAGGGTGCCCCAGGTCAGCAGACACGAAGCGAGGCGTAACGCTGGCCAGGACCGGCCTCACCTGGGGCAGGCCCGCTGTGTTGGCCACCGAGTCGCGGTGCGCCCGTGGGCTTCTTTCGACAGCCAGCACCCTGCCCGTAGGGCCCACCCGCCCCGCCAGCAGGACTGCCATCAGGCCCACGCCGGCGTACAAGTCCGCGACGAAATCTCCCGGCTGGGGTACCAGCCCGTCTATTACTGCTAGGGCCAAGGTACGTGGCGCGCCCACGTGGACCTGCCAGAACGACCCGGCCGTCACCCGGAACCGGCGCCCTTCGACCTGCTCTTCCACCCAACCAGTCCCCCGGACGGGCTGGCCGTCCACCACCAACCCGCACCCCAGGCCCGGCAAATGCCGTCCGTCAACGGCCGGGAAGGCGCCGCTCCCCATCTCCACCCGGCACAGCGCCCCTCGGCTCAGGGCCAAGACCTCCACTTCCTTGGCCCCGGGCCAACGCGCCCGCTCCGCCCCCACCGCCTCCACCTGGGCCGAGGCAACGAGGCATTGGGTGACGGGTTCGACTTGGTGGGACCGGTAGAGGTGGAAGCCGAGCCGGCCCGACTGGTCCACGGCAAAGCGGGCCCTGCTCCTCCAGGCCAGCCCGTCGACTGGCCCGGGGACCTCCTCCACCCGGACGTCCGCGTCGGTGCCGGCCAGGTGGCGCAACTGCGCGGCCACAAGGTCCTGTTTCAGCCGCCGCTGCGCCTCCAGCCGGACGTGCTGCCAGTCGCAACCCCCGCACCTCCCAGGCCCGGCGTGGGGGCACGGAGGCTGGGCCCGGTCGGGCGAAGCGTCCAGCACCTCGACCGCATCGGCCCGCAGGAAACGCGACGCCTCCTCGGTGACGCGCGCCCGGACGCGCTCGCCGGGGACGGCATGGCGCACGAACACCACACGACCGTCGGGAGCCCTGGCCACGCAGCCACCGCCAGCGGCCATGCCACCTACTTCGACCTCGAGCTCCACCGCCTCTCCATCGTCAGCCACCGCGGCCACAGCCTGAGCTCACGCTAGGCGTGAGCCAGTTTGGTAGAGCCACGGGCCCTTCAGCTAGGGCCGCCCGAGCCGCGAGCGGCTCGGGCCAGTTCGGCGAGCAAGGCGTCCAGCCCCAGCGGCCCGAGGGCGAGCGCCCGGTTGTGCCACTTCTTCAGGTCCAACGAACCGTGGGCTTGGCGCCGTGCCTGCTCGCGTCCTTGCAGCCATGCCCGCTCGCCCAACTTGTAGCAGGTGGCCTGGGAGGGCATGGACAAGTAACGCAGGACTTCGCTCTCGCAAAAGGCGTGGCTCAGCCCCGATGCCGACTTGATGTACTCGACCGCCAGGTCGTAACCCCAGGCCTGGCCCGCCGACGGCCAGCCCGGAGGCACCCGACGACCGGTGTGCAGCCCGATGTCGACCACCACCCGGGCCGCCCGGAAAGCTTGCATGGAAAGGAACCCGAGCCGGAAGTCGGGCCTTTCGAAACCACCGATCTCGTCCATGAACCGCTCGGCGTAAAGCGCCCACCCCTCGGAGTGCGCTGAGTTGCTGCCGACCTTGTGCGCTCGGGTCAAGGGCAGCAAGCGAGCCAGCCCCAGCTGCAGGTGGTGCCCGGGCACCGCCTCGTGGAACACCGTGGTAGGCATGTCCCAGGTCGGGAACCAGCTGCGCCCCATCGCCGGGAACCATATCGCTCCCGGACGGCCAAAGCCGTCCCCGGGGGGCGTGTAATAGGGGGCCGCGGCACTGCCCTCGGGGGGTACGCGCACCTCGCAGACCCGCAACGGCCCGGAGATATCGAAATGGACGCCGTCCAGTGACGCAATGGCCTGGTCGGTCACCTCCTGCAACCACTCCCTCCAGGCCTCCACCCCCTCGATGCCTCGGCTGGGGTCGGTGGAAAGCAGGGCCACGGCCTCGTCGTAGGTGGCGCCCGGCAGCACGCGGCCGGCCTCCCGCTGCTTTTCCGCCTCCAGGCGCCCGAGCTCCTCCCACCCCCAGTTGTAAGCCTCGTCCATGTCCAACTCGGCTCCCAGGGTGAGCCGGGCCCAGCACTGGTAGCGCTCAGGGCCCACCCCGTCTCGAGCGGACGCCTGGGGGGCATAGGCAGTGGCCAACCACTGGCCAAGCTCCCGGTACGACGCGTCAGCCGCTGCCCCGAGCCGGGCCAGGCGGTCAGCCAGCGGGCCCTGCCCATAACGGCGGGCCAGGCTGGAGAACCACCCTGAGCCGTCCTGGCCGGCCCAGGTCTCGCACTGAGCCGCCACCGCCTGGGCTAGCCGCCGGCTGGACACCCGCCCGGCCGCCAGCCCTGCCTCCAAGGTGGCCCGGTACCCGTCCATGGCCTGCGGCACCTTGGCCAGGCACTCCGCTACCGCCTGCCAGTCGGCTTCGCTGGCCTGAGGCAGCAAGTCGAAGACCTGGCGGACGTAGGCCTGGGGCCCGTTCAAAGCGCTGACGTTGCGCTCGTGCTCTCCTGCGTCGTGGAGGCCGAGCTCACCCTGCAGCTGGCCTTTCAGGAAACTCCGGCCCAGCCGGCCAGTTTCGTCCACGTCATCAGCCACCTCCAGGGCCCTCAAGGTCCTCCGGGCCAACTCGGCGCGCTCTTGGTGCCCGGAAGGAGACTGGTCGCTCAGGCGCGCCGGGGCCGCCACCCCCACTAACAACGCCCAAGTCGGGTCGGCCTCGGCGTTCTCGGCGACATAGCGGTCGGACACCTCGGCAACCGTGGCCACCCGACGAGGCTATTACACCCCGCCCGGCACCTGCACCTGCTATCCCCAGGCCCGGCACAACTTTCATCTGGCCACCCGTCGGGCCAGTCGCCGGCTGGTGCCCGTCGCCACCAGCCGTCGCGGCCCCCGGGTGGCTACCCGATAGCCAACAACCGGGGCAGCGCCAAGCAGTGGCGCTCGTCCAGCACGAGCCAGCAATGGCTCTGGCCGCCCACGAACCGCAGCCGGCTACCGCAGGCTTGCCACGTGCCCAACCGTCGGGCCACCCTGGCCGCCGAGCGCCGCCACCTGGTACGCCAGCTCAGGAAGAACGCTCCCCCGGCGGGCCACCCAGCCCCCAGCACAGAAGCGACCTCCGCCCGGTACCCCTCCCCGCCGCACAGGTACACGAGCAGGTCGCGTCCAAGCCGGAACACACCTCCGACCTGTACGCCTTCCACCTGGACCAGGCGGCCTTGGCTCCCGCCAGGCAACCGCTGTGCCTCCCGCCATGACCGGCCCCGCCCCCCAGTACGGGCTAGCCCGCCCGCCACGCACCCCAACCAGAACAGGGCTAGCGCCGCCCATGCCAGGAGCACACCGGCCAGCACGAGAGCAAAAGACCGGCACACTGCCCCGGCAACCACCACCGCCACTGCCCCTGGCAGCGCGCACCACAAACCAGTTCGGAGGCTGCGGCACATAACGCACCACCTCTGGGCACATATTACACCGAACAACAGACTTCGGGCCAGTACAGCGTATTTTTGGCTATTCAGCTGTACTATATGAGCAACTATGATGCTACTATAGGAGCGACCGAGAGGCCCAGGCTGTGGCTCGCGCACCGCAAATCGGTAGCCGACCTCAACCAGTCGGGCGCACAATGGCGCGCTCACCGCTCAGGCATGCTCACAGAGACCTCTTAGGCCTCTTGACCATGAGGCCGTCGCCCGTGCTCAGCCCGGTCGTCACCGCCCCGGGATGCGTTAGTCCGGCGTCAACTACCCGGTGCGACCCGGGCACCAGTCATCAGCGCCACTGCCTCCTCCATGGTGGAGCTGTCGGGGGCAAGCACGCCGACCACCCGGCCCAGGCGCAAGATCTGCACCCGGTCAGCCAGCTCCCACAGGGCGGGCATGTTATGGCTGATGAGGATGATAGGCATACCCCTGTCCCGCAGCGAAGCTATCAACCGGTGCACCTGGCCTGCCTCCCGTACCCCCAGGGCAGCCGTCGGTTCGTCCATTACAAGCACCTTGCTGCCAAATGCGGCCGCACGTGCTACTGCCACAGCCTGACGTTGGCCTCCCGACAGCGTTTCCACTGCCTGGCCGATGTCCTGGATGGTGGCAATACCCAGGCCCTTTACCTCCTCGGCCGCTCGCCTGCGCATGGTCGGCACGTCGAGCATGCGGGCCCACGCACCAAGCACACCCTTCCTTCGCAGCTCCCGCCCCAGGTACAGGTTGCTCGTGATGTCGAGTTGTGGCGCCACACCGAGAGTTTGGTGCACCACCTCGATCCCCGCCTGGCGAGCCGCGAGCGGCCCATGGAAGACGACCTCCCTGCCCTCCAAGAATATGCTCCCGGAGTCAGGGTACTCGGCCCCCGTCAGGCACTTGATCAGCGTGGACTTGCCCGCGCCGTTGTCGCCCACAAGCCCAAGCACCTCCCCCCGGTACACATCGATGTCCACCCCGCGCAGGGCAGCGACCCGGCCGTAGCTCTTCCAGATGTCCCGGGCGCTCAGCACCGGCTGGGCCCGCCCCTGCTCACCCCCACTGCTCGGCACCTCTGCCGTACCACTCACCGCGTCAGTCCCTGATCGCCCGGATCCAATGGTCCAACGCTACGGCACAGATAACCAGCACGCCCTCGGCCAGAGGCAGGTACAGCGCATTGACCCCCACAAGCTCCAACCCCGTATCGAAGACCTGTACGATCAACGCACCGAACAAGGTGCCCATCATCACACCGCGACCTCCAAACAGGCTCGTACCCCCGATCACAACGGCCGTGATGCTGTCCAAGTTCAACGTAGACGAGATATCCGGGCTGACGCTGCCTACCCGGCCTATCTGCACCCAAGCCGCCAACCCGTAGATCACGCCGGCCACGACATAGACACTGGTGATCAAGGAGCGCACACGTACCCCGGCCAGGCGCGCTGCTTCCACATCGTCACCCACCGCGTACACATGACGGCCCCACGCGGTCCACGCCAGCACATAGGCGAAGAGGACGTACAACCCCACCATCACGAGCACACCGGTGGTGACCGTGAACGAGCCCACCGAAAGCGTAGTACCCGTCCACAACAGTGCGTTACTGGAGCTCGAAATCGCCGAGCCGGCCAACGCGCTCCCGCCAAAGAACAATGTAGCGCCGCCTGACAGCCGTAACCCAATGGCAGTGAAGATACCAAGGGTGCCTAAGGTGACTATAAATGGAGGAAGGCGTACTCTCGCAATAAGCCCGCCGTTCATCAGCCCCATCAGCCCGCCAAACACCACTCCAATCACCAGTGCCAGGACCGAGTTGACCCCAGCATTGATGGCCAGCTCGCCCATTATCATCTGGGAGAGGATCATCATAGCCCCTACAGCCAGGTCGATGCCGGCGGTCAACATTATCATTGTCTGGCCCACAGCCAGGCAGCCGAGCACAGCCAGCTGCTGGAGCATCAAGGAAATGTTCACTAGCCGCAAGAAGCCGGGGCGGAGCACCTCGAACACAACTGATGACAGGATGAGGACGAACAGGGGCCCCAGAGCTGCGTGCCGGTGGAGCAACCTCTGCAACCAATAGAGCGGGCGCCGCCACGGCCAACCGCGCCAGCCCATATCTCCGGCTCCGGCGTGCAGCAGTTCCCGCTCGCTCTGAGCGGCTGGGCTTGTAGCAGGCTGCACGGGCCCCCTCATACGTACCCTTGCCGTGCCAGCCAAGCCGCCCTCGGCCCCGCGACCGCACCGCGGCCGCGGGGGCGGCTGAACGCGCCCCCGCGGCCATAGTACGTCACAGTGCCCACCTCACCCGTCCACGAGAACAAGCAAGACCGTGCACTTTGAGGACCAAGTGTGCCTAGCCCCAGCAGGTCTGTTGGGCCTGCGTCGTGTTCTTGCTGGGGACCCCCGGTACAGGGGTGTTCGTGTACACCACTGTGCCAGTGTTGAAGAAGTTCAGGCCCGGGGTAGGCTTCGGCTTGATGTGCTGAGTGACTAGCTTGTAAATGGCCTGTATACCGAGGTCGGCCATCTTCCCGGGGAACTGGCCAGCTGTAGCCGCGATTGCCCCGCTCCTCACGAACGGCAGGTTAGCGCAGCTCCCATCGATCGTCACGACGATGATGCCTGTCTTGTGCGCGTCCTGGATTGCCTTCACTGCGCCCTCAGCGGACGGCTCGTTGATCGCGTAGACGACATTTATAGAAGGGTTCTTTGCCAGGCAGGTCTCCATGGCGCTCTGGCCGCCGGTGGTCGTACCCTGGGTGGGAAGCTGGCATGCGATCGTGTACGCACCTCCCTTTCCCCCGGTGTAGTGGCCGCTCTTGGGCTCGAACCCGTTGATGTTCGGCTTGCCGACCGGTATGCCCATGCCTTCAAGGAACCCGTGATCGCGGTCGACGTCCACCGAGATGACTTCGTTGGTCACGTCGTCCAGCAGCGCTATGGTGGCTGCCCGGCCGTTCAACCTCGTAGCCGCGTACTTGCCGATCAGCTGGCCGGCGAGGGTGTTGTTGGTCGCATAGGTGAGCTCCACAATGCCCGCAGGAGTCGGGACGGTGTCGACGGCCAGGACGTAGATCCCAGCACGCTTGGCCTGGTTGATCGCATTGTCAACCCCCGGGCCGTTAGGCGATATGATGATCCCTTGGTCGCCTGCGGCTATGGCGACGTCAATTGCAGAGATCTGTGAGGTCGTGTCACTGTCGGAGGTGCCAGCTGCTGTCTGCAAGAGTATGCCGAGCTTGGCTGCCTCGGCGGTGGCGGCCTTGGCCATGTAGATCCAATAGGGGTTAATAAAGTCTTTTAGGATCAGCGCCACCTTGATCTGTTTTTTTGGGGCCATCGGCGCCTGTGCCCCGGCCAGCACCGGGCCGGTTACCACCAGGGCCGATGCAACCATGGCTGCGCAGGCCATGGCCGAGACGGCACCAGGCAACCGTCTACGACCTCCTGACGCGCCACCTCTGCGCCATTGGACCAGCTTCATGTGCGTCGTCCTTTCCTTTCTCATCAGGGCAGTTTTTCCGTGATCGCTGGGAGCGGCTACCCTCGCCTCACGCTGGGCCGCTCGGGTGCAGGCCACCGGGCAACCGACGAGCGCCTGAGCAGTTGGCCCTCTTGCTGAGACCACCCTCCCGGCCACGGTGGTCGATGCTACCCGTGTACAAGCGCTTGCGCAAGCGCTTGTACAAGCGCTTGTTGAGCTGCTGGAGCCCTGGTAGCCTCCTTGTGTGCTCCCTGTCCGGACGATTGGGCGCCTCAGGCGGCGATGAGGTCGCCCGTAACCATGGCCGACGTGGCCAGGCGCGCCGGTGTCGCTGCTTCGACCGTGTCGCACGTGGTCAACGGGACGAGGCCGGTCAGCGCAGTGCTGCGCCAGCGAGTGCTAGACGCCATCGAGGAGACGGGCTACGTGCCCAACCGGGTGGCGCGCTCGCTGGTCACCTCGGACACCCACTTGATCGGCATCGTGATGTCGGCGCTGACCAACCGCTTCTTCGTACCTGTGGTTTCCGCCATCGACCGTGTGGGCCGTCGGCACGGCTACAGTTCTGTGCTGGCCGACAGCCGCGACAGGGTCGACAGTGAGGTGGAGGCGGTGAACACGCTCCTCAGCCGGCGCGTGGACGGCATCGTGCTCGCGCCCGCACCGGGTGACCGCCGGCAGGTCCTGGACCGGCTCGTGGCAGAGGAGGTCCCCACCGTGCTGATCGACCGCTGGGCGGACGGACGGTTCGACTGGGTGGGGGTCGAGAACGTTGATGCTACGGCCAACTTGGTCCGCCACCTCATCGCCCTGGGGCATACTCGGATCGGCTTGGTCAGCGGTATGCGGGGCTTGTCCACGACAGAGGAGCGGGTCGCCGGTTACCGTCTGGCACTGGACGAAGCCAACCTGGCCTATAGCCCGAGCCTTGTCGTGCCCGGGAAGTCCTCGGCTGGGCCTGCCGAGCAGGCCCTGGGGGCCCTTCTGGACAGGCCTCAGCCGCCCACGGCTATCGTGTCAGCCAACAACTACATGACAATTGGCGTCCTCCAGGGGCTGCGAAAACGGGGTATCCGAGTACCTGACGACATGGCTCTGGTCGCGTACGACGACCTCGACTTTGCGGAGCTCCTGCAACCCAGGTTGACGGTCGTAGCACAGCCAGTAGCACAGATCGCGACAGAGGCGGTGAACTTGCTGATCAAGCGCATAGCCAACAGGGACTTGGCTGGCCCACGCCAAGTCATCCGCCTCCCTGGCACCTTCGTGCACCGCGAGTCATGCGGCTGCCCCTCGGGGGCACCCCTGGCTGGCTCGGTCAAGCCGGCCGAAGGCGGGCCGAGCCAAGAGCGCAAAGCGCGTGCCGAAGCTCCCGGGCGTGGACGGGGGGGCCTGGCGGGGAGTGACAAGCCAACAGTGGTGGGGATGAGCTAGGGGCAGTCAGGCAATGGCTAGGGACCTCTGTGCTGGCTAGGGACCTGTGTGCTCTCGGCATAGACCTGGGCACCGGTTCGGTGAAAGCCATTTTGCTGGGCCCCGATGGCACGCAACTGAACGTTGCCTCGGTGCCTGTGGCCGTAGCTAGGCCGCGCCCGGGTTGGGCTGAGTCTGCCCCCGAGGGATGGTGGCAGTCGGTCAAGGACGCCGTACGCCAAGCCACGGCCGGTAACGGCACCCGGGTCGGTGCCATCGGGCTGTCCGGCCAAATGCACGGGCTCGTCTTGGCCCGTTCCGACAGCCAGACGGTGCGCCCGGCCATCCTGGCCCTGGACCGGCGGGCCCTCGACGCCCTCGACGCCTACCGGGCGCTCCCTCCCCACTTGCTGGGCTCGCTGGGCAACCCCTTGGCCCCTGGCATGGCCGGGCCCCTGCTCCACTGGCTGGCCAACCACGAGCCGGGGAGCCTGGAAGAGGCGGACTGGGCGCTCCAGCCCAAGGACTGGCTCCGGCTCAGGCTGGTCGGCCAGGCCGGCAGCGAACCAAGCGACGCCTCGGCCACCCTCCTTTTCGACTTACGGGAAGGCACCTGGGCCCTGCCAGTAGCCGAGGCGCTCGGGATCCCCACCTCCCTGCTGCCCCCTCTGGGCACCTCGCTCCAGGTCGCAGGTGGCCTCACGCCGGTGGCCGCACAAGAACTGGGACTGCCCAGCGGTACCCCCGTGGCCTTCGGCTGCGGGGACACCGCCGCGGCACTGGTCGGCACCGGGCTTTCTGCGCTGGGTGCCGTCCAGCTCACCGTCGGGTCGGCCGCCCAGGTCGTCGCGCTCAGGGACAACCCCCAGCCCGATCCCGCCCTGCGTTACCACGTCTTTGCTTCCGCCGTGCCGGGGACGTGGTACGCGCTGGCCGCCGTGCAAATAGCCGGGGTCGCCATCTCCTGGGCCCTGGAAGTGTTCCGGGCCAGCTGGGACGAAGCCTACGGCTCGCTCGCGGCCAGCCCCGAGGGTGCCCAGGGCGCGCTGTTCGTCCCCCACTTGGCCGGCGCCCGGTCCCCCACCATGGACGCATCGGCGCGGGGGAGCTTCGCTGGCCTCGAGCTTGCCCATGACCGGGCCGACCTCCTGCGGGCGGTCCTCGAGGGCGTCGCGTTCTCGATCGCCGACGCGGCGGCGGCCCTGCCTGAGCTCGCCGACGCCACCGCCCTGTACCTCGCTGGTGGCGGCAGCCTGCACCCGGCGTGGCGGCAGCTGCTCTGCGACGTTCTCGGCAAAGTCCTCCTGGTGGTGGAGAACCCCAACGCCTCGGCCCGCGGGGCAGCGCTGCTCGGCGGGCGGGCGGCCGGCATGTTCGGCGAGCTCCGCCGGCCCAAAGCCACGGGCCAGCTCCGCTTGGCCGGCGAGGTCCACCCTGACCTGCAGAAGCACAAGTCCCTGGGGGCCGCCTTCGAGCAGTGGCAGCAGGCATGCCGCTCGGGCTCCATCTAGCCACCCCCTGGCCCGACCACAAATCCCTCCCAACCCAGGGCGCACAGCAGGGGCGAGGCGAGGTCTGGGCGCAGGGCACGCGCCAGCCCAGGGTGTAAGGCGGGCCAGCCCAGGGTGTAAAGGCGCGAAGCAGGTCCAGGGTGCAAGGCGCGAAGCAGGTACGGGCACGCCCCCGCCCAGGGCGCAGGCCCCGAGCAGGCAGGCTGCAGGCTGGCCGCTACGCTGTGGCCGCATGGGACTACGGCGGAGCAACAGCCGCCGCGGCGCGAGCAAACGGCTGCTGGTCCTGGTTACCCTGGCAGTTGGCACGGTCTTCCTCGGCTTGCTTGCCCTGGCCGGGGGGGACGCTCGGGCCGGGCGCGACCAAGCCAAGGCCGCCGGCCCCCTCCCACCGGCCAGGTCGACGACTGGGCGCCAGCCGTGGCTCGGGGCGCAACCGGGCGGGCCGGGCATACCCGGCACCTACCAGGTAGGCTCGGCCCACTTCAACTTTGTCGAGCGCCCGGCCTCCCTGCCCCCACGGCCCCTGCCCACCCGGGTCTGGTACCCGGCGACGCGGGAGGAGGGGAGGCTCGTACCCGACCGAGCCTACGCACCCTATCCCCTGATCGTCTTCTCCCAGGGCTACGACATCAGGGTGAGTGCCTACCAGCGGCTGCTGGTGAGCTGGGCCTCGGCTGGTTTCGTGGTGGCCGCCCCCACCTACCCCCACACGGCCCCGTCCGCGGGCCGGGAGCTGGACGAGAGCGACATCTTGAACCACCCGGCCGACCTTCGCTTTGTCATCTCCGCCGTCCTGGGCGAAGCCAGGCGCGCCGGCTCTGCCCTCTCGGGCCTGGTCAACCCGGGCCGGGTCGGCCTGGCCGGCCATTCCGACGGCGGCGAGGTCACCTTGGCCGTGGCCGCCAACACCTGCTGCCGGGACCCCCGGGTGAAGGCGGCCGCCGTGCTGTCAGGAGCAGAGCTGGTGAGCTTCGGGGGCAAGTACTTTGGCGGCCCCCCTGTACCGCTGTTGGTCGTACAGGGGGACCAAGACCAGGTGAACCCTCCCGCCTGCAGCACCCAGGTCTACAATTCAGCCCCCAGCCCCAAGTACTTCCTGGACCTCCTGGGTGCCGGCCACGAACCTCCCTACGCCGGCCCAGCGGGCCACCGGCCCCAGTACCGCCAGGTCGTCACGCTGGTGACGACGTACTTCTTCGACGCCACCCTGGCGGGCGAACCGGCAGCCCTGGCCAAGCTGCGCTCGGCAGGGGACGTCGCCGGCGTGGCCGAGCTCAAAGCCGGTGGCCGGGCACCGATAGCACCGGGCTACTGCCCAGGGGCGCCCCCTTGGCCCGCCGGCCTCTAGGCCAGACAGGGCCCTTCAGGCTCCCTGCCCCAAGCCTTCTCCCGAGGCCACTTTGACCGGCCCTCTTTTTGCAACCTGAGCCTAAGCCCGCTGGGCGGGGCCGGCCCAGGACGTCACCGTCACCAACGTGCCGACCGGGTCGTAGCCATAGACGATGGCCCCTTGGGACGGCTCGACTTCCACACAGCCGTTGCTCTGGGGGTAACCGTAACCCGGGCGGGCAAATGCATGGATGGCGTCGCCGACCGAGGGCAAGAAATAGCTGGCATAGTTCACCCAGACCGAGTAGCAGGTGCCGTCCACGTCGCAACCCTTCATCAAGTTGGGGTTTTGCTTGTAGGCGACAGGCCAGGTGCCCTGTGGGGTGGCGGCACCCGGTACCCCGGTGTTGGTCAAGGTGTGGTACACGAAGCGGCCGTCCTGCCATACGTACAGGGTCTCGGGCAAGCTCTCCGAAACTATGACGTAGTCATAGGGGCCGGTCTTCACCTGCCGGCCCGCCACCGCCTTGAGCAGGGCGTGCCATACCAGCGGGCCAGCCACCCCGTCGGGGTACAGGCCGTGGGCGGCCTCGAACTGCATCACGGCCCCCGTTGTCACCACATTGGGCTCCCCCCGGTGCCATTGTGCCCACAGCAGCTCGGGTACCCCCGGGTAGGCCCAGGTGAACACACCCGGGGACGGTGCCCAGGGCACTAGGTAGGGTTCGGTCGGCTCGTGCGCCAGCACCGCCTTGCGGTTGGGGATCTGGCCGGTCGGCGTGAAACGCAGGGGCAGGTACCCGAGGATGGCCAAGTACTGCTGGAGCGCCAGGAGCGACGGCAAGCCAGTGGTGAAGCGCACCACCCGGTGACGGCCAGGCAAGGGCACCGACACCCGGTAGGTGGTGCCTGGTTGCCAGTAGCCCGTGGGCGTGAAAGTAAGTTGCGCCGGCCCCGTACGTTGCCAGTGCCCCGGCGCTGGCGGGGAGATGGTGGGGGTGGGCACGGCCGGGCCGGGCGAACGGTTGTAGGTGACCACCACCGGGGTGCTCGGGCCTACTCCTTGCGCCCGGTCCGCCGGGCTGACCTTGGCCACGGCCAGGGCTGGTAGGCGGGTGGTGCTGGTGGCCGGTGCCCCAGCCGGCGAGCTGGGGGGTGCCCCTGGGCCGGCGGCCCGGGGCCCGCGGCTGGCGGCCAGGGTGGCAGCCGCAGGCCGGCCGGCCCGGCCAGCGGAAGCCGGCGAGGACGAGCACCCGCCAACAGCCAGGGAGGCCAGCCCCAAGGTGGCCGCGCCCAAGGCGACGACGACCAGGCCCCCGGGACGAAGGGGGCCAGGCACCCCAAGCTCCCTGCCCTGGATGGGGCGGGCATGCTTGCCCACCGTTGGCATGCTGGCCCGCCTGCCTTAAGGGACGGTTAAGGGGCAGCGTTGCCCCTCCCGGACGCCCCAGGCGCGGCTGTGGGGGTGGTGGCGCCGGTGGGCGCCAGCCCGGCCCAGCCCTCCAGGCCCGCCCCGGGCTCGTGGCTGGCTGCCCCCGCCGGCCATCAGCCCCTCTGGGAAGCCAAGGACCGCAGCCACTTGAGCTGCACCGCTTGGTGGAACGATTGGCCACCTTCGTGGTCGTTGAAGGGGTACTCGATCATCTGCTTGCTGCCCCCATAGTTGTTGTAGGCGGCGTAGACGGTCGAAGGGGGGCACGTCTGGTCCATAAGGGCGACCGAAAAAAGACCAGGTGCCTTGGCCAGCTTCGCCAGGGTGGCGGCATCGAAATAGGCCAGGGTGGCGAACGCCGGCCCCACGTGGTCCCGGTGGACTTTCAGGTAGCTCACTATCTCGCTGTAGGGGGCCGTGGCCGTCACCTCGGTGGCCCTCGGGAAGTCGCACAGGAAAGGCACGTCCACCATCGCCGCCCACACCTCGGGCACCAGGGCAGCCACCGCCAGGCTGATGCCGCCACCCTGGCTGGCACCTGTGACCGCCACCCGGTCTGCCTGGACCATGGGGTGGGAACGGGCCACCTCGAAAGCCATCACCGCATCGGTGTAGACCCGGCGGTAGTAGTAGTCATGGGGGTCCAGGATCCCCCGGGTCATAAAGCCGGGCTGCGACGGTGGTGTGCTAGCCGGGTCAGGGGTGTCGCCCGGGGACCACCCTGAGCCCTGGCCCCGGGTGTCCATGACCAGGCTGGCGTAGCCGGCGAGGGCCCAGGGGCCCACCTCATGGGCCAGGCCCCGGCCGCCCCCGTAGCCCTGGTAGCAGACGACCGCCGGCAGCGGGCCGGCGGCATTGGCCGGTAGGTGCAGCCAGGCCCGCACCGGGTGCCCACCGAAGCCGGCGAAGGTGACGTCGAAGGTGTCCACCAGCACCAAGCCGGTGTCGACCTTTTCGAACGACGCCGGCCAGGCCTGGGCCCGGCTGGCCGCCAGGGTCTCCGCCCAGAACCGCTCGAGGTCAGCCGGCCAGGGCAGGTCGGGTGAATAGTTACGAAGTTCGTCCTTGGGTAAGTCGTAGTACGCCACTTGGGGCAGGTTACCCTGGCCCACCGCCGGCAACGCTCAGGCCCGTGAGCCGGCTCAGGCCGGCGCCCGCCCAGGCCCGCTCGTAGACGACATCGCCGTAGCGGTGGAGGCTCCTCGTCACCACCTGCTCCCGCAGCCAGCGCACCAGCTCGATGCGGCCGCAGGAGCAGATGGGCTCGTCGAGCACGCTGACGCCAGCCTCGGCGGCCGCGGCCAGGACGGCAGGCTCCACCTCCCCGAGCAGGCGCAAGCGGGGCACGCCACCCGGGGGGCCAGGCCCCTCCGGCCCGCCGGCCAGGCTAGCCAGGGAAGCGGCAAACGACTCGTCCGACTCCACGACCCTGGGCGCGCCCGAAAGGCCCGGGTAGGCACGGCTCAACGAAAAGCGCACCGGAGTGGAGGTGAGCCTGCTCAGGGCCACCGCCTTGCGCAGCTCCTCCTCGCTTGCCCCCTCGCCTGCCCGGACCACCACACCGGGGGCAAAGGGACGGTAGCGCAGCTCGTTCGCCTCGCAGGCCAGGCCGGCCAGCTCGGTGGCCCTGCCAAAATGGGACTCCCACCAGCGCTCGTAGCTCGCCTGGGCCTCTCCCAGCCCGGCCCCTCCCGGGGCCGCGTCCCGCCAGCGCCGCAAGCCGATCAGGTAGTTGGGCCCTCCGGCTTTGGCGGTCGGCCCGTAGCTGGAACGTTTCCAGCCGCCAAAGGGCTGGCGCCCGACCACCGCCCCGGTGGTGGCCCGGTTGACGTACAGGTTGCCTGCCTCCACGGCGTCGGCCCACCGGCGGTGCTCGTCTGGGTCGAGGGACGAAAGCCCGGCGGTGAGCCCGTAAGGTACGGCGTTCTGCCAGGCCAGCGCTTCTTCCAGGTCACGCGCCCGCATCACCCCCAGCACCGGGCCGAACCATTCGGTCAGGTGCGCCCAAGAACCAGGCCGCACCCCTACTCGCACGCCTGGGGACCACAGTTGGCCTGTTCCGTCCTCCCCCAACCGGGCTGGCTCGACCAGCCACGACTCCCCCGGGCCGAGCTCGGTGAGGGCTTGGCGCAGAGCCGGCGTGAACGGCCCGACGATCGGGCCGACCTGGGTGGCTGGGTCGGTGGACGGCCCAACCCGGAGGCTGCGCACGGCGTCTGCCAGCTGGCGCAAGAACGGGCTCCGGTCGTGCACGGGTGCCACCACGATCGCCAGGCTGGCGGCTGAGCACTTTTGGCCGGCATGGCCGAACGCCGAAGCCACCACGTCGCGCACCGCTTGGTCCACGTCCGCCGTGGCACTGACCACCAACGCGTTCTTGCCGCTGGTCTCGGCCAGGAGGCGCCGGGCCGGTGCCCACCGGGCGAAGCGGGCCGCCGTCTGGTACGAACCGGTGAGCACCACGGCGCCAACACCGGGGTGAGAAACCAGGTACTGGCCTACGGGTCCGTCGGGCACGGCCAAGAGCCGGAGGAGGTGGTCCCCCACGCCGGCCGCGTGCAACTGCCGGGCCAGGGCACCAGCCGTGGCCTGGGCCTCGGGAGCAGGCTTGAGGACGACCGCGTTGCCGGCCGCCAGGGCCGCCAGCGTGCCCCCGGCGGGGATCGCGTACGGGAAGTTCCAGGGAGGGGCCACCACCACCGTGCCCAAGGGCTGGCTGTCGACCTCCACGTCCAGCTGGCCCAGGACGTAGGCCAGGCTGGCCGGGCCAGCACCGTACCAGCGGGCGTAATCGATGGCCTCGCAGACTTCGGCATCGGCTTCCTCGAACACCTTGCCCGTCTCGGTGGCCATGGCCGCCACCGCGTCTGCCCGCTCACTGGCCATGAGCGCGCCGGCCGAGCTGAGGACGGCCGACCGCTTGGCCGGCCCCCATTTCTCCCAGTCCACAGCGGCACCCGCGGCCAGGGACAGGGCGGCGTCCACCTCCGCTCGGGAGCTGACTGGGGGAGGCGGGCTGGGCCGGCGGGAACGCAGGACCTCCCGGGCCCAGGCCCGGTTGGCCGCCACCGTCAGGTCAGTAGCCGGCTCGTTGGCGAAACCGCCGGCCGCACTGAGGCCGGGGGCCGCGCCCAGGCCGGGGGCCAGGGGGCTAGCCGGGCGGGTGCGGTCTTGTTGCTGGGAAGGGGCCGTCCGGACTTGGTGGCGGGCGCGTACGGCAGCGGCGAAGCCCGCCGCTTGGTCCTCCCAGGCCGGGCTGCCGGGGGCCAAGTCGAGCGCGCGGCGCAGGAACCCTTCCGGGGTGGCGTTCTCGTCCAACCGGCGGGCGAGGTAGGCAAGGGCGTTGCGGAAGTCCCGGCGAGCCACCACCGGCGTGTACAGCAGCACTTGGCCCGTGCGGGCAGCCAGGGCCAGTGCCTGCTCGTCAGCCATGCCGGCCAGCATCTCCACCTCCACGTGGACGTCGAGGTGCTCGGCCAGGACCAGCGCGAAGGCCAGGTCGAAGAGGTTGTGGGAGGCGACGCCCACGCTCAGCCACCCCTGGGCCGCCGCCTGGAGCAACCGCTCCACCATGGCCTTGAAGGAGGCGTCGGTCTCGGCCTTGGTGGCATAGGGGGCCTGAGGCCAGCACGCGAGCTCGGCGGTGGTCTTCTCCATGGCCAGGTTGGCCCCCTTGACCAGCCTGACCCGTGGCGGCGCACCCCCCTGGCGGGCCCGCTGCTCGGCGAACTCCAGCAAGGTCCCCAAAGCGCCGTGGCTGTCGGGCAGGTAAGCCTGCAGGGCAATGCCCGCGGTCAAGTTGGCCAGCTCGGGGCGCGACAGGCAACGGGTAAAGGCCTCGACCGTTATGTCGAGGTCCCTGTGCTCTTCCATGTCCAAGTTGACGAGCTTGGGCGGGTGGCAGGAAGCCGCCACCCGGTAGAGCCGCCCGAGCGGCTCGCACACCCGCGCCACCGACCCTTCGAAGTCAACGAGGGAAAGCCCAGCCGCCACGGCCGACACTTTCACCGACACGCAGTCCACGTCGGGGCGCAGCAGCAGCCTCTCGACCGCTGCCGCCCGGCGGTTGGCCTCGGCCGAGCCCAGCACGGCCTCCCCCAGCAAGTTGACATTGGGCCGCCTGCCTTTCGCCCGCAGCCGCTGGAGGCTCCTGCCCAAGGCGGCCGGCTCGGCTGGGAACACCAAGGACCGGGTCTCACGCCGGACGCGGGCCGCTACCAGGGGTACCACGGGGAAAGGGGCGAGCGGCGCGGCCAGGGCCGCCAACCTCAACAACCAGGCGTCGATGGCGGACAGGCCGTCCATCGGGCCTCGGGCGACCTGGCGCAACTGGCCGGCCGCCGTCCTGGCGTCCACCGGGCGCAGGACCCGGTCGGCCAGGAAGAACACTTGGCGTGCCCCCGAAGTGCTGGCCAACAGGCGGCGCAACCGCTGCTGGCGGCGCGCCTCCCGGCGCCCGGCCTGGGAGCGAGCGGCCGCCATCAGCTCCGCCGCCAGCTGGCAAGAACGAGAAACCAGCTCGTCGTCCGTCACCGGCTCCACCACCTCATTACAATGCCCGCACGCCCCCCGCCGCTTGCTACATATGTCAAGAGCGGGCTCCCTATTACTGGACAGGTCTCCATCGCTCCTGCCCAGCCCTCATGCTCCGATGAGGGGTACCATTGGCGATCCGTCAGGAAAGGAGGAGCAGTGAGGACAGGACCTGCAACATGGCGGGCGGGTGCCGCCAGTGCCCTAATGCTAGCCGCCTGGTGCCCGTTGGTGGCCTTCCCGGCCATCGCCGGGGCAGCCAGTGCCAGCTCCGGCACGTACCTGGTCGGGGTGTCCGAACCCATGACCGGTGCCGAGGCTCAGGCCGGCACCGAGATATACGACGGCGAGCTGCTCGCCGTCGAGGACGTGAACGCAGCCGGGGGCGTGCTCGGCCACAAGATCGTGCTGCGTGAACAGGACGACGCTTGCGACCCCCAGACTTCGGTCAACGCGGCCAACAAGCTCGTGTCCCTGGGCGTGCAGGCCATGGTGGGGGGCTACTGCTCCAGCGCCGCCCAACCGGCCGAGCCCGTCTACGCTCGGGCCGGCATACCCAACATCCAGGTCGCGGCCAACTCGAGCACCTTGACCGCCGGCGGCTACCACAACGTCTTTTTGATCGACCCCGGCGGCGCCCTCCAAGCCCAGGAGGCAGCCAACTTCTTCACCAAGATCCTGCACACCCAGCGGTTGCTCATAGCCGACGACCAGTCCACTTACGCCGTCAACGTCGCCCAGTTGACCCAGCAGAGGCTGGCCCACTCCTCTGTGAAAGTCGTGTCCGTGCAAGCCGTGCCCAACACGACCCAGGATTTTTCCGCCGTCATCAACACCTTGAGGGCAGACAAGGCCGACGCCGTTTACTGGACGGGCTACTTTGCCCAGGCCGCGGAGTTCGTCCGCCAGCTGCGCACCGACGGCGTCAACATCCCCTTCGTGACCGCCGACGGGTCGGTGGACCCGACCTTCATCAAGGACGCGGGGGCTGATGCCAACGGCACCTACGCCACCATCTCCGTGCTGTCGTCTTTCCTCACCGGCCCGGCGGCCAAGGCGTTCGACACTGCTTACGTCAAGCATTTCCACGCCCAGCCGGGGCCCTACTCGGCCTACGGCTATGACGGGGTGTACGCCCTGGTCCATGCGGCCGAAGCCGCCAAGAGCCTCGCGCCGGCCAAGGTGGTCGCGGCCCTCCACAAGCTCCAGTTCCAAGGCCTCACGGGCCTGGTCCACTTCGCCCCCGACGGCGCCCGCCTGGGGGCCCACTTCGTGGTGCTAGAGGTGGTAGGAGGCCAGTACAAGCTGGCGCCCAGGCAACCATGACCGGGCCATGACCCGACCATGAAGCCGCCCGTTACCATGCTGTAGCCAAGGAGCCAGCCGATGTCGTGGAACGTGGTCGTACCCGATATCGTTGCGGGGCTTTTCCTGGGGGCCTTTTTTGCCCTCATAGCTGTCGGCTACAGCATGGTCTACGGGATCTTGCGGCTGATCAACTTCGCCCACGGGGACTTCTACATGGTGGCGGCCTTCGTGAGCTACACCCTGCTGGCCCTGGTCACCGTCGGCACCCAGGTCAACTGGGGCAACGTCATCTGGGTGGGCGTCGTGACCATGCTGGCCGCCGGGGTGCTGGCCGTGGTGGCGGAACGCCTCGTCTACCGGCCCATGCGCAGGGCAGCTGTCCTGTCGTTGATGATCGCCGCCCTCGGCGTCTCCCAGATACTGGAGAACGGCGTGCTCAACACCCCCGGCTGGGGCTCGAACTACCTCCCGTTCCCGGTGACGCCGCCGGGCAACGGTTTCGATGTCGCATCGGTCCACTACACCTGGTTGCAGGTGGCCATCGTCCTGACCGCCGCGGTGCTGGTGCTCGCCGTCCATTTCATCGTCAACCACACCATGCTCGGGACCGCCATGCGGGCCGTCGCCCAAGACCGCGTGGCGGCCACCCTGATGGGGGTCAACACCGACCGGGTGATCTCGCTCGTGTTCTTCATTGGGGGAGCCCTCGCCGGGGCAGCCGCGGTGACCGCCAGCCTCTACTACGGCCAGATCAACTACCTCATGGGCTTTTCCATCGGGCTTCAGGCCTTCACCGCGGCCGTCCTCGGCGGTATCGGCAACGTGGCCGGGGCCGCCGTCGGAGGCCTCCTGCTCGGCATCTTGGAGTCGGTGGGCACCGGGCTGGTGGGGGCCCAGTGGGCGCTCATGTTCGCCTTCGGGGCACTGGTGCTCACTTTGTGGCTGCGGCCCACCGGGCTGCTGGGCGAGCGCGTTGGCCAGAGGGTCTAGCCGCCTGGCTGGCCCCGCCCGCGCCGAGCCCGAGGCGCCGGCCGCAGCCAGGCCTGCGTTCTCGGTGCTCCACCACAAGGCGTCGCCGGTGCGTTCCTGGCGGGCCGCTGCCCCCGGGGCCGCCGTGGCCCTGGCCGGCGCCGCCGTGTTCCCCCTGGCGTTGGGCAGCACCTATGTCACCAGCGTGGCCATGCAGGTGGAGATCCTGATGTGCCTGGCCCTTGGCCTCAATTTCGTCGTGGGCTATGCGGGCATGCTCGACCTCGGCTTCGCTGCCTTCTTTGCCATCGGGTCGTACACCAGCGGCCTGCTGGCCGTCGACGCCCACTGGCCCGTCCTGGCCACCCTGCCGGTAGCCGTCGCTGCCTCCCTGCTGGGAGCGGTGTTCATCGGTACGCCCACGCTGCGGCTGCGCAGCGACTACCTGGCGGTCGTGACCCTGGGCTTCGGCGAGATCATCCAGAACATCGTGAACAACCTCAACCAGACGGGTGGCCCCGAGGGCATTTACGGGATCCCGCCGCTGTCGGTGGGCCCGCTCACCATCACCAGCACCACCGGTTACTACTACGTGTTCTTCGTGCTGGTGGTCCTGTTCGTGGCAGTTAGCTACCGGGCCCGGCGGTCCCGGCTCGGGCGGGCTTGGCTGGCCATACGGGAGGACGAAGACACTGCCTACGCCATGGGGATAAAGGTCCGCCGCTACAAGCTATACGCCTACATGGCAGGCAGCGTCCTGGGTGCTGTCACCGGGACGTTCTACGGCTCGGCGTTCGTCGCGATCGCACCACCGAGCTTCGGGTTCAACGAGTCGCTGCTGGTCGTCATGGCCGTCTCCATGGGTGGCATGGGCAGCATCTGGGGGGCGCTGCTGGGCGCGGGAGCGGTGGTCGCCTTCCCGGAGGTCTTCCGCCAGTTCGCCCAGGCCCGCCTGCTCGTCTTCGGCGTGGCGCTCGTGCTGGTCATGGTGCTCAGGCCTCAGGGGATCTGGCCCGAAGAAGGGTTGCGGCTGGGGCGCCTGAAGCAGTCTGCCCGGCGGGCCACCCGGCAGCTCACCCACTGGGCCAGTGCTCGCCTGGGGGCCAGGTGAACGCCCTGGCCCGGGCAGGGGTCCGGCGCTGGCCGCCTGGGCCGGGGCCGGCCGGCCGGGAGGGCCAATGAACGCGCTCCTGGCTGCCGAGGGCCTGTCGCTGCACTTCGGTGGCGTGGCGGCCCTGAGCGACGTCACCTTGGAGGTGCCGGAAGGCTCCCTGCTGGCGGTGATCGGCCCCAACGGGGCAGGCAAGACCTCATTTTTCAACTGCCTGACCGGCTACTACCGGCCCAACCGGGGCTCAGTGCGCTTCGCCGGGAGGGACATCACCCGGCTGCCGCCCGACCAGGTTGCCGCTTTGGGGATCCGGCGCACCTTCCAGAACGTGAGGCTTTTCCCAAGGCTCACCTCCCGGGAGAACGTCTTGGCCGGCGCCCACCTGCGCGCCACCTCCAACCTGGTTGCCATGCTCCTTGGCACCCCGGCCTTGCGCCGCCAGGAGCGCCTGCTGGCCGAGGAGGCGGAGCACTGGCTGGCCTATGTGGGGTTGGCGGGCAGGGGGGACGTGCTGGCGGCAGACCTGCCCTACGGGATGAGGAAACGGCTCGAAATGGCCCGGGCCTTGATCGCTCACCCCCGCCTGCTCCTGCTCGACGAACCCGCGGCCGGGGTCAGCTCGGTGGAGCGGGAGGAGCTGGCCGACGTGGTCCGCAGGACCTGGGAGTCCGGCGTCACCGTGGTCATGATCGAGCACGACGTCGAGCTGGTGATGCGGCTGGCCAGCACGGTGGCCGTGCTGGACCGGGGCCGCCTGCTGGTGCAGGGCCCTCCCGAACCGGTCCGCCAGGACCCCCGGGTCATCGAGGCCTACCTCGGGAGGCGCCAGCGGTGAACGTGCTTGACGTGAGCGGCATGACCGTTTACTACGGGCCGGTCAGAGGGGTAGAGGACGTGACCTTGGGGGTGGGCCAAGGCGAGGTCGTCGCCCTGTTGGGCGCCAACGGCGCCGGCAAGAGCACCGTCTTGAAGGCGATATCCGGCTTGGTGAAGCCTCGGGCCGGCCAGCTGGAGCTCGACGGCCGGGACCTGCGGGCCGTCAAGGCCGCCGCCCGGGTGCGCCTCGGCCTCGTGCAGGTCCCCGAAGGCCGGCGCATCTTCCCCGCCCTCACCGTGCGCGAGAACCTGGAGCTGGCCGGCTTGGGGACCGGCGGGCGCGCCCAGAGGCGGGAACGTCTCGCCACCACGCTGGACCGTTTCCCTCTCCTTCGCCCTCACCTGGCCAAGCTGGCCGGCATGCTGTCTGGCGGGGAACAGCAGGTCCTGGCCATTGCCCGGGGCATGATGGCGGAACCGAAGGTGCTCATGGTCGACGAACCGTCCCTCGGGCTGGCACCCCAGATGATCGAGGCGGTTTACGACCTGCTGGTGGGCATTGCTGCCACCGGCACGTCGGTCCTGCTCGTGGAGCAGAACGTCACCCTCGCCTTCGAGATCACCCAGCGGGCCTACGTACTGCAGCAGGGCCGCCTCGTGCTCTCCGGCCCCAGCCGCGAGCTGGCCGACGACCCTCGGGTGGTCGACGCCTACCTGGGGGCCGGGCCAGCCCCTGCACCACGGCCCTCTTGACAGATCTTGACAGATGTTGCAATACCCGACGTGGTGCTTGGAGGCCTGTACCCTGGCCCGGGGCTGCGCCCTCTTCTAACCTGTCTTCGTGGACGCCGACCACAGGGCGCGCTTTGCCGGCGTGTTCGTCGCCACCACCACGCCCTTCCAGGCCAACGGGGCCGTCGACATCGGGGCCTTTCGGGCGCACTGCGCCCGACTGGTCGAAGCTGGTGTCGACGGGCTGGTGCCGATGGGGTCCCTGGGCGAGTACGAGGCCCTGAGCGACGACGAGCGGGCCGGGGTCGTGAAGGTGGCGGCAGAGCTGGCCGGTCGTGCTCAGGTGGTACCAGGCGTCTCAGCCAAGTCCGGGCCCGAGGCCCGGCGCTGGGCCGAGCAAGCCGCCAGTTGTGGTTGCCCCGCGGTCATGTGCCTGCCGCCGACTTCCCATGCCCCGACCACCGAGGAGATAGTCGCCCACTTCCGCGAGGTGGCCAAGGCCGGCCTGCCCATCATGGCCTACAACAACCCCTTCTCGACCCGGGCCGACCTCACCCCCGCGGTGCTGGCCCGCCTGGCCGAGGTCGAAGAAGTGGTGGCGGTCAAGGAGTTCTCCCAGGACGTGCGGCGGGTCGCCGCTATCCGTCAAGCCGCCCCCAGGCTCGAGGTCGTCTGTGGCTGCGACGACACCTTCGTCGAGGCCATGCTCATGGGGGCGGTAGGTTGGGTCGCTGGCTTTGCCAACGCCTTGCCGCGCCAGTGCGTAGAGCTGTACCAGCTGTGCGCCGCCGGGCAGTGGCAGGACGCGGTCGAGCGCTACATGGCGTTGCTGCCGCTGCTGCGCTGGGACGCCGACCCCCGTTTCGTGCAAGCCATCAAGATCGCCCAAGAAGAGGTCGGCTGGTACGGCGGGCCGGTACGCCTCCCCCGCCTGGAGCTCCCGCCCGAAGACGCGCAGCAAGTCCGGGCGGCCACCCGAGCCTACCTGGCCAGCACGCACCCCTGAGCCCCCCATGCGCTCCCGCCTGGTCATCGGGGCCGTCGACAGCCACACCGAGGGGATGCCGACCCGGGTCGTCACCTCAGGGGTAGGCGTGCTCCCCGGGGCCACCATGGAAGAGCGCCGCCAGTACGTCATCCACCACCGGCCCGAGCTGCGCACCCTGCTCATGCACGAGCCGCGGGGTCACAGCGCCATGTCGGGCGCCATCCTCCAGCCGCCGACCCGGCCCGACGCTGACGTCGGAGTGGTGTTCATCGAGGTGTCAGGGTGCCTGCCGATGTGCGGCCACGGGACCATGGGCACCGCCACCGTGCTGGTGGAGACGGGCATGGTGCCAGCCCACGAACCGGTCACGGTCATCCGCTTCGACGCCCCCGCCGGGCTGGTGGAAGCCCAGGTGGAAGTCGAAGGGGGCCGGGCCAAAGCCGTGACCATCCGCAACGTCCCCTCCTACCTCCACCTGCGCGACGCCCACGTGAACGTCCCCGGCTACGGCGACGTGCAGCTCGACCTGGCCTGGGGTGGCAACTTCTACGCCCTCCTGCCCGCCCAGTCCCTCGGCCTGGCCGTCCAGCCGCGCTTGCATGACGAACTGGTGAGGGCGGGCCTGGCGGTGATGGCGGCGGTCAACGAACAACTCGACTTCGCCCATCCCGAACAACCAGCGGTGGGCACCTGCCACCACGTGGTCTTCACCGAGCCAGGCGACGGGGCCGTCTCCGGCCGGGCGGCCGTAGCCATCTACCCCGGTTGGCTGGACCGCTCACCGTGCGGCACGGGCACCTCGGCCCGTATGGCCCAGCTCCACGCCCGGGGGGAGCTGGCCCTGGGGCAGGACTACGTCCACGCCTCGGTCCTCGGGACCCGCTTCACCGGCCGGCTGGTGGCCACCACGACCGTTGGGGGCTTCGCCGCGGTCGTGCCCACCGTGAAAGGCCGAGCGTGGGTGACGGGGCTGGCGCAGTACCTGCTCGACCCGGACGACCCGTTCCCCAGTGGGTTCTTGCTTGGACAGGGCCATAGCGACGCTTAGCCCGCCTGGTGCTCAACTGCCGAGCGCGGCCGAGGTCCTGGTGGTCGGGGCCGGCATCATCGGGACCGCGATAGGTGCCCGGCTGGCCGGGGCCGGTGCAGAAGTCTGCGTGGTCGACCGGGCTGGGCCGGGCGCCGGCACCAGCTCGGCGGGTGAGGGCAACCTGCTCGCCTCGGACAAGCTGCCCGGACCGGAGCTGGAGATGGCCGTCCGGGGCATCCAGCTGTGGCGCCGGCTGGCCGAGGAGGCGGGCGACCACTTCGAGTTCCAGCCCAAGGGAGGGCTGGTGGTGGCCCGCACCCCGGTCGAGCTCGAAGCCCTCTCGTCCCTCGTCGGCCGCCAGCGCCAGGCCGGCTTGGACGTCGAGGTAGTCGGGCCCGACGACCTGCTCCGCCTGGAACCCGAGTTGTCCCCGGGCCTGCTGGGAGGCGCCTTCTACGAGGGCGACTGCCAGGTGCAGCCCATGCTGGCGGTGGCTTTCCACGTGGCCCAGTTGAAGGCTCTGGGCGGCCGAGTGGTCTCAGGTGCCGAGGTGCTGGGCGCCGAGCGGGACGGCGACGGGGCGGTCCGGTCGGTGGAGACCACCCTGGGGCGGGTGGCGGTGGGCAAGTGGGTCGTCAATGCGGCCGGGCCCTGGGCAGGCGAGCTGGCTCGGCGCCTGGGGTCCGAGGTCGCGGTCCACCCGCGCCGGGGCTACATCCTTGTAACCGAGCCGCTGCCTTTGGTGGTCCGCCACAAGGTCTACGAAGCCGGCTACGTCGCCACGGTCTACGGCAATACCGAGCAGGCCGCCTGCTCGGCCGTAGTTGAGGCGACCATGAGCGGTACCGTCCTGATCGGCTCGTCGCGCGAGCTGGTCGGCTTCTCGGAGCACTTCGACCATGCCATCGCCGCCGAGATGGCCAGCCGAGCCATCGCCCTGTTCCCCAACCTGGCCCGGGCGCGGGTCATACGGGCCTACATGGGCTTCCGACCGGCTACCCCAGACGGGCTACCCGTGATCGGGGTCGACCCCGCCATGGGCAACCTCGTCCACGCCACGGGGCACGAGGGGGCCGGCATCGGCCTGGCCGAGGTGACCGCCGAGCTTGTCGAGGCCCTGGTGCGGGGCACCCCTGCCCCCCTCGACCTGGCACCCTTCGCCCCCACCCGCTTCAGGGGGGGGACGGGACGTCCCGCTTTGGGCACCGCCCTTCCCACCGGAGGTACCACTAGCCTCACAGGCGGCCTCACAGGCGGCCTCACGGGGGCCACCAGCCGTATCCTCACAGGGGCCAGCCGAGAGGCGGCCGGTGGCCTCCATGGCCTGCCGTCGGCCAGCTGGCCCGAGGACGCCGGGCCGGGCCAGCTCAACTTCCGCTTCGACGGCCGTCGCCTCACCGCTCCGGCTGGGTCCACCATCGCAGGGGCGCTTGTCCGCAACGGCGTGTGGGTGTTCCGTAGAGCGCGGGCAGGGGCCAGCCCTCACGGCTTGTTCTGCGGTATCGGCACCTGCTTTGAGTGCCTGGTCGACCGCAACGACGAGAGCGCGGTGCGCGCCTGCTCGGCCCTGCTCCGGGAGGGCGACGACGTCCGCCCTTCGCGCTCGGTCGGCCTGGCCTCCTCTGAGAGAAGGGCCCATGGTTGACCCGGGGGTAGGGGCCGAAGTGGCAACGGCCCTGGCCGAGGGGCCAAGTGGTGGCTGACCTGGCCGTGGTGGGAGCGGGGCCCGCCGGGATGGCCGCCGCACTGGCGGCGGCCGAGCGCGGTGCCCGGGTCGTGCTGGTCGACTCCTGGCCGCAGCTGGGCGGGCAGTACTTCCGCCAGCCCCTCGTCTGCCCCAGGCCTCTGGGCCGCCCGGAGCCGTCCCCTGACGGGGGCTATGCCCCGGCCCTCCCGCCAGCCGCCGACGGCGTTGCTGTAGGGCCCCACCTCCCGGGCCGTTCCCAGGCGCTGATGGGCCACCCGCACATCGAGTTGCTGCTCGGCCACGCCGTTTGGTCCGTCGCCCGGCAGGGGGCGGGCTTCCTCCTGCACCTGCACCCCGAGGATGAGCCCGCCAGCGGGGTAGCGCCGGCCGGTGAGGCCTGGGCGGTCCATGCCCGAGCCCTGGTCCTGGCCACGGGGGCCACCGAGCTGGTCCTCCCCTTCCCGGGGTGGGATCTCCCCGGGGTGACCACTGCGGGTGCGGCACAAGCCCTGCTCAAGTCCCAGCAGGTAACGGTCGGGCGCAAAGTGGTGGTGGCGGGGACAGGCCCGTTGCTTTGGCCGGTGGCTGGCGCCCTGGCCAGGGCCGGTGCACAGGTGCTCATGGCCGAGGCCGCACCGCCCCGGGAGGCCCTGCGCCTGGCCCCCGCCCTCCTGCGCCACCCGCGGAAGCTGGCGGAAGCGGCTGGGTACGCGGGGACCATGCTCAGGCACCGGGCCCGTGCCTGGAGCGGGCAGGCGGTGGTCCGCTGCGAAGGCCACGACCGTGCCGAACGGGTCGTCCTGGCTCGCCTGGGCCCCGACTGGCGCCCCCTGCCTGGCACAGAGACCTCTGTGGACGTGGACGCGCTCTGTGTCTCGCACGGGTTCGTCCCTCGCTTGGAGCTCGCCGTGCAACTGGGCGCCCTCACTGAAGGGGGCTCGGCCCACCCCGCCATGGTGGTCACCCACGGCCAGACCATGAGCACATCGGTGCCCGGCCTGTTCGTGGCCGGGGAACTGGCCGGCGTGGCTGGAGCCGAGGTAGCCGAGCTGGAGGGCCAGACAGCCGGTCATGCGGCCGCCTCCTACCTGGGCCTGCCTGACCCGCGGCCTGGCCGTGACCGCCAACGGCTTGGGCGCCGGCTGGCCAACCGGCGGGCGTTCGCATCCGCGCTCGAGCGGAGCTTCGGGTTGGGGCCGGGGTGGATCTCCTGGCTCGATGACAGCACCGTCTTTTGCCGCTGCGAGCAGGTCAGCTGGGGCCAGGTGCGAGCAGCGGTGCAAGGCGGTGCTTCGAGCGTGCGCCAGGTCCGCAGCCTGACCCGCTGCGGCATGGGCTACTGCCAAGGAAGGACATGCGGCCCGCCGCTGCAGCTGGTGGTGGCCGCCTTGAGCGGCCGCCCTCTGGGCGAGGTGGGCAACCTGCACAAGCGGCCGGTGGCAGTGCCCGTCACACTGGCCCAGCTCTCCAGGGCCGGCACCGGGGCCGCCCCCGCCGACCTGCCGGCCGAGGGCCACCCAGCGCGCCCCCTTTCGGCTCCCGGGTTGTCGTAGGTTTGCCTGATGAGGATAAGGCTTGTCTAATAGCCCCGACGCACTGCACCTATCGATGAGCCACCGCCCGGTCATGCCCTTGTCGGGCCCATCGTGCCCTGCCGGCCCGAAGCCGGGCCCCTCCCGTCCTGCCGGCCCCGAGACGGGCCGCGGAGCGCACCGCCCGGTGCCCCGGCTGCTCCCCGGGCGCTCAGCCAGCCGGGGCACGACTGTCCCTGCGGCCACCCCCGAGGACTGAGCACCCGTGGCCTCCGACCTGCAACTGCTGGTGGACCAGTTGTCAGTCCGGTTGGGGGCCGCCGTGCTGCTGGAAGACCACGAGCAGCGGCCAGTTGTGTACTCGCGCCAGGCCGGCCGGATCGACGCCGTCCGGCGGGACACGATCCTCCACCGGGTCACGTCCCCCGAAGTGATGCAGTGGTACCGCAAGTTCGGCATCCTCACCGCCCGCCACCCGATCCGGGTGCCCGGCCAACCCGAGCGGGAGATACTGCCCCGCATCTGTGCACCGGCTTGGTACCGCGACCGCCTGCTCGGCTTCCTCTGGCTGATCGACACCGAAGAGGGCATGGACGAGGCTGACTTGGCCGAGGTGGAAAAGTCGGCCGAGCACGCCGCCCTCCTGCTGTACGAAGAACGGCTGGCCCAAAGGTTGGTGGTCCAGGCGGTGGCCCACCTCCTTTCCCCTTCCGAAGAGCTGCGGGACGCGGCCGCCAGCCAACTGGTCGACCAATCGCTGCTGCGCGAGGGAGATCCGGTCGTGGCTGTGGTGGTCCAGCCCCTGCCCCCGTCCAATACCAGCGTGGCAGCCATAGAAGAGGCCCTGTTGGACGTGGGATGGGAAGCACCGGCGGGGACGCTGCTGCGCTTGGCTTGCTCTGACCACGGTGTGCTGCTGGTCCGCCTGCCAGACCGCAGCGACGATGCTCCTGCGCTGGCCATTGCCCGGTCCGGGAGGGAGATGCTCGAGCGGCGCCTGGGGGACCGCAACGGGGCCGACCGGCGGGTCGTGGCCAGCCTGGGTGACCCCCAGTGCGAGCTTCGCCGGGCAGCTGCCTCTTACCGCCAGGCCCGCCTGGCGGCCCGGGTGGCATCCGCAGTCCCCCTCGTAGGCGACGTGGTGCGCTGGCGCGACCTCGGAGTTTTCCGCGCCCTGGCCCAGCTTCCCAACCGAGAGGCCCTGGAGTCGGCCATCGACCCCCGGGTGGCCGTGCTGTTGGCCACCGGGGACATGGCTGTGATATCGACTCTGGAGACCTACTTGGACCTGGCCGGCGACGCCAAGGCAACGGCCGAGCAGCTGCACTTGCACCGGGGCACCCTCTACTACCGGTTGGACAAGGCCGAGCGGATGTGCGGGATCAACGTACGCAACGGCTACGACCGCTTGGCGGTGCACCTGGGCCTCAAGCTGGCCCGGTTGGCCAGGGCGGCAGAGGGCCTCAACGGCAACGGTGGCAGTGGTGCTGGCATCTCCCGCCCGCGTCCCGCCCCGGGGCCGGCACCGGCTTGGCCGGGGCCACCTCCCGCAGGGGCCTCGCCAGGGAGGCACACAACGTGACGGCCGGAGGCAGGAGGCGCCGGCCGTGACCGCACGGGCCCCTATCGACAGCATAGAAATCTTCAGCTACCAGCTCAGCTACTCTCACGGGACCTACGTGATGTCGGGTGAGCGGGTGGTCAACCAGCTCGAGAGCACCGTGGTCGTCCTGCGCTCTGGCGATGTCTTTGGTTACGGCGAGGTTTGCCCCCTCGGCAGCACCTACCTACCGGCGTCGGCCACCGGGGCGCAGGCCGCCCTGAAGCAACTGGCCGGGAGCATCGTGGGCCAGGACGCTGCCAACCTCGGGGCGCTCCACGCCACCATGGACGCCCAGCTGGCCGGTCACGGTTATGCGAAAAGTGCCGTGGACATCGCCGCCTTCGACCTGTTCGGCAAGCTCTGCGAGGTCCCCGTGAGCGAGCTGTTGGGGGGGAGGCGGGCAGGCCAGGTCCCCCTCTATGTGGCAGTGCCCCTGGGCAGCGTCGAGGAAATGGTGAGCTTCGTGCTCGCCGAGCGGGCCGGGGGGATCCACCGCTTCCAGCTCAAGGTGGGAGCCGACCCGGCCAGCGACGTCGCCCGGGTACGAGCCGTGGTCGATGCCACGGGGCCAGACGACATGATCGTCGCCGATGCCAACGGGGGGTGGCGGCTGGCCGAAGCGGTCCATGCCGTGGCCCAGCTCGAGGGCACCCCGCGGTTGCGCATCGAGCAGCCGTGCCCGTCGTTCGAAGAGTGCGCCCAGGTCCGCCGCAGGACCTCGCTGCCCATGGTCCTGGACGAAGTGGTCACCGGTCCCCAGGATCTCCTCCGAGCCGCCGCCCTGGGCATCGCCGAGGGGGTCAACCTGAAGGTCAGCCGGGTGGGGGGGCTCCACCGGGCGCGCCTGCTGCGGGACCTGGCCACGGAGCTGGGGATGGCTTTGACCATCGAGGACACCTGGGGGGGTGACTTGACCACCGCCGCCGTCGCTCACCTGGCGGGGTCCACCGCCCCACAAGCCCTCTACGCGGCTTCCTTCATGAACGACTGGACCCTGGAGCACGTGGCCGGCCACCAACCCAGGTCGGCCGATGGCCTCGGCCCCGTACCCGACGCCCCGGGGCTGGGCATCGAGGTGGACGAGGCCAAGTTGGGCACGTGCCTCTTCCAGGCCGGCCGCTCCACGGTGCTCCCATGAGCCGGCGGGCGGGCTGCACCTTGCCCGGCTTCGGCCCGGCAGCTGCGCCTCGCTCGTCGTTCTTTGCCCGGGTTTGGAGTTCCCTGTCCCGGTTTGGGCCGCAGACAGCTGTTCCCGGGACGGAGAAGTCGGCAGCAGGGCAAAGAAGCTCGCAAGTGGCCCACCTGGCAGGGCCAGGGACCTCGCAGGGGGCCACCTGGCAGGGCCAGGGACCTCGCAAGTGGCCCCGAGAGGCCACCCGGCCAGTCAGACCACCAAGCGACCGTCAACCCTTCTCGGTACGGCGTGCTCGGCCGGCGGGGCCGCCTGCAGCTCAGGCGGCAGTAGGTGGTCGGGGACGTCCTGGAAAGCCAACGGCCGCAGCCAACGGCGGATGGCCGCCGCACCGACCGACGTGTGCAACGGGTCGGTGGTAGCCGGGTAGGGGCCACCGTGGTGCGTCGCCCATGCCACCGCCAAGCCGGTCGGGTAGCCGTTCCAGACAATGCGCCCCACCAGCTGGCCCAACTGGTCCACCAGGGGCCGGACCAGCTCGGCGTCCGCCTCGCTCGCGTGGACGGCAGCCACCAGGGCGGGTGAGAGACGGCCGAGCGCGGCGCCCAGTTCGGCGACGCTCCGGTAACGGGCAACGACCAGCACCGGGCCGAAGCACTCTTCTTGGAGGGCACCGCCCAAGGCCGCCCGGTCCGCCTCCAGTAGCAGCGGCACTCCCCAAAAACCCAGCTCACGCTTGGGGCCACGACCCTCGGCAAGGATGCGCACCCCGGCCATATGGCGCAGCTGGGCCGTGCCCTCCACGTAGGCTCGGGCCACCCGCTCCGCCAACATTTCCCCCGCCTCGACCGCTCCCACCGCGGCTGCCAGCTTGTCCCGCAGCTCGTCGCCGGCCTGGCCTTCGGGCAGGAAGGCCAAGCCCGGCTTGGTGCAGAACTGGCCCACACCCAAAGTGAACGACGCCACCAGCCCGGCCACGATCTCCTCTGGCCGCTCGGCGGCTGCCCCTGGGCACACCACGAGCGGGTTGAGGGCCCCGAGCTCACCGTAGAACGGCACGGGTGAGGGACGGTTGACAGCCAGGTCCCGCAGGTACCGGCCGGCCTTCTGCGAGCCGGTGAAACCGACCGCCCGGATGACCGGGTGCTCCACCAGTGCCCGTCCGGCTTGTTGGCCGAACACCAAGAACACCACCGGCGAGACCAGCCCGCCGCGGCGAGCGCCTGCGGCCAGGGCCTGCTCGCACAGGACCGAGGTGGCCGGATGGCCCTCGTGCACCTTTACGACCACTGGGCAGCCGGCGGCCAGGGCAGAAGCCGTGTCCCCGCCCGGCACAGAAAAGGCGAGGGGGAAGTTGCCTGCCCCGAACACGGCCACCGGTCCCAAGGGCCGGAGCATGCGGCGGAGGTCCGGGCGGGGGCCCATGGGGGTCGGGCTGGCATGGTCGATGGCAGCCTCGAGGTAGGCACCGTCCCTCAGCACTTCGCCGAAGAAGCGGAGCTGGTAGCAGGTGCGCGCCAGCTCTCCTCGGAGCCGGGCAACCCCGAGCGCGCTCTCCCGGTCGGCCACCTGGACGATGCTGTCGCCCCGCGCCTCCAGCTCGTCGGCCATGGCATCGAGCACCTGGGCCCGGCCCACCCGTCCCAGGCGGTCGAGCTGGCCAAAAACCTCCAGCGCACGCCCGCAGATCTCGTCCAGCTCCCTGGAGGTGGTCTCCGCTGCCACCTCGCTCACCGCCGCGCCGCTACGGGCGTCCACGCTCAGTACCACAGCCCGAGGTTACCCAGCCCGGCCGCTGCCGCGGGCCCAGGTGCCCCGCCAGGGGCCCCGGCCCGAGCGGTGAGTGGGCTCGGTGGGGGTCGAACCCACGACCAAGGGATTATGAGTCCCCTGCTCTGACCACTGAGCTACGAGCCCTTCTGTCTGCCCACAGGACCTGTGGACCTCGCTCAGCCGCCTGCCAGGCTACCAGGAGGCGTCCCGGGGTTTGGGGCATGGGCCACCGCCTGTGCCCGTCGGGTTTTTCGGCTGCCTCAGCGGGCAGGTCTGGGCAACGGCGCCTTGGGGTAGGGACTTAAGGCAGGACGAATGTGGCATCCGGCACAAGCCTGCGAAAAACCGGAACAAACCACCTAGCTGGGACGTTATCCCTAGTGCAATGAACGAACAGACGCGCCGCACCGCCACCCGAGGTGCCTTGAGCACCGGCCCCGACCTGCTGGGGCTCTACCTGGACGAAGCCGGGAGCTTCCCGCTGTTGACCAAGGCCGACGAGATGCGCCTTGGCCAGGCGATCCAGGCCGCCCAGGCCGCCCGGGAGGAGCTGGCTGCCGGTGGCCCCGGCCTCACCCCTCGCCGCAAGCGCGAGTTGCACAAGGTCATCGACGCCGGTGAGCGGGCGACCCAGCACTTCATCAACTCCAACCTACGGCTCGTGGTGTCCGTGGCGCGCAAGTACCAGTGGTCCGGCTTGCCCCTGTCCGACCTGATCCAGGAGGGCAACCTGGGGCTCATCCACGCAGTGGAGAAGTTCGACTGGCGCAAGGGTTTCAAGTTCTCCACCTACGCCACCTGGTGGATCCGCCAGTCCATCGGCCGGGCCATCGAGAACACGGCCCACACGGTGCGCATCCCCGCCCACGTGGGCGACGAGATCCGCCGGGCGCGACGTGTCCAGGGGGAGCTGGAAGCCAAGCACGGCCGCCCGCCCACCCTGGCTGAGCTGGCCGAAGCCCTGGAGGTCGACGAGAGCGCCCTGGCCGAGCTGCTCCACTACGACAGCGACCCGGTCAGCCTGGACGCCGCCGTCGGCGAAGATGGCGACACGAGCCTGGGGGACCTGGTGGTCAACCGCTCCGCGGAGTCCCCCTTCGAGGTGGTGGCCCAGTCCATGCTCGGTGACCACATCGACCAGTTCCTCGGGCGCCTGTCCGAAGACGAGCGCCGGGTGCTCTCTCTCCGCTACGGCTTGGACCGGGGCGAACCCCGTACCCAAGGTGAGGTGGGCGAGCTGCTGGACCTGACCGCCGAGCGGGTCCGGCGCATCGAGCGGGACGCCCTGACCAAGCTGCGCCGGGCCCTTGCCGGCAGCGACGCCCGAGACCTTCTCGCAGCCAGCTGACCAGCCAGCTGACCAGGGGGGAAAGCTCCACATTAGCCTGTAGCCCGTGAGCGCGGTCCGCGTCCGTATGGCGCCCTCCCCCACGGGCTACTTCCATGTGGGCAGCGCCCGGACGGCTCTCTTCAACTGGCTCTTCGCCCGCCAGCAGGGCGGCCAGTTCGTGCTGCGCATCGAGGACACCGACCTAGCCCGTAACCGAGCCGACGCCACCGCCGGCATAGAGAGGGCCATGACCTGGCTCGGCCTCGACTGGGACGAGGGCCCCTACTTCCAGTCCGAGCGGGCCCAGCTCTACGAAGCGGCCATCGGGCGGCTGCTGTCCAAGGGCCTCCTGTACGCCTGCGACTGCACCAGCCAGCAGGTGGCCGAGCGCAACCAGGCCGCCGGACGGCCCCCTGGCTATGACGGGTTCTGCCGGGAACGCGGCCTCGAGCCCTCGCCCGGCCGGGCCCTGCGCTTCCGGACGCCCCACCAGGGCCGCACCTCGTGGGCCGACGTCGTGCGTGGCGAAGTGAGCTACGACAACGCCTCCATAGAGGACTTCGCCGTCCGCAAGTCCAACGGCCAAGCCCTGTTCATACTGGCCAACGTGGTCGATGACGCCGACATGGGGATCACCCACGTGATCCGGGGCGAGGACCACGTGCCCAACACCCCCAAGCACATCTTGCTCTGGGACGCGCTGGGGCTCGGCCCTCACCCGGTCTTCGCCCACCTGCCCCTGCTCGTGAACGCGGCCCGCAAAAAGCTGTCCAAGAGAAGGGACAAGGTGGCACTGGAGGACTACCGGGACGAGGGGTACCTGCCCGAGGCCATGTTCAACTACCTCGCCCTGCTCGGGTGGTCCCCCGGGGGCGACCGCGAGATCCTCTCGCGCGAGCAACTGGTGAGCGAGTTCCGCCTCGACCAGGTCAAGTCCTCGCCGGCCTTCTTCGACGAGCAGAAGCTGGCCGCGCTCAATGCCGAGTACCTCAGGGCCCTCAGCCCCTCCGACTTCACCGCTCGGGCCAGCGAGTGGCTCGCCAGCCGGTGGTCGCCCATCGCCCCGTTCGTCCAGGAGCGGGCCCGGACGCTGAGCGAGGTGTACTCGATGGTCGACTTCCTGTTCCTCCCCGAAGTCCGGACCGACCCAGCTGAGTGGGCCAAGGTGCGCCGCCAGCACCCCGCCTTCGTCGCCCTGCTCGAAGCCGCTTCAGCTGGCTACGAGCAATGCGAGTGGGAGCCGGCCTCGATCCGCCAAGCCACCCAGGAAGCGGGAGCGGCAGTAGGCGTGAGCGCCCTGGCCAAAGCTCAAGCCCCCGTACGCCTGGCGGTGACCGGGCGCACCGTGGGCCCCCCCCTTTTCGAGTCACTCCACCTGCTAGGGCGGTCGCGGGCCCTGGCTCGCCTGGCCGCGGCCCGGGAGCGGGCCTTGCGCGAAGACGCCGCCAGCGCCGCCAGCCCCCCAGCTTGAGGTGGCTGTCGGCACCGGCCCCCAACCCTACGGGGGCGAAGCGCCCGCTCTCGGGAGCCAGAGGTAGCTTTGACCGGTCGGTGAGGGCGTGTTAGCTTGGCCCCAGCCTTTCGGGGGTGGTGTAATCGGCAACACTACAGGTTCTGGCCCTGTCATTGGGGGTTCGAGTCCTCCCCCCCGAGCTCTCGGTGCAGTGCAAAGCCTCAGGTCGGCGGCCTGAGGCTCCTGTTTGAGATGACATGTAGTGCAGTCGCGGGTCATACGTTGGCCACAAGCCGCCGCAGCCGGCAAGCACCAGTGGGCCAAGACCCGTGGCCGCTCCACTTGCGCTGCACCTAGCCCCGCCCGGGCGCTCGGCCGCGGGACCGTTTATCGGCTGCCGGGCTCGGCTACTGCGACGATAGCCGAGGCAGTCCTACGGAGGCGCTCGTCGGTGGTGACCAGGGTCGCCTCGAGGGACTCAGCTAGCGCGACGTAGAGCGCATCACGTACTGCGACCCGGTCCGTCAGAGACCAGGCCACTTCGAGCAGCGGTCGTAGTGGCCAGCGCCGGGCAGGGAAGGTCGCAAGAGCCGTCACGCGCTCTGCCTCGTGAGGAAGCCGACCGGCTCGCTTGAGACGACCGAGCGCTGAGAGCACCTCGGCGTCTAGGTGGGCGGGAGCAGCGATCGCACTGGCTGCCGCAAGGCGGGAACGGTACGGCCCAGCGGGAGGGAGGTCGCAGATGAAGTCCACTACGGCGGCAGCATCGACGACGACGATGCTCAACGGCTCAGCAGTTCGTCATCTTCGGCTCGGGCCACAGCCACGAGCTCGGCACCGGTAGGGCCGTCGGCATGGGTTGGGCCGAGCTCACGCAGGCGCTCGAGCCACTGGTCGGTCGAGGGTACGGCAACGTGCTCAGTCAGTACCTCTCGGAGGTAGGCGCGGAGGCTCTTGTCTGCCATTGCAGCACGACGGGCCAGCTCCTCATGGACCTGGTCGGGTAGGTCACGGATCAGGACGTCCATCCCAAAGACGATATCATACTGATACCCCCAAGTGGCGCCGGTTAGGCCGCACTTCCCCAGCGATAGGCAAGGGTGGCGCCCACGGGCGGTGCAAACGGCTGCGCATCGCCAAGGCCTTGGAGGGCTCGCCTCTCCAGCACGCGGGCGGGGCCTGGGAGCCTTGGTGCACGCCAGTATGGCAGCGCCACGAGCTCCAGCCCTCCCCTCTGAGCGGCTGCACCACCGAGCTCGGCCCGTCTTCGGTTGAGCCGGCTGGCCGTATGGCGGTCGCCTGAGGCCGCGCTGCAGCCCACAGGGCGTGGGCGTCGGCCACAGAGGGTTGTGGCTGCACCTCACAATTGCCGGCCGGGTGGCCATGGGCCATGCTGGTACCGGCCCCCCGCTTCAGCCTTGGCCCCAGCTGTAGCGGTGCTCCGGCCTGCCCGCCTTCCCGTAGCACGGCTTGACCGTGGCCCGGCTGAGCGCCTCCAGGCGGGCCAAGTAACGCTGGGCCGTCGCCCGGCTGATACCGATGCGCTCGGCGACCTCGGTGGCCGAAAGCCCGCCCCGGCCCTCAGCCAAGACCGCCTCAACAGCTTCAAGGGTGTGGTTGGACGACCCCAAGGGACGCCCCAGCCCATCGGGCCGGGCCAACGCGGCAAAGACCCTGTCCACCCCCCGCTGGTCGGCCTGGCGGACAGAGGCAACCTCGTTGCGCATGGCGTGGTAAGCCATCAGCTTGTCGCGCAACGCCGCAAAGTCGAACGGCTTCAGGAGGTAATGGAGGGCCCCTCCTTGCATGGCCGCTCGGACACTGGAGATGTCATTGGCAGCAGTGACCACCACCACATCGAGGGAAACGACACCTGCCGCCCGCAGGCGTCTCAGGACTTCGAGGCCGTGGAGGTCCGGGAGGTAGAGGTCCAGCAGCACAAGTTCGGGCTTGAGCTGGCCGACGGCGTCGAAGACGGCCGCGGCCGAGTGCGCCTGGCCGACGACGGTGAACCCAGGGACCTTCTCCACGTAGGCGGCGTGGAGCTCCGCCACCCGGAAGTCGTCGTCCACCACAAGGGTGCGGATCACGCCCTGTACGCTCCTGCTGGCACACCGAGGCCCACCGCGGGCCCTCCCGCGGGAGCCCCAACGCTCACGTCTGGGTGCCTGGCCACAGCCACGCCGGGTAGCAGGACGCTGAAGACTGCACCCACGTCCTGGCCCACGTCCACGATGCCGCCGCGCCTTTGCACCACCTCCCGCACCATCGCCAGGCCCAAGCCCCGCCTGGCCCCAGTGCGGTTGGGCTTGGTCGACCACCCGTCCGAGAAGATCACCTCCCGTTCCGCGGGAGGGACGCCGGGGCCGGAGTCGGCCACGGAGAGCAACAGGTCGGGCGGCACGGGCTGCAGCCGCACCTCCACGAAAGGGTGCCTCCCGGGGCCTCGGCTCGAGGAGGCCGCGTCGAGCGCGTTGTCGAGCAGGTTGCCCAGCACTCGCAGGAGGTCCCCCACCGCCCCGGGCTCGACAGCCAGCGTCCCTTCGACCTGCACCCTCAGCGCCACCCCGCGCTCTGCTGCCACCGAGCTCTTCCCGAGGAGCAGCGCCGCAATGACGGGGTCATCCACGTGCTCGACCAGGTACCCCGACAACTCGTTGCGGGCACTGGTCAGGTCGGTCACGAAGCTGACCGCCTCCTCGTAGCGGCCGAGCTGCACCAAGCCCACCAAGGTGTGCAGGCGGTTGGAGAACTCATGGCTCTGGGCGCGCAGGGCCTCGGACAGGCCTGCCACCGTGTCCAGTTCGCGCAGCAGCCCCTCCGACTCGGTCCGGTCCTGGAACGTGACCACCCAACCCAGATGGTCGCGGTGCTCAGCCCGGATCGGCATGCGGTTGGCGACGACGACCCGGTCACCTATGACCAGGGGTTGGTCGGCTCCCTCCGTCGCCCCGCTCACCACGTCGTAGAGCCTCCCTCGCGGCAACAGCTCGGAGAGGTGACGCCCCCGGGCCTCGGCAGGCAGGCCCAACAAGCTGCGGGCCTCGTCGTTGACCAACAGCACGCGCCCGCGCTTGTCCACGCCCAGCAAGCCCTCGCGGATGCCGTGCAGGATGGCCTCCCGCTCTTGGAGCAGGGAGGCGATCTGGTCCAGCTCGAGCCCGAAGGTGCGTCGTTTCAAGCGCCGGCTGAGCAGCAGGGACAGCCCGGCGCCCAACCCCAGCGCACCGGCCATGTACAGGCCCAGCTTGGGGAGCGCCGCCACCAGTGACCGGGAGATGTCCTCGACGTATATACCTACCGACACCTCGCCTATGAGCCGGTGGTGCTCGTCGAAGAGGGGCACCTTACCCCGGGCCGTCATCCCCAGGGTCCCGCGCTGGACGCCCATCCAGGGCTTACCGGTCCGGAACGGCTCCGTCCCGGGTGGCTCGGGGTCGTCGTACACGGGCTTGCCGATGAGCGCCGGGTTGGGGTGCGAGTAACGGATCCCCTGGGCGTTGGTCACGACCACGTAGGCCACGCCCGTGGCCCGCATGACGGCACCGGCCATCACTTGGACCTGCCCGCCAGGGTCGCCGGCTTCGACGGCCTGCTGCAGGGCAGCCGACGCAGCTGTGCTCTCGGCCACCGCCAGGCTCCGCCGTTCGTACTGGCGGACCAGCTGCCCGTGCTGGTACCAGACGACCGCCAGGAACCCGACCCCGGCGGTGACCACGACCACCAGGCTCTGGATCGCCAGTATCTGGGCGGCCAGGGTCTGCCTGCGGAGCAAGCGCGCAGGGGCCATGGCCATGGCGCGATCGTAAGGCATGCGGCCCGCCCATGGCTACTGCTCCCTGAGCACAAAGCGCAAAAGGCAGGTAATGCGAAGATCGAACAGAAGCCATGCCCCACCGAGGCGCCAGGCCGGTGGTGCCCCTACCTTCCCCTTGCGTGAACCCCTACGGGCTGGCCATCGGCTTTGGGCTCGTCACGGCGTCGATCCTCGCCATCGCCTCCGTAGGGCTGACCCTCCAGTTCGGCGTCACCAACTACGTCAACTTCGCCTACGGGGACTTCATGACCCTGGGGGCCTACTTGGCCTTCGAGATCAACGCTGGAGGCCACCTGAGCATATGGCTGGCCATGGTCCTGTCCGCACTGTGCATGGGCGTCGTCGGCGTGGCTGCCGACCGGTTCCTGCTCTCGCCCTTCACCCGGCGCTTCCCCAACCTGTTCTATGTCCTCATCGTCACCTTTGGCCTGTCGCTCATCTTGCTCAACTTGATCGGCGCCATCTGGACCCCAAACTTCCAACAGCTCCCGGTGGCCACCGAGAACCCGCTCCACTTGGGGCCGTTCCTGCTCACTCCCAGCCAGGTAGCCATATTCGGGACCGGCGTGGCCCTCATGTTCGGGGCCCATTTGCTGCTCACCCGGACCAAGCTCGGCAAAGCCATGAGGGCAATGTCGGACAACACCTCTCTCGCCACGGTGTGCGGGATCGACACCCGCCTCGTCACGTCCGTCACATGGTTCATCACCGGGGCGCTGTCCGGCATCGCCGGTTCCGTCCTGGCCATTGACCTGGGCACCATCACGCCGGCTGTGGGCGAGACGTTCCTGTTCGTCATCTTCGCCTCCGTGATCTTGGGCGGGATAGGCAAGCCCTACGGGGCGATGCTCGGAGCGCTGGTCATAGGGCTCACCACCGAGCTCTCGGCGGTCGTGATCAACCCTGCCTACAAGCTGGACGTCGCGTTCGGGCTGCTCGTGGTCGTCCTCCTCCTGCGCCCGCAAGGGATAGTTGCCAGTGCCGGGAAGGCCTGAACCATGCAGGTCGTCTACTATGCCTTTACTCTCGTCTTTTTCTTCTTCGCCTATTCCGTGCTCAACTGGGGGCTCAACATCCAGTTCGGCGGAGCCGGCATCCTCAACTTCGCCTACATAGCCTTTGTGGCCGTAGGGGCTTACGTGGCCGGTGCGCTCACCGCTGGGCCCCCGGCGCCCGGCAGCGGCCAGAGCTACGTGCTGGGAGCGCACCTGCCCTTCATGATCGCCCTGTTGTGCGGTGGCTTGGCCTCCTGCGGCCTTGGCCTGTTCGCCGGTTTTATCGCCTTCAGGCGGCTGCGGAGCGACTACCTCGCCATAGTCCTCATCTCCCTCTCGCTCGTCGCCTACGACTTCGTCACCAACTACGTACCCCTCTTCGACGGGCCCGATGGGCTGTCTGGCATACCCGAGCCGTTCTCTGGGGCCTTCAACCTCAACGCCAACTCCTTCATCTTTGTGTTCGACGCCTTCTCCGCTGTGGTGATGGTGGCCATGTGGGCGGCCATGAGCCGGCTGACGCGCTCGCCCCTCGGCCGGGCACTGAGGGCAGTGCGCGAAGACCAAGACGTGGCCAAGGCACTAGGCAAGAACGTGTTCCGGTTACAGATGACGGCCATGCTCGTGGGTTCCTTCTACGCCGGCATAGGTGGGGGGCTGATCGTCTTTTTCTCCGGGGCTTTCAACACAAGCTCCTGGACCACGCCAGAGACCTTCGTGGTCTTTGCCGCAGTGATCATCGGCGGCCTCGGCAACAACGCCGGTGCGGTGCTCGGGTCCTTGCTGGTACCGGTGATCTTCGTCGAGCTGCCCAAGTTCCTGCCCCAACTGGCAAGCCAGCCTGCCCTCGTGCCAGAGATCGACAACATGCTGATCGGGGCGCTGTTGATCGCCGTCCTGTGGTTCCGGCCCCAAGGGGCCCTGCCAGAGCGCAAGGCCACCTTCGACGACCTCATGGCCGGCCAAGCCCGGTGGTGACCACTGTGCCAGCCGATGAGGTACCGGGTGGCCAACTGGCCGGAGCGGCACGGCCCAACCAGCCCGCGCCGGCCGACGCCCTCCACTGCGTGGGCCTTCGTAAGGCCTTCGGTGGGGTGCAGGCCGTTGACGGGGCGACCTTCGTAGTGCCGGCGGGGAGCATCTCAGCGCTCATCGGCCCCAATGGCGCGGGCAAGAGCACGGCGGTCAACGTCATCGCTGGCGCGGTGAGCCCCGATGGTGGGAAGGTGCGGCTCTTCGGCCACGACATCACCGGCTGGCCCGCCCACCGCGTTGCCGGTGCCGGCTTGGTCCGCACCTTCCAGCTGAGCCGGGAGCTCGGGCGGCTCACCGTCTTGGAGAACCTGATGGTGACGCCGCGAGGCCAGCTGGGAGAGTCACTGTGGAACGTCTTCTTCCGCCCTTCGGCCATCCGCCGCCAAGAAAGGCAGTACCTGGCGCGGGCACTGGACATCCTGGCCGTGTTCGGCCTGTACGAACTGCGGGACCACTATGCCGGTCAGCTCTCAGGAGGCCAAAAGAGGCTGCTGGAACTGGCCCGAGCGGTGATGGCCGAGCCTCGGGTGTTGCTGCTCGATGAGCCCATGGCGGGGATCAACCCGGCTCTTGTTGCCCAGATCGCTGGCCATATCGAGGGGCTGCGGGCCAGCGGGGTGACTGTGCTCATGGTGGAGCACAACCTGAACGTCGTCGAGTCGGTTTGCGAGCGGGTGATAGTCATGGCCGAGGGCCGCACCCTGGCCGTGGGGACCATGGCCGAACTGCGGGCCCACCCGGAGGTAGTGCGCGCTTACCTGGGAGGAGCGCTGAGTGCTGGCACTGCACGCTGACCGCCTGGTGGCCCGCTACGGGCCGGTGACGGTGGTGCGGGACGCCACCGTACGGCTGGAGGACCGTTCACTGGCCGCCATCGTCGGGCCCAACGGCGCCGGTAAGTCCACCTTCGTCAAGGTCATAGCCGGCGTGCTCAAGCCAGCCGGGGGCCGGGTCTACCTGGGGGACGAGGAGCTGACTGGCCTGCCCGCGCACAGGATCGCTCGCCGTGGCCTGGCCTACGTGCCGCAGAACGCGAACGTGTTCCCCAGCTTGACCGTGGTGGAGAACCTGGAGATGGGCGGCTTCACCCGCAAGGAGGGCTTACGCCCCCGTATCAGCGAGGTGCTCGACATTTTCCCTGACCTGGCCAGGGCGACGAAAAAGCGAGCCGGCACGCTCTCGGGGGGCCAGCAGAACATGCTCGCCATGGCCCGCGCCCTCATGCTGGACCCGAGAGTGGTCCTCCTGGACGAGCCGACTGCCGGCCTCTCCCCGGCCTATACCCAAGTTGTATGGGACCAGGTGCAGCGAGTCACCAAGACCGGCACCGCCGTGCTGGTCGTGGAACAGAACGTTGACCTGGCCCTTGCCAATGCCAGCTACGTGTACGTCTTCGTTGCTGGCACCAATCACGCAGAAGGGCCCAGCGCCGACGTGGCCGCGCTGGACTTGGCAGCGATCTTCCTCGGCCGAGCAGGCGCTCGCGAGCACTGAGCCGAGGAAGCGGCCTTCTGGGCCGCGCACTGCCCCCGGCGACGGGGGCCTATGGTACGGCCGCCCTTCGCCGGGCGGCCCAAGACAGGGGAGGCCAACTTGACAATGGCAGACAACAGGACAACACCACGCCGCCGCCTGACGGCGCGCCTGGTTGCCTCGGCCTGCATGAGCGCGGCACTCGTGGCCGCGACCGTCCCAGCCAGCGCCGGGACCGCAGCCGCGGCCAGCCCAGGCACCATCACTTTCGGGCAGCTGCTACCGTTCACCGGCACCAAGGCGTTCCTATCCAGCTGGGCAACCCACGGCGACGCAGCCGCCGTCTGGGACGTCAACCACCACGGTGGGGTGATGGGCCAGATGCTGGTGGCCAAGAGCGCGGACGACGGCGGTGATGCCGTCGACGCCGTCCCCGCTTTGCGCAAGCTGCTCATCGACCACCCAGCTTTCATCGTCGGGCCCTACTCGCTTACGATCGAGGCCGTCATCCGGCTGTTCGACCCCAACCATGTGGTCGACTTCATGATCGGGGGGACAACTCAGCTCGACCACATGAACTACCCCTATGTCTTCCGCACCACCGCTTCCGACTCGGCCGAAGTGGTCGCCATGGCCTACTACGCCAAAGACCGAGGGCTCACGCGGGCCGCGTTCATCTTCGACAACTCCGCTAACACCCAAGGCTTGGTGGCGCCGCTGCGTGCTGCCTATACCCGGGTTGGCGGCAAGGTCGTGGCCAACGTCACGATCGTCCCTGACCAGGCTTCGTACTTGTCGGAAGTGACCAAGGCCTTCGCCAACCACCCTGACGTTGTCTTCTGCGCCTTCGACGAGCAGACTGCCACCACTTTGTTCACCGCTGCCCGCGAGCTCGGCGACCTCAACGTCCCCTGGGTGGGAGAGGACGTCCTCGGCTCCCCTGGCTACGCCAAGGCCATGGGGCAGCCGGCCGCCAGCCGCGACCTCTACGCGGTGGAAGGTGGCGCTCCCACCGGTCCCGCCTACCAGCATTACCTGGCCGACTACCAAGCCGTGTGGCACACCCGGCAGATCCTCAGCTCGTCGTACAACATGTACGACTCGGTGATCATCGCCTCTTTGGCCATGACGCTGGCTCGCTCGACCGACCCCACGGTATGGGTGAAAGACGTCACCCAGGTGTCCAACCCGCCCGGCACCAAGTGCTACACCTACGCCAGCTGCGTGGCCCTCATCAAAGCAGGCAAGAAGGTCAACTATGAGGGCGCGACCGGGCCCGAGGACTTCAACCAGTACCACAACACCTTCAGCGGGTTCACCGTCGATGGCTTTACCCCCTCGGACCAGCTGACGGCCAAGGCCGTGGTCACCGCCGCCCAAGTCGCCCAGCTGGCCAGCTCCTAACCGGCCTCCAAGGCCTAACCACCGCCGCCCCCGCCGGCTGGCCCAGGGGCCGGCCGGCGGCCAGGGGCGCCCGCTCGCCTACCGGCCCTCCGTCGGTGGGGGCACCAGCCGGTCCACCTCCGCCAGCTCGCCCGGGCCCAGGGCCCAACTGGCGGCCTTCACGTTGGCCTGCACCTGCTCGGGGCTGGTCGCCCCGGCGATGACCGACGCCACCGTCGGCCGGGCCAGCAGCCAGGCAATAGCCAGCTCCGCCACGGTGTGGCCCCTGTGTTGGGCAAAAGCCTCCAGCTGGTCGACCACGGCCAGCCGGTCGGGAGCCAACAGCTCCCTTTGGCGCTCAGGCGCGAACCCGGCCAAGCGGGCCCCGGGCGGGGGTGGGCGGCCAGGACGGTACTTGCCGGTGAGCACCCCCGCCATCAGTGGGTAGAAGGGTATGAACGCCATGCCCAGCCGCTCGCACTCGGCAAGGACCTCCAGCTCCGGCTCCCTGTGGAGGAGGCTGTACTCGTTCTGAACGCTGGCGAAGCCAGGGACGCCTTGGGCCAACGCCGCCTCGTGGGCCTCGCGCAGCTGGGCGGCAGAGAAGTTCGAGCACCCTATCTCCCGGACCTTGCCCTCTTGTACCGCTTCAGCCAGAGCCACCAAAGTTGCCCCGATGGGCGTGGCTGGGTCCGGCCTGTGCAGCTGGTAAAGGTCGACGTGATCGGTGCCCAGGCGGCGCAGGCTGTCCTCCAGGGCTCTTTTCACGTACTCGGGCCGTGCCCCTTGTCGCTGGTCGTCCACCGCCATACCGAACTTGGTGGCGACGACGACCTCTGCCCTGTTGCGCCCGAGCGCCTTGCCCAGCAGCTCCTCGCTCCGGGTGCCCCCGTAGATGTCGGCCGTGTCGAAGAAAGTGATGCCCGCGTCCAAGGCGGCCGCCACCACCTCGAGGCTGCGCTCGTCGCTCGTGCGCCCGCCGAAATTGTTGCAGCCGAGGCCTACGACCGACACCTCCAGTGACCCGATCTTGCGGGTCGGCATGGTGCTAGCACTGCTCATGCCGCCACGCTAGCCCGGCCATGGCCTGACCCTGAGAGAGCGCTGAGAGCAGGCCCGGCCAGCACCCCGCGGAGCCTGAACGGCCCAGTAGTGTCGGACTAGCTCGGGCCGCCCGGCAGTGCCGGGCCCCACCGGCCGCAGCCCCGGCTGGCTACGCCGGCGAGGTACCCGCCGGGCGGGGAGGTAGCTATGCGCATCCTCTTCATCGAAGACGAAGACCACCTGCGAGAAGCCCTCTGCCGCGGCTTCCGGGAGGACAACCACGAAGCCGTCGGGGCCAGCACCGGCACGGAGGGCCTCCGCCTGGCCACCGAACAAAGCTTCGACGTCATCGTCTGCGACATCCTCCTGCCCGAGATGAACGGGTTCCAGATCTGCCGGCGCCTCCGGGAGCAGGCGATCTGGACCCCGGTGCTCATGCTCACGGCCAAAGACGGCGAGTGGGACGAAGCCGAGGCGTTGGACGCCGGGGCCGACGACTACCTGAAGAAGCCCTTTTCCTACATAGTGCTCAAGGCGCACGTCCGAGCGCTGGCCCGGCGGGGGGCCAAGACCACGTCTTGGGCCTCCGACGTCCTGCGAGCCGGGGACCTCATACTCGACCGGCGAACGAGGCGCTGCGCCCGCGGCGGCACCGAGGTCGAGCTGTCCAAGCGGGAGTTCGACTTGCTGACGGCGCTGCTCAGCAAGCCAGGTGAGGCGGTCGCCAAAGAAGACCTCCTGCGTTCGGCCTGGGGCGACGACTTCAACGGCGACCCCAATATCGTGGAGGTCTACATCGGTTACCTGCGCAAGAAGCTCGACGCCCCCTTCGGCCGGCACACGATCGAAACCGTGTGGGGGTTCGGTTACCGTTATGCGCTCGAAGAGGCCGTGAGCTAGCCGGGCCAGGACCGACATGGGCACCCAGGCCTTTGCCGACGCCGCCAAGTGGCCGCGAGCCCGGGGCTGGGCGACCGGGGTGCGGGTACGCGCCGCCGCCCTGTCGTTCTTGGTCGTGAGCGCGGCCTTCGTGCTGAGCTCCTTCGCCGTACTGTCCCTGCTGCGGGGCTCGCTGTACCAAAGTGCCACCAACACCGCCGAGGACGAGGCCGAGATCATCTCCTCGCTGGTCGCCAACCGGGGCTACGTGCCGATGCCCCTGCCCGACCCGACCGAGGAGCTTGCCTCTCAGGTGGTGAGCACAGACGGTGACATCCTGGCCTCGAGCCGCAACGTGGCGGGCCAAGCCGCCATGGTCGACGTCGCCCCCCGGCCTGGCAAGCTCGTGGTCTCCACCGGGGTGAAGCTGCGGGTCAAGCGCTTCACCCATGTCCGGCTCCACTTGGACCAGCGCTTCGTGGTGGCTGCCCTGGGGCTGAGCAAGCCGGTGCGGGGGACCGTGCTGGTGGCCTACTCCCTCGGTGCCGCCGACCAGGCCATAGGGTTGGTGGCCCGCTCGCTCAGCGTGGGGCTCCCACTGCTGGCCCTGCTCGTCGGGGTGCTCGTTTGGGTGACGACGGGGTGGTCCCTACGACCAGTGGAGAGGATCCGCTCCCAAGTGGCCAGGATCTCGGCCACCGACCTTAGCAGCCGGGTCCCCGAGCCCCCCGCTTTGGACGAGGTGGGGCAGCTGGCCCGGACCATGAACGAGATGCTGGGGCGCCTGCAGGCCGCCAGCGACCGCCAGCACCGGCTCATTGCCGATGTGTCCCACGAGCTGCGCAACCCCCTGGCTGCCTTGCAGGCCCAGCTCGAGGTGGCCAGCGAGCACCCCACCACCCCGGGGATGATCGAAGGGGCGGTGGCTGAGGTGAAGCGGATGAGCCAGTTGGTCGAGGACCTCTTGACCCTGGCCCGCATCGACGAGGGCATGCTCCGCCTGCGCCGCTCGGAGGTCGACCTGGACGACATCGTCCTTGAGGCCGCGGACCGCCTCCGGCAAAGAGGCAAGGTCGAGGTCTCGGTGAAAGACGTGAAGGCCGCCCGCCTGTACGGCGACGGCGTCCTGCTCAGCCGGGTGGTGGCCAACCTGGCCGACAACGCCGAGCGCTACGCCCGGGGCAGGGTCGACTTCGCCGTCGAGGCCAAGGGGCAGCACTACGAACTGAGCGTCACCGACGACGGCCGGGGCGTGCCGTGGTTCGAGCGGGAAAGGATCTTCGAGCGTTTCGTGCGGCTCGACAGCGCCCGCGCCCACGACGGCAACGGCGCCGGCTTGGGGCTCGCCATCGTCCGCGAGATCGTGGCCGCCCACGGGGGGGAAGTCTGGGTCGAAGACGCCCAGCCCGGGGCGCGCTTCGTGGTGAGCCTCCCCGGCACCCCTCAGGCCTGAAGCTCCTCAGCACTTTCTCAGGGGACAGGCCCCGGGTTGGCGCACGTCGGCACCCACTTGCCTCCAGGCGCCTCTCAACTGTTTTCAGCAAGTCCTCAGGGTCGTGCCGCGCCCGGCAAGCCAGGCGGTACCTATGGGCCGTGGGCAATTGCTAATGCCCATGGTGGGACCACTACCACGTCCCCCTTGCCTTGTCGGTCCAAAGAAGGAAAAGAGGGAAAGGAAAAGCAAATGACCACAGTCTTGAAGCGGGTAGCCCCAGCCGCCATGGCAATTGGGATGGCATTGGGTGCCTTCGCCGGCACGGCCGGCGCGTCGACGCACGCCTCAGCCAAGACTACCACCACCGTGCACCACGCGGTCGCCCCGAAAGCACACCATGCTGCGCCCCTCAAGGCCAAGACGGCCGCGGTCAAGACGAACGTCAAAGCCGGGAGCCGCTGCACCAAGCCATGGCTGGGCAAGTCTCGTAAAGCCGGGAAGGTCCTGCTGACTTGCGAGAGGGTCGGCAAGGCGTACAAGTGGGAAGTTAGCAAGCCAGCCAAGAAGTAGCGCCTGTAAAGCCTTGGTGGGTGGCCGGGGCCGCCGGCCGGGTGGCGCCACCAGCTGCGCTGCCCGCCCGGGGCCATGAGCCAGGCAGGGGCGCCGTTGCCCCCGGCCAGCCCCGAGCGCCCCCGGCTTCCCCACCGGGCTGGGCTCAGCCGGCCAACGATGTGCCCGAGGGTGTGATAACGGGTGTGATAACGATGTGGTCAGCCAAAGAACCAGCCAAGAGGTTGGCGGCAATGGGCTTGGCGGCGGCAGTCGTGGTCCCGGCTGCGGCCGGAGGGCCCGGCAGCCCGTCGTGGCCCGCACCGCCCGTCCCAAAGATCGTGGTGAGCAGCAAGCACCTGGGTACCGTGAGCCCCTTTTTGTTCGGGGCCAACCTGTTGTGGGTATCCGACGCCGAAGGTGGCTTCGACCCCTCGACCGGCGCCTTTTACCCGGCGTTCGTCCAACAGCTCCGAAGGCTCGGGCTGACCATCCTGCGTTACCCGGGGGGGACGACATCTGACAGCTTCCATTGGCTGCGGGCCATCGGGCCCCTGGCCCATCGGGGCCTCATCGAGCCCTACGGGATGCAGGCGGCCCGGCTGTCGGACGTCTGCTGCGTGCTGGACGGCCCCCAGCGCGCCCTGGTGGGCCCGGACGAGTTCGGCCACCTGCTGGGCCAAACCGGGGCGGTTGGCACCATAACGGTGAACTTCGCTACCGGCACAGCCCGAGAAGCGGCCGACTTCGTCGCCTACATGACCGCGCCCCAGAGCCCGGTGCCCTCGAGCAACCCCAGCCAGCCGAGCTATTGGGCCGCCTTGCGGGCCCGGGACGGGCACCCGGCCCCGTACGACGTCCCCTACTGGGAGGTGGGCAACGAGCAGCTGTTCCCCGGCCAGTACGGGTGGCGCTCCGGTGAGCTGGTGCGGCTCGGGCCTCACGGGCATGTGCCCTGCCCCCCCGGCCAGGTGGCAACGTGCCTGTACATATTTGGGGGCACGACTTACTTTGCCCACCAAATGGTCGGGCGCCCGGCTGACCAACTGCCTTCCGCCTCGTTCTCGACCGGTGCCCCCGGTCAGCAGTTCCAGTTGTACTTCCCTCCGGCCGTCCCCGGCACGGTGAGCGTGTACGTCGACGGCCAACGCTGGGCACCGGTCAAGGACCTGGCTTCGGTTGGGCCTGGCGCGCGCGTCTACGCACTGCGCCCGGCCACAGGCGTCATCACCTTCGGCGACGGGGAGCACGGCCGCATCCCCCCGGCCGGTGCCGAGGTCACAGCCAGCTACCAGTCAGGCCCCCACGGGGGCTTCATCGAGTTCTACCGCGCCATGAAACGGATGAACCCGCACATCCAGGTGTGCGCCAGCGAGGAGACGGACGTCGCCTTCCTGCAGGTCATGGGCCGGAAGTACCCCTACGACTGCGTAGAGCTGCATGAGTACGCCCGCCCACCGGACATAACTGCGCCGCTCACGCGCTACGAAGAGGGCCTCATGGCTTTCCCCGGGCGGGAGGCAGCCTACCTGGCCCAGCTCCAGTCCGAGATCCGTAAGTACTCGGGCCGCAACGTACCGGTCTTCATGACCGAGTACGGCCAACTGGTCGCCCCCATGCCGGTCGCCGACCCAGCCTTCAACCTCTCCCTCTACGAAGGCCTGTTCGAGGGTGCCCAGCTCATCGAGTGGATGGCCCACGGCGTCCGGGTGGCCGAGAAGTACCTCGCCGCATCGGCACCGTTCACCATGGCGAGGCTGACCGTCAGCCCCAAGGTGCCCTACCGCCGGGACGGACCTGCCCTGTACCAGGCCCGGCTCAGGCAGGTGCTGGACCTGGGCAAAGCCATGGTGTACACCGGCCTTAGCCCCGACAGCGGGATGGTCGCCAACTGGGGCGGCCAGTTCCTGGCTGAGCCCACGGGCCAGGTGCTGAGCCTGCTTAGGGAGCTCGCCGGCCAAGCGCGCCTGGCCGTGTCGGTCTCGCACGCCCCCCGCCTGCCGCACTCAGGGGGGGCACGAGCGTTGTGGGCAGTGGCAGCTGCCAACCGGCAGGGGCAGGTGACCTTGGTGGTGCTCAACGTCAGCCCCGACCGGGCCTTTTCGGCCCGGGTCGTCCTCCGGGGCCGCCCCGGCTACCGCGCCTCCCACTGGGTGCAGGCAGAACTGCTGGACGGTCCCAGCCCGACCGCGTACAACACCCCTGTGCACCCCGCGGCCGTGCGCATCACGAGCTACGCCGCGCTGGTGGCCGGCAACCAGTTCGACTGGCGGTTCCCGGCTCACTCGGTCACGCTCCTGCGCCTGGCCCCGAGCACGAGCCCGGCGAGCTAGCCCGACTTCTCCAGGGCTGCCACCGCGCTGAGCCCCTCCTCCAGGCACTGACCGGCCGAGAGGCGTTGGCCGAGGGGCCCGCTCCGGGGGAGAGACTCGAACTCTCAACCTAGTGGTTAACAGCCACCCGCTCTGCCTAGTTGAGCTACCCCGGAAACTCCCGACACGCTACCACCTCGGCACCGAGCGCGGCCTGCCCCAGCCGGGCCATGGCGCCCCTAGCTGGGACGGGGGGGCTTGGTGGCCTGGACGATGGCGGCGTGCATGCCGGGCACCACCTCGTGGGTGAAACGGACCGAGCCGTCAACCAGGCCCACCCGAGCCAGCGCCTCCAGGTACTCGGAGCGCGACAGGGCGCCGGCAACACAGCCCACGTAGGAACCTCGCTGCGCCCTCACCTCGGCACCGAGCCCGTCTTCAGCAACGATGTCGCTCACGCTCAAGCGCCCGCCGGGCACCAGCACCCGGGCCACCTCGGCAAAGACTGCGGGTTTGTCCACCGACAGGTTGATGACGCAGTTGGAGATGACAACGTCGACCGACTCGTCCGGCAGGGGCACGTCCTCGATGGTCCCCTTCAAGAACGCGACGTTGGTGACGCCGGACGCCGCGGCATTGGCCCTGGCCAGTGCCAGCATCTCGTCGGTCATGTCAAGCCCGTACACGAACCCGCTCTCGCCCACCCGCCGAGCCGACAGCAGTACGTCCGCCCCTCCACCGGACCCCAGGTCCAGGGCTCTTTCACCTGGGCGCAGCTGGGCGACCGCCACAGGAGCGCCGCAGCCGAGGCTGAGCTGTGCCGCGCCAGCGGGGATCTCCAGCTGCTCTTCCGCGCTGTAACAACCCAACCCAGCGGGGCCAGTGCCCGGTTGGCAGCAGCCCCCGGCAGTGCTCAACGCCACCGCCGCGTAGTGTGCCCGGACCTCCTCTCGCCTCGCCTCCGCCTCTCCGCTCGCCGCTACGGCCACTGCCTGCCCCTCCTGGCCCTCTGCCTCGGTCGTCACCAAGTCCTCCCATCGACGGACATCTATCTGAGATGCTACGTCATGCATCGGCACATGTCAATGTGACAGCACCGGGGAGCGCCGTCCTCAGCGCCCGCAGGTCACTTTTCCAGGTAGTCGCGCAGGTGGCCGCTCCGGAGCGGCTGGCGGAGCTTGGCCAGCGTCTTGGACTCGATCTGGCGGGCCCGCTCCCTGGTGACGCCGAACTCCTTGCCCACTTCCTCGAGCGTGCGGACCTGGCCGTCGTCCAGCCCAAAGCGCATCCGCACGACCTTGCTCTCCCGCTCGGAGAGGTCCTTGAGCACGCCCCGGATGGCCTCGCCCAACATGGCGCGGTCGGCGGCCTCGCTGGGGGCCACGACGCCGTCGTCCTCCAGTACGTCGGAGAGGCTGAAATCGTCGTCGCCCAGCGGCTGCTCCAGGGAAACGGTGTCCTGGCTGATGCGCATCACCTCGCGGGCGCGCTCAGGGCTCATCTCCGCCCGCGCCGCCACTTCCTCCAAGCTGGGCTCCCGGCCGGTCTCTTGGAGCAAGCTCCGCTGGGCGCGTACCACTCGGTTGATGTTGTCGACCATGTGCACAGGTATGCGGATCGTCCTGGCCTGGTCGGCTATCGCCCGGGATATGGCCTGGCGGATCCACCAGGTCGCGTACGTCGAGAACTTGAAACCCCTGGTGTAGTCGAACTTCTCCACCGCCCGCATCAGGCCCAGGTTGCCTTCCTGGATCATGTCGAGGAACGACAGCCCCCGGTTGCGGTAGCCCTTGGCTACCGACACCACCAGGCGGAGGTTGGCTTCCACCAGGATCTGCTTGGCCAGCAGCCCTTCCGCCCGCAGGCGTTCGTCCCGTTCGCGGCGCTGGGCCGCCTCCTTGCCACCGGCCTTCTGCTCCGCCTGCTCCAACCGGGCTGCAGCCGCCGCGCCCCGTTCGATGCAGCGGGCCAGGGCGACTTCTTGTTCAGCCGACAGCAGGCGGACCTTGCCGATCTCTCTCAGGTACAGGCGCACCGAGTCGGGACCGGCCGACCGGAGCGTCTCAGTACCGGGCTGCAGCTCCACCGCCGAGAGGTACCCCCTGTCCCTGAGGGAGCCCCGCGCCCGGTGCAAGGACCGGTGGTGGGGCGCCTGGGCCCCGGGAGCCTCCGGCGCGCCTGCGCCCCCGGGTGGGCCGGGGGTTACCGAGGCGGCCGGGTTGAGCTCGGCCCCCTCCAGCACGGACATCACGTCGCCCGCCGTGAGGTCACCTCGCTCGGCGCCCACCGCCAAAAGAGCCGAAAACCCAGCCGTTGGTTCGCCCGAAGGCGCAAATGGCGCTCTCACAGCTCCTCAGGTGGCCACGCTCGGCTGCGCACCAGGTGGCGGGACAACATCTGTACCAGCAGATCCGTCCATAGGACGTCCGACCAACAAGGTTAGCAAGCGGCCCCGAGCCTCGGCCAAGCGCGCCGCCCGGCCCGGGCCGGGCTCAGCCGACCGCAGCTCTTCCAGGCCCAGCTTCAGTTGGCTGACCAGTTGGGCAAGTTCGCGGTGGCTGCGGGTGGGCCGTTCGCTGCGGGCCTCCCTTTGCAGCTCGCCCAGTGCCCGGGCCACGGCTCGCTCGACCAGGCGCTCCAGGACGTCGTCGGGCTCCTCCTGGCTCTCCTCGACCGCCAAGCGGCCCAGCAGGGCCACCACCTGGGGGTCGTCGGCCCGCTCTATGGCCTCGCTGAGGGTCAATGACGACGCCAGCACCTCAAAAGTTGCCCGGGCCAGATCGGAGCCGAACAGGGCGGCGTGCAGGTGCCCAGCGACCGCACCCGGTACCTGCACGGCCAGGCGCAGTGCCTCCAGCTCGGGCGGGGGGACCTTGGCCACTGCCGGCCGGCGAGCAGGCCGGCCCGGCCCGGGCGCCACCGGCTGTCGCTCAGCCGGGCCCACCGCTCGGCCGGCCGGGCCCGCGGCCCGCCCTGCTCGTCTCTCACCAGGACGGCCTGGCCCCGCCAACGCCAGCTCCCGTAGCTGGTCGGGGCTCAGCCGGCAGCGGTCTGCCACCTGCATGAGGTACTGGTCCCTCACCAATGGGTCAGGGTGGTCGGCGGTCAACTGGAGGCACTGCTCGGCCGCCCGGGCCCTTCCTTCGGGGCTGGCCAGGTCGGCGGCCGACAGCACCCGTTCCAGGCGGAAGCCAAGGTAGGGCTTGGCCTCGGCCACTGCCCGGCGCAGCCCATCGGGGTCCTCCAGGGCCAGGTCGGCCGGGTCCGACCCGGCGGGCAGGGCCACCACCCGGATGTCGGCCCCCAGACGGCGCTCCCAGTCGAAAAAGTGCAACGCCGCTTGCTGCCCAGCCGCATCCGCGTCGTAAGCAAGCACGATGCGGCGGGCGAAGCCGCTCAGCAGGCGGACGTGGCCCTCGGCCAGGGCGGTCCCGCAAGTGGCCACGGCCTCGGTGACGCCGCAGCGGTGGAGCCCGATCACGTCCGTGTACGCCTCGCAGACCACGACCTGGCCGCGCTCGACGATGGCCGACTTGGCCCAGTTGAGCCCGTAGAGCACCTTGCTCTTGTCGTACAGCGCCGTGCTGCCCGTGTTCTTGTACTTGGGCCCCTGGCCGCCGGGCAGCACCCGTCCCCCGATGCCGACCGGCCGGCCCGCGGGGTCGAAGATGGGGAACAGCACCCTGGCCCGGAAGAAGTCGATGAGCTGCCCCCGGCTGTTACGGGACGCCAAGCCGGCACCGGCCAGCACCTCCTCTGGGAGCTTGAGGGCGCGTACCAGCGCGTCCCAGCCCGCCGGTGCCCAGCCCAGGCGGTAGCGGCGCACGACCTCGCCGTCGTAGCCACGCCGGCGCAAGTAAGCTCGGGCCTCGCCCGCGTCCGGGGCTGCGAGCAGCCGGCCGTGGTACCAGGCGACTGCCTTTTCCATTGCCTGGGCCAACTCTGCGCTCCGCTTGGGGCGGGCAGCGGAGCCGGCGTCCTCGTAGCGCAAGGCCATGCCCAACCTGGCGGCCAGGACCTCCACCGCGGGCACGAAGTCAAGGTGCTCGGTCTCCATGAGGAAGCTGATGGCGTCCCCGTGAGCCTGGCAGCCAAAGCAGTAGTAGCGGCCCAGCTCGGCGTTGACCGAAAAAGAGGGTGTCTTCTCGGCGTGGAACGGGCACAGGCCCACCCAGCGGGTGCCCACCCGGCGCAGGGCCACCCGCTCGGAGACCAGCGCCACCAGGTCGGTGGCAGACCTCACCCGTGCCAGGTCCTCCTCCACGATGGCCACGGCGAAGATGCTAAGCGCGCCCTAGGTCACCGGTGCGCCCGGCTGGCCGCCTACCAGCTGAGGCGGGCGCTGACCGCTTCCACCAACTCGTCTATCGGCACCCTCACCTGCTCGGTCGTGTCCCGGTCCCTTATGGTGACGGCACGGTCCTGCAAGGTGGCGAAGTCCACGGTCACGCAAAGGGGGGTGCCTATCTCGTCCTGGCGGCGGTAACGGCGCCCGATAGAGCGGGTGTCGTCGTAATCGCACATGGCTACCGGCTGCAACAGCTGTAGCACCTCCTTGGCCACCGGTACGAGGACGTCCTTTTTGGACAGAGGCAGCACCGCGACCTGGTAGGGGGCCAGCCGAGGGTGGAGCCGCAGGACGGTGCGAGGCTCACCGCCGACCTCGTCGGAGCTGTAGGCGGCGATGATGAAAGCCATCATCGTGCGCGTGGCACCGGCGGCGGGCTCGATCACATAGGGGACATAACGCTCCCCGGTGGCGGGGTCGGAGAACTCCAGCACCTGGCCGCTCGCCTTGGCGTGGGCCTTGAGGTCGTAGTCGGTCCGGTTGGCGATGCCCTCGAGCTCGCCCCAACCCCAGGGGAACGCGAACTCCACGTCGAAAGTGCCGGACGAGTAGTGGGAAAGCTCCTCGGGGGTATGGGCACGCAGGCGCAACATTTCCCTTGGTATGCCCAAGCGGACGTACCACTCGAGGCGCTCGTTGCACCAGTACTCGAGCCAGCGGTCAGCTTCGTCAGGGGGGACGAAGTACTCGAGCTCCATCTGCTCGAACTCGCGGGTACGGAACACGAAATTACCGGGTGTGATCTCGTTGCGGAAAGACTTGCCCATCTGGGCTATGCCGAAGGGTGGGCGAAGGTGCTCGGTCTGCAGCACATTGGCGAAGTTCACGAAGTGGCCCTGAGCCGTTTCCGGTCGCAGGTAGGCCACTGAGCCTTCGTCCTCGACCGGGCCGACAAAGGTCTTGAACATGAGGTTGAACGGCCGAGCTTCAGTGAAGTCGCTGGCCCCGCAGTTGGGGCAGCTCGGGTGGCCGTCCTCCGCCCCAGGCAGCTGGTCCCACCGCCAGCGCTGCTTGCACCTCCGGCAATCGACCAGAGGGTCGGTGAAATTGGCCAGGTGCCCCGAGGCTTCCCAGATCCGGGGCGACGACAAGATGGCGGCGTCCAGCCCCACGACCTCCTGGCGCAGCTGCACCATGCTGCGCCACCACGCCTCTTTCACGTTGCGCAGCATCAGGACGCCGAGGGGCCCGTAATCGTAGGTCGACCGGAAACCCCCGTAGATCTCGGCCGATGGGTACACAAAACCTCGGGCCTTGCACAGGCGGGCAACTTCCTCCATCGACACAGCCATGGGCATGGAGGCTAGCGGATGCGCCTCAGGCTCGCTCCAAGGTGCGCAGCGACCGCAGCCGGCGTTCGAGGTGCCGCTCCATGGAGATGGTGGCCAGGGCTGCCACTTCGTTGGTCGTGTGGCTGGCGGGCAGCTCGAGGGCGCGTCCCAGTTGCCCGCCCACCACCATGCGCAGCAGCTCCAATGCGGCGGGGCTGATGGGCTGGCCCCGCCGGCAGCCCTGGCAGAGGGCACCTCCTTCGGCAATGTCGAAGGCGACCAAGCGCGCCGCCGGCGGGCCCGCCCCGCAGCTGGCGCACTGGTGCAGCACCGGCGCCGCCCCGTCCAGGCAGAGCAACTTCCAGTAGAACCCCGCCACCACCAAGGGCCCGGGCCGGTGGGCCATAGCCCGTAAGGCCCCCACCAGCATCCGGTACAGCGGCCCCGAGGCCTCACCCTCTTGCGCCACCTGCTCAGCCGCCTCGGCCATGGCCATCCCGCCCGCCAGGCAGGCCAGGTCCTCGTGCAACGCCCGCCACGGCTCGACCACCTCCGCCTGGGACACGATGTCCAGTTCCCGCCCTTCGTACATCAGCAACTGCAGGTGGCTGAGCGGCTCCAAGCGCCCGCCCAGACGGCTCTTGGCCCGCCGGACGCCCTTGGCCACCGCCCGGACCTTGCCGTGCCCGGCGGTCAGCAGCACGACAATACGGTCGGCTTCTCCCAGCTTGTAGGTGCGCAGCACGACCCCTAGGTCGCGGTAAAGCGACATGGTTGTGATTTATCCTACTGCACCCTGGGGCCGCTCCAGGGCCGCCCCTCTCTGCCACTGCCGGCCTGGCCGGGCTGCCGGCCTGGCCGGGCTGCCGGCCTGGCCGAGCCGCCGGCCTGGCCGGGCCCGCTAGGAGGGGAGCCCTTCTTGGTCCCGCTGCTCGCCCGTGCGCCCGAAGCGCCTCTCCCGCCTCTGGTACTCGCGCACCGCCTGGCGCAAGTGCTCGCGCCGGAAGTCCGGCCACAGCACGTCGAGGAACACGAGCTCGCTGTAGGCGATCTCCCACAGCAAGAAGTTAGAGATGCGGTACTCGCCCGAGGTCCGTATGAACAAGTCCGGGTCGGGCATGTCGGGCAGGTAGAAGTGGCGGCGCAAGGCCCGCTCGTCCACCTTGGCGGCGGGGATGCCCGAGGCGACCAGGGCCCGGGCCGCGTCCACGATCTCCGCCCGGCCCCCGTAGTTGAAGGCGACGGTGAGGGTGGTGCCCTTGTTGTGCCGGGTGAGCTCGACCGTCTCGTCCATCCTGCGCAGGATCCACTTGGGCACCCGCCAGTCCCGCCGGCCGGCGAAGCGGATCCGTACCCCGAGCCCGTGCAGCTCGTCCCGCCTGCGGGTCAGCAGGTCGTCGGCTATGACCCCGAGGAGGAACCTGACCTCTTCGTGGGGCCGGCGCCAGTTCTCGGTGGAAAAGGCGTAGACGGTGAACCATTCCAGGCCGAGCTCCACTGCTCCCTTGGTGGCGTCCAAGAGGGCCTCCTCGCCGGCACGGTGGCCCTCAGTGCGAGGCAGGCCCCTCTTGGTCGCCCACCGGCCGTTGCCGTCCATGACGCAGGCCACATGGCGAGGCATCCGCCGCGGGTCGAGCCCGTCACCCTCCAGCGCTACGTCCACGCCTGCAAGCTACTGCCCCCACCCGCCTCAATCCCAAGCGCACCCGGGGCAGGAGCAGCCTCAACTGCCCGGGCGCGACGCCTTGGTGCCTGGCCCGCCGGCGCGTTAGCCTGGCCCCAGGCAGCACCGTATTTCGCAAGGCAGCCGAAACTTGAGGAGGCACCATGAGCGACCCGTTCGTACCGACCAAGCAGGACCATTTCAGCTTCGGCCTTTGGACCGTCGGATGGGGGGGCAAGGACCTCTTCGGGGACCCCACACGGGCGGCTCTCGACCCGGTAGAAGCGGTCCACCAGCTGGCCCGCCTGGGTGCCTGGGGCGTCACGTTCCATGACGACGACCTCTTCGCCTTCGGCAGTGACCACACCAGCCGGGAAGCCGCCATCAAGCGCTTCCGCGCCGCCCTGGACGAGACCGGCATGGTGGTGCCGATGATGACCACCAACCTTTTCAGCCACCCGGTGTTCAAGGAGGGCGCCTTCACCGCCAACGACCGCTCGGTGCGGCGCTTCGCCCTGCGCAAGACGATGCGCAACCTCGACCTCGCCGCCGAGCTGGGTGCCACCACCTTTGTGATGTGGGGCGGTCGCGAAGGAGCCGAGTCAGACGCGGCCAAGGACGTGCGCGTCGCCCTCGACCGCTACAAGGAAGCCGTCGACGTGCTGTGCGAGTACGTGCGCGACCGTCACTACGGCATCCGTTTTGCGCTGGAACCCAAGCCCAACGAGCCGAGAGGCGACATCCTGCTCCCCTCGATCGGCCATGCCTTGGCCTTCATCTACCGGCTGGCCTACCCGGACATGGTCGGGCTCAACCCCGAGGTCGGCCACGAGAACATGGCCGGCCTCAACATGGTCCACGGTTGCGCCCAGGCGCTGTGGGCGGGGAAGCTGTTCCACATCGACCTCAACGGCCAGCACGGCCCCCGTTTCGACCAAGACCTGCGGTTCGGGTCCGCCGACTTGAAAGGCGCTTTCTTCCTGGTCGACCTGCTGGAGACCGCCGGTTACGACGGGCCCCGGCACTTCGACTTCAAGCCGCCTCGGGCCGAGGGGACCGAGGGGGTCTGGGTCTCTGCCGCGGCCTGCATGCGCAACTACTTGATCTTGAGGGAAAAGGCACGCGCCTTTAGAGCCGACCCCGAGGTGCAACAGGCCATGGTGGCCGCCGGCTGGCCATCCCTGGCCACGCCCACCCTGGGGCCGGGGGAGGCGGTGGCCGACCTTCTGGCCGACCGCAGCGCCTACGAGGACTTCGACCCGGCCGCGGCCGGCCAACGGGAGGTCAACATCGAGCACCTGGACCAACTGGCCCTGGAGCACATCCTGGGCGTTAGGTAGCCCTGCCGCTGCCCCCCGCCGGGCTGTCCCCGGCGGCAGTGCCCCCTGCTCCCGGCTCAATGTCGCTGCTGGCCTCTGGCGGGGCGGCCTCTGCCGAGTTGCCCGCTGGCTGGCTGGTCCCTGGCGGGCTGGCCGGTGGCTGGCTGGCCCCCGTGCTGGCGGTGCTGTCCTCGGCGCCGCTGTCGCCTGCCGCGCTGATGAGCACGCTGGCAATGCGGCGGCCCTCCACCCGCTGTGCCACCAGGTGGTGGCCGTCGCAGTCGGCACCTTCCCCGGCCACCGGGACATGGCCCAAGAGGTTGTACAGGAGCCCCCCGACCGTGTCCCAGTCTCCCTGCGGCAGCTCGACACCAGCCAGTTCGTTGACCTCGTCGATGGAAAGGCCAGCGTCCACCCGTAGCTTCCCGTCGACCAGCCGCTCGACCCGGGGCCGAGCCACGTCGTACTCGTCGGAGATCTCCCCGACCAGTTCTTCGAGCACGTCCTCCAGGGTTATCAGCCCAGCCGTCCCCCCGTACTCGTCCACCACAATGGCCAAGTGCTCCTTGCCCGCCTGCATCTCGCGCATCACCTCGGCTATCCGCTTGCTCTCGGGCACGAACTGCGCCTGGCGCATCACGGCGGTCACCGGCTCCTCAGAGCGTCCTTCGCGCTCGGCCCGCATCATGTCCTTCACGTAGACCACGCCCACAATGTCGTCGATGCCCTGGCCGTAGACCGGGATGCGGCTGAACCCGGCGGTGGCGGCGATGTCCGCCGCGTCGCGCACGCGCGCGGTCGACCCCACCACGACCATGTCCGGCCGGGGGACCATCACCTCCCGGGCAACCGTGTCGCCGAAGTCGATGATCGAATGGATCAGCTTGCGCTCCTCGCCTTCTATCACCGACTCCTCGGCCGCCGTGTCGGCCATGGCCAGCAGCTCCTCCTCGGTCACATAAGGGCCTTCCTTCAGCCCCTTGCCGGGCAGGACCCAGTTGGAGACCTTGATCAGGCCCTGGGTGGCCCAGCGCAGCGGGGCGAAGGCCACCACCGCCACCAGCAGGGGGGCCATGAGCAGCGCGGCGCGTTCGGTGTGCTGGATGGCCCAGGTCTTCGGGGCCAGTTCGGCGAAAACGAATATCACTACGACCTCGAAGGCCGTCGCCACCACCACCCCCCAGGGCCCGAACACCCGGTCGGCGACGACGCCGACCATGGTGGCGGCCACCAAGGTGCACAGCTGGAGGCTGAACAGGACCACAGGCAGGTTGCGCTCAGGGTGCTGCACCAGCCTCAGCAGCGACGCGGCCCCCCGGCGCCGTTCCTCGGCCAGGGCCATGGCCTTCACCTTGGTGGTGCGGGTGATGGCCGTCTCGGACAGGGCGAAGAACGCCGAGAGCACGATGAGCACGACAACCGCGACGACCAGGGCCGTGTCGGCCCCTCCAAACTGTGCCCCGTGGGAGCGAGCGGTAGCGGTCAGCTCGGCAGCAGGCATGGCTAGCCGGGAGGTACGGCCTCCTGCTCCGAGCCGGTGCCCTCCAGCAGGCCGCTGGGCGCGGCCTCAGCCCGCGCCGGCCAGGCCTCGGCTCGGACCGGCTTGTAGTGACGAGCCAGCAGCTCCCTTTCCTTGGCCTCCATCTGCTCTGCCTCGTCGTCCGCCAGGTGCTCCATGCCCATGAGGTGCAAGATGCCGTGGACTATCAGCAACGCCAGTTCGTCGTCGTAGGTGCCGGCATGGTCCGGGGCGTTGCGGGACGCGACGGCTGGGCATATGACTATGTCCCCGAGCAAGGCCGGCACTTCCTCTGGTTCGGGGGCCATCCCCGGGCCTGTCCCCCCGGAGTCCGGCGAGCGACCGCTTTCGGCAGGCTCCTCGTCGATCGGGAAGGCCAGGACGTCAGTGGGCCCGTCCCGGTCCAAGAAGCGCTTGTTGAGCTCGGCCATGGCGGCTTCGTCCACGAAGAGAAGGGAAAGCTCCACATCGCCCCGCAAGCCCTCGCCATCGAGCACCGACTCAGCCAGCCGGGCCCAGCGCTGGGCGTCCACCGGCTGGTCGGCCTGTTCGTCGGCCACGAAAACATCTATGCCCACGGGTGCCTGCCCTGGCAGCCGAGCAAAGGAGCTACTTCTCGCGAGGGGGCTGGCGGGTACCGCCCCCGTTGTTCGCAGCCTCATAGGCGTCGTAGGCCGACACGATGTCCGCGACTATACGGTGGCGCACCACGTCCCGGCCGCTCAAGTAGACAAAGGCCACGCCCTCCACCTTGCCCAGCACCCCGTCCAGTTCGGCCAGGCCGGAACGGCCCCCGGGGAGGTCGACTTGGGTGATGTCGCCGTTCACCACGACCTTGCTGCCGAAGCCAATGCGGGTGAGGAACATCTTCAGCTGCTCAGGGGTCGCGTTCTGGGCCTCGTCGAGGATGATGAAGCTGCGGTTGAGGGTGCGCCCGCGCATGTAGGCCAGAGGGGCCACCTCGACCGTGCCGTTGTCCAGGAGGCGCCGCGCTCCGTCGGTCCCCAGCATGTCGTAGAGGGCGTCGTAGAGGGGGCGCAGGTAGGGGTCGATCTTGGCCATGAGGTCCCCGGGCAGGAACCCCAGGCGCTCACCGGCTTCGACCGCCGGACGGGTCATGATTATGCGCTCCACCGTCTTGGCTTGGAGCGCCTGGACGGCCAAGGCAACGGCTAGGTAGCTCTTGCCGGTGCCAGCCGGCCCGATGCCGAAAGTCACCGTGTTGGCCAAGATGGCGTCCACGTAGCGCTTCTGGCCGCTGGACTTGGGGCGCACAGACCGGCCCCGGGCTGAGCGTAGGACCTCGGCGGTGAGCACCTCGGACGGGCGTTCGTCCGCCCGGATGATGTCGACGGTGCGGGCCACGACCTGGGGGTCGACTACCTGGCCCTGCTCGAGCAGCAACCGCAGCTCCCCGACCAGGCGAGCCACGGTGGTGGCGTCGTCGCCCTCGATGTTGAGCTCATTGCCCCGGGCGATTATGCGGGCCCCGCTGAAAGCCTCCTGCAGTGAGCGCAGGTTCTCGTTGAGTGGGCCCACCAGGCCCGCCATCAGGTGGTTGGGGACGGTAACGGTTATCGGCACGTGCGCCGTACCAGCCTAGCGCCCGCGGGCACCTTTGGCACCAGGCCTACGAGGGCGGCGGTTGGGCCGCGGGCGGCCCGCGGCCCAGGCTCAGCCAGGGGGCCACCCCAGGCGCCGGCCCCCGAGCACGTGCAGGTGGAGATGGGGCACCTCGGCTCCCGCATCTGCCCCCACGTTGAGCACGAGGCGGTACCCGCGCTCACGGATGCCTTGGCGCTCAGCCACCACCCGCGCCACCCTCAGCATCTCGGCCAGCAACGCTGCATGCTCTGGCCCGAGGCTCGAAGCGTCTGCGATGTGCTGGCGGGGGACCACGAGGACGTGCACCGGTGCCACCGGGTGGCGGTCTTGGAAGGCATAGGCCAGTTCGCTCGAGTACACCTCTTGCGAAGGGACCTCACCGGCCACCACCTGGCAGAAAACGCAAGACCCACCCTCTCCCTCGCTCACGCGGGTGGCCCGTCCCCAGCAGTCGCCTCGCCCCGGTCACCGACGCGGGCAGCCTCCTCGGCGCCCCCCGGGCCGGAGCCGCGGCCGGGCAGCCCAGGCGCGGCTTTGTGGCCGCGACCGCCCTGGGGCCCCCGGGGGTCCGGGTAGAGGTGCTCCAGGGTGCCGGGCGTGATACGGGACCTTTCGATGAACGCCTCGACCTCGTGCTCCTGGAGGCGGATCACCCGGCCCATCTTGTACGCCGGCAGCTGGCCCTCGTCGATGAACCGGTACAACGTCCGGAGAGTGACGCCAAGACGAGCACAGGCCTCCGGCGTGCCCATCCACTTGATCGGTTCGCTCACCGTTCAATACTTTAGCGGAACAGCATGCCTCTCGGTGACTTTCATCAAATCTGGATGGGTTGCCATCTGGCGAGCCCATAGGTGCGGGCCACGGGCGCCCAAGAGGAGCTCAGCCTTTGCCAGGCGCGGCGGCTGGCGGCCGAAGCCGCCTTGGCCTGCTCGTAGTGGAGGTCATTGGTGGGGGCGCTGTAGCAACCGGTCCCCTGCAAGTCGACCAGCCAGGCGGCATAGGCCTGCTCGGCCACCAGGGCCGACCTCACGGCCGTGGCGAGCTGGGCGCCGAACGACGGGCCGAGGGGCGGCCGGCCCAAGACAGCCGCGGCGCTCACCTCCTCCTGCAGCAGCGACCGGTCGAGGCGGACCGCCTGCGCCATCAGCGTGACCATGGCTTGCCGGCCAGCGCTGGCCGAAGGCCTCGTCCGGCACGCCCCCGCCACCGCCGCCTGGGCCAGGCGGCCGGCCCGGTTGCTTGTCGACAGCAGTTGCCGGAAGGTCGCCACCGCCACCGGCAGAGGCCGGCGCTGGGGTCCTTGCGCCCGGGGGCCGAGCTGGAGGCCGATGAGCACGCCCGCCGCCACCAGCGCCGCCGCGACCAACAAACCGGCAGCCCAGGCCCACCGCTTGAGACGCCGGGCCCGGGCAACGCGCGCCCAAGGCACAGGCGCCGTCGGAGGACCTAGGGGTGGCGGGCCGGCCGACGGGCTGGGGGCTGGCGGGCCGGCCGACGGGCTGGGGGCTGGCGGTGGCCCCCCGGCCTCCCTTGGCCCGGCCCACCGCAGCACCACCTGGCCCGAGCGCGGGGGCGGGGGCAGGGTGGGCAGTTCATCGGGCAAAGGCTCGTCGGCCTGGCTCCTGGCCTCCCGCACACGAGCCAGCGTAGTGGCTCGACCACCCAGCACCTCGTACTAGGGCACCAGGGGCACCATGGCCCCGGAGGCAGCCTCGGGCCTGGGGCGGTGCAACTGCCCCTGGGCACCGGCCTGGAGCCGGAGCGACACCTCGTTGGCCAACAGCCGGCCCTGGAGCGTCAGCACCGCCCTGGTCGCGGCCGGGCGGCCGGCCACCGGCGGGCCCACCGGCCGGAGCTCCACGAGGCCACTTTCGAGCACCTCGGGGGCCAGGGCACCGGCGGGGACGCCGGTGCGGGTGCGCAGGGCGAGAACGAGCCCCTCCCATTGCCGTTCCGCCGGCCCGAGCGTCTCCCCGGCGGCCTCGGCCGCACGGCCCGCCTCCAGGCGCTGGCAGTAGCGCTCGGGCTGGGCGACGTTCCACCAGCGCCGCGCCCTGCCGCCCGGCAGCACCCGGTGCGAATGGGCTGCGGCGCCGATGCCGATGTACTCCCCCTGCGACCAGTACAACAGGTTGTGGGAGCACTCTGCCCCAGGCCGGGCCCAGTTGGAGATCTCGTACCACTCCAGCCCGGCTGAGGCGAGGACCTCGTCGGCCAAGGCGTACTTGCGAGCCTGGTCGTCGTCGTCAGGGCGGCGGTCAGGCTGGCGAGCCAGGGCGGTGCCCGGCTCGACGCTAAGCGCGTAGGCGCTCACATGGACCGGGGGAGGGTCGAGGGCGAGCACGCCCAGCAAGGACGCCTCCCAGTCGCCCATGGCCTCCCCCGCCGCCCCGAAGATGAGGTCAACGCTGTAGGCGCCCTCGAAGCCGGCTTCGCCGGCCCAGGCCGCGGCCCGCACCACCGAGCCCGGCCTGTGGTCCCGGCCCAGCGAGGCCAGGACATGGGGGACCATGGACTGCACGCCGAAAGACAGGCGGGTAACCCCTCCTTGGCGGTAAGCCCGCAGTAGCTGTGGTGTCAGCGTCTCGGGGTTGCACTCGACGGTGACCTCCGCCCCGGTTGCCAGCCCGAGGCCACTGCAAAGGTCGCCCAAGAGCCCCGTCAGCATCTCGGCGGGCAGCAACGACGGCGTCCCGCCTCCGAAGAACACCGACGTGGCAGGGCCCAGCCCCTCTTCGACCGCCCGGGCCACCTCCAGCCGGCAGGCGCGCACGTAACGTGCCCAGAGGTGGCTGAGGCCCGACCAGGTGGCGAAGGCACAGTAGCCGCAGCGCCTCTGGCAGAACGGGACGTGCACGTAAACCCCCAACGCAGCCAAGCCAACAACATAGCCGGCCCCTGCACCGGCAAGTCGCGGCCCCCGGCAGCCAACGGCCGGCCGAGGTGGCTGACCGGCACCCGGCCAGGCTGGCCGTGGCCCCCGGCGGGGGACGGCCGGCCCAGCCAAGGCTAAGATCGGCCAGGCCATGTTCGCGCTGCTGTTCCCGGGCCAGGGGTCCCAACGGCCCGGGATGGGGGAAGCCTGGCACGACCACCCGTCCTGGCACCTCGTCACCACGCTGAGCGAGGCCGTGGGCCGCGACCTGGCCTGGTTGCTGCTCGGAGCGAGCGCAGAGGAGCTGCAGGCCACCCGCAACGCCCAGCTGGCTTCCTACACCCTGGGGCTGGTGGCCCTGGATGCGCTGCGTACCAGCGGCTCCTGGCCCGGCTTGCAGGCCGGCCTGGTGGCGACGGCCGGCCACAGCCTGGGCGAGTACTGCGCGCTGGTGGCGGCCGGGGCGCTGACCCCGGCCGAAGGTGCCCAGTTGGTCCTGGCCCGAGGGGAGGCCATGCAGGCCGCTTCCGAGCTCCACCCGGGCACCATGGCCGCCGTCCTCGGGCCTGAGCTGGGACAGGTGGCAAAGGCCTGCCAGCAGGCTGAAGGGGTGTGGGTGGCCAACGACAATGCCCCTGGCCAGGTCGTCATAGCCGGCCGCCACGACGGCGTGGAACGGGCCGGGGCCGCTGCCCTGGAGCTGGGGGCCAAGCGCGTGGTCCCCCTCAAGGTCGGTGGTGCTTTCCACACCCCCCTCATGCGAAGCGCGCAAGGCCCGCTGGACGCCGCCCTCGCCGGTGCGTCCTTCAGTGCGCCCAGGTTCCCGGTGGTGGCCAACGTAGACGCCCAGGCCCACCGCGACGGGTTCGGCCCCCTGCTGTCAGCCCAGCTTTGCTCCCAGGTCCGCTGGCGGGAGTCGCTGCTGACCCTGGCCGCGATGGGTACCCGCCTGTTCGTCGAGCTGGGCCCGGGCACCGAGCTGTCGGGCATGGTCAAACGGACCGTGCCCCAGGCTCTGCGGGCGAACATCGCCAAACCAGACGACCTGGGCACCTTGGCCAAGCAGCTCTCCGGCCTGGAGGCAGGCTGACCCAGCCCGCTGGCTGGCGGCCGCGCCCCACCAGCGGTGGGGACGGCCGCGGGCCAAACCTTCAGGTGCCGGCCAGCAAGAGGCGCTGCCAGTCACCCAGGGCCGAGGCCACCTCGGACGGCGCCAAGCGGAAGGCTCCCTGCCTCACCCGGTCGGCGATCGCGCGCTGGCGGTCGTAGTCGTGGGCCGCCCCGGCGAACAGGGGGGCCCGGAAGGCCACCAGCGAGGCGGGTGCCCCGGGCATGAAGCCCCAAAGCGTGAAGGCCCACTCCATGTCGTGGACAACTGGGCCCCGGTGGTGCACCGACGCCCGGCGAGAGCCGCAGGCAAAGCAGCCCACGATGGCGTCGTCCAACTGCTCCCCATCGCCAAGCACCGCCCGGGACGCCACCAGCTTGGCCAACTTGAGGCCAAAGCCGAGGTCCGGGCCGGTCGAACCGAACCTGGGCCCCAGCGGGTGGCGGAGGCTGAGCACCTCGGCCGGCCGGTCCTGCTCCCAGCGTCCCGCTGGCGGCAGGCGGTACGAGGCCCGCACCCGGTCGGCCGCGACCACCGGTACGAAGTCGGGTTGCGCCACGGCAGCCCAGGTTAGCGCCCGGGGCCGGGCCCGGCCTGGCCGTGCTCAGTGGCACCGGCGTGCAGCAGGCCGAAGACGATCGAGTCCGACAGGGCCTGCCAGGAGGCCTCGATGATGTTGTCCGAGACACCAATGGTGGTCCAGGTGCGCTCGCCATCGGTGGAGTCGATCAGCACCCTGGTCACGGCCCCGGTACCGAGCGAGGAGTCCAGCACGCGGACTTTGAAGTCCGTCAGGTGGATGCGGCTGACCTCCGGGTGGTGGGGGCTCAGGGCCTTGCGCAGGGCACCGTCGAGGGCGTTGACCGGGCCGTTGCCCTCGGCCACCTCGAGGACCCGTTCGTCGCCCACGTGCACCTTGATGCGCGCCTCGGTCGTGAACGTCCCGTCCTCGCGCAGGTCGGTCACCACCCGGTGGGACTCGAGGCGGAAGAACGACTGTTCCCAGCCGGTCGCCTCGCGCATCAGCAGCTCGAGCGACCCGTCCGCCACCTCGAAGTGGTAGCCGCGGTGCTCGAGCTCCTTCAGCCGCTCGACCACCCTGGCTGCCTCCTCCGGGGTGAGCTCGAGGCCCAGCTCCTTTGCCTTCAGGGCCACCGAGGAACGGCCCGACATCTCCGAGAGCACGAACCGGGTGCTGTTGCCGACTGCTTCGGGATCTATGTGCGAGTAAGCCGAAGGGGCGCGGGCAATGGCGCTGGTGTGGATACCGGCCTTGTGGGCGAAAGCAGACACCCCTACGTAGGGCTGGTGGGGGCTGGGGACCACGTTGACGATCTCGGCGATGTGGCGGGCCACCGGGGTGAGCAGGGCCATGCGGTCCTCCCCGATCGTCTCCACCCCCAGCTTGAGCGAAAGGTTGGGTATGACCGCGGTGAGGTCGGCATTGCCGGTCCGCTCGCCGTACCCGTTGACGCACCCTTGGACATGGTCGGCCCCCCGGCAGACGGCCACCACGGAGTTGGCGACCGCGCAACCCGAATCGTTGTGGAAATGCACACCCAGGTGGCCGCCGACGAGCTCGCGGGCCTCGGCCACCACCCGTTCCACCTGCTTGGGCAGAGTCCCTCCATTGGTGTCGCAGAGCACCGGCGTGGCCCCCGACTCCTCCACCACCCGTAGGAAATCTCGCGAGAAAGAGGGGTCTTCCCGGTAGCCGTCGAAGAAGTGCTCAGCGTCCACGATGACGGCCCGCCCGTTGTTGCGAAGGTAGGCCACCGAGTCGGCCACCATGTCGAGCGCTTCGGTGGTGGTCGTCCGCAGGGTTTCCCGCACGTGCCAGGGAGCCGCCTTGGCCACCAGGCAGACGTAGCCGGTCCCCGCCTCCAAGAGGTCGGCCAGGACAGGGTCGTTCTCCGCCCTCCCCCCGGCCTTGCGGGTGGAGCCGAAGGCCACCAGTTTGGCGTTGGCCAGGAACAGGTCGCCCTTGGCCGCTCGGGCAAAGAACTCCCTGTCCTTGGGGTTGGCCCCGGGCCAACCCCCTTCTATGTAGTGGACCCCCAGCACATCGAGCTGTTCGGCGACCCGGAGCTTGTCCGCCACCGTGAGGGACAACCCCTCGGCCTGGCTGCCGTCGCGCAAGGTGGTGTCGAAGATCTCGACATGGGCAGGCAAGTCCAGCTCAGTTGACATGCTCCACCCAGCCCCGGTAGCGCTCGACCTGGCCGTGCACGGCCGCCCGGAACAGTTCCTGGAGCTTGCGGGTGACCGGCCCGGGGGCCCCGTCGCCGACCTCCCGGTCGTCCACCGACCGGACCGGCACCAGCTCCGCCGCGGTCCCCGTCAGGAAGGCTTCCTCGGCCGTGTACAGGTCGGAGCGCAACAGGTTGGCATGTTCCACCTCCAGGCCGAGGTCCTTGGCTATGGCTATCACGGAAGCCTGCGTGATGCCCTCCAGGGCGCCGGCGGCCACCGGAGGGGTGAGGAGGCGGTCGTTGCGCACCACGAATATGTTCTCGCCGGTGCACTCGCTCACATAGCCCTGGGGCGACAGCAGCACCGCCTCGTCGTAGCCAGCCTTCAACGCCTCCACCTTGGCGAGGGAGGAGTTGAGGTAAAGGGCGGTCCCCTTGGCCGCCGGGGGCATGGCGTTGGGGTCATGGCGCTGCCAGGAACTGACCTTCACCCGCACACCCTTCTGCACCCCCTCTTCACCCAGGTACACCCCCCAAGGCCACGCCGCGACGGCCACGTTGACCGGGCAAGGCAGGGGGTTGAGGCCCATCTCCCCGTAACCCAGGTAGACGATCGGCCTTATGTAGCACTCGCTCAAGCCGTTGGCAGCCACGGTCTGCTTGACGGCTTGCACCAGTTGCTGGCGGGAGAACGGGATGTCGATCATGAGGATCTTGGCCGAGCTGAACAGCCGGTTGATGTGGTCGGTGAGGCGGAACACGCCCGCGCCCTGAGGCGTCCGGTAGGCCCGGATCCCTTCGAACACCCCGCTGCCGTAGTGGAGGGCATGGGTGAGGACGTGCACGGTGGCCTGCTCCCACTTCACTAAGCGGCCGTCCATCCAGATGTACTCGGTCTTGGTGATGGGCACTGTTGTTCACACCCTTTCTGCGATCGCGTCGCCGTACTGGCTGGTGGTCAGCGGCCCGGGGGGCTCGAAGCCCTGCACCGCCTTGTTCACCCGTTGTGCTTGCTCGGCCAGGCCCAGGTGCTCGAGCATCATGGCCACCGAGGCTATGGCAGCGCTGGGGTTGGCCTTGCCCGTGCCGGCAATGTCGGGGGCGCTGCCGTGCACCGGCTCGAACAGGGACGGGCCGGTGCGGGACGGGTTCAGGTTGGCCGACGCCGCCCGCCCGATGCCGCCCGAGATGGCGCCTGCCAGGTCGGTCAGTATGTCTCCGAACAGGTTGTCCGTGACTATGACGTCGTAGCGGTCGGGCGACTCGACCAGGTGGATGCAGGCGGCGTCGACATGGTTGTAGGAAGTCTCGACGTCAGGGTGCTCCTGGCCCACTTCGGTGAACACCCGCTGCCAGAGGTCCCCGGCAAAGGACAAGACGTTGGTCTTGTGGACCAGGGTGAGGCGATGTCGCCTGGACTCGGCCAGCTCATAAGCGAAGCGGACGCAGCGCTCGACGCCATAGCGGGTGTTCACCGACCCCTGGGTGGCCACTTCGGCCGCCGTACCCTTGCGGAGCGACCCACCTTCGCCCACGTAAGGGCCCTCCGTGTTCTCTCGTACCACCGCCATGTCCACCGGGACGCCCGCCCCCACGCTGGCCCGAGCGGCAAAGGGCCGCAGGTTGACGTAAAGGTCCAGCTCGAACCTGAGCCGCAGGAGCAGGCCCCGCTCCAGCACCCCCGGGGGCACCTCGGGCGAACCGACCGCCCCGAGCAAGATGGCGTCGAAGCCGCGCAGCTCGTCCAGCACGGCCTCGGGCAGCACCTCGCCGGTCGCCAGGTAACGGCGCGCCCCCAAGTCGTAGCTGACGGTAGCCAGGTCGGCCCCGGCGGCCCGTGCCACCTTGAGGGCCTCCTCAACCACTTCTGGGCCGATCCCGTCCCCCGGGATGACCGCCACCCGATGGCTCAAGCTCCTCTCCGTTCTCTTCCCTGGCCTTTTGCCTGGCCTCTTGCCTGGTCCTTCCTCCGGCCGGCGCCAGCGCCGACGGTGCATGCTCCGGAAATGAAAACGACCGCCCCGGGGGACGGCCGCTGCGACGCACACCCGCTGGGCGCGCGCCTAGGTGGTAATCACTACGTCGTGAGCGCGACCCGCGCCTGCGGTGCAGTTCATAGGCCTTCCTAGTATTGCACCCGCCGCGCCCGGGGGTCAACCACGCCGGCTCCCGGGCCGGCCCGGCAAGGGCCGCCGCAGAGCGCACCGGGCTTGGTACCCTGCGGGAATGGCCCCGACCAAGCTGTCTTCCGGTACCTACGAGCGGCTCCAAGCCGAGCTCGAAGACCTGACTACACGCGGGCGGGTCGAGATCGCCCGCCATATCGAGGCCGCCCGTGCCCTGGGCGACCTGTCCGAGAACGGCGATTACCACGCGGCCAAGGACGCCCAAGGCAAGATGGAGGCCCGGATACGCCAGCTGCAGGCGATGCTGAAGGAGGTCGAGATCGTTGACTCCGGCCCCGCCGACGAGGTGGCCACCGGCGTCACGGTCCGACTGCGTTACGTGGGCGAAGACGAAGTCGAACAGTTCTTCGTCGGCTCCATAGAGGAACGGCACTTGGACCTGCCCGTCATCTCGCCGGGCTCGCCTCTGGGCCAGGCCATCATGGGCAAGCGGGCCGGCGATGTCGTCACCTACGAGGCACCCAGCGGCCAGTTGGCGGTCGAGGTGGTAAGCGTAGGCGACTGAGCCTTCCTGCTCCCGCCTGGGAGGGCACCGTGAGCGGCGGTAGCCGCCACGGAGCGCGTCCAGGCACCCGTGGCGCTCAACCCTGCTGCCCGGCTGGCCGATGCGTCCCTCAGCGGTTAGTGGGAGCCACGGGAAGTTCTGTTGCCGGTGAGGAACGCTCGCAGTCGACTCGGGCCCGACGGGCGTCCTGGCCCAGGGGCCACCGGGCCATCGGCCCGCGCCAGGGTGGCCCTGGCTGCCACTGCGCCCGTCGCCTTGGTCGCCGCCGCCGCCCTCCCGGCCACCCGGCCGGCCGCCCTTATGCCCAGTGCCATATGCCTCGTTGCCGCCGGTCTGCTGGTCCTGGCCGCCGAGCTGGCCGCCTTCGGGCACCAGTTCGACAGCCACGGGGCGGCTCCGCGACAGGCGGGGCCACCAGCTGGCCGGGCCGGCCCGGCGCGCCGCCCCAGCCTGGCCGGGCCCGCCACGTTGAGCCTGGCCCGCTGGGCACGGCGCTGGCCAGGGGTAGCCGGCCTGTGCGCCGCCTCGTGGTGGGGAGCCCAGGTGGGGGCGGCAGGGCTCCTGGTGCAGGTGGCAGTGCGTGCGTCGGGGCTGGCCCCCAAGCCGCTCTACGAGGTGGCAACGGTCGCCGCCCTGGCCGCCGCCGGTGCCCTGCCGGCCCGACGCTATGTGGCCCACGCCGCCGCGTCCGTGGCTTTTGTGCTGGGGCCCGCCCTCACCGTCGCCGGGCTGGTGGCATTGGCCGAAGGTCGGCTCCACTGGCCATTGGCACCCCCCGGGCCCTGGTGGCCGACGCCGAGCAGCGCCGCCCGCACCACCGTGGCCATGGCCACCACTGTGGTGCTCATCTGCCTTCCGGGGACGGCCTTGCTGGCGCTCCCCCCCACCACCACCACGGCTGGCCGGGCGCGCTGGGGGGTGGCGCTGGGGACCGGAGCGGCAGTCTGTTGCTGGTTCTTCGCCCTGCCGCTCCTCCTTTTGGCCGGGGGGCTGAGCTCGGCCGGCGCCCAGCAGGGCGGCCCGGGTGCTGCGCTGGCCACCAGCCTGGCGCGGCTGTTGGCCCCGGCCGCCGGGCCCCAGGCTGCCCTCATCGGTCGGCTCGTCCTGGTCGCAGCCGGCCTGGCCGGCGCCCTGGGCGCGCTCAGCAGCGCAGCCACGCTGCTGGAGGCGGCCTGGCACCCCGCCGGCCCCGTCTCGAGGGGGCCGGGGCCCTACGCTCAGCGCCGCTTGCTGGGGCACGGGCGGGGGGGCCGCCCTGGCCGGCGCGCACATGTGGCCCCGGCCGCCGCTGCCAGCGCGCTGGGCGGCGCAGCTGTCGCCACGGCTGGGAGCGCACCTTGGGCCCTGGCCACGTTGGGAGCGGCCGGGGCCAGCGCCTTGGCCCTGACGGCTCTCGCCCCGCCGGTCATGGGCCGGCACAACCCCCTGTCGCGCGTCGGTCGGGCCGCCGTAGCCGTGACCTGGGTGGTGGCCGTCATCGTGGCCTTGAGCGCCGCCGGGGTGCCCGCCGTGGCCACCACCGGGGGTGGCGCCCTGTTGGGCCTGGCCGTTGCCTACCGCCGGACGGCGCGCTCTCCGGCCGCACGTCACCGGGGGCCCTTCGCTCACCCCCCCGGGCACTTGGCCACCCTGGCCGTGCTCGGCGCGGGTGCGACCACGGTTGTTGCCCTGTTGCCACCCGGGCCCCGGGACGGCACAGCTGTCGTGTGGCGGAGCCTGGTCGTCGCCGCCATGGGCGTCGCCATCGTGGTGCTCGGCGTGGTCCCCGCCACCTTGCGGCTGTGGTGGGACCGGCTGGCCCGCGTGGCCAGCGCCTTGTCCGAGCACGTGCTCCCTGCGCTCCTGGCCAGCCTGGAAGCCATTTCACAAGGCCGGGCCCTGCCCGTGCCGCCGCTCGAGCTAGCACCCTTGCAGGCAGCCGTTAGGGCCCTGGAACGAGCCGGGCCCCCTCCGTGGCCTCTGCGGCCCGTGGTGGACGCGCTGGGCGAGCCAGCCCGCCAGGCCCTGGCACTGGCCGGTGCCGTCGGCTCGGCGGCCGGCGCTCAAGGCCACCAGGTGGAACAGCTGGTGCAGGCCCGCACCTCCGCTATCGCCAAGGCCAACCGCAGCATCATCGGTGCCTCTTGGCGGCAGCGCCAGTTGCTCGAACGCACGGTCCGGGTAGCGGAGTCAGAACGCGCCTTCCTGGCCGCCAACCTCCATGACGGCCCCATCCAGCGGCTGGCCACCCTCGGTCTCGTACTGGACCGTTGCCGGTTGCGCCTCGAACGGGGGGACCCGGAGGCCGCACTGGAGCTGGTCAACCGGGCCCGCAGCGACCTGGGACAGGAGATCGGCCAGCTGCGCCGGATGATGAGCGAGCTGCGGCCCCCGGTGCTCGACCAAGGCGGCCTCCAAGCCGCGCTCGCCGACCAGCTGGCCACCTGGGCCCAGGCCACGGGGGTGAGCACGTTCTTCGAGCCCGTCCCCTGCGGCACCCTCAGCCGGGACACCGAGACGGTGGCCTACCGCATAGTGCAAGAGGCCCTGGCCAACGTGGCCAAGCACGCCAAAGCGGGGTTGGTCTCGGTCTCCTTGAGGCCGGACGGCCGGGGGGCCCTGCTGGTCGTGCGCGACGACGGCAAGGGCTTCCGCCCGGTCCCCCAGGCCGAGCTGCTCCGAGAGGGCCATTTCGGCTTGGCGGTGATGAGGGAGCGGGCTGAGCTGGCCGGGGGCCACTTCGAGGTCAAGAGCGCTCCTCTGGCCGGTACTGAAGTGCGTGTGTGGCTGCCCCTGGCCGGCAACCGGGCAGGCCACGCGCCCGTGGCTGCGCTGGCTGGAGGCCTGGGGCGATGAGGGCTGCCCGTCTGGTGGTCGTCGACGACGACATCCCCTTGGCCCAAGAGCTGGCTCAGTTGTTGGCTGAGGTGGGCTACGAGGTGGCCGGCATCGCCGGCGAAGCCCAAGCGGCGATCGAGCTCGTGGGCAAGGCCAAGCCAGACCTGGTCGTGATGGACGTCCGCATGCCGGGCATGAGCGGCACGCAAGCCGCGGCGGTGCTGAGCGCCGAGCACCCCGAGCTTCCCGTCGTGCTTTGGTCCGCCTACGACGACGACAGCATCGTGAAGGCAGCCAGGCAAGCAGCCGTGGCCGCCTACGTGGTAAAGGGCTGCGGTGCCGACGAGCTCCTCTCGGCTGTTGGCACGCTGGTGGGCCGGCCCGGGGAGGACGGAGCCGGGCCATGAGCCGCCGGCCGCTCACCCGCCTGCTCCGCCGGCCGCCGTCGCCCCTGAGCACCGGGCCCGGCCGCCCCCTCCCCGACTTGGGCGCGGCCCTGGAGGCTAAGCTCCGCCCTGCCCCCGCCCCGGCTTTCGAACCCGACCCGGGTTACGGCGAGGGCACGGGGCGCCGCGGCCCCCCGCCCTCGTCCCAGGTGGCCCGGGCCCTCAGCGTCCTCGTGGCCGACGACGCCCGGGTTACCCTGGAAGGCCTGGTCGGGCTCCTAGACGACACGCCCGACATGCGCTGCGTGGCGGCTGTGGGCGATGCCCGGTCGGCAGTCGCCGCCGCCGGCCGTTACCAGCCGGACGTTGCCCTGCTGGACGTCCGGATGCCGGCGGGTGGGGGCTTGGAGGCAGTGCTGGGCATCCGCGAGGTCTCACCGCGGACGAGGGTGCTGGCCTATTCCGCCGCCTCCGACCGCGCCTCTGTCGTCCAGATGCTGCGAGGAGGGGCCAGCGGCTACGTGGTCAAGGGTGCACCGGCCGAAGATCTGTTGGCCGCCTTGCGCCGCTGCGCGGCCGGCTCGGCCGCCCTCTCCGAGGGGCTGTCCGAGCACCTGGTGGCAGAACTGGGCGACCAGGGCCAGGCAGAACGCCTGTCCAGCGCCGCCGGCCAGGCCCGCTATGCCCGCATCCGGCAACTGCTGGCGCCCGGGGCGACGACGGCTCGGTACCAGCCCATCGTCAGCCTGGCGACCGGTGAGGTGACCGGCTACGAGGCCCTGGCCCGCTTTGGTGGCCAGTCATTGGCCAGCGCAGAAGACATCTTCCAAGAGGCCCACCGGGTGGGCCTGGGGGTGGAGCTCGAGCTGCACACGGCCCGCTTGGCGGTGGCCGGGTTCAGCTCCCAGCTCCAGCGCCCCGGTGGCCCCTACCTGGCGGTGAACGCCTCCCCGGGCCTCTTGTACCGCCCCGCCCTGCTGGAGGTGCTCTCGGAGCTGCCCCCTGGCCGCGCCGTGGTCGAGATAACCGAGCAGCGCCAGTTCGAGTCCTACGACCAGCTGCAGGAGATGGTGCGGCTGGTGCACGAAAGGGGCCTGAGGGTGGCTGTGGACGACACCGGCAGCGGCTTTGCTGGCCTGCAGCGGCTGGTCGACGTGCGGCCCGAGATCGTGAAGCTGGACCAGGCGCTGGTCTGCGAGGTGGGCACCGACCCGTCCCGCCGGGCCATCATCGCGGCCATGCGCCATTTTGCCGATGACATGGGCATCACCGTCGTAGCCGAGGGCGTCGAGCGCCAGGAACAGCTGGTGGTGCTCCGGGACCTCGGCATCGACTGCGGCCAGGGCTACTTGCTGGGCCGGCCGGGCCCGCTCGCCTCGCCTTAGCCGGCCCCTGGCCGGCCGGGGCCGCTTGCCTGGAGCTGGCCAGGGCTCCCCAACCACCAGGCGTGTAAGGGTCGCTGCCAGGCGGCATACTGTGCCCAATGGCCAAGGTAGCGACCTCGAAGGCGGCCAAGGCAGCCGCTGGCAGCACCGCGGTCGTTGCCCTGGCCTTGGGCCTCGTGGCCTGCGGCTCAGGGGGCAGCCAGGCTGCCTCATCGAGCTCGGCCACCTCAGCCCCCCGGGCCCTGGCCACGACCACCAGGGCCGTCCCCACTTCGACGACCGTCCCCGTCACCCAGGCCGGCGGCAGCCGGACCGTGCTCTCGCCCATAGGGGTGCACGTGCGTGCCAGACCGTCGCTGTCGGGCCGGGTCATCGCCAGCGCCGCCCAGGGGGTCGTGCTGAGCGTGCTGGGCCACACCAACGCCGGGGGGGGTTGGTTCAAAGTCAGGGGCACCACCGTCACGGGGTGGATGTCGGACGACCCCGCGCTTTCGGCTGCCGGGCACTTCAGCTCCTACAGCTCAGCCAGCTTCGGGCTCCTGTACCCGGCCAGCTGGACGGTGCACCGAGCTAAGTCTTCGGTGGTCTTCCGTTCTCCGGTACCCGGAGGCGCCTACGTGATAGTGAGCACAGCCCCCAGCCTGGCCAAGCTGCCCCAGCTGCGCCCCGGCGTCAACGGCGCCAGCGAGACCGCGGCGCGCCAGGTCGTGGCCTGTGGCGTGACCAGCTACCTGGACACCTTCACGACGCCCAGCCACAAGGTGCTCCAGCTCCTGCTGCCCCTCGACGCCACGCACGCGCTCGGCCTCCAGGGGTACCTGACCAAGCCCTCCCAGGTACCGGTGTTCTTGGACTTCGTCAACTCGGTGTGGTTCCCCTTCCCCCAGTGCATCGGCCCCGCCCCTACCCCCCAGAAGCCCACCACCACCGCCCATACCCAGAAGCCCACCACCACGCACAAGGCCTGAGGCCAGGGCGGAGACCTTGGCCCTTAGTATCGGCCTGTGCAACGGGGCCCTGCCAGCTACCTGCAAGCCGTCCACGAAGGGGTCGTCGTCTTCGACGGGGCCACTGGTACCAACATCCAGGCGCTCGGCCTCAACGCCGATGACTTCGGAGGGCCTGGCTACGAGGGCTGCAACGAGATCCTGGCCGTCACCCGGCCCGAAGTGCTGGCCACGCTCCACCGCTCGTTCTTCGACGTGGGCTGCCAGGTCGTCGAGACCGACAGCTTCGGCTCCCTGCCCTGGGTACTGGCCGAGTACGGGCTGGCTGACCGGGCCCGGGAACTGGCCCGCGCCGCGGCTGGCATAGCCCGGGACGTGGCCGACGCGTACGGCGCCGGCCACTGGGTGGCGGGCAGCCTGGGCCCGGGGACCAAGATCGTGTCCCTCGGCCAGATCGGCTTTGCCACCATGCGCGACGGCTACCAGGAAGCGGCAGCCGGGTTGCTGGCTGGTGGGGCCGACCTCCTGGTCATCGAGACCGTCCAAGACCTGCTCCAGGCCAAGGCGGCAGTCATCGGCGCCCGCCGGGCCATGGCTGAGGTGGGCCGTGAGGTGCCGCTGCAGGTGCAGGTCACCATCGAGCAGACCGGGCGGATGCTGCTGGGCAGCGAGGTGGGGGCGGCCCTCACCACCCTGGACGCCCTGCGCCCTCAGGTCATCGGGGTCAACTGCGCTACGGGCCCCCGGGAAATGGGCGAGCACCTGCGTTACCTGGCGGCCCGGAGCCGTGTGCCGGTGTCGTGCCTCCCCAACGCCGGGTTGCCCGCTGTAAGAGATGGGCAGGTGCACTACGACTTGTCCCCCGCCGAACTGGCCGAGCACCACCGGCGCTTTGCCACCGAACTGGGGGTCAACGTACTGGGCGGCTGCTGCGGTACCACCCCGGCCCACCTAAAGGCCGTGGTCGATGCCCTCGCCGGCGTGCAGGCCCGGCCCCGCCAGCCGCAATGGGAGCCGGGCTGCGCCTCTTTGTACACCCACGTCCCCTACGACCAGTCCCCTTCGGTCCTCAACGTTGGCGAGCGCACCAACGCCAACGGTTCCAAGGCCTTCAGGGAGGCCATGCTGGCCAAGGACTGGGCCACCTGCACCTCGATGGCCAAGGCGGCGGTCAGGGCCGGCAGCCACGTGCTCGACGTGTGCGTCGATTACACCGGCGCCGATGGCGTCGAGGACATGGCCGAGGTGGCCAGCCGGTTCGCCACCCAGTCCACCCTGCCGCTCATGCTGGACTCCACCGAAGCGGCCGTGGTCGAGCGTGGCCTGCAGTGCACCGCCGGCAAGCCCCTGGTCAACTCGGTCAACCTGGAAGAAGGCGACGGCCCCGGCACCCGGCTGGACAGGTTCCTGCGCCTGGCCCAGGAGTACGGCGCGGCGGTGGTGTGCACCTGCATCGACACCGAGGGGCAGGCCAGGACGGCCGAATGGAAGCTACGGGCCGCGCGCGCCCTGCACGACATAGCCACCCAACGCTACGGCATCCTGCCCGAGGACCTCTTCTTCGACGCCCTCGTCCTGCCGGTCAGCACGGGCATGGAAGAAAGCCGGCGGGACGCCTTGGAGACGATCGAAGGCCTGAGGCTCATCAAGTCCGCCCTGCCCGGCACCCGGACATTGCTCGGCATCTCCAACGTCTCCTTCGGGCTCAACCCGGCCGCTCGCCAGGCGCTGAACTCGGTGTTCCTGCACGAGTGCCAGCAGGCCGGTTTGGACGCGGCCATAGTCAACTCGGCTCGGGTACTGCCCCTCGACCGTATCGACCCGGAGGTGGCCCAGGTCTGCTTGGACCTGGTCTACGACCGGCGCGACCCGGCACGGGGCTACGACCCGCTGGCCGAACTGCTGCGCCACTTCGAGGGTGCCGCGTCACCGGCGGTGGCCGCTGAGGACCGCAGCTCTTGGACGGTGGGCCAACGCCTGGAGCAGCGGGTCGTGGACGGTTCCAGGGACGGCCTGGAAGCCGAACTGAGCGAGGCGCTGGGAGCTGGGGCCGCCCCGCTGGACATAGTCAACGGCCCTTTGATGGCGGGCATGAAGCGGGTCGGGGAACTGTTCGGGGCCGGCCGGATGCAGCTGCCCTTCGTCCTGCAGTCTGCCGAAGTCATGAAAGCGGCGGTCGCTTTCTTGGAGCCCCACATGGAAAAGACCGCGCTTGGCGGCAAAGGGAAGGTCGTGCTGGCCACCGTGAAGGGTGACGTCCACGACATAGGCAAGAACCTGGTGGACATCATCCTCACCAACAACGGCTACGAGGTCCACAACCTGGGGACGAAAGTGCCCCTGTCGGAGATGCTGGAGCGAGCCGAGCAGGTAGGTGCCGACGCCATCGGGATGTCGGGCCTGCTGGTCAAGTCCACCCTGATAATGCGTGACAACTTGCTCGAGCTGAACGAGCGGGGCCTCCACCACTACCCGGTGCTCCTGGGCGGGGCCGCCCTCACCCGCAGCTTCGTGGAGCGCGACCTGCGAGCCGAGTACAGGGGCAGGGTCTTCTACGGCAAAGACGCCTTCGAGGGGCTGCGCACGATGGAACGCCTGGTCGAACTGGCGCGCTCGGGCCAGGACGACCCCGACTTCGGGCGGGCCCTGGGGGGGCGGGCAGGGGCACGTCCTCGGCGCCCAGCCGAGGGCCGGTCGGAGGCCACCCCCAGGCGGGCTCCCACCGTGGTGAGCGACAACCCGGTCCCCCTGCCTCCTTTCATCGGCTCGCGCGTAGAGCGGGGCGTGGCGCTCGACGACATAGCCCGTTACCTGAACGAGACGTCCCTTTTCCGCAACCAGTGGGGCTACCGGCCCAACGAGGGGGAGGACGACGCCCAGTTCAAGCAACGCCTGCGCCAGGTACTGCGGGGCCAGCTGGCGGCAGCACGCCGCTCCGACGTCCTGCGGCCCGCCGTCGCCTACGGCTACTGGCCAGCCGGCTCCGATGGTGACGAGCTGGTGGTCTGGGCCAGCACCGAACGGTCCCGAGAGCTGGCCCGCTTCCGCTTCCCGCGCCAGGCTTCCGAGCCCTGGCTGTGCATAGCCGACTTCTTCCGCCCCGTGACGTCGAACGAGGTCGACTATGTGGCCTTCCAAGTCGTGACCATGGGCCCGGCGGTCTCCGAGGAGGCGGCTCGTCTTTTCCGCTCCGACCAGTACACGGGCTACCTGCACCTGCACGGCCTCGGGGTGGAGATGGCCGAAGCCCTGGCCGAGTACTGGCACTGGCGGGTACGCCAGGAGTGGGGCTTTGCCGACGAGGACGGGCCCAGCCTCCAAGGGCTTTTCCGCCAGCAGTACCGAGGCGGGCGGTACTCGTGGGGCTACCCGGCCTGCCCCGACCTGGAAGACAACGCCCGGGTGGCGGGACTGGTGGGGGCGGACCGGATCGGGGTGGAGTGCTCGGCTGGATCGTCCTGGCAGTTCCACCCTGAGCAGACGACGGCGGCCATCATCTGCCACCACCCCCAAGCCAAGTACTTCGTGGTCCGCCCGTCCGGGTGAACGCCCCGCGGCCCGCCTCCCGTCGCCGGCCCGTGCAGGTCACCATGGCCCTTCCAGGCTGGCATGCTCCATGTCCAGCTCGCGGCGCAACGCCCTGAGCACGGCGAAGTTGATGTCGCCCCGCCGGTACAGCTCCTGCAGGGCACCCTGCTGGGCGGCCAGGAGCTGGCGGAGCACAGCCGCCAGGGAAGCTCGGTCCCGAGATGGCCCACCGGGCCCCAGCAGCTGTTCCCCGGCGGCCTCCAGGCGCCGCTCGTAGAGCTGGCGGGCGGCTCCAGCCACATCGTCAGCCACTTCGCGCCTCGCCAACAGCTCGTCCAGCAGGCTCAGCGCGGCCTCGGCACAGCGCCGGCGGGCCAGGGCCTGCTGGTGCAGCGCGACGTCGGCCCGGGCCAGGGACAGGCGCCGGAGCAGCCAGGGCAGCGACGTGCCCTGGCCCACCAGCGTCACCACGATGACGCAGAAGGTGGCAAAGATGACCAGGTCCCGCCCGACAGGGCCCTGGCGCGCCCCAGCCGAGGGGACGGAGAGCGCGGCCGCCAGTGATATCGCCCCCCGCAGCCCGCTCCAGCCCAGCACGGCGCGCTCTTGCCAGGGCACCGCGCCCGTGCCCAGGAGCACCCCTCGCCGGGGACGCCACCTCAAGGTGGGCACCGCCCACCACCAGGCCAGCCGGACCACGACCACGACCACAACGGCCAGAGCAGCGGCCAGGGCGACCTGGGCAGAGGGGTAGCCGGCCACACCCTGGGCTATGTGACGCAGCTGCAGGCCGACCAAGACGAACAAGGCAGACTCGAGCAGGAACACGAGCACGTCCCAGAACTCCGCCACCCTGAGCCGACCGGAGGGGGCCAGCCCCGCCACCGTTTGCTGGCCGAGGACGAGCCCGGCCGCCAGCGTGGCCAGCACACCCGAAAGCCCCAGCGCATCGGCGGGCAGGTAGGCAGCGAACGGGACCAGGAGGGAGACCACGATCTGGGAGGCCGGGTCCCGCAAGGGCCGGCGGGCTTGAGCCGCCAACCACCCCAGCCCCAGCCCCAGGCCGGTACCGCCCGCAGCCACCTTCAAGAACTCGGCCAACCCACCACCGACCCCGGTGGGCGCCGACAGCGCCAACGTGCCCACACTGAACAGGGCGAGGGCGACCCCGTCGTTGACCAAGCTCTCCCCCTCCAAGATGGTGGTGAGCCCGGGCGGCCCGCCCAGGCGCCGGAGCACCGAGACAGAAGCCACCGCGTCGGTGGGGGCGACGACCGCGCCCAGGACGAAGGCGGTTGCCCACCCCAGGCTGGGCACCGCCGCCCAGGTGGCGCCGGCGACAGCAAAGGTGGTGGCCAGCACGAGGCCAAAGGCACTGAGGCCGATGGGCACCGCATGGGCCCGCAGCTCTCGGGGCGAGGTGGCGGCCCCGGCGTGGTACACCAGGGGTGGGAGGAACCCGAGGAAGACCACTCGAGGCCCCAGTTGAGGCACCTGCACGCCAGGGATGAAGCTGACGGCTGCGCCAGCCACGACCAGGAAGACCGCGTAGGGCACCCCTGAGCGCTGGGAGAGCGCCCGGCTGGCGACCATGACGACGGCGATGGCGAGGCCACCGGCCATCAAGGCGCCGCTCACCGGGCACCATCTCCGTCGTCCGTCGGCCGGGGCCAGGGCCTGGCTTCATCGTCCGTCGGCTGGGGCCAGGGTGAGCAGTAGGGCATGGTCTGAGCGGGCAGAGCACCACGCCGACCAGGCTTCCCGGCACACCTAGGCCCATTATGCCAAGCCCGGTCGTGCCAGTGGCCATCTCCGCCCGGTCTTCACCCCGGCTTCACCGGGAACCCCACCGGCTGGGGTCGAATGGGACAGCTGCCGGGGACACCCACCAGGAGGGCCACGTTGGGCGCACACGCGGGTAACAGGCACGGCCCATCGCCGGTGCCGGCGCGCCCAGCCGCACGGGGCAGCCGGTACCTGTGGGAGCGCTGGCGGGCCCGGCACCGCCCGGGCCAGCCCATGCGCGACCTTGCCCCCCGTCTGCCCTTCGTCCTGGCTGCTGGGCCCTTGCTGGGGTTGGCTGCCGGGGCCACGGCCTACTGGGCCGGCTACACCACGGCCGGTCGCTGGGCGTGGGCGGCGGCAGGCGCCTGGGGGGCAGCCCAGGCCCTGTGGGCCACGGTGAGCGGCCTGCGCCGCGGGCGCTACGGCGTCGACGTCATTGCCCTCGCCGCCTTGGCCGGGGCGGTGGCGGTGGGCGAGTACCTGGCCTCGGCGGTGATCGGCCTCATGCTCGTGACCGGGCGGGCCCTGGAGGCCTGGGCTACCCGGCGAGCCCGGCTCGACCTGCGCGACCTGGCCCAGCGAGCACCCCAACGGGCGCACCGCCACCGAGGGGCCGTGCTCGAGACCGTGGACGTCCAGTCCGTGCGACCAGGCGACATATTGTCCGTGGCCGCTGGCGAAGTGGTGCCCGTCGACGGAGAGCTCCTCTCTCCCGCAGTGGTCGACGAGTCCGCCCTCACGGGCGAGCCGGTGCCGTCCGAGCTGGCGCCGGGCAGCCCCGTGCGCAGCGGCGGCGTCAATGCCGGCAACCCGTTCGAGATGCGCGCCTCGACCAGCTCCGAAGACAGCACCTACGCCGGGATCGTCCGTATGGTCAGCCAAGCCGAGGCGGCCCAGGCCCCCCTGGTGCGCCTCGCCGACCGCTACGCCCTGTGGTTCGTGGCCGCCACTTTCGCCCTGGCTGGGCCGGCCTGGGCGCTGGGTGGCCCCAGCCGGGCCGTGGCGGTGCTGGTCGTGGCCACACCGTGCCCCTTGATCCTGGCTGCACCGGTCGCCATCGTGGCCGGGCTCTCCCGGGCCGCCCGCCGAGGGGTGGTCATCAAAGGTGGCCCCGCCCTGGAACGCCTGGCCGAGTGCACGACTTTGGTCATGGACAAGACCGGCACCCTTACCCGAGGCAACCCCCAGTTGGCCCGAGCGGTCCCAGAGGCGGGGACCACTGAGGAGGAGCTGCTGACCATGGCTGGCTCGTTGGAGCAGGCCTCAGCCCACGTGGTCGCCAATGCCATCGTGTCAGCCGCGCTGGCTCGGGGCTGCCGCCTTTCCATGCCTTACGAGGTCGAGGAGGTCGTGGGCCAGGGCGTACGGGGACGGGTGGACGGGCACACAGTGGCCGTGGGGACCGCCGCCTGGGCCTCTGGCCATGATGGCCAGGCCCGGAGCACCGTGCTGGGTGACGGCGGGGACGCCGCGCTGGCCGTGTTCGTCGCCATCGACGGCTCGCCGGCCGGGGTACTGTTGCTGGACGACCCTCTGCGGGACGAGGCCGGCCGCACCGTCAGGGCACTGCGCCGCGCCGGCCTGAAGCGGGTGGTGCTCCTGAGCGGGGACCGCCCCGAGGTGGTCGCGGAGGCCGGGGCTGTGGTCCGGGCCGACCGGGCAGTGGGTGGGTGCTCGCCTGCAGACAAGTTCCAAATAGTGCAACAAGAGCAACAACTGGCACCCACCGTCATGGTGGGCGACGGCATCAACGACGCTCCGTCGCTGGCCCAAGCAGACATAGGTGTGGCCATGGCTGGCCGTGGTGCCAGCGCATCGTCCGAAGCGGCCGACGTGGTCCTCACCGTCGACCGCCTGGACCGCGTCGGCGACGCCCGCGCCATTGCCCACCGAGCCAGGCGGGTTGCCGCCCAGAGCGCCGCCGGGGGTATGGCCATGTCCGTACTGGCCATGGCTGCAGCCACCGCGGGCTGGCTCCCGGCGGTGTGGGGGGCGCTGCTGCAAGAAGCAATCGATGTGGCGGTGGTGCTGAACGCCCTGCGAGCCCTACGGCCAGCACCCCACGAGCTACGCCTCCCCGCCGGGGAAATGGCCCTCGCGTCCCAGTTCCACCAAGAGCACAGCCAAATAAAGGCGATAATCGACAAGCTGGGCGCCGCCGGGGACGCGCTGGGCACGTTGGGCCCAGAGGAGGCCCTGCGACAAGCGGGCGAGGTGTACAAGCTGCTGGTCGAAGTGGTCCAGCCCCATGAGGAGGCTGAGCAAAGCGTCCTTTACCCGGTCCTCGACCGCGCCATCGGGGGGACAGACCCGACCGGCCCGATGAGCACTGGCCACGACGAGATCGCTCGTCAGATAAGGAGCTTGGGGCGCCTGCTGGCTGCCCTCCAACGCTCGGGGCCCACGCCCCAAGGGCTCGAGGAGGCCCGCCGTGCCCTCTACGGGCTCCACGCGGTGCTCCGGTTGCACACCACCCAAGAGGACGAGAACTACCTGTCCTTGGCCAGCGTCCCCCCGACCGGCCCGACGGCCCAAGACGCCCGCCGGCAGCTTCACCCGACTTCCACCGGCCCTTGACCTAGCTACCACTCCGGCTTGCTCAGATGGGCTGTGTGGGCCCGCAGCACGGCCCCCAGCACGGGAGGTAGCTGACCAGTTGGGACAGTTCAGCAAGCTGACAAGGCTTCGTCCGGGTTTGCTCCGCCGCTCGTACGTGGCCGCGGCGGCTTCGGTCATGGTGGGCAGCTCTGTGGCCTGGGCCGCCTGGGCGGAACACAGCAATGGCGCCCCCAAGGCACCCCCCAGCACCAGCGCGCCCCAGGCCACGGCCACTTCGGCCCTCGCCCTCGCCCAAGCCCTCCAGCAGCAGTACGTGCGGGTGGTCCAGGCGGTGCGCCCTTCGGTTGTAGAGATCTCCTCTGCGTCGGGCCTCGGGTCCGGCCTGGTCTACGACACCCGAGGCGACATCGTGACCAACGCCCACGTGGTGGGCAACGAGGCCAACTTCACGGTGTCGTTCTCCGACGGCCGGAGCGCGGCCGGCCGCCTGGTGGGCTCCTACCCCCCTGACGACCTCGCCGTCATCAAGGTGCCACCCATCACAGGGTTGAAGCCGGCCCAGTTCGGGGACTCTGCCAAGTTGCAGGTGGGCACCATCGTCTTGGCCATCGGCAACCCGCTCGGGCTGTCCAGCTCGGTCACCGACGGCATCGTGAGCTTCAATGGCCGCACCCTGGACGAGGGCAACGGCACCGTGCTGCCCGACCTTGTCCAGACGAGCGCCCCGATCAACCCGGGCAACAGCGGCGGGGCGCTGGTCGACCTCTCCGGGCGGGTGGTTGGCATCCCCACCTTGGCCGCGACCAGCAACGGCAGCGCGGCGCCAGGCCTGGGTTTCGCCATCGCGTCCAACACCGTCAAGCTGATCGCCCCGCAACTGGTGGCCAAGGGCGTGGTCACGACCGCAGGGCGTGCGGCCATTGGCATCAACGCGACGACTGCGTTCAACTTCTCCGGTGAGCCCATCGGGGTGCTGGTCAGCGAGGTGCGGCCCAGCGGGCCGGCGGCCAAAGCAGGGATCGTGGCGGGTGACTTGATCACCGCCGTCAACAACACCCCCACCCGGGCAGCGACGGAGCTTCAGGAGGTCTTGGCCCAGCTGAAGCCGGGGAGCCGGGTCACCGTGTCGGTGACCAACCAAAGTGGGCAGGAAAAGACGCTGAGCGTCGTGCTCGCCGACCTGGCCCAGCTGTGAACGGGGCGCTACACCGGGACTACGGTCAAGGCGTGGCTGGCCTGGTTCAACGACCTTGGCCCCTGGGCAGTGGCCACGACGATGTCCTCGATGCGCACCCCCCAGCGCCCAGGGACATAGACCCCGGGCTCCACGGAAAAGACGTTGCCCGCCTGCAGTACCGCGTCGTTGCCGGCCACCAGGTAGGGGGGCTCGTGCTCCTCGAGGCCGATGCCGTGACCTGTCCGGTGGACGAAGTACTCCCCGAGGCCGGCACCGGCGATGACCTGGCGGGCAGCGGCATCTACCTGCTCGCAAGGCGCGCCCACCTGCGCCGCGGCCACGCCGCTGGCCTGCGCCCTCTCCACCACCTCATAAGCACGGGCTAGCTCGGCCGCCGGCGGCCCGGTGAACACGGTCCTGGTGATGTCCGAGCAGTAACCGCCCATAGAGCCCCCGAAGTCGCAAACGACCGGCTCGCCCACCTGGATGGCTCTCCCGCTCGGCTCGTGGTGGGGGCTGGCCGCATTGGGGCCGCTCGCCACTATGGCAAAGTTGACCCTGTCGTGGCCTTCGGCTAGCAGCCTTTGGCCGATCTCGGTGGCTACATCACGTTCAGTCCGGCCCACCAGCGGGATCTCGCCTTGGAGGAGGGCATTGGCCACACGGTCGGCTGAGCTCGCTGCCCGAGCCAGGGCTTCCACCTCGCGGTCGTCCTTCACCGAACGCAACGGTGCCAGGACGCTGGACGCGGCCCGCCACTTGGCTCCCGGCAGTTCCCCTTGCAGCTGCAGCAGCGAGCTCGCCCAGGCCCGGTCGCTCACGGCCACGCAGGGCCGCTCACCCACCGAACGGCGCACGAGGGACGCCACCACCTGCACTGGGCCCTCGGTTTCTTCCCAGGGCCGGAGGCGGAACACCTCTGGCACCAACTGGACGCGCGGTGCTTCCAGGGCGGGGACCACCAGCACGGGCACCTCGGGCACCGCTGGGGGGAAGACCACCAGCATCGTGAGCCGCTCCAGCGGCATGGCCCAGTAACCCGTGAGCCAGGGGAGGTCGGCACCGAGGGACAGCAACAAGGCGTCGACACCAGCGCTTTGCATTGCCTCTCGAGCGCGCTGGAGCCGAGCCGCGAACGGTGCAGGGGCAACTACCGGGCCCATCGGCCGCTTCAGGCCGCGCTCCCGCCCGGCCCCTGGGCGCTGGCGAGCGGTGGGCGGGCTGCGCCCGCGGCCAGCGCGGCCTGGCGGGCGTGGTAGCTGGAGCGGGTCAGAGGCGACGCCTCCACGTGGGCGATGCCAAGCTCACGGCCCAACCGGGCCAGCTCGGCCAGTTCGCCCGGAGACCACCACCGGGCTACCGGCAGGTGCGAGGCGGTGGGCCGCAGGTACTGGCCGATGGTGACGATCTGCGTGCCGACCCCGCACAAGTCGGCCAGGACGCCGACGACCTCGTCCTCCGACTCGCCCAAGCCGACCATCAAGCCCGACTTGGTGACCAGGCCGGCAGCCCTGGCCCGAGCCAGTACGGCCAAGCTGCGGGCGTAGGAAGCTGACGGCCGGGCGGCCCGTTGCAGCCGGGGGACAGTCTCCACGTTGTGGTTGAGCACGTCGGGGCGCCGCTCGAAGATGGTGCCAAGCGCCGCCGGGTCGCCCTTGCAGTCGGAGATGAGGACCTCGATGGTGGTGCCGGGCCGGCGTGAGCGGATGGCGTCGATGGTGGCGGCAAAGGCGCTGGCCCCACCATCGGCCAGGTCGTCGCGCGCCACGCAGGTGACCACGGCATGGGACAGGCCGAGGCGGCTGACCGCCTCGGCCACCCGGGCCGGCTCCCCTGGGTCGAGGGGCAGTGGCCTGCTGGTGCTCACCTGGCAGAACCCGCAGGCACGAGTGCAGCGGTCGCCGTTGATCATGAAGGTGGCAGTGCCGTCGGCCCAGCACTCGAAGATGTTCGGGCAGCCTGCCTCCTCGCACACCGTGACCAGGGACAAGCCCCGCACGGCTTTGCGCATGCTGGCGAACTCGGCGCCCATGTACGCCTTGGCCCGCAACCAAGCTGGCTTGTTGGCACCCAGGGGCAACAAGGTGCTCGGGTCGGCGCCGGCCTCGGCCAACCGGGCCAACCGGCCCTTCAAGTGCACGGGCCGAGCCTGCCTGGCCGGAGCTTGGCCACTGGCAGGGGTGGCGGTGGCTGACGATGTGGTGGTGGCTGACGATGTGGCGGTGGCTAGCCCCCCACCACCCGCCAGCGCCCGGGCCGGCTCTGTGCCCGGCGCAGCGGAGCCGTACCGGGCCGGCCAGGCCACATCTTGGCGCTCCACGGGCCGGCCCCGCCCCCAACGCCTGGAAGCCACGGCCATGACCGCCTCCACCACGGCCCGCATGCTGACCTGGGCACCCTCGGCGGCCAGCGACGTCACCCCCATGCCGGCCAGCCCGCAGGGGACGATCCGGCTGAACATGGCCAGGTCCACGTCGACGTTGAGGGCAAAACCGTGCATCGTGCGCTGACGGCTATGGCGGGCCCCGATGGCGCAGATCTTCCGGGGCCGGGCGCCGCCGGGGTCGACCCAGACGCCCGGGTACCCCTCCAGCCTGCCCAACCCTCTCAAGCCGAGGCCTTCGAGGGCCTCCATCACGAGGGCTTCCAGTTCGTGTACATAGCCTGGCGTGGCCCCGGGGCCGCTCGGCACCGAGAGCACGGGGTAGCCAACCAGCTGCCCCGGCCCATGGAAAGTGACGTCCCCGCCGCGGTCAACCCACACCAGTTCGGCACCGACGCTGGCAGGGTCGGCCAGGATGTGCTCTGGCTTGGCCCGCACACCGGCCGTGTACACCGGAGGGTGCTCCAACAGGAGCACCCAATCGTCGGAACCGGGGCCGGCCGACCACAACGCCCGCTGCAAGGCATGGGCGTCACGGTAGGCAACCCGGCCAAGCCAGCGGAGCCGCAGCGTGCGGCCGGGCCGGAGCTCAAAGCCAGGGGTGGTCGCTATGGCTTGCCTCCTCAGAGCTCGGCGGACCAATCGCGGGTCTGCAGGATGTCGCGCACCTTGGCCATGAACGCGGCCGCGTAGGCACCGTCCACCGCCCGGTGGTCCCAAGAGAGGACCAAGTTGCCCACTGGGCGCACCGCGATGCTGTCGGTGCCGTCTGGCAGCTCGATGACGACCGGCCGTTTGCGCACGCCATCGGTGGAAATGATCCCGACTTGGGGTTGGTTGATCACCGGCACGGTGATGAAGGTGCCGAAGCCTCCGGCGTTCGTCAGGGTGAAGGTGCCCCCGGAAATATCGTCCATGGTCAGCTTCTTGGAGCGGGCGCGTGCCGCCAGGTCGGCCACCTCGCGGGCCAGTGCCACCAGGCGCTTTTCGCCGGCCCGCTGGACCACCGGCACGAGGAGGCCTTCGAAGTCCAAGTCCACGGCCACACCCAGGTTGACGTTGTGGTGGACGATCAGTTCGTCGGCACCCACGGAAGAATTGAGGTACGGGAACTCGCCCAGCGCGTCCACCACTGCCCGGGCAATGAAAGGGAGGTAAGTCAGGCTGAAACCCTCAGTGGCCTTGAAGCGTTCGCGCTCTGCCAGGCGGACTTTGTCCACCCCGGAATAGTCGACTTCGACGGCCACCATGGTGTGGGCAGAAACCCTCTTTGAACGGACCATGTGCTCAGCCGTGCGGCGGCGGATGTTGGTGAACGGCACCACCGTGTCACGCTCGCCCGCCTGGGGCACAGGTACCTCGGCCAACGTGGCTGGAGGGGCGGAGGCCGGCTGGTCTTCGGCCCCCCGGCCCGTCCCGGCCCCTTCCCGGCCGGCGGCAGCTCCGTCCCGGCCAGCGGCCTCTTGGCGTCCCACCGCCGCCAGCACGTCTTCTCGCGTGATCCTGCCACCGGCCCCGGTGCCCGGGATCTGGGCCGGGTCGAGCCCGTGCTCGGCAATGAGGCGCCTGACCACAGGGGACAGGAGCCGGCTGGGCCCCGCCTGGAGGGGTTGAGTGGGGGGCCGCTGGTCTGCCGGGCGGGGCCCGGGACGGGCCAGGCCACCAGAAGGCGGCTTGGTCTGTGCGGCCGAGGGGCCCTGAGGAGCGGCGTGAGGGGGGACCTGCGCAGCTTCGCTCCCAGCCGCTTGCCTGCCCTCGGAGCGAGCAGCCCGGGACTGGGGCACGGTCGCCGGTGCCCCGGGGGCGGCTGGCGGCGCCTCGGAGGCCCGGGACGGCTCGGCTGCAGGTGGCTGGGCTGCAGGTGGCTGGGCTGCAGGTGGCTGGGCTGCAGGTGGCTCGGCTGCAGGTGGCTGCCCGGCACCCACGGCGGCACCCGTCACAACCGCCAGCTTGGTGCCAACCGGGACGGTCTGCCCCTCTTGTACCAGGATCTCGCTCACTGTGCCGCTGACCGGCGAAGGCACCTCGGAGTCCACCTTTTCCGTCGAAACCTCGAAGAGCACCTCGTCTTCCTCGATCGGCTCGCCGACCCGCTTGTGCCATTTGATGATCGTCCCCTCGGTGACCGTCTCACCGAGCTGGGGCATCATGATGTCAGCCAACGTGCAGACCTTTCCCGGCTAGGGCGAGCATGGTCTCGCCAAACACTTCTGACAACGACGGGTGGGGCTGGACGAACTGAGCCGCCTCAGCGGCCGTGGCTTCCCAGTTGACCGTCAAGTACCCCTGGCCCAACTGCTCGGTGACCCAGGGGCCGGCCATGTGCACCCCGAGGACCCTGCCCGCGCTACCGTCCGGTTGCTTCTCAGCGACCACCTTCACGACCCCTTCGGCCTCGCCGATTATGGCGGCCCGGCCGTTGCCGGCAAAAGAGTGCTTCTTGGTGACGACTTCGTAGCCTGCCTCCCGCGCTGCTTCCTCTGAATAGCCGCTGAAGGCCACCTCGGGGAACGTGTACACGCACCAAGGCACTCTGGCGTAGTCGAGCGGCACCACCGGGCGGCCCAGCAGCTGGTCGATCACCAGCATCGCCTCGGCATAGCCGACGTGAGCCAGGCCCGGCGTGGCGACCAGGTCGCCTACCGCATAGACCCCGGGTTCGCTCGTCTGCATGAGCTCGTCCACCTTGACAAAGCCGCGGTCGTCCACCTCGACGTTCGTGCCCGGGGCAACCAGGCCTGCGCTGCAGGGGCGCCGGCCCACGGAGACGACCACCTGCTCGACCCGCAGCTGTTCGCCGCCGCCCAACCGCAGTGTCGTCGAGCTCCCATCAGGTGCTGGGGTGTGGCCTTGCACCTGGACGCCGGTGCGCACCTCGATACCCCGCCTGGCGAACGACTTGGCGACCACGTCGGCTACGTCCCTGTCGACCCCAGGGAGGATCTTGGGCATGGCCTCGAGGACGGTGACCTGGGCCCCGAGGTCGGCCAGCATGGAGGCGAACTCGCAGCCGACCGCCCCCCCACCCACCACGGCGGCGGAAGCGGGCAGCTTCTCCAGGTCCAACAGCTCGTCGCTCGACAGCACAAGGTGGCCGTCAACCGGCAGGCCAGGCAGCGACCGGGGGACCGAGCCAGCCGCCAGGACAACCGCCGAGGCCTCCAGTTCCAACGGCGCGGCAGGCTCCCCCTCCTGTGCCCGGGGGCCGCCCCGACGGGCGCCGTCTGGCCGGGCCGGGCCGCTGACCAGCACCCGCCGGCCGGGCTGGAGCACGCCGGTACCGGCGTAGGTGACCACCTGGCGGCGCTTCAGGAGGCCCTGCAGCCCCCGGTACTGCTGGTCGACGACCTTGCGCTTGCGAGCCTGGGCCACGGCGAAGTCCAAGGTGGCCTGGCCAGCGGAGACGCCGTAGTCCCCGGCTCGCCTCACAGCCCGGAAGACGGCTGCGGTCTCGAGCAACTGCTTGGCGGGGATGCACCCTCGGTGCAGGCAGGTCCCACCTACTTTGTCCTTTTCGACCAACGCGATGCGCAGGCCGGCCAGCCCGCCGTACAGCGCGGCGGCGTACCCCGCGGGACCGCCCCCGATCACCACCACGTCGTACGGCTCGGACGTAGCGATACCTCCTCTACCCTGGAGCCGGTCAACCGGCCCCTGCTCCCAGCTCCACTGCCGCCACCACACTACTCAGCGCCCCAAGAGCATACCGGTGCCCGCGGCCCGACCTTCGGGGCACCCGCAGCGGCCCGCTCGCCGTCCCCAACCTCCAACGGGCCGGCCCCGCGCAACTGGCCCGGGCCTGGGGTACCGGGCCGAGCCCGGGGGCAACAATGCAGCTGGCGACACCCCCGCCCACCGGGCGCGCCAAGCCCTCGGCGGCGGCCCGTCGCCCTCAGCAGCCCCGGCTAGCGGTACTCACGCTGGCGGCTGAACACCAGCTCCCAGCCGGCCCGCTCCCTGCGGTTGCGGGCTTCGGCCAGTGCCGACTCGACCGGCGGTGCCTCGGTGGGACGTTGCAAGCTGGGCCAGGGGGCCGGAAGGCCCGCCTCGCCATCTTGAGGGCCGGGGCTTTGGGCTGCTGCCAGGGTCTCCAGGAAGTACCTCGCCGCCAGCTCGCACTCCTGCCGGCTGGGGCGGGCAGCCAAGGCCCAGTGCCCACGGCCGTCAGCCAGCTCCACGAACGGCTGCCAACCACCAGGGACCTGCAGGATGAACACGTCCGACACGGCCAAAGCCGCCAAGCGCCGCCAAACCTCAGGTTCGACCAGTTGCTGGCCGGCGCGTCTGCAGCGGTACATGGCCAAGGCTTCCACGTCGATATCGAAGCGGTACAACCAATGACCACGGTCAACAGGGACCGAACCTTCACCGTTCACGTCACGTCCTCCCAGCCAAGCCCCTCGGCCGGCTGCTCCCCCCAGCCGTCTTGCAGCCCGGTTGGGCCGGTTACCGGCTGAACTGGCCTATGTCCTCCACCAACCTAGCAAGTTGCGGTGCCAGCCCGATGTATTGCGCAGGTGATAGCGCTGAAAGCGCTTCTTTTGCTGGTTCGGGGACACTGAGCGCTGTCACGATAGCCAACAGTTCACTCCTGGTGATGGTCTTGCCGCGCGTTGCCGCCTTGATTTGCTCGTAGGGGTCAGCTACCCCGTAACGGCGCATCACCGTTTGCAGGGCCTCAGCCAGCACTTCCCAGTTGGCATCTAGGTCGGCGGCAAGGGCGTCGTGGTCGGGCGCCACCCGGGCCAGGCCCCGCCGGGCCGAGCTGATGGCAAGGCCTGAATAGCCGAACGCACTGCCGATGTTACGCAACGCCGAAGAGTCAGAAAGGTCGCGCTGCAAGCGTGAAATAGGCAAGGTGGCGGCCAGGTGGCGGAACAATGCCCCGGCCAGCCCAGCGTTCGCCTCCGCGTTCTCGAAATCAATGGGGTTTACCTTGTGGGGCATGGTGGAGCTGCCCACCTCACCCTCGCGAACGCTCTGGCGCAGGTAGCCCAAACCTATATAGGCCCACATGTCGCGACAGAAATCGATCAGGACCGTGCCGTAGCGGCTCATGGCGTCGAAGAGCTCGGCCATCCAGTCGTGCGGCTCGACCTGGGTGGTGAGCGGCGCCCAGCGCAGGCCCATCGACTCGACAAAGCTACGTACCGCCGCCATCCAGTCCACCTCCGGGTAGCTCACCACCATCGCCGCCAGGGTGCCCGTAGCGCCGCCCCACTTGCCCGGGACGGCAACCTCGGCGACCGACCGCAGGTGGCGCTCCCAGCGCCAGACGAACACGGCGAGCTCCTTGCCCAGAGTGGTCGGGGTGGCCGGCTGGCCATGGGTGCGAGCGAGCATGGGTATGCCTGCGTACTCCAAGGCTCGGGACCGGACCTCGTCCACGAGCCCCCGCGCCGCGGGGAGCCACACCTGGCCCAGCCCCGCCCTCACCATGCGGGCGTAGGCCAGGTTGTTGATGTCCTCGGAGGTCACCGCGAAGTGGGCAAACTCAGCCCGCGCCGGCGGCCAGCCGAGCTCGCCGGTGAGGCGCGCCTTCAAGTAGTACTCGACCGCCTTGACGTCATGGTTGGTGCGCTGTTCCAGTTCTTTCACGACCAGGGCATCCCCCACGCCGAACCGGGCCACCCAGCTGTCCAGGGCGGCCCTGTCCGGCTCGGACAGAGGCCCCAGCTCTTGCAGCTCGGGCAGGCTGGCCAAGTGCTGGAGCCAAGCCACCTCGACGGCAAAGCGTTCCCGTATGAGGGCTTCCTCGGAAAAGATGGCTGCGTACGGCTCCATCTGGCCTCCGTAACGGCCATCGAGGGGCGAAAGCGCCTGGAGCCGCCCTTGGCTCCGGCCAGGCCGGGCGTTTGCCTCGTCGGTCACAACTAGGAGGATAATGCTGAGCTGATGACGCTGCGCCGGGCCAGGTGCAGGCAGGGGGTAACCGCCCGCCCAGGCGCTTGCCCGAGGCCAGCGCGCCCAGCGCGCCCGAGGCCTGAGTGGCTGGGGCCTGGGTGGCTGGGGCCTGAGTGGCTGGGTGCGTGGCTGGTGCGCCGGCGGCCTTGGTGGCCAGCTGTGCGGCCGGGCACGTGGCTGGCGGCTGTGTCGCTGGCGGCTGTGCCGCTGGGCATGGGGCAGGCCGCCGGTGCCCTGGCGCCCGAGGGGAACGGGCCACCGAGTGTCATCGGCATCGCTCTTTCGGGCCGCGGCACCAGCCTGCTGCCACCGGCCCGAGCATCCTACAAGCCCTACTCCCCTGCGTGCCACGACCTGCAGGACCGAGGCTTTGGCACCTTCCGCTGCGTGGTAGCCCGGGCCCCGGACGGCACGATAGCCGGCGTGACCGAAGAAGGAACTGGCACCGACGTGGGCCGCACTGTGGAGCGAGACCTCGTCTGGAGGCGACAGGGGCGCCGGTGGGAGCTGGTCCTAGCCCGCACCCTCCCCGGCCCCACAGCGTTGTCCGGGCTGTGGGCAGACGACCTGGAACGGGACGGGGACACAAAGTTGGTGTTCGTCACGCCTTCGTCGCGTCCGGGCTTCGGCCACGAACTGGACGTGGTCGAGGGGACCGGCCAGGTCGTCCTGTACCGGTACCTGGGGCAGGGCTTCGCCGTTGCCCCCCGGGCGGGCGGCCTCGTGACCTACGTGCCCGCCTCGGCCCTGGCCCCCGGTGACGGCAGGCACCAGGCCTACGACCAGGTCCTGATCGGCTACCTGGACGGTGCGTGGAGGGTCCTGTCGCAGCAGTACGTGCCGCGGGCTGCAGCCCTGAGCCAGCACCGGGGGGCCTTCTCGGACCTCGACCCTTCCGCGTCCGTAGCTGCCCGCTGAGCACCGGGGAGGCGCCCGGCACCCCGCGCTTCTTCCTTGGTGCCTGGTGCTTGCTGTGGGAGCCGGCCCCTTTCGCCGGGTACCTCCGTGGTGGCCGGTCCTTTGCCCCGGTCCGCCGTCCTTTGCGCGATCAGCTGTTCTTTGCCTTGCTTCAGGCCAATCGCCTGCCATCGCGGGGCGAAGAACACGAAGGAGGGCAAAGAACGCGAAGAGGGGAGGACGGCCGTCACCCTCAGGTGCCGGCACCCGGTGCCCGAGGTGCCGGCCGGGTAGCCGGGTAGACGAGGGCGCTCGTTCCCCTCAGGTGCCGGTCAGGTGCCGGCACCCGGCTCGGCCGTGCCCAGGGGGCCGAGGAGCTCAGCCGGCGGCGGGGAACCGCCCTGGCCACCACGCTGGGTGGTAGCGGCCTGGACGGCCAAGCGGTCCACCAGGTCGTTGTAGGGGTCGGCGCCGTGGCCCTTCACCCAGCGGAAGCTCAACCGGCCCGGGGAGGACCTGTACTCCTCCACCAAGGGCTCCCAGAGGTCACGGTTGGCGACCGGCTGCCGCCCCGACCCCCGCCACCCCCGGGCCAGCCAACCCACCCACCAGCGGTCCCTGAAGCAGTTCACCACGTACCTGCTGTCGCTGACCACCTCCAGCTCCCCCGGTAGGGTGCTCACCGCGTCCAAGACGGCCCTCAGCTCCATGCGCTGGTTGGTGGTGCGGGCCTCGGCGCCGCTGCGCCAACGCCCCCCAGGGACAGCCCACGCCCAGCCTCCGGGCCCAGGGTTGCCCAGGCAGGCCCCGTCTGTGTAGACGGTGGTCGCAGCTGGCACCCGTCCAGCATGCCCGATGCCGCTCCCAGGCTCCACCTCGCCCGGGAGGAGGCCTGCCCCGCCCGGGACTAGGCGTGCCTTGCCCGCATGTAGGCTCGCCTCACCCGGCACGTGAGACGAATGTCACAAGGTACTTTCGCGTCCTACTACCTTCTGGGTACGGTCAGGCGCCACAATGTAAGGCGTGATCTTCGACGGTATCTCTCACCAGTTGCCAGACATTGACCCGACCGAGACGGCGGAGTGGGTGGACTCCTTCGACGCCGTGGTGGAGGCTCACGGCAAGGACCGGGCCAGCTTCTTGCTGATGAAATTGCTGGAACGGGCCAAGGAGGCCCAGGTGGGGTTCCCCGCCACCGTCTCCACCCCTTACGTCAACACCATCCCGGCTAACCGGGAGCCGTGGTTCCCTGGCGACGATGCCATGGAGCGGCGCATCCGCGCCTACATCCGCTGGAACGCCGCCGCCATGGTCGTCCGGGCCAACCACGCAGCCGAGGGCATTGGCGGGCACCTGGCCACCTTTGCCTCGTCAGCTTCGCTGTACGAGGTGGGCTTCAACCACTTCTTCCGCGGCAAGGACAATGGCCTCGGCGACCAGGTCTTCTTCCAGGGCCACGCCGCCCCGGGCATCTATGCCCGCGCCTTTTTGGAAGGCAGGCTGTCCGAGGCCCAGCTCGACCACTTCCGGCGGGAGCTGGCCGGCGCCGCGGACGGGACCGGTGGGCTGTCGTCCTACCCTCACCCCCGCCTCATGCCCGAGTTTTGGGAGTTCCCCACCGTGTCCATGGGCATAGGGCCGCTCAACGCCATCTACCAGGCCCATTTCAACAAGTACCTGCTGAACCGGGGCATCGTCGACACCAGCAACTGCAGGGTCTGGTGCTTCCTGGGCGACGGCGAGTGCGACGAGCCGGAGGCGCTCGGGGCGCTCAGCCTGGCCGGCCGCGAGCAACTGGACAACCTGGTCTTTGTGGTCAACGCCAACCTCCAGAGGCTCGACGGCCCGGTGCGTGGCAACGGGAAGGTCATACAGGAGCTGGAGGCCGTCTTCCGCGGGGCCGGTTGGAACGTCATCAAGGTGATCTGGGGGTCGCGCTGGGACGACCTATTGGCCCGTGACGCCGACGGGGTGCTGCTGAACAAGATGAACAGCACGGTGGACGGCGAGTTCCAAAAGCTGGCCACCGAGGACGGGGCTTACATACGGGAGCATTTCTTCGGCCCCGACCCGCGCTTGAGGGCCATGGTCGAGGACATGAGCGACGAAGAACTGCGTGCGTTGCCCCGCGGTGGCCACGATTACCGGAAGCTCTATGCTGCCTACAAGGCGGCCACCGAGACAACCGGGCAGCCCACCGCCATCCTGGCCAAGACCATAAAGGGCTGGGCCCTGGGGCCTACGATCGAAGCCCGCAACTCTACGCACCAGATAAAGAAGATGAACGCAGCAGAGCTCAAGGCCCTGCGCGACCGCCTCAAGCTCCACGAAGAAATCCCAGACGAGGCCCTGGAAAGCGGCGAACCTCCTTTCTACCGGCCTGCCGAGGGGAGCCCGCTCCTCAAGTACATGTTGCAGCGCCGAGCCGAACTGGGCGGTTTCCTCCCACGCCGCCGTGTACAGTACAAGCCGCTGGCGGCCCCCAAGGCGGAGGCGTTCGCCGAGTTCGACAAGGGCTCGGGGGCCAGGGAGGTCTCGACGACCATGGCCTTTGCCGTGCTGTTGCGCCAGCTCCTGAGGGACGAGGACATAGGACGTCATATCGTGCCGATCATCCCTGACGAAGCCCGCACCTTCGGGATGGACGCCTTGTTCAAGGACTTCAAGATATACGCCCCGCTCGGCCAGCTCTATGAGCCGGTGGACTCCAAGTTGATGCTGTCGTACGCCGAAGCCAAAGACGGCCAGATCCTGGAAGAAGGCATTACCGAAGCAGGCGGTATGGCCGACTTCACCGCAGCCGGGACCGCGTACGCGACCTTCGGCGTGCCGATGGTGCCGTTCTTCATCTTCTACTCGATGTTCGGGTACCAGCGGGTGGGGGACCTCATATGGGCGGCGGCCGACGTGAGGGCACGGGGGTTCCTCATGGGCGCCACTGCTGGCCGCACCACGCTGCTCGGTGAGGGCCTGCAGCACGACGACGGCCACTCCCACGTGCTGTTCTCGGTAGTACCCAACGTGAAAGCTTACGACCCTGCTTTCGCGTACGAGACGGCCGTCATCGTACGGGACGGCATCCGCCGCATGTACGGAGAAGGCGGCGGGGAGGACATTTTCTACTACATCACCCTCTACAACGAGAACTACAAGATGCCGCCCAAGCCCGATGGCGTGGACGAAGGCATCCTGCGCGGCCTCTACCGCTTCGCACCCGCCCCCAAGGGGCACCCCCGCCACGTCACTGTCCTCTTCTCGGGGCCCGCTTCTCAGGCCGCTATCGAAGCCCAGAGGCTTTTGAGCCAGCACCACAACGTTGCCGCCGAACTGTGGAGCGCGACCAGCTACAAGGCCCTGCGCGAAGACGCCCTCGACGCCGAGCGTTGGAACCGGCTCCACCCGGGCCAGCCCAGCCGTACGCCCTATGTGGCTGAAGCCCTGGCGGCCACCGAGGGCCCTGTCGTAGCCGTGACCGACTACATGAAGGCGCTCCCCGACCAGGTTGCCCGTTGGGTGCCGGCACCCTTCATTAGCCTTGGTACCGACGGCTTCGGCCACAGCGACACTCGGGCGACGCTACGCCGCCACTTCGAGACGGATGCGGCCCACATCGTGGTGGCCGCCCTGGAGGGGCTACGCCAGTCCGACGAGGCCAAGGCCGAGGAGGTCCAAGACGCCATCAGCCGCTACGGGATCCAGACCGGGACGCCTGGGCCAGCTCACTGCTGAGCCCACCTGCTTTTGACGGGCTGGGCAGTACTGTCTGGTTGTGGCCCGACTTCGCTTGTCCGGAGACCCCGAAGCTGACCAGCTCCTGTCCACCAACCCCCTGGCCCTGCTCATAGGCATGGTCCTGGACCAGCAGATCCCCCTCGAACGTGCGTTCCGCTCACCCCGGGACCTGCAGGAGCGCCTGGGTGGGCACCTCGATGCCCAAGGGATCGCCACCATGGCGCCCGAGCGGCTGGCCGAGGTGTTCGCCCAACGGCCGGCCTTGCACCGCTTCCCGGCTGCCAATGCCGAGCGGGCCCAGCAGCTCTGCCAGGTCGTCATGGCTGAGTACGGGGGAGACGCGGCGAACATCTGGGAGAGCGCCTCGAGCGGGGCCGAACTGCTCCGCCGCGTCCGCAACCTCCCCGGTTTCGGTGACCAAAAGGCGCGCATCTTCGTAGCCCTGCTGGGCAAGCAACTGGGGGTGAGGCCCCCGGGCTGGCAGGAGGCGAGCCGGCCCTTCGGCGAGCCAGGCACGTACCTTTCGGTCGCCGACATAACCGATGACGAGTCGCTGGCCCAGGTGCGGGCGCACAAAGCCCAGCTCAAGGCGACAGCCAGAGCGGCAGCAGCCCGGGGGGCACCAGCCACCAGGCGGTGACGGGGCCAGTTGGGCGGGGGCCCGGCAGCCCGGTAACCTGGGGCCGCCAGGGCTAGGCGACCGGCTAGCCGGTAAAACCCAGGTGACGGTCGAACCAGCCGATCAGCAGGGCAATCGCCCGGGGGTCGTAGAGGAGGCGGTGCCCAGCACCGACCAGCACCCGCAGCTCGGCCGAGGCATTGGCCGCTTCGGCCAGCTCTCGGGCGTCGGTGAGCGGCACTACCTCGTCGTTGGCACCGTGGACGATCAGCAAGGGGCGCGGCGGCACCTTGGCCGCCAGCAGTACCGGCCGCAGGTCGACCAGCTCCCGAGCCCAGGCAACCACGTCGTGGGGGAAGTCGCGGCTGCGGATGACGCCCATGCTCCTGGCCTGGGCCATGAACCGGCGGGCGTCGCTCAAGTCTTCCGCGAACTCTGCCGGCGGGGCGAACGCGGCCACTCCCGCCACCGAAGGGTCCTCGCCGGCAGCGCAGATCGACAGCGTGCCCCCGGCGGCGAAGCCAACCAGCCACACGCGCTCCACGGCGGTAGACGTACGCAGGTACCGGATGGCAGCGGCCAGGTCCGCCCGCCACCCGCTGAGCGAGAAGTCCCCACCAGAACGGCCCGTGCCCCGGAAGTTGAACGTGAGCACCGCCGCCCCCGTCTGGGCGGCGATCCGTTCGGCCAGCTCAGGGTACCCGTACCCGGGAGCACCCACCACCTGGGCCGCCTCCGGGAACCCGTGGGAGAGCACTACACCGTGCCTCCCGGCTCCGCTGGCAGCGGAGAAGCTCGGCCGGGCCAGGTACCCGCTCAGGGCCGGCCCGGCTGGCGCCCCCGTACCGTCCCCGCCAGGGGCACTGAAGGTCACTGGCCCGCTCGGGGACCTCTCCTCGCCCCAGCTGTTGGGCTTGGCCTGAGCAGCGCTCACACCTTGAGGCTAGTTTTCCCCGGGGCAAAAGTAGAGGAGCGCCCATGCGACGCTCCTCTACTCGAGATCACTGGAAAGGTCGAGCGAACCGTTTGGGTTGCCGGGTGGGACCACTTCCCGGCCGCTCCGCTCGGGTGTCTGGCTGGGATTCGCCAGGGCGGTCCAGCTCGCCGCTCAGCGGCCAGCCACCTCCGAGGTCCCAGGTTGACTACTACTCAGCTGGACCACCTCCTTTCTTCGGTACCACCAATGGTAGCCTCCTCGCCAGCCTTGGGTGTGGACCGCGCTTGGGGCGCCAGGCCAAGCCCGCAGCCCCGTCCCCCCTTCGGCTGCCCCGCGCCCGGCCCAGCGCGCTCAGCCCTGCCTCGCCCAGGGCACCTGCCCAGCTCAGCAGCACGAGCAAGCCCGGTGCCTGAGCCCATGGCCAAGAAGGGCGCAGCTTTTCCACTACGCCTGTAGTGTTAATGCTCGTGTCGAATACCATGTCGGGTAATGGCTGAAGCGCCGCTCCTCGAGGTACGCGACCTCCACGTCGAGGTCGACGGCGCCGAGATCCTGAGAGGCATAGACCTGGTCGTGCCGGCCGGGGAGCTCCACGCCCTGATGGGCCCCAACGGTGGCGGCAAGTCCACGTTGGCCAAGACCTTGCTGGGCTCGCCGGGGTACCGCGTCACCCAGGGCCAGGTGCTGTTCAAAGGGGAGGACATCACCGACTGGCCCACCGAGACCAGGGGCAAGGCGGGCATCTTCCTCGCCTTCCAGTACCCCGAGGAGGTACCCGGGGTACCGCTGGTGCAGTTCCTGCGCCAGGCCCTGTCGGCCCGCCGGGGCATGGACCTGTCCGTGCTGGAGCTGCGGGTCGCAGTGCTCGAATGGATGCGCAAGCTGGGCATGGACGCTGCCTTCGGCGACCGCTACCTCAACGAGGGCTTCTCGGGCGGGGAAAAGAAGCGCAACGAGATCCTCCAGATGGCCGTGCTCGAACCCGACTTGGCGGTACTGGACGAGACCGACTCTGGCCTGGACATCGACGCGCTCAAGATGGTCGCGTCAGGCGTCAACCAGGTACGGGCTGCCCGCCCGGCGTTGGGGGTGCTCCTCATTACCCACTACCAGCGCATCCTCGACCACCTGGTCCCGGGCACGGTCCACGTCCTGGTCAACGGCCGCATAGTGGAGAGCGGGGGCCCAGAGCTGGCCCGCCGCCTGGAACAGGAAGGTTACGAAGCATGGAGGTGACCCCGGCAGCACTGGACGTAGCCCGCATCAAAAAGGACTTCCCCATCCTCGAACGCCAGGTCTACGGCAAGAGGCTGGTGTACCTGGACTCCGCGGCCTCGTCGCAAAAACCGTTGGCCGTCCTGGAGGCAATGCAGCGTTACTACGAGACCACCCACGCCAACGTCCACCGGGGGGTGTACGCCATCGCCGAGGAGGCCACTCGGCTCTACGAGGAGGCCCGGGCCAAGGTCGCCCGTTTCATAGGCGCCGGCAGCCCAGAGGAGGTCGTGTTCACCCGCAACGCCACGGAAGCGACCAACCTGGTCGCCTACTCCTGGGCGCGCGCCAACTTGGGCCCGGGGGACGTGGTGGTGGCCACGGAGATAGAGCACCACGCCAACTTCGTCCCCTGGCTGCAACTGCGCGGGGAAAAGGGGACCGAGCTGCGCGTCCTGCGCTTGGCCGACGATGGCCAGTTGGGCCTGGACGACCTGGCCCAGGTGCTGGCCGGCGCCAAGCTCCTGGCCGTCACGGCTGCCTCCAACGTCCTGGGGACCTTGCCCCCGGTGCGCCAACTGGCCGACGCCGCCCACGCGGCGGGTGCGCTGGTGCTGGTGGACGCCGCCCAGTGGGTGCCCCACATGCCTACCGACGTAAGCTCCTTCGGGGCGGACTTCGTCGCTTTCACGGGCCACAAGATGCTCGGCCCGACAGGCATCGGTGCCCTGTGGGCACGCCGGGAGCTGCTGGAGAGCATGCCGCCGTTCCTGACTGGAGGCGAGATGATCCGCGACGTCCGCTTGGACGGGTTCAGCACCAACGACGTACCTTGGAAGTTCGAAGCTGGCACCCCGCCCATTGCCGAGGCCGTCGGGCTGGCGGCCGCGGTCGACTACCTAGAAGCGCTCGGCATGGCTGCTGTACGGGCACACGAGCGTTCGCTGACGGCGTACGCCCTGGGGGCCCTGAAGGAGCACTACGGTGAAGACATCGTGATCTACGGGCCGCCTGACCCAGCATTGAGGGCTGGCATCATCAGCTTCAGCTACAAAGACGTCCATGCTCACGACATCTCGCAGGTGCTTGACCAGGCGGGCGTCTGCGTACGCGCCGGCCACCACTGCGCCAAGCCGCTCATGCGCCGCTTGGGCGTGAGCGCCACGGCACGGGCATCTTTTTCCATTTACAACGACGAGGCGGACGTTGACGCGCTGGTCGAAGCCATTGCCGCGGCTGACGCCCTTTTCGGTTGAGGCAGGAGGACCGACCATGCCCGGCCTGGAGGACCTCTACCGGGAGATCATCCTGGACCACTACCGCAACCCGCGCAACCGGGGTGAGCTCCCCTCACCTCCTGCAGTTAGGACAGAGGGCTTCAACCCCCTGTGCGGCGACGAGGTCGTTGTGTACCTGAAGTTGGCCGACGGGGTCATCGCTGACCTCAAGATCTCAGGTCAGGGCTGCTCGATATCCCAGTCCTCGGCCTCGATGATGTCTGCCGCCGTCAAAGGCAAGACGACGGCCGAGGCCCGGGCCACCATCAGGGCGTTCCGTTCCATGATGTCCCTCCACGAACAGCAGCTCGATGCCCCTCCCGCGGGAGCCAGCCTGGAGGGCAACGGCGCCGACGACGTGGCCGCCGAGGGCCAGCCAGGCGACCAAGGCGTGCCCCTGGGAGATCTCGAGGCGCTGCAGGGGGTGGTCAAGTTCCCCGTCCGCATCAAGTGCGCCACGCTGTGCTGGCACACCCTGGCACAAGCACTCGACGAGGCGGAGGCAACCGCGGCAGGTCCCTAGGGCTGGTAAAAGCCGTAGCAGCCTTGGCTGGCACCGACCAGGCGCAACCCCTCCAGGTCACCAGGCTGGTACCGGGTGAAGCCATGGTCGTAGGGGTTCATCACCTCTGGCTGCCCAGGTGCGTGGCCCAGGCCGACCGCGTGGCCCATCTCGTGCAGCAGGACAGGTAGCTCTCCCCCTGGGCCTCCCCCGGCGTGGAGCGTACCCAGGAGCTGTACGTCCGCCCGGGTCAGTTCCGGGGTGTACCGGGGGTCGTTGATGTAGTAGTACGTCGTGAGGCCGACGTCGTCAGAGGTAGCCGGCAGGGCGGGTACCCAGGAGATGGTGATGTCGACGCTCGCAGGCACCTGTGCCTTGTGGGCGAAAGTGCCGGCGTCGACGAGGTTGAGGCCCGTGGCCGCGTGCAGCTGCGACATGACCGAGGCCACGTCGGCCTGCCAACCCGCCGGGGCGTCTTGGTCAACCACGGCGTAGGTCACCACCTCGCAGGGGTCCCAGCGCGCTGGTTGGCCAGCGGTGTTGGTCACCTCGAAGGAGTACAGGGGGCCCGGCGCTGTTGTAGTCGTGGTGGGTGCCCTGGTGGTGGGCACCGTGGTTGTGGGTGCCGCCGTGGTGGGCACGGTGGTGGTGGGCGCAGGCACGGTGGTGGTGGGCACGGCCGTTGTGGTGGTCGTGGGCACCGTGGTGGCCGTGGTGGGCGCAGCCGTGGTGGGCGCGGCCGTGGTGGGCACGGCCGTCGTGGTGGTCGTGGGCACGGTGGTTGTGGGCGCAGCCGTGGTGGGCGCAGCCGTGGTGGGCACGGCCGTCGTGGTGGTCGTGGGCACCGTGGTGGCCGTGGTGGGTGCCATTGCTACCACTGCTGTCGCCTTGGGCACTGCTACCACTGCTGTCGCCTTGGGCACGGAGGCCGCGGGGCGGTGAGCAGCAGGCGCCGCATAGTAGACGTGGACAGTAAGGAGCTGGGCAGGCCGTGGCCGCGGCGCTTTGCCGGTGGCCCGGGCCGGGGACAGGCTACGAGCACGTCTACGTGGCCCGACTAGGGCCACCCGGGTGGTGGAGGACGCTAGCAGCGGCCGGCCGGGCTTGCCCCCGGTGGGCAACGCAGTCAGCTGCGGACGGCCCGGCTTGCCTCCGGTGGGGGACGCCGCGCTTGTGCTCTTGACCCCCGCGGCCCCTCCGCCGATCACCACCAACCCGATCAGCAGGCCAACCGCTGCGGCAGGCAGTTTGCCCGCCCGCCTACCCCGTTCAAGGGCGCGCTCAACAGAGGTCCTGGCTCCCGGCATTTTGCTCCAACAGCCCCCAAACAGCGGCCGTCGGCCGCCCCGGGGGGCCTAATGGAGTGTTGATCGGCCGCGACTGCCGAGTGCTTGATGGAGGACTTCTTGAATTTCCGCAAATGCGGCAGGCCAGCGGGCCTGCCGCGGGCGGGCCACACCAAGGCCGCCGGGGAGCAAGGGGTCAAGGCAGCCAGGCGCGAGCAGCCTTCAGACGCGGCTCGGACGATGGTTGGCCGGAGCGCTCAGGCCAACTGTGAGCGCACCACTGCCCGCACGCAGCCGGGCTGAAGACGGGCTTGGCCGGCGGGCTCAGGCCGAAGGGACGCTCCAGCCCATCTGCTCAGCGATCTCTCTGCACGTGGGGCATAGAGGGTACTTGCGAGGGTCGCGCCCCGGTACCCACACCTTGCCGCACAGGGCTCGCACGGGCGTACCGTTCACGATGCCCTCGACCACGCTTGGGCCGGCGGGCAGGAACTCACCTTGTTCCTGGGAGAACCCCTCGAGCACTATGTGGGCCATCCTCTCGTGGTCCCCGTCAAGCTGCGGCTGCGCCGGGGCGAGAGTCGTCGCATCCAGCTCAGGCAGTACAGGCACACCACCAGGGTACCGGGAGAGCGCAGGCCGCGACCAGCAAGCCCCCTCCGCCGAGCCCCCCTACCCCCCTCGGCCAAGGGCCCGGCGGGCCTCGGCTGGGCCGGGCCAGGTCGCGCCCAACGCACAAGGTGGGCGCCCGGCCAGCCGAACATAAAGAGTGACGTTGCCGGCCCGGGGGCAAGCGCCACCCTCCTGGGCCTGCACTGGCTGAAAGGGACGTGGTCGCGTGCGCAAGAAGTGGGGGGCTCTGTTAGCCGTAGGCCTCGCGACCTTCATGCTGGCCGTGAACTTCATGGCTGTAGGTGTGGCCCTACCCGCGGTGCGTACCGGCCTGGGAGCCACTTTCCCCCAGCTGGAATGGGCCCTCGAGGCGTACGTGCTGGCCCTGGCCGTGTTCGTGCTGACCGCTGGCTACGTGGCCGACCGGGAAGGCAGGCGCCCGGTCTTCCTGATAGGAGCGGCCACCTTTTCGGTCGGCTCCCTCCTGGCCGGCCTGGCACCCTCGCCGGTCGCCCTGATCGGGGGGCGGGTCGTACAGGGCCTGGGAGGGGCGGCACTTTTCGCGACCGGCCCCGTGCTGGTGGCAGAGCTGTTCCGGGACGAGCGAGCCAAAGCCCCGCTGGCCATCTGGGGCACGCTCACCGGCCTCGCCCTCGGCTTGTCCCCGGGCTTGGGTGGCCTGGTCACCTATAGCCTGGGCTGGCGATGGGTGCTACTGCTCAACGTCCCGATCGGTGCCGTTGCCTTCCTTGCCGGCATCTGGGCCCTGAGCAAGCCGTCGGTGGCCCCCTGCCCTGCGGGCAAAGCCCCCCTCCCCGGCATGCCCACCCTCCCTGGCAAAGCCCCCCGCGCCGGCACTGAGGAGCTCCCTGGTCACGACTGGCGGGGGCTGGCGCTGTTCACCTCGGCAATAGCTGTACTGGTGGCGGGGTTGGCCCGTACCAGCCAGACGAGCTGGTCCCAGAGCGGTGCGCTGGCTTGCTTCGCCAGCAGCGGGCTGCTCTTGGCCGCCTTCACGGCCGTGGAGGCCACAGCACCGGCCCCCATGCTCGACATCTCCCTGTTCCGCCGACGTACGTTCACCGGTGCTGCCGTGGCCGCCTTCGGGCTCTCGATGGCCGTACTGGGCCCGTTCATGTTCCTGGTCCTTTTCCTCTCGGGCCAGATGGGCTATTCAGTAGGCGCGCTGAGCCTCCGGCTACTGGTGATGACCGGCATGACACTGCCCTTTTTGCCCTTTGCCAACTGGTTCGACCGCCACTTGCCCCTCAAGGCGCTCATCTGTGCTGGGCTCCTGTTGGTTGCGGCCGGCTCCTGGTGGATGAGCCGGCTGTCGGTCGGCAACGCCTGGTCGTACCTGGCCCCCGGCTTCGTCCTGGCCGGCGTCGGCTTGGAGCTGGTCAACCCACGGCTGGCCTCGGCTGCGGCTGCCACCGTCAAGCCACAGCACGCGGCCATCGCGTCCAGGACAAGCTCGGCCCTGCGCCAACTTGGCGCGGCGGTGGGCGTGGCGGTTTCGGGCTCCGTCTTCGCCACCAAGATGAGCGACGACATAGCCAAGGGACTGGCCGGGCTGCCCCAGCTCAGGGACCAGGTCCCTCAAATAGCCAGCCTCGTCGACCAAGGCCGGGGTGACCTAGCCATGCGCCCGGTGGCCCCCGGGCTGCGGGCGGTCGTGGCTCAGGTGGTCCGCCACAGTGCAACCGACGCGACCCACGAAGTGCTGCTCGTGGCCGCGGCAGTGGCGGCCGCCTCAGCTGTCTTGGCGCTCCTCGTCCGGTCGTCGGACGCCCTCAGCGGACCGGGGGCGTCACCCCTCCCAGCCGAGCCAGCCGTGGCCCCATCCCTCAGGCCAGCGCCGCCCCCGGAGGCCCCGCGTCTGGTTGCCGTCCCGCCCATGGAGGCACCCCGTCCTGCGGCGCCGCCCCCGGAGGCCCCGCGTCTGGTTGCCGTCCCGCCCGCTGGCCTGTCGTCCACCTTGGCCACAGCTGCAGGGCCAACCGCACCCAGGCAAGGCCCGGGCGAGGCTTGGGCAGCCAGGCCGGCACCGCCCGAGCTACCAGCCACCTTGGAGGTCGAGCCCTCATGGGAGGCCCGTGCCCCGGTGCTGGCCAGACCGCAGGGTGGGGAGGCCAACGGGGCCAGCCACGAGGTGACAGCGGGGGACGGGCGGGCCCATGCCCCAGTCGCCGAGGTGGGCCACGTGTTCGGCGCGGTCAGCCTGGCTAGGGGTGGGTGGCTGCCAGGGGTAGACGTGGTGCTCCTGGACAGCACCGGGCGCCAGGTGGCCCGGACCACCACCGACACCGCCGGCAGCTACCACTTCAGCGGCGTCAGGGAAGGCACCTACGAGGTCTGCGCCCAAGCCCCAGGAGCAGGGCCGGTCAGCATCGAGGTGCGGGGGGGCAAAGCAGTGGGTGCGGACATAACCCTGGGTACGATCGGCTGAGTGGCCGAGCAACCATCCGTGCGTCCGCGGATCCCCTCGCCGCCGGGGCCGGCGCCGTTGCCCGCCGCTCAGGCCCAGGCCGAGGCCGACAGCCGCGGCTCCCAAAGCCGGCGGTTCGGCCGCGGGTTGCCCATCGACCATCAACACCCGTTCACCGTCGGCTTCGTCGCCGCCTGTGGGGTGCTGGTCGCGGTGGCCCTGGCGGCAGCCGTCTACTCCATCCGCAGCACCTTGGTCCTGGTGTTCCTCGCTCTCTTCATAGCCGTGGGCCTGGAGCCCATCGTCGACTTCCTGGTCGGCCACCGCATCCGGCGCCACTTGGCCGTCCTGGTCGTGGTGCTGGTGGTGGCGGGCGTCATCGCAGGGTTTGTCTACTCGGCCATATCACCCATCCAAAACGAGATAAACGAGCTCTCCAAACAAGTGCCTATATGGCGCCACCAGATAGCCACGGGAAAGGGCGCCATCGGCCGCATCGCCGCGGATCTGCACCTGAGCTACTACCTGAGCGGGTCGGGTGCCGGCAGCCTGGCCTCCACTCTCGAGCACGGTGCCCTGGGGGCAGGCAAGAAGGTCCTGAGCGCCGTGAGCTCGTTCCTGGTGGTGATCGTGCTCACTGTGTACTTCTTGGCCGCGTGGCCCGCCATCAAGGGGTTCTTCGTGCACCTTGTCCCCCGGAGCCGCCGGGCCCGCTTCGGGGCCGTCTTGGACGAGGTGACAGCGGGCATCGGCGGCTACCTCCTGGGCAACCTGTTCACCTCGCTCATCGCCGGCCTGGGGACCTACCTTTGGACCATTGCCTTCGGCCTCCCCTACCCGATACTGCTGGCCCTCACCGTGGCCCTGTTCGACCTGGTGCCCGTGGTCGGGTCCACCGTAGCCGGCGTGGTAGTCAGCCTGGTCGGCCTGGCGGTATCGCTGCCGGTGGCGATCGGGACAGCCATCTTCTACGCCCTGTACCGCTTCTTCGAAGACTATTTGCTTGTCCCCCGAGTGATGCGCCGAGCCGTGAACGTGTCGCCCGCCATCACCGTGCTGGCCACGATCGTGGGAGGCGCGCTCCTCGGCATCATCGGGGCGTTGGTCGCCATACCCATCGCCGCAGGCATCAAGCTCGTCGTGGAAGAAAGCGTGTTCCCTCGCATGGACCGCTCTTGATGCCAGCCTCGGGCCAGACGATGAGCTTCACCGAGATGATGCAGCTCGTGCCCCATGGCCCCGACACCTACGTGGGGGCTGGGCCGAGCTACCCGTGGGGCGGCCTGTACGGGGGCCAAGTTGTAGCCCAGGCTCTGCGCGCCGCCCAGCTCACGCTGCGCGGGGACTGGTACCCCCACTCTCTGCACGCCTACTTCATACGGGTGGGTGACCCCGAAGAGCCAGTGCGCTTCGAAGTGGAACGGTTGCGAGATGGCCGCTCCTTCGCCGCCCGCCAGGTGGTGGCCCGCCAATCGGGTGGGGCGATATTGAACATGTCAGCATCGTTCCAGGCCCCGGCGGAGCCGACCATGGACGTGCAGCTGGCCCGGCCTCCTGCAGTGGGCCCCCCCGAGGATGGCAAGGACATGAGCTGGGGGCCTCTTTTGGAGCTGCGGCTGGCTGAGCTGGCCTCCCCCCGCCCCGCGCCCACGGCCGGCGCTTACCACCTCTGCAGCTGGTTCCGGGTAGCCGGGCAGCTGGGGGACGACCCCTGGCTCCACGCCGCCGCGCTGGCCTACGCCTCGGACAGCGGGCCGGCCTGGCTCGTAGGCGAGCTCCACCAAGCAAAGTACGTGCCCCCCCTGCCCTGGCGGCCATTGAGCCTCGACCACGCACTGTGGTTCCACCGGAGGTTCGACACCTCCAGTTGGCTGCTGCTCGATGCCGAGGTCACCTCCTTGTACAACTCTCGTGGGCTCGCTTCCGGCCTGGTCTTCTCCCGCCAAGGGGAGCTGGTCGCCAGTGTGGCCCAAGAGGTCCTGCTCCGCAGGCCCAAGCAGGCGGCCGCAGCGTCCAGCCGCCCGGCAGCGGGCTGAAGACGGGCAGGGGCCGGCTCGGGGGACGGGCAGGGGCCGCCTCGGAGGCGGCCAGTCGAGCAACCCGGGCTCTGCACGCGTGCTCCGGGCATCTCCTAACCTGGGACAAGTGGACCAGGCCGTAGTGGAGCTCGCCCCCCCGGGCCAAGCCGTCGCCAACCGAGGCGCCCCCGACCGCATCGCCTGCTGCCTGCTGCGGGTCAGCGAGCCCGCAGGGGACAAGCAGATCTACAACATCTTCAGCTCCTCCATCGCCTTGTCGGCAGCCAGGTGCCTGTTGACCTACGTCCTGCTGCCATTGGTAGGTGGCTTGGTAGGGGCGCTGCCCAGCGTGGGCCCGGCCGTAGGCCTCCCGCTGGGGGCGTTGGCCATGGTCTTCGATGTCCGAGCGGTCAGGCGCTTCTTCCAGGCAGGCCACCGGTGGCGATGGGCCGCGACCGCCCTGTACCTGGCGGTCATGGCCATGGTGGCCAGCCTCATGGCCATCGACCTTTCCCACCTGCTGTGAGGCCCCCAGATGCTCGGGCACCGGGTGAGCCGGCCCACCAGCACCTGGGCCTTGGCCCAGCCCCCCGGCCCTCCGGCTACCTGCTAGCCCGGTTGTCCGGGAGGTGAAAACCCGAAAGTGGGGGGCTGCAGGGCGGGGGCCACGTAGAAGCGAGCCGACCACTCGTCCTCCTGCTTGCCGTTGACCCTGGCTTGCCAGCGGTAGATCCCAGGGGCCAAGGGCAGGCCCTGGGGAAGCTCCATCATGGCGGCAGCATGGCCGGGGAAGCCCGTAGGCACCCCGGCGGGGCTGGGCACGATGATCTGCTGTTGCAGCCTCACCGCCTGCGGGCCGGAGAGGCCTTGGATCTCGACCACCTGGCCGTCCTCGGTGAGCAGCTCGATCTCCAATGTGAGGGGCTTGTTGCACATCCCAAGCTCAGCCTCCAAAAAGACCACTACCGCCTGCGGGGAAGTCACCATGGGGACAGACGGTGGGTGGCCCTCCGCCGCGGGCGGGGCCAGGGGCCGGCGCAGCTGCGTCACCGCCCAGCCAGCGTTCAGCAGGTTGAGCGTGCCAGCCTGCGGGTTGTAGGTGCCCTTGTCCGCCAGCAGGACGTAGATCTTCACCCCACCCACCGTAGCTGCCGCCCACCCTGGCCTTCGCCGAGCAAGCGGTGCCCGCGACCGGTGGCCTCAGGGGCCGGTACCCCCCCTGGAGGGGTGCCCTCTCCACCAGGGCCGGAGCGCTCGGTCGCCTTGAGCACCAGCTGTGCCTTCCAGGCGTTCCCGGGCCAAGAACTTCACCGACCGCACGAAGGTCAACGCAGAAGCCAGCATGACCAAGAACCCGACCAGCCCGACGACCCAGGAGAACACGAACGACAGCGACAGCGCCACGAGCCCCAGGACGAACCAAGCTGCCGCCCACCGGGCATTGCGCACCGCCTGGCGGGCGTCGGAGGGCGTGCCAATGGCCCGGGCCAGGCCGCGCGGCTGGTCGAACTGACGCTCTATCTGGCGCAGGATGCGCTGTTCGTGCTCAGACAATGGCACCGGCAGTACCCTCCTGCGAACCAGCGCGCTCCTGGGGGTTGCCCCCATGGGCGCTCAAGGCGGTGGTGCCAACTGTGCCCACCTTCAAACGGTACACCGCCGCAGCCACTTGCCGGTCTCGCCCCCGCGGCCGAGCCCGGCCCATGCCACCTCCTTTAGCATGGCACCGGAGCTGGCCGGCGCACGGTGGCCAGCGAGCCGCGCACCATGACAACAGGAGCACCCATGACCACAGGAGGGGACCATGACGGTCACGAACGGTGAAGCTCGAAGCACAGGTGGCACCAGGTGGCCAGCAGCACCGCCCGTCTGGGTGGGAGCCAACTTCTGGTCCCGCTCGGGGGGGCCTCGCATGTGGGCCCGCTACGACCACGATGTCGTGCGGCAAGAACTGGCCGTCTTGAAAGAGCACGGCTGCACCGTTACCCGGTCGTTTTGTTACTGGCCGGACTTCATGCCTGCCCCCGAGGTCCTGGACGAAGAAGTGATGGCACGTTTCGTGGACTTCCTCGACCTCCACCATCAAGTGGGGCTGGCCACGGTCCCAACGTTCATCGTCGGGCACATGTCCGGCGCCAACTGGGACCCGGCCTGGCGCGGCGGGCGGGACCTCTACCGAGATGTTTGGCTGGTGGCCCAGCAGGCCTGGTTCGTGGCCGAGGTCGCCCGCCGCACTGCCCACCATCCCGCGATCGCGGCTTGGCTGCTCACCAACGAGATGCCCCTCTACGGGCCCAACGGCGACCAGGCTTCAGTCACGTCGTGGGCACGGCTGCTCGTACAGGCCCTCCGCTCGGCCGGGGCGGCCCAGCCCGTGAGCACCGGCGACGGAGCTTGGGGGACCGAGACGACCGGCAACGACAACGGGTTCTCCCTCCGTCGCCTCGCGCCCTTGGTGGACTTCTTCGGCCCCCATGCCTACCCGATGTCAGACGACCCGGTGCGCCAGATGCTCTCAGCGGCGTTCCACTGCGAGCTGTGCGGCTCGTTCGGCAAGCCGGTAGTGCTCGAAGAGTTCGGGCTCTCCTCGGACTTCGTGTCGGGTGCAAACGCGGCTCATTACTACCGCCAGGTCCTGCACTCCTCCCTGCTGGCCGGCGCCCGGGGCTGGCTGGCCTGGAACAACTGTGACTACGACAACCTGTTCGAGCAGGAACCCTACAGCCACCACCCATTCGAGATGCACTTCGGCATCACGGACGCTTCGGGCCGGCCCAAGCCGCCCCTGCACGAACTGGCACGCTTCTCCAAGCTGGTTCACCGGTTGGCCGAAGCGGGCTGGGAGGTGGCACCCGCGGAAGTGGCCCTTTGGGTGCCCGAGCTGTTCGAGCACGACGAGCCCTCTTGGTCGCGGGCCCCTCGCGACAGCATACGGGACAACCTGTTCCAGGCCTATATCGCCGGGCGGGAGGCAGGGCTGCCCCTGGCCCTCGTCCGCGAGCGCGACCTCGTCCGCGAGCGCGACCTCGTCCGCGACCGCGACCTCGTCCAAGCGCCGGCCCAGGAGCCCAAGGCCAAGTTGTACCTGACCCCCTGTGCCAAGCTGGTCACCGGCCCGGGGATGAGGGCCGCGCAGCAGCTGGCCCACCAGGGGGCGGTCGTGTACGCCTCGTACTTCGCCGGCGCCACGAGGTCCCAGCGCGGCCCGTGGGTGCCCTGGCTCGAGGAGTCCTTCGGTGTCCGCCACCATCTCCGCTACGGCCTGGCCGACACCATCGAAGACGACGTCGTCACCCTGGAGCTGGTGGCCGACCTGGGGGAGCTGGGCAAGGGGGCCAAGTTGACCTTCCCCGTTGCCGGCAACGCCGATGCCCGAGCCTTCCTGCCGGTGGAACCGGACGGCGCCGAGGTGCTGGCGGTCGACGGCCACGGCCGTCCCGGGCTGTTGCGCCACCGCCGCGGCCAGGGGGCCATGGTCCTGTGCACCTACCCGGTCGAGCACATGGCTGCCGCCCGGCCGGGCGCCAACCCCGAAGACACCTGGCGGCTTTACTCGGCACTGGCCACCGCCGCCGGCGTGCACCGGCCACTTGGGGCCATCGGGCCCAGCATCGCCCTGGGCGGCCTCCTGGTTGGGGGAAAAGAGGCGTTCTTGGCCCTCAACCTGTCCCCCACCACGGTGCGGGCCGCCCTGAGCACGAGCCGGCCAGTGCAGCTGGACGGGGGCGCCCAGGTGAGCGAGCTCGAGCTGCCCCCCTACGAAGTGGCCCTCCTGTACCTGGGCTAGCCCCCCGCCGTGACCACCCGGGGCCGGCACCCGCGCTGCCTGCGGCCCCCGGTCCGGGGGCGACCCGGCTGGCCGCTCAGCGCTTGGCCGGCCGCAGGTTGGCCAGGGCCAGCACGGTGGTGGCCTCGCCCAGCCACCCCGTCCACATGACCGGCGTGTACCCGTCCTTGGTCGCTGTGGCTGACGGGAAACCGGACCACCAGGTCGTGTTGGCCTGGGCCCAGGCCATGCCGTACCACAGAGGCACAACGGGCAGGTCCTGCAGGAGCTCCTGCTCGAGCTGCCCGTACGTCGACTTCAGCTGGCGTGCACCAGGCGGGGCCGACCCCGCCTCCTTGACCAGTGCCCAGGCGCGCGGGTCCCGGTAGCGCTCCAGGTCCAGCCCGGCTGCTTGCTCGTCACCGGCTCCCCCTACGGGCTGGGCGAAAACGCGGTCGAAGTAGCTCCACGGGTCGGCGTCCAAGGCGCCCTCCCCGGCGATGGTCAAGTCGAAGGTGCCCTCGGCCAGGGCTCTTTCCCAATCGCTATAGCCCTCGTAGACCACCCTCAGCCTGACCCCGATCGAGGCCAGCTCCCCGGACACGACCTTGGCCGCGGCCGACAGGTCAGCTGGCCCCGCAGGCAGCACAAGGCTCAGGGGCCCGCCCCGGTACCCCGACTTGCCCAGGTACCGCCTGGCCCGCGCCAGGTCGTGGCCAAAGCCGTACTTGGCCAAGGCGGCCTTGCTCAGGTAGGCCCCCATGCCCGGGGGCAAGCCGGTAGGGCTCATGGCGGCCGCCCCCGAGTAGATCTCGGCCACGATGGCCTTGGGGCCCACGGCCCACGCCAATGCCCGGCGGAAGTCGAGGTTGTCCATGGGAGCCACCTGGGTGTTGGGCACCAGCCAGGCTGTGGACGCCGGGAGCATGTACGGAGGGGACTGGTAGTAAGCCGTTATGTTGTACTCCCCGGCCCCTCCACGGCTGGAAAGGACGTTGGCCGCGCCAGGCAAGAAGGCATTGCTCAGGTCGATGTCACCGGACAACAACTTGGTCAGCTCCACGCCGGGCGCGCTGGTCACTTGGTCCACCAGGTACTTGAACCTGAAGCTCAACCCCAGCTGGCGAGCCCCCCACCACCTGGGGTTCAGGCGGTAGGCGACCTCCTCGGGGCTGCGGTAGGCGACCAGCATGGGCCCGCTGCCCACCGGGTGGAGGTTCGGCTCCACCACCTGGTCGCTGGGCGTGAGCTTGGACCAGATGTGCTCAGGTAGCACCGGTGCCGTCCACAAATAACGTTGCCAGGCAGCGTAGGGGGGTGGCCGGGCAAAGTCGACGGTCACGGTCTCCCCGCTTGCGTGCGCCCCCTCCAGGCCCAGGTAAGCCAGCTGCCTCCAGGGCACCTCTGGGTTGGCCCGTGCCAGGTTGACCGTGTACGCTACGTCTGCCCCGGTCAGGGGCTCGCCGTCGCTCCACTCGACACCGCGACGTACATGGACGACGTAGCTCGAGCCACGCCAGTAGCCGGAGGTTGCCAACCAGGGTACGTACCGGCGGTGCACAGGGTCGTAGAGGAACAGCGGCTCATAGAGCAGGCCCATGGTGCCGGTCGCGTAAGGCCCCTGCCAGCGGCCGGCCCCGCGTCCAGCCGGCTGGCAGCCAGCGCCAGGGCAGCCCAGCGCGCCCCCGAAGCCACCGTTGGCGTCCAGCGGGTTGAAGTTGGACGGAGGTGCGTACATGGTGCCGCTGGTGTACAACGTTTGGGCCCGGGGCAGGTGCAGGGGCGACGGGGGGCGGGCCGGCGCAGCCGTGCCCAGCACGGCGACCAGCAAGGCGCACAGCACGGGGCGGGGTGTGCCGGGGAGCACACCGGGCCAGTTTACAGGCTGTGCCGCTTGGCAAAATCGACGAGGTCGGCCGCGTAGGCGAAGGCGAGGCCGGTCACCGTGTCTGCTGCGCCGTAGTAGATGGCCAGCCTCCCGCTCGGCCCGTCGCAGAGCAGCGCGCAGGGGAAGACGACGTTGGGCACGTCGCCGACGCACTCGTAGGTTGCCTGGGGAGAAAGGACGTAGGGGGCCGAGCGCGCCACCACTTTCCACGGCTGGTCCAAGTCGAGCAAGGCCACCCCGGCGCTGTAGACGAAGCCATTGCACGAAGTGAGCACGCCGTGGTAAATGAGCAACCACCCTTCGGAGGTCTCGACCGGGACCGGGCCGCCCCCCACCTTGGTCGACTGCCAGCTGTTGGCTACCGGCCCCATCACGTGGCGGTGCTTGCCCCAGTGGGTGAGGTCCGGGCTCTCGCTGTAGAAGATGTCCCCAAAGGGGGTGTGGCCATTGTCCGATGGCCGGGACAGCATGGCGAAGCGGCCGTTCAACTTCCGGGGGAAAAGGACGCCGTTGCGGTTGTAGGGCAAGAACGCGTTCTCTTCCTGGTGGAAGGTCCGGAAGTCGTCCGTCCAGCCCACGCCTATGGTCGGGCCGTGGTACCAGTTGCACCAAGTGACGTAGTAACGGCCCTCGATCTTGGCCACCCGAGGGTCGTAACCGTACACGAACCGGCCCACCTCAGGGTCGGGGCAAGAGAACTCGAGCGGCCGGGGCTCCAGCTGCCAGGAGATCCCGTCGTCGGAGAACCCGGCGTGCAGCTCCATGCGCCTCGTCCAGTCGTCGCAGCGGAACACCCCGGCAAAACGGCCCTCGAAGGGGACCACGGCACTGTTGAAGATGCTGTTGGAGGTGGGGAGGAGGTCCCTGGGCACCACCGGGTTGGCCGAATAGCGCCACAGCGGGCCGTCCGAACCATTCGGGCGGTCTTCCCAGGGGATGTTGGGCAGGGGCTCCTGCCCGAGCACCTTGAGCTCTGGCATGCCGGCCCCGGTCAGCCCTCGACGGCCACGAAGTGGCCCTCCTCGACCTCCACCAGCTCCGGGGGGGGCTGGCTCAGGAGCAACTTGGCCAAGCGGGGCGAGCTCATCTTGCGCTGCCAGGGCGCGCCGGGCAAGTCCATGAGGCTCGGCCGAGGCCCCTGCTCGCCCTGCGGCAGGATGTCCTTGGCCCTGGCCTGGCGCGCCGGGGCCAGGGAGCTCTTGGAGTACCTCCGGCTCTCGGGGCCTCGCGGGGCCAGTGCCGGTGCTTCACGGTCGAGCTCGGCCGCCAACAGCTCGTCGATGTCGATGTCCTCCCACTTCTTGTGCAGCTGGGGCACGGCCTTGAGCAGGCTGACCGTGTAGGAGTGCCTGGGGTTGCCGAAAACGAGCGGCGTCAGGCCCATCTCGGCAATGGTGCCGTTGCGCAGGATCACCGTCCGGTCGCTTATGTAGTTGCCCAAGGACAGGTCGTGGGTGATGAAAAGGATCCCAAGGCCCCTCTTTTTCAAGCCGACCAGCATGTTGAGCACGTCCACCCGGGTGGAGGCGTCCAGCATCGAGATGATCTCGTCGGCTATCAGCAGCTTCACGTCCAGCAGGAGGGCACGAGCCACGAGGACCCGTTGCTGCTGGCCACCGGAAAGCTGGTGCGGGAACTTGTTGAAGACGTCCCCGGGGTTGAGCGTGACCGCCTCCAGGGCGGAGCCGACCCTGGCTGCCCACTCGTCGCCCGACAGGTGAGGGAAGAACTCTTGGTGGACCATGTCGAAGACCCGGTCAACCTTGTAGAGGGGGTTGTACGAGCTGAAGGGGTCTTGGAACACCCCCTGCACGTAGCGGTAGTACTCGTGCAAGGCACGCCCCTTCATCTGGGTGATGTCCGCCCCTTCGAAGCGAACGCAGCCGGCTGAGGGCGGGACCAGCCGCAGGATGATCTTCCCCAAGGTGGACTTCCCGCTGCCGCTCTCACCGATGAGCGAGACGACCTCGCCCCGTTCGATGTTGAAGCTCACCTGCCGCAGGGCCGCCTTGAGGCCACCGCCGAAAGTGCCCGACTTGTACAGCTTGGAGACCTTGTCTATCTCGAGCATGCTCATCGGCTGGCCTCCTCGCCGACGGCAGCGGCCGGGGGCACGGCCGGGCCGATGTCCAAGCCCGCGTCCTTCATGGCCTTCCAGCAGGCGACCTGGTGGCCCGGCTGCAGTTCCATGAACGGTGGGTCTTCTGTGCACTTTTCGAAGGCGAACGGGCAGCGCGCCCTGAACCGGCAGCCGGCCGGCGGGTGCAGGAGCGAGGGCGGGCGGCCAGGTATGCCGACCAGAGCCGAGGTGTCGTAACGCACCCCCACCTCGGGCAGCGAAGCCAGCAGCAACTGGGTATAAGGGTGGAGCGGGTTGTTGACCACCGTGTCGGAACCGGCCTTCTCGGCCAATTTCCCGGCGTACATGACGAGGATGCTGTCGGCTATCTGGGCCAGGATGGACATGTCGTGGGTGATCACGATCATGCTCTTGACAAAGCCCCGTTCGCGGAACTCCATGAGCATCTCACCCACCGCCCGCTGGGTGGACACGTCCAGGGCGGAGGTGACCTCGTCGGCGATGAGCAGGGAGGGGTTGAGGATGGTGGACAGGACCATGGTGGCCCGCTGGCGCATCCCGCCCGACAGCTCGAAGGGGTACAGGTTGAGCACGTTGTCGGCCAGGCCCACCAGGCCCAGGCGGCGCCTGAGCTCCTCTTCCACGGTGGCGAAGCGCACCCCGCGGCTCTTCAGCAGCTCGGCCGCCATCTTGCCGAACTTGCGGGTCGGGTTGAGGGCGCTCATGGCGTACTGGGGGATGAGCGAGACTTGGCGCATCCGGTACTCGTTCATGGCCCGGGTGTCGGCGATGGGCAGCTCGCGGCCGTCCAGCTCGGCTCGGCCACCCAGGTGGCGCATGCGGCCCTCCAGGAACACCAGGCTGTTGCCCAGGGTGGACTTCCCGCACCCCGACTCGCCGGCCAGGCCCATGATCTCGCCATCGGAGACCGAGAAGCTGACCCCGTCCACCGCCTTCACGTCCCCCCGCAGGGTGCGGTAGGTGATCCTCAGGTTGTCGACCTTGAGGCTCACGACTCCCTCAGCTTCGGGTTGAAGACCTCGTCCAGGCCTATGTTGGAGATGAGCAGGCCGAACACTATCAGGGCCATGGCCGCCCCGGGCGGTATGAACCACCACCAAGCCTTCAGGTTGAGAGCCGACCACAACATGGCGCTGTTCATCATGTCCCCCAGGGAGACGACGTTGGTGGGGCCGAGGCCCAAGAAGTCGTAGCTGACCGACAGCAGCATGGAGCTGGAGAACAGCAAGATGAACACCAAGAACAGGTACGAAGCCATGTTGGGGGCGATGTCCTTGAGCACGATGCTCACGCCCCCCTTGCCCGACAACCGGGCCAGGTCCACGAAGTCCCGCTCACGCAGCGTGAAGGTTTGCGCCCGTACGGCCCTGGCTACCCACGGCCAGCTGGTCGCCCCTATGAATATCCCCTCGAACAGGGGGGAGTGGATCTTCACGTAGGCACCGATGACGATCAGCAGCACCAGGGCCGGCATGGTGATCACGACATTGGTGAACAACTGCAAGATGTCGTCGAGCCAACCGCCCCGCCAGCCGGCGGTGAACCCCAGGGCCAGGCCGATGATGCCGGCGAACAGCGCCCCCAGGAAGCCGACCAGGTAGGTCTCCCTCAGCGAGTACAGCATTATGGACAGCACGTCCCCACCGAAGTAGGTCATCCCGAGGAGGTGGTGGGCCGAGGGGTGGGTGGTCATCCCGGAGGCGCAGAAGAAGGCTGCGCACTGGTCCTTCAGCGGGACGCCGGCGGACGACGAGTCCCCCGCAGAGCTGTAGGGGGCGGCCAGGGGGCCGAAGATGGCCGCCAGGACGAACACCAGCTCGACGGAAAAGCCGAAGACGAGCTTGCGGTTGCGCAGGGCGTAGTGCAGGAACTCCCAGCGCTGGCGCCCGAGCCGCACCGCTGGCGCCCCCGCAGCCAGGGTCGGCGTAGGGGCTACCGGTGCCGCCTGTGCCCCGGCCAGTGCACCCTTTTCCAGCCGCTCACCAGGCCCCTGCGGGGCCGGGGCCGCGCTGGGCAGCTCGTCCAGCTCCTCACCCGGGGAACCGGTCGCCACCGGGGCCGGGGTGCTGCTCCCGGCGGCACGGGCGGGGCCGGGGTTGGCGCTCATGCCTGTGCTCCTTGCATGGCCAGGCGGGTCCTCGGGTCGATCATGACGTAGGCGATGTCGATCACGAAGTTGGCCACCAGGACCCCGATGATTATGAACAAGAAGATGCCCATGAGCAGGAAATAGTCCTGGCTGTCAGCCGCCTGCAAGATGAGGTGCCCCAGGCCCGGGTACTGGAACACGACCTCCGCCACTACGTTGCCCCCGATGACCGTCCCGAGCTGGATGGCCAGGCCGGACAGCTGAGGGAGGGCGGCGTTGCGGTAGGCGTAGCGCCGCACCAGTCGTTGGGACGCGCCGAGTGCCCTCAGGTAGCGGGCGTAGTCGGTCTCCAGCTCGTAGATGACCAGGCTGCGCATACCGATGGCCCAGCCCCCGAAGCTGACCAGGAACACGGTGAGGAACGGCAAGAACCAGTGGTACATGACGCTCACTATGAAATGCCAGTTGGTCCAGCTGGGCAGCAGGTTCTGGGCGTAGCCGCTGCCAATGGGGAACCAGTGCGCCACCGCTCCCAAGTAGAAGGCCACGGCCAACGCCAGCCAGGGGTAAGGCGAAGCTTGGAAAAGGTAGCCGATGGGGAGCACGGTGTTGTCCAGCACCTTGCGCCGGGCGGCCATCGCCCCGATGCGGTTGCCCAGGACATAGGCCAGCACTATGGCGGGCACCAACAGGATCAGTGAGTAGATGGCGGCTCCCCGGATCACGCTGGTCACCGGCAGGCTCGACTGGGAGATGCTGATCCCCATATGCCCGTGCAGCACGCCGTCCCAGAAATGCCAGTACTGGTCCCACAAGGGCACGTTCAGGCCGAACGCCTTGGCGAACGCGCTGTACATCGCCCGGTACTGGGTGACGGTCGTGTTCGCCCCGATGAAGTTGCTGAGGTAGCTCTGGACCGGGTCACCAGGCATCAGGCGCGGGACCAGGAAATCGACCGTGCCGGCGAACCAGAACGCCACTATGTAAATGCCTATTTTCCTGGCGAAGTAGCGCCTCAACTGACCTCCCCTGCTCGACGCTGCTGACAACTCGTCCAGGCGGCTCCCGACCTCTGCGGGCCGGGCTTAAAGCACCGGGCCCACCGTTCCCAGTCTAGGACGGTGGGCCCGCTCGGTGCTCTAACGAACTAACTAGCTACCTAGGGTTGGCCTAGGCCGCGGGCCGGAGCTGGGCCAGGGCGTAGACCGTGGTCATGGCCCCCAGCCAGCCTCCCCACATGACTGGCGTGTACTGGTCGTTGGGGTTGCTGGCCGACGGGTAGTCCTTCCAGTAGGTGGTGTTGCCCTGGAACCAAGCGCCGTTGTACCACAGCGGGATCTCCGGCAGGTCCTGGAGGAAGCGGGCCTCGATCTGGCTGTAGATGCTCTTCAGCGCCGCCGTGTTGGACAGCGGGGTGACGGCCGCCTTCTTGACCAGGTTGAAGGCGGTCGGGTCGCTGAAGCGCTCGAGGTTGAGGCCGGCGGCTTCCTCGTTGCTCTTACCACCTATGGGCAGGGCATAGATCCGGTTGAAGTAGCTCCACGGAGTGGAGTCGGGGCCGGCGTTGTTGTCGATGATCATGTCGAAGGCGGTGTAGCTCGAGGAGTTGCCCATGCCGGTGAGCGGGATGACCCCACCGACCCTCGGGTACACGGGGTGCACCTTGATGCCGATGGAGTCGAGGTCGGCCGCGATCACCTGGATGGCGGCCATCCAGTCCGTCCAGCCGTTGGGCACCGCGATGGTCAGGCTCTGGCCCTTGTAGCCCGACTTGGCCAGGTCAGCCTTGGCCTGGGCCGGGTTGTAGCTGAAGCCGTACTTGGCCACCACGCTCTGGTCCACCCACGAGCTCAGGTTGGGCAGCAGGCCGACCGGGTTGGCTGCCTGCACTATGCCGGCGTAGACACCCTGGGTGATGCCCGAGGGGTTGATCGCCTCGGCCACGGCCTTGCGGAACCAGACGTTGTTCATGGGGGCCTTTTGCGTGTTCATCTCGAGCCACGCGGTATTGGCCGACAGCATGTAGGGCACGGTCGGGTAGTAGGTCTTGATCTGCTTGTAGCCACCGACCTTCATGAGCACGTTGATGCCCGGGAGGAAGTTGTTGCTCCAGTCGTAGTTGCCCTGCAGGAAAGCAGTCAGGCCGATGTTGTTCGACCAGTTGACCACGTCGCAGAGGTACTTGAAGTGGAAGCTGAGCCCGAGCTGGCTGGTGCCCCACCAGTTGGGGTTGTCCTGGTAGCAGGTCTGCTGGGTGCTGCTGCTCCAGGTCTGGCCGGGCACGAGCACCATGGGCCCGCTGCTCACCGGGGCCTGGTTGGTGCCGCTCACCTGGTCAGTGGCAGACATCTTGGACCACACGGCGGCCGGGAGCACCGGCTGGTTCCACAAGAAGTTCTGCCAGGCGGTGTAGGGCGGCGGGCTCGAGAAGTGCACCGTGACCGTGTTGCCGGCCGCCGTCGCCCCCTTGAGCCCTACCTGGACCAGGTTGCTCCAGGGGACAGCCGGGTTGGTCTTGGCCAGGTTGATGGTGTACGCCACGTCGGCACCGGTGAGCGCCGAGCCGTCGCTCCACTTGACGCCGTTGCGCACGTGGATCGTGTAGTTGCTGCCGCTCCACGACCCGCTGGTGGCAAGCCAGGGGATGTACTTGCCGTGGATCGGGTCATAGAGGAACAACGGTTCGTAGAGCAACCCCATGGTGCCCGTGTCCCGGGCGCCCGCGTCCAGCGGGTTGAAGTTGCCCGGTGAGCCCCACAAGGTGCCGCTCGTGTACAGCGTCTCGTTGCGTGGGAAGGTGGTGTCCGAGGGGGTCTTGGACGCCCCAGCCGGTGTGAAGCTCAGCAGCGGGACGGCCAGGGCAGCCGCTGTGAAAACGGTTACCGACCGGACCACTGCCGATCTCATGCTTTTCACCATGTTCGTACCTGCTCCTATCTTTGCTTACTGGCCCGCAGGGGGGCCTAGGCGCTCAGCCCTCTCGGGCCGGTGGCCTTCTGCCTCCAGATGGACGAGGTGCTGCGGGTGGGAGGGCCTGAGGCCCGGCCGGTAACAGGGAGGCAAGCCGCGGTGCGGTAAGCCCACGTGGCCAGCCTCCCGAGGACCTCATCGGCGCCCCTTGCCACCCCTAGAGCCCATAGCACCCCTTGTGTGCAGCTCCTCTAGATTACCCGGATCAGACCGAAACGGCCGGATCAGACCGACCAGCCCGGAGGCTAAGCAACCTGAGCCCGCCCGTCAAGTCACCCCTCCCGACCTGGGGTACACCCACCCGGCGGGCGAGCCGCCACCGGCGCAGTCACCCCTCCCGAGCTGGCGCACTGCCCTTCCCGGTCCGGGGTGCGGCCCGGGCCAAGGCCGACCCGGGGGCAACCGCCTCGTCCCCGAAGCGTGCCCGTACCTGGTCCACCGCCGCGCTCACCCGCGCCCAGGCCGCCTCGGCCCTGCTCTGGCCCGGGAGCGCCAGGCCCAGCTCCAGCTGGTGGCCAGGACAGGCCTGAGCCGGCACCAAGCCGGAGGCGCTCACCCCCAGCAGGCGCACGCCGCCGGCAGGGCCGAGCCCCCCCAGCAGTGCCTCGGCTTGCCCAGCCAGCACCGGGCCGCTCACCTGGGGCGCCGGGAAGGTGTGGCTCCGAGTGACCGTGGTGAAGTCCGCGTAGCGGACCTTCAGGGTCACCGTCCGGAAGGCTTGGCCGCTGCGCCTCACCCGGCTGGCTACGGCGTCGGCCATGCGGGCCACCCGGAGGCGCATCTCATCCGCGCTCACGAGGTCGTACGCGTAGGTCTCCTCGCGCCCTACCGACTTGGCCGGACGGCCCGGTTGTACAGGACGGGGGTCCCTCCCCCAGGCAAGCTCGTGCAGGAGCTTCCCGGCTACCCTGCCCAGGGCCGCCTCCAGGGCCCCGGGGCTGAGAGCGGCCACCTGGCGCACGCTGGTCACGCCCAACCTGGCCAGGCGGGCAGCGCCGGCAGGGCCCACCCCCCACAACGACGCCACTGGCAACGGCCGCAGGAAGTCGAGCACCTCGGCCTCGGCGACCACGACTATGCCTGGCCCCGCCAGGAGCCGGCCCCGGCAGGCCCGGGGCTTGGCCGCCTTCGACGCCAGCTTGGCCACCAGCTTGTTCGGGCCCGCCCCGACCGAGCAGTCGAGGCCCAGCTCCGCCCTCACCTGCTGGCGGACCGATGCCGCCATCGCCTCGGGTGGCCCGAACAGCCCGCCGGCCCCGCTCACGTCCAAGTAGGCCTCGTCCAGCCCCACTGCCTCCACCAGGGGGCTGAAGCGGGCCAGGACCTCGTGCAGGCGCCGGCTGTAGCTGTGGTAGAGCTCGAAGTTGCCCGGCAGCACCACGGCCTGCGGGCACAGGCGGCGCGCCTGGCCCATGGGCATGGCTGAGCGGGCACCGCACGTCCTCGCCTCGTAGCTGGCCGAAGCCACCACTCCCCGCCGGCCGGTGCCCCCGACCAAGACCGGCCGGCCCGCCAGCCAAGGGCGCTCTTTCACCTCTACCGAGGCAAAGAACGCGTTCATGTCGACATGGAGCACCACCCTGGGCCTGTTCGAGCTCATCGGGGGGACACCAGCCGGAAGGCTTCAGCGTAACGGGCACCAGCCCGGCGGCCGGCTTCCTCGGCCCGCTGGCGGACGACTTTGCGTAGCCACTCCCCGCCCTCCCCCAGCTGCGAGGCGTGGCAGGCCAAAGACGCGGCCTTGGCATCGATCGTCTGGGTTATGTCCACCCAGACGTCGGGCTCGAGGGTCCCCGACAGGTACAGCGCGCCCACGCTGTGGGCCGCCCCGGCTTGGGGGAAGTAGCGAGGGTTGGCTGCTGCAGGGGCCACCGCGTCGATCACGGCCCAGCCCACCTCCCGGTGGTCCCGGTGGTTGAGGTAGCTGGCCCCAAAGAACACGGCGGTCGGGTCGGGGGCAACCACCGCCTCCGGGCGGAGCTGGCGCAGCAGGGCGACCAGGCGCCCGCGCAGTTCGGCGGTGTTCTCGACTTCACCGTCGGGGTAGCCAAGCCAGTGGTGGGCCTTGACCCCCAGCACCGCACCTCCGGCCTCCGCCTCCTGGCGACGCCTGCGCACCAGGTCCTCAGCCCTGACGGCCGGGTCGAGCGAGCCCTTGTCCCCGTCGCAGCAGATGCACACGTGCACCTCACTGCCAGACGCGGCCCAACGGGCCAGGGTGCCCCCGCAGGACACCTCGGGGTCGTCAGGGTGGGCGTAGATGGCGAGCGCCACCTTGGGTGCACCGGCGCCGGCCGGCTGTGAGCCTGAGGGCACGCCCAGACGCTACTGCGCGGGCACGACCGTCCCTGCGTACCTCCTCAAGGCTCCCGTCCTGCGCTCGCCCCACCCGGCGCACAACCGGCAAGGGCCCTTGACGCAAGCTGTGGCAGAGCGCACACTGATGGGGACATTAGGACTGCCTAACTGACAAGGGCTGTTAGTTGAGCTGCGATGGACAGTGGCAGGGCCGCTTGGCGGGCCGCCATGCGGCGGCGCCTCCCCGGGGGCGGCCCGAGTGAGGGCCACCAGGCGGCCCTGGCCGGTCTCCGCTTACATAGCAACGCTGGTGGCCCTCTTCGTCGTCACTGCGGGCGCCGAGGTTGCCTACGGGCGGCTGCGGGGCACCAGCGAAGCCGAAAAGGCAGCCCTTGCCCAGGCCCGCTTCGCCGCAACCGAGGCTGCCAGGGCGGTCTCGAACGCGTTCAACCTGGTGGGTGCCCAGGTCCAGCAACTGGCCCTGACGCCGGGGCTACCGGAAGCCTTCGAGCGGGGCTGCAGCCTCGACTTCGGCGGTGCTGGGCCGTTCAGCTCCGGCCACCTGGACGTGCTGCGGCCGGACGGGACGGTCGCGTGCTCGTCCCTGGCCGGCCAGCCCGGGCGCGCTTACGCGGGCGCCCGGTGGTTGCGTAGGGCCAGCGCCACACCCCAGGTCTTCGGCCCCTTCCTCGACCCGGCGACGTCCCGACCGGTGGTGGTGGACGCGGTTGCCGTCCCGGGTGGTGGCACCGTGGCCTGCTTTTTGAGCTTGGAAGGCCTCGGGCTCGGCCTAGGCCGCCTCTATGCCGGGCCGGAGCGGCTGGAGCTCCTGGTCACCAACCCGCAGGGCACCAGGTCCCTGGCACGCTCGCTCGGCGCGGCCCGCTGGGCCGACGCCAGCTTGTCCGGCCTGCCGTTCTCGGCCGCCGGCACTGCGGCAGTCCGGCGGGGGGTGGACGGCCGCTGGCGGACCTACGGCGAGGCCCGGGTGGCTGGGCTGGGGTGGAGGGTCTACGCCGGCTACGACCAGGCGGAGGCCATGGCCCCCGCCCGGTCCACGTCGCGCGACGAACTTTTCATCATCGTTGTGGGCCTGCTGGCCAGCACGGGCGCGGCGCTGACGGTCACCCGACGGGTTACCCTGCCGATGAGGAGCCTGGCCGCCGCCGAACAGGCCCGGGCATCAGGCCGCCCTACCCCCCCAGTGGAGGTGCGTCGGCCGGCGGAGCTGGCGGTCCTGGCCGACGGCTTCAACGCGTTGGTGTCCTCCGTCGACGCCGAACTGGCCCGGCGGCAGGCCGCCGAGGACAGCTACCGGCACCTGTTCTCCAACAACCCCGCGCCCATGTGGGTCTACGACACCGAGACCCTCGGCTTCCTGGCCGTGAACGACGCGGCGGTAGCCAGCTACGGCTACAGCCGGGAAGAGCTGCTGTCCATGACCATCCGCGACATACGCCCCCCAGAGGACCTGGCCGCCCTGGAAGCTGCTGTCGCCAGCGCGCCGGTCATCGAGCGCTCCGGCCCCTGGCGGCACCGGAAAAAGAGCGGGGAGCTGATCGACGTGGAGGTCACCTCCCACCAGCTGACGTTCCAGGGCCGGCCTGCCCGCTTCGTCATGGCCGAGAACATAACCCAACGCCGGGCGTACGAACGCCAGCTCCGGGAGGTCGCCCTGCGTGACCAGCTGACCGGCCTCCCCAACCGGGCGGTGGTGCTCGACTACATCGAGCAGAGCGCGGCGCACGCCTCTGCCCGGCGGCCGATGGGCGTGGTCCTCTGCGGCTTGGACCGCTTCAGGGACATCAACGAGGCTCACGGGCACCGCGCCGGCGACCGGGTACTGACCGAGGTGGCCGACCGGCTACGGTCCGTCACTGGCCCAGGGCAGCTCCTCGGACGGGTCGGGGCGGCGGACTTCGCCATAGTCTGCGAGAGCCTGGGCGGCGAGACCGAGGCTATAGGCCTGGCCGGCCGGGTCGAAGGGGTGCTGGCCGCTCCTGTCTTGGCGGACAGCCAGGAGGTCTTCGTTTCGGCCAGCACCGGCATAGTACTGGCTGACGGGCCGCGGGCCGGCGAAGAGGTGCTCCGCGACGCGCTGGCCACCATGCACCAAGCCAAGCTGGCCGGTGGGGGGCGCTACGAGGTGTTCAACGCGGGGATACGAGAGCGCGTCACCGCCCGGGCCGAGCTGGCCAGCGCCCTGCACCGGGCGGTGGAGCGAGGCGAGCTGCGCCTCCATTACCAGCCCGAAGTCGAGCTGGCCACCGGCCAATGTGCCGGCGCTGAAGCTTTGATGAGATGGCAGAACCCCACCCGAGGGCTCCTCGGGCCGGCCCAGTTCATCGCCTTGGCCGAAGAGACCGGGGTCATCGCCGCTCTGGGCCAGTGGGCACTGGGGGAAGCTTGCCGCCAAGCGGCACAGTGGGCCCGGGACCAAAGTGGCCCGGCGCAGGTCTCGGTCAACCTGTCCCCCCAGCAGCTGGCCCTGCCCGACCTGGTCAGCCAGGTGACCGAAGCCCTGGACCAGTCCGGGTTGAGCCCTGCCGCCCTGTGCCTGGAGCTGACCGAGACCGCCCTCATGGACGAAGCCGACGGCGCTATGGCGGCACTGGCTGCCCTCCACGACTTGGGGGTGCAGCTGAGCATCGACGACTTCGGCACCGGGTACTCGTCGCTCCTCTACCTCCGCCGCTACCCGGTCGACTACCTGAAGGTAGACCAGGCGTTCGTAGGTGGCGTGGGCCAGGGCGCCCAGGACACAGCCATCGTCTCCAGCGTGATCAGCCTCGCCCACTCGCTGGGCCTCAAGGTCGTCGCCGAAGGGGTGGAGACCGGCGCTCAGTTGGAGGCGCTCAGGCAGATGGGCTGCGACATCGCCCAGGGGTACCTGCTGGGCAGGCCGGTGCCGCCGGGCAACCTGGCCGCCAGTTGGCCCTGGACAGGCCGGGTGGCCCCGTAGCCATCGCCCGGCAGGCGGGGGAGCCCAGCCGGCCGCCCCACCCGGCAGGCGGGGGAGCCAACCAGCCATGGTGCGGCCAGGACGTGGGCAGTGTGCGAGGGCACGGCGAGTTGCGCTAGAAGACCGGGGTGACCGGAAACGAGAACCCCGAGCCCTCCCCTGACTTGCCGGCCGACGCCCTGCTCGACGAGCTGAGGGACGTTGCCCTCGCCGTCGCCACGGGAGCAGCCGGGGTGCTGGCTGGTTACTCGGCTGCCCTACTTTCTCAGGTAAGCACCAAGTCGTCGCCGACCGACCTGGTCTCTGAGGCTGACCGGGCCTCCGAGCAGTACATAGTGGCGTCCCTCCGCCAAGCCCGTCCCCAGGACTCGCTCCTGGCCGAAGAAGGCGGTTCGTACCCCGGTCGCTCCGACGTGCGCTGGGTCGCGGACCCCCTGGACGGGACCACGAACTTCTTCTTCGGCGTCCCTGCCTACTCGGTCTCGCTCGCCGCCCAGTGGAAAGGCCGCAGCGTCGTGGGCGTGGTCGTCGACCCCTGCCACCACGAGACCTGGCTGGGCGTTGCCGGACGAGGCTCCTGGTGCAATGGCGAGCCCTGCCACGTGCGTCCTGGCTGCAGCAGCTTGGCGACGGCGCTGGTGGCCACTGGTTTCAGCTACCGCCCTGAGCAGCGCGCCCAACAAGCGGCAGTGGTCGCCGGGCTGTTGCCGGTCGTCCGGGACATCCGGAGGTTCGGCTCGGCCGCCATCGACCTGTGCTGGGTCGCCGGCGGCCGCTTTGACGCCTACTACGAGTCCTGGCTGAACGAGTGGGACTGGGCGGCCGGCAGCCTCATCTGCCAGGAGGCAGGAGCAATGGTGACCTTGGCCAGAGGGCGTACCCTGGTCGCCTCCGTCCCCGAGATCCACGACAACCTCGGTGCCTTGCTGGCCAAGGCCGAGGCTGCCGCCGGCTTCAGCTGAGCGCCCCGCCCCTGGCTGGGGCCGGCTTTCAGCCGAAGAACGGCTTGGCTACTTCCTCGTAGAACTGGTGGGCCACGAGCTTGGGTTCACCCACTCCGGCCGACAGGGGTGCCCGGACGACCCGGTCGGCCTGCAGGGCAACCATCATCCCCGCTCCGCCGTCATGGACGGCGTCGATGGCGGCTATCCCAAAGCGCGTGGCCAGGACCCGGTCGAAGGCTGTCGGCGTGCCCCCCCGTTGGATGTGGCCGAGCACCGTCGCCCTGGTCTCGAACCCGGTGCGCTTTTCGATCTCCTCGGCCAGCTGGTTGGCGATGCCCCCGAGGCGGACATGGCCGAACTGGTCCACCTCGCCCGACACCACGCTGAAGCTGCCTTGCTTGGGGGTGGCCCCCTCGGCCACGACCACCACGCAACCGGTGCGGCCCCGGGAGCGGCGGGACTTTACGTTACGGCACACCTCTTCCACGTCGAAGGGCTCCTCGGGGATGAGCACATCAGTGGCGCCACCGGCAATGCCCGCGTAGGTCGCGATCCACCCGGCGTGGCGGCCCATGACCTCGCAGACGATGACCCGGCCGTGGGACTCCGAGGTAGTGAGCAGCCGGTCGATGGCCTCCGTGGCGATCTGGACAGCCGTGTGGAAACCGAAGGTGACCTCCGTGGCCGACAGGTCGTTGTCGATGGTCTTGGGCACTCCAACCACGGCCACGCCTTCGGCACTGAGCTTGCTGGCCACGCCGAGCGTGTCGTCGCCGCCAATGGCAACCAGGGCGTCCACCCCTTTGCTGGCGAGGGTAGCCAGGCACTTTTGGGCACCCCCTTCTACTTTGTAGGGGTTGGTGCGGCTGGTCCCCAGTATTGTCCCGCCCAAAGCGAGGATACCTGCACATTTCTCCGCGTCCAAGGGCATGGTGTCGCCCTCGATCACGCCGCGCCAGCCGTCGACGAACCCAATGAGCTCGTCGCCATAATGCATCTCACCCTTGCGGACAACCGCACGGATCACAGCGTTGAGACCGGGGCAGTCGCCCCCGCCCGTAAGCACACCTACGCGCATTTATCGTTCCCCTTTGCCATCGCATTATCACACCGTCCTCGGGCAACCCGAGGCGCGCCTGCACCACAACCCTAGTAGCACTGCCTCAACGGGAGGGGGACAGGCGGTCCCCGGGCCCGGCCTAAGGCTGGGCTTGCACCACCGGCCCAGGCGCAGAGAACTTGGTCAAAAGGCCAGCCTCACGCTGGAAGTCGCCGGCCTCTGTGAAACCCTTGTACACGCTGGCAAAACGCAGGTACGCGACCTCGTCGCAACCACGCAAGGCGTCCAGGACCGCCAGCCCGACCTGCTGGCTGGAGACCTCCGGTCCCTCAAGGCGAAGGCTTTCTTCAACCTCGGCGGCGATGCGTTGCAGGGTGCTGTCGTCCAGGGGCCGGTTCTTGGCCGCGGCGCGCATCCCGTTGACCACCTTGGCCCGGTCAAATGGCTCACGCTGGCCGCTTCGCTTCACGACCACGAAGGGGACTTCTTCCAGCCGCTCGTAGGTCGTGAACCTCCGCCCGCAGTCCACGCACTCCCGCCGGCGGCGGATAGCGGCGCCGTCCTCAGCCGTACGGGAGTCGATCACCCTGTCTTCCAGGCCGGAGCACCAGGGGCAACGCACCAAACCGACGATAGCGCCCGGGCCGGTAGTAGCTCACGGCAGCACCAGCTGCTGGCCAGGTTGGAGCACACCTCCACCGATCTCGGCTTCCAGCTGGTCAACCAGCGGCCGTGGGTCGCCTCCTCCGCCGTAGCGGACGGCAACGGACCAGATCGTGTCCCCTGGCCGGGCCACGTAGACGTGCTCGCAGCCTGTCCCCGGGCCGGCCAAGGCCCCACCGGCGCGACAGCCCCAAGGTCCCCGCCCCCAACCGTCCCCGCCGGACAGGGCATGCTCTGCCCGTGCCCACACCAGGGCTCCGAGGGCTGCAAAACAGGCCAGCAGCAATACGGCCATGGCCCACCGGGCGCACAACCGTGCTCGCCCAGGCCCCCGCCGGCCTCGGGCGTGCCGGGCTGCGGCTCTGGGCGCCGGCCCGCTCGGCCCACCGCTGGGCCCAGGCAGCACCGGCGCGCACGCGAGCCGGCCGCCCCGCTGCTCCGAGGCAGGTGCTATGACTGCAACCATCGCCACCTCCCACAAACGTATGTTCGCTCCTCACCGTAGGCGAACGCTCGTTCGATGTCAAGGCAGCCCGGGAACATATGTTTGACTCAGCCGCACCGGGCGGCTACCATGGCGAGGAGCACGCCCCTTGCCCCGGCCGGTCGGGTTACCTGGCCCGGCTGGGCAACCCAGTGCGGTCGACGTTGGGAGGCAGAGTGAGCGACGTCCTTACCGGCAAGCGTCGGGAGATCCTGGAGTTCATTGCGGCACAGCTGCGAGAGCGTGGTTACCCGCCATCGGTGCGCGAGATCGGTGAAGCCGTTGGCCTCGCCTCTACCTCCACGGTCCACGCCCACCTCAAGACCCTGCAAAAGCAGGGTTACCTCAAGCGCGACCCCACCAAGCCCCGGGCTATCGAAGTCCGCTACGACTCCACATCAGGTGCCGCGATCGAACGCCCAGCACCGCGTTACGTGCCCCTGGTGGGCGATGTGGCCGCAGGCACCAACGTCCTGGCGTCAGAGAACATAGAGGAGCTGCTGCCCCTGCCCGAAGAGCTCACGGGCACCGGCAACCTCTTCATGCTCCGGGTGAGGGGTGACTCCATGGTCGAGGCGGGCATCTTCAGTGGGGACCTCGTGGTGGCACGCCAGCAGTCTTCGGCCGAGCCAGGGGACATAGTGGTGGCCGGCATACCCGGTGGGGAGGCAACGGTGAAGACTTTTTCCCGCCGCAACGGCAACATCGCACTTCTCCCGGCCAACTCGGCCATGGAGCCGCTGGTGTTCCCCGCGTCAGAGGTGTCCATCTACGGCAAAGTCGTTACCGTGCTGCGCCGGCTCTGAGGCGACCTGCCTCGTGCCAGCTGCCGCTCTGCCCGCCCACCCCTGCTCCAGCTGACTGGCCTAGCGGGCCGGGTCGTCCTGGGCGGCATCCTCGGGCCGCGGGGGCAAGCACCTGAGCAGTTCCACCTTCCCCGAGACCGTCCAAGGGCCGGCCGCGTACGGGACCACCACCGTCATCCCTCGGCGCAGCGACAGCTCCCAGCCACTGCCCGCCATTTGCCCGTCCCCCTCGACGACGACCACGACAGCGAAGGCGGCGTCCAAGGTCACGCCCGCACCCCCCTGGGCCCGCTGAGCCCGGAAATAGGGACGGGAAGCGGGCGGCAGGACGTCCTCGACCCCATCCGCAGCCTCACCCCTGGACCGGGTCACCGCAGCGATGTCGGCGGGCGTCAGCGCCTTGTACCGCAGGCACGAAAGGGCAGTCGCCCACCCCAGCCCCAGGTCGCCCGTCACCGGGCCTAGGTCGAAGCCCTCGTGCTCGAGCATGATCGAGAAGTCGGTGGGCTCTTGCAGCTCGACGCAGAAGACACCCTCCCCGATGGCGTGGGGGGTGCCGGCCGGCACCAAGACGGCGTCCCCTCGGCGCACGGTGAGCTTGTTCAGGCTGCTCAGCATGGCTGAGCGGTCCTGGGACGACACCCAGCCGGCCACCTCGGGCGCCTCCACGTCCTTGCGCCACCCCAACCACACGCACGGCTCGGGGCCACGAGCAGCCAGGACCACCCACGCCTCGGTCTTGCCGTGGCGGCAACCGAGGTGGCGGGCGGCAAAGGACCGGTCAGGGTGGTAGTGCACTGGCAGGCGTTCACCGGCGTCGAGCAGCTTGACCAGCAATGCCGGGCTCGCACCGAAGTATGCCCGGTGCTCGGGACCCAGCCAGGCTTCCGGCTCCGCCTCCACGGCATCCCGCAGGTACCGGCCGTCGGGCAAGCGGGCCAGGCCGTCGGGCGCCAGCTCGTAGCGGGTGGTGCACGAAGCCACCCAGTCCTCCGGGCGGAAGCCGTCGCCCGGCGCGCTACCCCGCAGTTCGGCTATGGCGGCCCCGCCCCGGTAGAACTGGCGGGGCTGGTTCGGGCCCAGTTCAACCGGGCGCAGATCAGGCGCAACTGTGCTCACATGGGCCACCATAGGCCGAACGGCGCGGCCACGCCCGCGGCTAGCGTCGGTCCTGTGGCGAACCGGCTGGCCGAAGGGCAAACAAAGGGCAAAAGGGTGCTGGTGGTCGGCGAGTGCCTCGTAGACCTGGCACCGACCTCTCCCGCCCCCCTCGGGACCAGAGGCGACGAGCGCAGCCCGGGTGCCCCGCGGGCGGGAACGAGCCAGTGCTTCAAGGCCATGCCCGGGGGCAGCCCGGCCAACGTGGCGATCGGCTTGGCCCGCCTGGAGGTGCCCGTGGCCTTCGCGGCCCGGCTTTCCCGCCTCGGCTTCGGCCCCTGGCTGCGCCGCAACCTCGAGCTCAACCACGTCAGCTTGGAGCCTTCAGTGGAAGCCGACGAACCGCCCACCCTCGCGGTGGTGAACCTGGACGACCACAAGAGGGCCTCCTACACCTTCTACGGGCCGGGGACGGCAGACTGGCAATGGCACCCCCACGAGCTTGTCGCACCCGGCGGCCTCCAGGGCGTGGCCGCCGTCCACACCGGTTCGCTCGCCCTTTCCCTGCCCCCGGGCGCCACGGTCGTGGCCGAATGGCTGCGGGCCGTCCGCCAGGGCACGGACGTGGTCGTGTCGGTGGACCCCAATGTCCGGCCCGGCTTCATCGGCGACGTGGCCAGTTACGTCCGGCACCTCGGGGCCGTCCTCACCGGTGCCCACATGGTCAAGCTGAGCACCGAGGACGTGGCCGTGGTGTCCGGCGGGCGCTCGCCCCAAGAGGCGGCACGCCACTGGCTGGCATCAGGCACTGAGCTGGTCGTGGTCACCGACGGGCCCCGGGGCGCACTGGCGCTCCACCGCAATGGTGCCCGAGCGGAGGTCGCCGCGCCGGCTGTGGAGGTGGTGGACACCATCGGCGCGGGCGACACCTTCAGTGCCGGCTTCCTCGCCTGGTTGTACGACCATGGCCTGCTCCACCCCGCCGCCCTGGCGGGGATGGGCCAGGCCGAACTGGAGGCGGCCCTTGCCCAAGCGGTCCTGGCCAGCGCCCTCACCTGCACCCGGGCCGGCTCCGACCCCCCTGGCCGCCAGGAGCTGGCCGATTTCGCGGCTAGACAAGGCTAGACGCCAAGGATCTGGCCCAGCACCCGGCGGGCCTCGTCCAAAGACCCGCGGGTGACCGACTCGCCCGGGGTGTGGGCCGCCTCGGGGTCGCCCGGCCCGTAGTTGGCCGCCGGTACTCCCCGCTCGGCAAAGAAGGCCACGTCCGTCCAGCCCAGTTTGGCCTGCACCCTGCCCCCGGCCGCGGCCACCAGGCGAGCCAGTACCGGGTGCCCGAGGCCAGGCGGGGCCGGAGGGGCAGTGTCGGTCACCTCGAAGCTGTCCGCCTCCTCGGTCCACGGCGACAGCAACTGCCGGAGGGCCTGGGCTGCGCCGGCAACGTCCCGGTCGGGGGCGAAGCGGTAGTTGAGGTCAACTTCGGCCAGGTCGGGCAGCACATTGGCAGCCACCCCGCCCCGCACGGCAACCGCTTGCAGGGACTCGCGGTAGGTGCACCCCTCCATGACCACGTGGCGGCCGGGCCATGACCCCACGGCGCTCAGCAGCGGCCCCAACCGGTGCAAGGCGTTCCGGCCTGACCAGGGCCGGGCCACGTGCGCTCGCCGGCCGGCCAGCGCCAGCGTCGCCTTCAGGACCCCCTGGCAACCAGCTTCCACCACGCACCCGGTCGGCTCGCAGACCACAGCCGCGTCCCCCACTAGCCACTCCGGCCGGGCCCGGTCCAAAGCGAGCAAACCGCTGTGCTCGCGGGCCACCTCCTCCGCGGCATAGAACACGAAGGTGACGTCCAGGGCCGGCCGGTGGGCAGAGCTGACCGCCCGGGCCAGGTCCAACATGACAGCCAGGCCGCCTTTCATGTCGGCCGAGCCCACCCCCGCCACCACGTCGCCCTGCAGCCGGGGCACGTCGTTGCCGCCGACCGGGGGCACCGTGTCGAGGTGGCCGGCCACCACCAGCCGCACCGGCAAGCCGAAGCTGCTACGGGCCACGACGTTGTCCCCCAGCCGCACGACTTCCAAGCCCCGCAATGGGGCCAGCCAGGACTCGACCGAGCCAGCAATGGCCCGTTCCCGCCCGGACACCGATGGGACGGCCACCAGTTGGGCGGTGAGCGCCAGCAGGTCGGTCATCGGGCATGCGCCTCGTCCCAGCCATGCCACGGGGCATGAGCCCCAGCCTGGCGGCGGTGCCGGGCTTGGGGCACGGGCTGCTCGCGAGGCGAGCGTTCAGGCACCGGCACCGTGGTCACGGAGCATCTCCTCGAGCTGGGCCCGGGAGTGGCGCCTGCCCTCGGGGAGCCATCGGACGATGAGCACACAGGGCAGGCCGAACGTCCCCCCGCCATAGCTCCTCGGCCGGGTGGCCCCCACTCCCACGCACCAGGGGGGTACGACACCCCGGGACAGTTCCTTGCCCGTCTCGGCATCGATGACAGGGATACCGGGGTTGAGGACGCAACCCTCACCCAGCACCGCCCCCGGGCCGACCCGGGCCCCCTGGGTGATCATGCACCGGCTGCCGATGAGGGCGTCGTCGCCGATCATGACCGGCGCCGCTTGGGGCGGCTCCAGCACCCCTCCGATGCCCACCCCGCCCGACAGGTGCACGCCCGAGCCGACCTGGGCGCAGCTGCCCACGGTCGCCCAAGTGTCCACCAGGGTGCCTGGCCCGACCCAGGCACCGATGTTGACGTAGCTGGGCATCATCACGGCTCCCTTGCCGATGAAACTGCCCCAACGGGCCGAGGCTCCGGGCACCACCCGGACACCAGCCTCTTTGAACCCGCGCTTTAGCGGCAGCCGGTCGGCGTACTCGAAGGGACCGAGCTCGGTCACCTCGATGGCCCGCACCCGGAAGAGCAAAAGGATGGCGCGCTTCAGCCACTCGTGGACCACCACCGACCCGTCCGGAGCGAGCTCTGCGACCCGGGCCTTGCCGCTGTCCAGCAGCTCGACGGCTTGCTCAACCACTTCCGCCTCGGACGTGCTGGCTGGGCTCAGGCTGTCGCGCTTGGCCCAAAGCTCGTCGACTTGGTCCCGCAGCTCCCGCTTCACGCCCCAAGAAGCTACCGGGCGGCCGGGCCGGGCCGCTACCGCCGCCGGGCCGCGACCCTCGCCGCCGCCAGCTCCAGGCGCTCCATGGGGGCAACCGCTGCCACCCGCACGTACCCACGGCCCGCCTCCCCGTAGAGCTCACCGGGGGACACCACCACGCCCGCCTCGGCCGCCAGGCGCTCGGCCAGCGCCCAGGAGTCCCCCCCGGGGGCGGGGGCCCACAAGTATATCCCCCCCTCGGGCAGCGGCGCCGCCACGTCGAAGGCTCCCAGCAGCTGCTGCAGCACGACCAGGCGGGCTCGGTAAGCCTCCCGTTGGGCGTCGGCATGGCCCTGGTCACCGAGCGCAGCCGCTCCCGCCCGCTGGACGACCCCAGGCACCATGAAGCCGGCGTGCTGGCGTACTTCCCTGAGGTAGCCCACGACCGCAGGGTCGCCCGCGTACCAGCCGAAGCGCAGCCCGGCCAGGTTGCTGCGCTTGGACAGCGAGTGCACCGCGAGCAGGCCGCCCAGGCCCCCGGGGCTCGTCCCGTGGCCAAGGATGCTACGCGGCGGCCCGGCCCAGGTGAGCTCTGCGTAGCACTCGTCACTGGCCACGAGCACACCTGCTCCTCGGGCCCAGGCAGCCACGGCCGCCAGGTCTTCGAGCTGGCCGGCGGGGTTCCCCGGGCTGTTCACCCACAACACCAGGGCGCGCTCGGCATCAGCCCTCCCGACCGCCTCCAGGCGCAGGCGGAAGTCCTCGCCAACAGGCACAGGCAGCGGGCGCAGCCCGGCCAACCGGGCACCCATCTCGTACGTCGGGTACGCCAGGGCGGGGTAGAGGACGGTGTCGCGCGACGGGTCTCTCAAGTGCAACCAGGCGGGTAGCCCGGCGACAAGCTCCTTGGTCCCGATGCAAAGGGCAAGGGCGTCCACCGGCACCTCGACGCCCAGCCGCCGGTTCATCCAGCCAGCAGCTGCCCGGCGCGCCGGCTCGCTGCCGGCCGAGGACGGGTAACTGCGCACCGACCGGTCCTCGTCACCGGCAGCCAGGGCGGCCAGGACCGCCGGGCTGGGAGGGTCGCAGGGCGTGCCGACGGACAGGTCGACAGCCCCACCCTCCAACCGCGCCGCCAGCTCGCGCAGCGGCCCCAGGCGCTCGTAGGGGTAGGTGGGGGGCTGGAAGCCGCTCAGTTGGGGCCCCTCGCCACTGCGTACGGCTTGAACTCGGAAAAGCGCGCCGCGGCGGCGGGGCCCAGCCGGGCACGGACCAGCATCATGGCACTGCCGTCGGCTGGGGTCTCGCTCAGCACCTCGCCCTGTCGGTGCAAGGCGGCCAGGACGTCACCCCGGCTGTAGGGCACGCACAGCTCCACCACCTCGCTGCCCGCCCGCAACCGCTCGGCCATGGCCCGGTAGAGCCGCTCCAGCCCCTCCCCGGTGGCGGCACACAGCACCACCGGGGCTTCTTGCGCGTGGCTCCTGGCCAGCTCGCGAGCGGCACCCGGCGCTATGTCGGCCTTGTTGAACACCAGCAGCTCGGGGATGCCGGACGCACCGATCTGGCCCAGCACCTCCCGGACCACCTCCAGCTGTCCCTCAGGGTCAGGGCCGGCGCTGTCCACCACGTGGACCAGCAGGTCGGCCTCCAGCACAACCTCCAGCGTGCTGTGGAAAGCCTGCACCAGCTGGTGCGGGAGCTTCCTCACGAAGCCCACCGTGTCCGACACCAGTGCCGGCTCGCCCCCGGGCAAGGCGAAACGGCGCGTCCGAGGGTCGAGGGTGGCGAACAGCCGCTCGTCGGCCACTACCCCAGCCCCCGTGATGGCATTGAGCAACGTCGACTTGCCTGCGTTGGTATAGCCGACCAGGGACACCGAGGCCAGCTGGCCCCGGCGCCGGGCTTGGCGCTGGAGCCGGCGCCGCTGGGCGAGCTGAGCCAGCTCTGACTCCAGCTTGTGCACCCGGCGGACCAGCCGGCGACGGTCCACCTCCAGCTGGGTCTCGCCTGGGCCCCGGGTGCCTATGCGGCCAGCCTGTTGGGACAGCGCTGCCCCCCGGCCCTTCAGCCGGGGCAAGCGGTAGCGCAGCTGGGCCAGCTCCACCTGCAGGCGACCGGCTTCAGTCCTGGCGTTCTGGGCGAAGATGTCCAATATGACGGCCGTGCGGTCTATGGCCGTCCGTCCCAGGATCTTCTCCAGGTTGCGGGACTGGGCCGGGGAAAGTTCGTCGTCGAACACCACCGTGTCCGCGTCCAGCGCCTCGGACAGCAGCCGAAGCTCCTCGGCTTTGCCCCGCCCCAGGTAGGTAGCCGGGTCGGGGGCGTCCCGGCGCTGGTGGGCACGGGCCACCACGTCGGCCCCCGCGCTGGCCACCAGCAAGGCCAGTTCGTCCAGGTGGCGCTCGGTCTCCAGCTCGCTCTGCCCGGGGTGCGTCACTCCCACCAGGACGATCTTTTCTCGGAAGCTGCGCTCGATCAGGCTCATGGTTCAAAGCTCGAGCCAGCACTGGCCGACCCGCCGGCTGGGGCCGGACAGCAGGGCCACCCCATCGGGGCGGAGCTCGACCTCGGCCGCCCCCCCGGGCTGGTGGACCGTGACCTTCCGGCCTACCCGGCCCCAATGGTGGGCCGCCACGGCGGCCGCGACCGACCCCGTCCCGCAGGCCCGGGTCTCGCCCACTCCTCTTTCCCAGATCCGCATGGTCAGCTCGTCCGGCCCCGGGCCGAGCGCCACGAGCTCGACGTTGCGCTCGCCTCGGCCAAGGGCCGGCCCCAACGTGGCCAAGTCCAGCCCGGCCGGGCTCGGGCCCAGGACCACCAGGTGAGGGTTGCCCACGTTCACCAAGGCCTGCCCGTCGTGCACGTTGCAGATCTCCCCGCCCTGCTCGATCACGGGGGACCCCATCTCGGCACTGGCCCACAACCAGCCGTCGGTGTAGTCGTGGACCGTCACCCGGCGAGGCCCGGCCGGCGTGGCCACCACGATGCTGTCACCGGGGCCGGCCTTGGCCACCCCGGCGTCCAGGGCCGCGTGCACCAAGCAGCGCAGCCCGTTGCCGCTCATCTCGGCCTCGCTGCCGTCGGCGTTGCGCAGCTGCATGGAGATGTCCGCGCCCCCTTGCGCCGGTCCCAGCTCCAGCAGCCCGTCGGCACCGAAGCCCTGGTGGCGGTCGCAGGCTGCCCGGGCCAGCTGCGCGTCGAAGGCGGCATCGCTCCCGGAGGCCACCAGGACCAAGAAGTCGTTGCCCAACCCCTCGTACTTGGAAAGGGCCAGCCGCCGCGACGGGCCGGCACCTCGTGCTGTCCTGGCCTGCTGTGCTGGGCGGCCCGTCTCCATCGCTTTCACGCTGCCTCCCATTCTCCCAGCAAAGCGGGCAGTACCGCCATGGGGTCCTGGGTGGCACCGAACCACCGGATGCGGGGGTCGCGCCGCCACCACATCCGTTGGCGGCGAGCAAAGCGGCGGGTCCGGGCCACCGCCAGGCGGACAGCTTCCTCCAGCGGCACGCCCAGCTCTACGTGGGCCAGCAGCTCCCGGTAGCCGAGGGCCTGGCGGGCCGTGCGGGACAGCCCGCCGGGCCGGCTAGCCAGCTGCCTCACTTCTTCCAGCAGCCCGGCCTCGAGCATCCGGGCGAAGCGAGCCTCGACCCGGCGGCGGACTTCCTGGCGTGGGAGCCAGATTCCGGCCAGGCGCCAGGTCGTCGGCGGGAAAGCAGCCACCCCGGGGCCGTAGCTGGAAAACGGCCGCCCGCTGCCCAGGGTCACCTCCAAGGCCCGCAGGAGGCGGCGGCGGTTACCCGGGTCGATGCGCGCCGCCGCGACCGGGTCCACGGACATGAGCCGGGCGTAGAGGGCGCTGGCCGGTTGCCTTTCGAGCTCCCGGGCAACCTCTGGCTGGCGGCGGGGAAGGCTGAGGCCGTCGACCAGGCCGTGCACGTAAAGGCCGGTCCCGCCAACGAAAAGCGCGCGCCGGCCCCGGCTCTCTATGTCGCGCACGGCGCGGCCGGCTTCGTCGATGAAGCGCGCCAAGCCCCACTCCTCGTCTGGTTCCGCCACGTCTATCAGGTGGTGCCTTATGCCGGCGCGCTCGGCCAGCGTGGGCTTGGCGGTGCCGATGTCCATGCCCCGGTAGACCTGCATGGAGTCGGCCGTGACTATCTCCACGTCACCGAGGGCCTTGGCTGCTTGGACCGCCAGCGCGGACTTGCCGCTGGCGGTGGGGCCGACCAGGGCGAGGTGGCCGGGACGGCTGGGCCCGGCGCCCGGCAGGGCGTGCACTCAGGCCGGGACCACCGGTATGAGGCTGCGGTACCTGGGCTGTGCCAGCACGCGCTCCAACCTGCCCTTCAGGAAATGGGGCCCCGCGCTCTCGACCCGGACCTCGGCCAGGGCCCCGGGCCGCAAGCCTTCAGCGGCGAAGTGGACCAGCTTGGCCTGCCGGGTACGGCCCGACACGATGCCTGGGCCTCCCTTTTTCGCTGGCCCCTCCACCAGCACCTCCTCCAAGAGGCCGACGCGGGCCTGGTGCTTGCGCAGGGCGCTGCGCTCGACCACCCGGCGCAGCCGCTCGAAACGGTCGGCGACCACGTCGGCCGGCACGAACTGCTCGGCCCAGGCTGCCGCCTCCGTCCCCGGACGGGGAGAGAAGATGAACGTATAGGCGCTGTCGTACTCCGCCTCGGCTACCACCTCCAGGGTCCGCTCGAAGTCGTCCTCGGTCTCGCCGGGGAACCCGACGATGAGGTCGGTGGTGACGGCCAAGTCGCGCACCGCGGCCCGGGCAGCCGCCAGCCGCTCGAGGTAGCGCTCCGCCGTGTAACCGCGGCGCATGCGCGAAAGCACCCGGTCGCTACCCGACTGGAGAGGTAAGTGCAGATGGGGGCACACAGCCTTCTCGCTGGCCATGGCCTCGATGGTCTCGGGGCGGAGGTCCTTCGGGTGGGGGCTGGTGAACCGGACTCGTTCGATGCCCTCCGTGCGGGCCACGGCTCGCAGCAGGTCAGCGAACAGCGGCCTGGCCCTCGGGGTGGCTGCACCGGCCCACTCGGGCCCGGTCGTGTAGGCCTGCGCCCGCCAGTCGGGCCGGCGCCGAGCCGCCAGGGCCAAGTCCCGGCCGTAGGAGTTGACGTTCTGGCCCAAGAGGGTGACCTCCACCGTGCCCCGGGCAGCCAGCTCCCTCACCTCGTCCAGCACCTCGCCGAACGGCCGGCTCAACTCCTTCCCCCTCACCGCTGGCACTATGCAAAATGCACAACGGTTGTCGCAGCCCACCTGGACCGTCACCCAAGCGGCAAAGGGCAGTTCCCGGCGTACGGGCAGGGCTGAAGGGAACTCCTCGGCGTCGGTGGCGGCCGCGTCGAGGATCTCGACCACCGGCCCCTCCGCCCGTGCCCTTTGCAGGAGCGCCCCCGCGTGGCCGACATTGTGGGTGCCAAAGACCACGTCCACCCACGGAGCTCGCTGGAGCACAGCCTCGCGGTCTTTTTGGGCCAGGCAGCCGCCGACTGCGATCTGCAGGCCCGGCCGTCGCTGCTTCAGGCTACGCAGCTGCCCCAGGTTGCCGTACAAGCGGTTGTCGGCGTTCTCCCGTATACAGCAGGTGTTGAGGACCACGACATCTGCCTCTTCCACGCTACCGGCCGGGGACATGCCCTCGGCTTCGAGGAGCCCGGCGATGCGCTCCGAGTCGTGCTCGTTCATCTGGCAACCGAAAGTCCGCACCAGGTAACGTCGCGGCTGGCCCGCCCCGGCCGGGCCTGGGGCGCCGCTGCCTAGGCTGGCGGAGCTCCTCCCGCCCACGCTGCGCAGGCTACTGCCGGCCACATGGGCTGCCTCGTCGTTCGCCTGCGCCACCTCGTCGTTCGCCTGCGCCACCCCACAGAGCCTAAACGGTCCACGCCACCAGCAGCCGGCCTAGGTTGGGCAACATTGGGCCCAGCTGCTGTCCGCGAGCCCTTGCAGGGCAGACAGGCTATCATGAGCCCCGGTCGCCCCGGTTGAGCGGGTCCCCGCCAGCCTGCTCCCGGGGCGGCCTGCGCCCGCGCCTCGCTGGCCCCGCCACCGCCTTACTGGCCCCCTCGACCTCTGCCGGCCTGCACCGACCGCGACAGCCGCTGCTAGCGTGCCCACCGGTGCGCTGCTTCGTCGCCGTGTGGCCTACCCCCGAGGTGGCCGACGAACTGGCCAAGTTGCCCAGGCCGGCCATGGAGGGGTTGCGCTGGTCGCAGCCCGGCCAATGGCACGTCACTTTGCGGTTCTTCGGTGAGCTCGCGGAACGAGAACTGGAGGTCGCCACCCAGGCCCTCCGGCGGGTGGCGGCGGGCTTGGCTGGCCCGCTCACGGCCCAGGGTGGGCCCTGGGCTCGCTTCCTCGGCCCTGGCCTCGTGGTGTGGCCGGTGGAGGGCCTTGCCCTGGCCGCCCGCGCCACTGAACGGGCTACCGCTCGCCTGGGGCAAGCCCCTCCGGCAAGGAAGTTCCTAGGGCACCTGACCCTCGCTCGCGCCCGCACCGGCGTGGACTTGCGGCGCGCTCCCCAGCTGCTGGCCCCCCTGGCCATGACCTGGCCGGTCACCAGCCTCACGCTCGTCCAGAGCCAGCTCCACCCTGAGGGCGCCCGTTACCGCGTGGTGGACAGCTTCCCGCTAGCCCGAGACCTCAGCCAGCGCCCCAGCTCCTGAGCCCGTACCCTGGCCCACCCAGGCCGGGCGTGCACCGCCTCATCGGTCCCTAGCCCACCCCCGGCCTCAACCTGTCGGCCCTGCCCCGGGCCGGACAACAAAATCCCACACCGAACGCGTGTTTGGTGCTAGCCTGGAGGCGAAGTTACAGGCATGCAAGACAGGCCAGGCAAGACCGGTGCGCAAAGGCAGGCCAGGCACGGCAGGCCGTAGCTGAAGGAGCAACGGTCACACCCTCGTCCTAGGTTGCCCCCAGTACCTCATAGGACCACGACACAAGCGAGAGGACGGTCTCGGTGGAACGTGACAAAGCACTGGAGATGGCTTTAAGCCAGATCGAAAAGCAGTTCGGCAAGGGCGCCATCATGCGGATGGGCGAGAACACCCACATGCAGGTCGAAGCGATCTCGACTGGCGCGCTCTCCTTGGACCTGGCCCTGGGCATCGGGGGCCTCCCACGCGGCCGCATAGTCGAGCTGTTCGGCCCCGAGTCATCGGGCAAGTCGACCCTGGCCATGCACGTGGTGGCCGAAGCCCAGCGCAATGGAGGCATATGCGCCTACATCGACGCCGAGCACGCGATGGACCCCAGTTACGCCAAGGCCATTGGCGTCAACATCGACGACTTGCTCATCTCCCAGCCTGACACCGGGGAGCAGGCCCTCGAGATCACCGACATGCTCATCCGCTCAGGAGCGCTCGACGTGATCGTCATCGACTCAGTGGCAGCCCTTACCCCCAGGGCTGAGATCGAAGGCGAGATGGGGGACGCCCACGTCGGCCTCCAGGCCAGGCTCATGTCGCAGGCCCTGCGCAAGCTGACGGCCACCCTGAGCAAGTCCAAGACGATCGCTATATTCATCAACCAGCTCCGAGAAAAAGTCGGGGTGATGTTCGGTTCACCGGAGGTGACGCCCGGGGGCCGGGCGCTCAAGTTCTATTCTTCAGTCCGCCTGGACATACGTCGCGTGGAGTCAATAAAAGACGGTGCCGAGGTGATCGGCAACCGAACGCGGGTCAAGGTCGTAAAGAACAAGATCGCGCCCCCGTTCAAGCAGTGCGAGTTCGACATCATGTTCGCCAAGGGCATCAGCCGGGAAGGTTCGCTGCTGGACGTGGCTACCGACCTGGGCATAATACGCAAGTCTGGCGCGTGGTACACCTACGAAGGCGAGCAGGTCGGCCAAGGCCGCGAAAATGCCAAGGCTTTCCTGGCAGAGAACCTTGAACTGATGATCGAGGTTTCGGAGAAAGTTCGCCAGAAGGCTGGCCTGGTTGCCAATGGTGCCCAGTCGGCGCCCGCGGCAACCGACATCGACATCGACGATGAGGCCAGCCCCATCTTGCTGGGCGACTGAACCCTCCTTGGCCGGCAACCCCCCCAGCCAGCCCGCAACCCCCCCCGCCGGCCCTCCTCGGCCGGCCCTCCTCGGCCGGCTGTGACCTGCACCAGTTCAGCCGGCAAAAGGCCGGGAACTTGGCTATAGCGTTCCCGGGGGCCAGGCGCGATACTGGTTGCATCACCTGACCGCTTAGGTACACAGGGCCGAGGGGGCTGCCTCGGCCGCTTCACGGGAGGTGGGTATGGCAGGTCTAGGTGCGTCCCCCGCCTCAGGGCCGTCATGGCCAGCGGTCGTCGACTTGACGTCGCCGAACCTCGCTGACGAGCTGGTGAAAGTGGACGAGCGCATCCAGGTCTTGGACGGCCTCTTGGACGCGCTGGGCCGCGTGGCTCAGCTCAACCGCACCTTGCAGCTCTGCTCCAGCCGGCACGCGGCCATGCAGGCACTGCGAGCTGCGCCGTTCTTGTACACCCAGCAACAAGCCGAAGCGGTGCTCGACATGCCGGTCAGCTGGCAGTGCACCGAGCACGTCGACAAGCTGCGCAAAGAGCGCGAGGAGCTCACTGCTCGGCGCAACAACATAGAGGGCCGCATCTCCGAGGTGCACTCCCTGCACTGGTTCGGCTGAGCGTGCGTGTGCGGGGGCCTCGCGGGCTCAGGCCCGGTCCTGCAACAACTGGCGCCTGAGCAAGTCCAGCGCCGAGGTGGCGGCTCGTTCCCGTACGAGCTGGCGGTCGCCCGGCAGCGACAACTGGACGGCGCGGCTGGTGGTACGGCCGGTGCTGGGCGGCTTGGCCGGGACGGTGGCCGTAGCTTGGCTGCCTGCAGGGGCGGGGGCGCCGGCAACCTGGCCTGGGGCAGGGTAGGACAGGCCGACGAAGACCGTGCCGACGGGCCAGCCTTCCTGGTCAGCCGGGCCCGCCACCCCGGTAAGGGAAAGGCCCACGTCCGCGCCCAGCAGCTGGGCAACCCCGGCAGCCATCTCCCGGGCCGCCTGCTCGCTTACCACCCGTTCCGACCGGACACCCAGCAGCTCGCGCTTTGCCTGGTCGGCGTACGCCACCACCCCGCCTACGAACCACGAACTGGCGCCGGCCACCCTGGTGAGGCGTGCGGCTACCCCACCACCGGTGAGCGACTCGGCCACCGCCAGGCGTAACCCCCGGTCTTGGAGCAACCGGGCGACGCTGACTTCGAGGCCTTCGTCGTCGACCCCTCCCACCGCCTCCCCCAGTAGCGCCCGCAAGTTGGCCTCTTCGGCGTCCAGTAGCCGGCGGGCCCGCTCGGCAGGGGCCAGGTGCGCCTCAGCGGGCGACCGGCCAGGGGCCCCCGGGGCAGCGGGGGTGGGAGGCGTGCCCCCGGCCCGGGCCGTGACCCTCACCCGCACCCCTTCGGTGGAACTGGCCAAGAACGCGATGGTCGGGTTGCCAACTGCCTCCAAAGCGGCCAGGCGGGGCGCGAGCAACTCGGCCACCTTGGACTCGGGGACACCCCAAACGCGCAGGTACCGGCTGCAGATCACGCCCTGGTCAGGGGCCCTTCGCTTCAGGTCGGGCACGACGGCGCGCTCTAGCATCTCCCTCATCTCGGCGGGGACCCCGGGCAGCGCGTAGATGACCTTTGGGCCGACGGGGCAGATGAGCCCCGGCGCGGTGCCTGTGGTCGGCCATATGGGCGTGGCGCCGCGGGGCACATCGGCTTGGCGGTAGTTGCTGGCCGGCACCTCCCTGCCGGCAAAGCGCCCTGCCAGCATCGCCTCCAGGTCGGGGATCCGCTCCAGGGGCACGCCCATCACCTCGGCAACCGCCTCCCGGGTGATGTCGTCGGGGGTCGGGCCGAGGCCTCCGCAGCAGACCACCGCGTCTGCCCGGGACAAGGCGGCCCTCATTGCGGCCACGATCCTCGCCTGGTTGTCACCCACCTTGGCCTGGAAGTAGCACGAGATGCCCGCGGCTGCGAGCCGTTCCCCGATCCAGGCCGAGTTGGTGTCGACGACCTGGCCAAGCAGCAGCTCGGTGCCGATAGCCAGGACCTCGCAGCTGTAGCCCTCCCCGTAGCCCGGGCGGCCCTCCCCCGCCTCGCCGCCACCCACGGGCGAGCTAACCACCAGGCACCACCACCCGCCGGCTGACCCGGCTGTCGACCAGGTACTGCACCCCGCTGGCCCAAGCCAGTACCACAGCCGCCCAAAGGGCGGCATGGGAAAGGGGCGGGCGGTCCCTCCAGGCGACCGGCAGGAGCACCAAGCCCACGGTTATGAACTCGACCAGGGTCTTGGCCTTGGCCACCAAGCGTGCCGGGACGCTCACCCCCCGCCGGGCCACCGCCACCCGGTAGCCGGTCATGGCCAGCTCGCGGCCAGCCAGCAGCACCACCGGCAGAAGCGTCACGGTGCCTTGAGCGGCCATGGCGACCAGGGCGCCCAGCACCAGCACCTTGTCCGCCAAGGGGTCCAAGAAAGCCCCCGAAGCGGTTGCGCCCCTCCGCCGCGCTAGCCAACCGTCGGCGGCATCGGTCCCCGCCAGCACCGCCCACAAGGCCAGGGCGTCCCACGACGGGGTAGCCCGGAGGACCAGCACCACCAGGACCGGTGTGCAGGCCAGGCGGGCCACGGTGACCCCATTGGCAGCGGTGCGCAGTTGCCAGCGCTGGCCCCGGGGCGGCAGCGGCCCGCCCTCAGCACGACTGGTGGGCTGCTCGAGGGTCGCGGCGGGCAGTGCCGGCTCGCTCATGCCCGTGCGCCCACCTGGGCGGCCACCGGCGCGCCAGGCACCGGCAGGGGGCGGGCAACCAGGTCGGGGCCATCAGCACCGGTTATGAGCAAGTCCACCCAGGAACCAGGCGGGAGACGGCTTGGCACCTTGATCACGCCGTCGATGTCCGGAGCTTCTCGGTAGCTGCGGGCACGGCCCGGTGCGTCGACCAGCGCCCGGCAGGTCGTCCCGACGAGCGCGCTGCGCCGCTCCGCGGTTATGGCGTCTTGGAGCTCAGTGCACTCGCTGGCCCGTTCCGCGGCCAAAGCCGCCGGCACCTGGTCCGGCAGGCCGGCGGCATAAGTGCCCTCCTCGGGGGAGAAGGCGAAGAACCCGGCCCAGTCGAGCTGTGCTTCTTGCAGGAAGGCCAGCAGCTGGTCGTGGTCCTCCTCGCTCTCGCCCGGGTAGCCGACCACGAACGAGGAACGCAGGACGGCACCGGGGTGGCGGCGGCGGATGTCAGCCACAAGGCGAGCGAAGCGGTGGCGGTCCCCGAACCGGCGCATCCGGCGCAACAGGGGCCCAGACGCGTGCTGGAGGGACAAGTCGAAGTACGGGCAGCCGCTGTCAGCGATGGCTCCTACCAGGGCGTCAGTCAGGCCCGAGGGGTACAGGTACAGGGCCCTCACCCGCTCGACGCGCTCGCGGACCGCCCTCACCAGCTCCGCCAACCCCCCGCCGCGGCCCGGGTGGGCTGCGTCCCGGCCCCACGAGACGGGGTCCTGGGCCACCAGGACCACCTCCTGCACGCCCAGGGCTTCGACCTCGGCCACGATGTCGGGCAGGGACCGGGACCTCTGCGGGCCGCGGAACAGGGGTATGGCACAGAACCCGCACTTGCGGTCGCAGCCCTCTGCCACCTTCACGTAAGCCCAAGGGGCCTGCGCCGGCGGCCGGGGCAAGTTGAGCAGGTCGAAGGACGGGACCGGCGGTCGCCGCTCGAGACGGCCAGCTACCGCCCCGCCCCGCCCCGCCCCGGGCCGGCTGGCTAAGTGGACCGGCACGCCAAAGCCAGCCACCTGGTCCACCTCGGGCAAGGCCCGGGCCAGCTCCTGGCCGTAACGCTGGGCCATGCACCCAGTCACCACCAGGCGGGCACCGTCCTTCTTGGCTGCTGCCAGCTGGAGCACGGCCGCCACCGACTCCTCCCGGGCGGCCTCGATGAAGGCACAGGTATTGACGACCACAAGGTCGGCTTGGCTGGGGTGCCGCGAGGGTTGGTAACCCTCGGACTCCAACAGGCCCGCCAGCTTGTCCGAGTCAACCTCGTTCTTCGGGCAACCCAAGGTTTCGAGCCAGTACCGGGGCACCTCAACAAGCGTAGCGGGCAGCCCTCGCCGCGGCGGGGGGCTGGCCGGGCCCGGGGACGCTGAGCCCTGGGCCCGCCGAGCCGCCACCAGCCGCCGGTGCCCTGGCGCCGGGCGCGCCCGGCCGCTCAGAGGTCCCTTGCCTGGACGCCGGCAGTGTCTGCCTCCAGGACCATGGCCCTGCCCTTTACCCCGTGGCCGGCCATGAGGGCGCTGGCGCGGCCCAGCAAGCCGGGGGCGCTGGCCGAGGTGCACACGGCGAGGAGGCTGGGCCCGGCGCCGGACCAGCACGAGACCAGGGCACCCGCTTGGCGCAGGCCGGCCAGCAAGGCCGGCGCCTGGGGGAAAAGTGCCGCCCTCTGGCCCTGGTGGAGGCGGTCCTCCCCGGCCTCGGCCACCAAGAGCCGGTGGTCGGCCAGCCCGGCCACCAACAGGCCCAGCCGGCCCAGGTTGAACACCGCGTCGGCCCGGGGGACGACCTCGTCCAGGACGGCCCGGGCCGAGGCGGTCTCCAATGGCCGGTCGGGCACCAGCACCACGAAGCGCAGCTCAGGGTCGAGGGGCAACCGGCGAGCCAGCGGGCCTCGTGCCAGCTGAGCTGCCGCCACCAAGCCGCCCAAGGCCGAGGCGGCCGCGTTGTCAGGGTGGCCGTCCCAGCCGGCGGCCACGCTGAAGGGGTCCTCGGCACCAGCCGCGGCGGCAGCGGCCACCGCCAGGGCAGCCGACGAGCCAAGGCCGCGGGCCACCGGGATCTCGGAGCGAACGGTTATGGCCAGCCGGTCGTGGCCAGCCACAGACGTGCTAACCCGAGCCGCCAGGTGGGAGGGGCCGGAGCCGAGCTCTGCGCCCTCCCCCTCGGCCACCACGAGGAGGCCCTCGGGGCGGTAGGACACCTCCACCTCGACGTACAGGCCCAGGGCGACAGCCAGGGTGTCGAAGCCAGGGCCAAGGTTGGCCGCCGACGCCGGCGCCCGGGCCACCCGGGCCCGCCCCGGGCCCCAGTCGGGCACTACCCGCCGGCCGGCCCGAGGCCCCCGAGGCTCTCCGAGCCCCGGGGTGGGCCGGAGCGAGGGCCCCTCCCGAGGCCGTCCAGCTCCTCGACGCTCATGAGCACGGCCCGAGCCTTGGAGCCCTCCGACGGCCCCACCACCCCGCGCTGCTCCAGCAGGTCCATCAGCCGCCCCGCCCGGGCGAAGCCGACCTTCAGCTTCCTCTGCAACATGGAGGTGCTCCCGAGCTGGCTGCGCACGACCAGCTCCAGTGCTTCCTGCAGCAGCTTGTCGTCCTCCTCGCCGCCGTCGTCGGCCAGCGCGCCCGCCGGCCCGTCCGTCCCCTCCAGGCCCTCGAGGTAGTCCGGGGCAGCTTGGCGCCGCCAGTAGGCCACCACCTTACGGACGTCCTCCTCGTCCACCCAGGCTCCCTGGACCCGCCGGGGCACGCTCGACGAGGCAGTGAGCAGCAACATGTCCCCCTTGCCGATCAGCCGCTCCGCTCCCGGCTGGTCCAGCACCACCCGGCTGTCGGCCAGCGAGGACACGGCAAAGGCCAGGCGCGAGGGGATGTTGGCCTTGATGAGGCCGGTGATGACGTCCACCGAGGGCCGCTGGGTGGCGATCACAAGGTGTATGCCCACGGCGCGCGCCATCTGAGCGATGCGGCAGATGGAGTCCTCGACATCCCGGGCCGAGACCATCATGAGGTCGTTGAGCTCGTCCACGACGACCAATATGAAAGGCAGGCGCTTGTACTCGGTGCTGCTGGCCGGCTCGGCCACCAGCTCACCCCGGTCGTAGGCGGCGTTGTAGCCGGTGATGTCCCGCATGCCGACCTCGGCCAGCAGGTCGTAACGGTGCTCCATCTCCTCGACCGCCCACCGCAGGGCGTTGGCCGCCCGCTTGGGGTTGGTCACCACCCCGGTCAGCAGGTGGGGCAGGCCCTGGTAGTGGCCCAGCTCGACCCGCTTGGGGTCCACCAGGATGAGGCGCACCTGGTCTGGGGTGGCGCGCGCCAGCACCGACACCAGCATCGAGTTGATGCACGAGCTCTTGCCCGAGCCCGTAGCCCCCGCGATCAAGAGGTGGGGCATCTCGGCCAGGTTCACCAGGACCGGCCGTCCCTGGATGTCCCTCCCGACCGCCACCTCCAAGGGGTGGCGCGCCGTGCCCGCCTCCGGGGAAGCCAGTAGGTCACCCAGTGCCACCGTTTGGCGCTGGCGGTTGGGCACTTCCACCCCAATGGCCGACCGTCCCGGTATGGGGGCCAGGATGCGGACGTCGGCCGCGGCCATGGCATAGGCGATGTCGCGCTGCAGGGCCGTGACCTTGGCCACCTTCACCCCGGGGGCCAGCTCCAGTTCGTAACGGGTGACGCTCGGCCCGACGGTCGCCCCGGTCACATGGGTCTCGACGCCGTGGGCCGCCAGCGCCTCCTGCAGCGTCCCGCCCAGCAGCTCCACCTGGCGCCGGTCCACCTCCGCCTGCCGGGCCCGTTTCAAAAGCGCCAGCGGGGGCAGCCTCCATGGGGCCGGCGGTGGCTCCCCGAGCCGCAGGTCGATGGCCAGCTGTTCGGGCTTGGCCGCCTCCCCCACCCCGCCCGTCCCCCGCACCGGCCAGCCGGGCCCCGGTTGGCCGGCCGGGCCGTGAACAGCCCCAGCCGGGGGGGCAGCTTCCATGCCCTCGGGCTCGACATCCCCGGCCTCGGCACCCTCGGCCCGGGCAACCCCGCTCGAGCGGCCCCCGGTGGCGGCCTCGGGCCCACCCGCGGCCCGGTCGAAGGCCACCGTCCCGGGCCCAGCACCGGCCAGGCCAAGGACCAGGGCGGGCCGCCCGGCCACCGCCGCCCGGCCACCGCCGCCCTCCTCCCCGCCGTGGGCCACAGACGGGCTGTTGGCCCCAGGGGACCACCGGGCCGGGCCGGGCCCCTGGTCAGCGCGGGCCGCTGGCCGCCCAGCCGCCCAGGCCCTACTGGCGGCCCGGCTCGCTGCCCTGCCCAGGGCCCGCAAGCTGCCCGCCACCGCCCGCACCGGCGTGGCCGTCACGATGAGGCCGGCCACGAACAATGCGGCGCCGCAGACAAGGCCCGCGCCCCATCCCCCCAAGCCGGCCCGCAGGGGTATGCCGACGCCCACACCGACCAGGCCGCCGGCCTTGGCCATGGTGCCCAGGGGCTGGTGGACCGTACCCCGGCCGACCAGCACCTGGAGCAAGCCAGCCAAGGAGGCCAAGGCCATGGCCAACCCCAGGGCCACCCGTCCCGGTTCAGAGCCGGGACGGCCCCGTACCAGGTAGCCACCCAGGCCGGCCACGGCCACGGGCAGCGCCCAGCGACCGTAGCCCAGCAGGTCCGCAGCCCCGCTGCGCAGCTCACGCCCAGCCGGCCCGATCAGCTGCGAGTAGGTGCCGAGGGCGGCCAGCAGCCCGAGCAGCAAGAACGCCAGCCCCCATAGGTCGTCCGACTGGCCCTCCACCAACGAGCCCAGCCGCCGGAGCCAGTGCGGCCCCTCGGGCCGGTGCCGGGCCGCGGCCGGTGGCCCACGACGAGCTGGCCTCTTGGCCCCCGTAGGTGACGGCGCCCTCCGGGGTGAAGGGGCGGCTTTGGCCGGTCGAGCCGTCTTGGTAGTCACAGCAGCCTCAAGGTTAACACCAGCCACAGTGGTCACAGGGGGACGCCTGAGGGGCCCTGGCCCGTCCGGGCCCGCGCCCTACACCTCCATGACGACCGGCACGATCATGGGCCGGCGCCGGGTCCGTTCCTGCACGAAGCGCCCCAGGGCCTGCCTGGCCCGGCGCTTCAGGGTCTCGAAGTCGAGCGGGTTGGCGTCCGGTGGCTCCTCCAGCGCAGCCAGCACCACCTCGCGCGCCTCATCGAGCAGTTTTTCTGCTTCGGGGGCATAGACCCAACCGCGGGTGATGATCTCGGGGCCAGTGAGCACGGTCCCGCTCTGGGCGTCAACGGTGACGACGACCACAACCACGCCCTCCTCGGCCAGTAGGCGCCGGTCCCGGAGCACCCCCGGGCCCACGTCGCCGACGATGCCGTCCACATAGAGGTACCCTGCCGGCACCTCCCCGACGAACTGGATGCCATCGTCGTTGAGCTCCACCACGTCGCCGTCCTCGGCCAACAAGACGCCCTCTTCGGGCACCCCCATCTCCAAGGCCAAGCGGGCATGGTGCAGCAGGTGGCGGAACTCGCCGTGCACGGGGATGAACGCCTGGGGCCGGGCCAGGGATATCAACAGCTTGAGCTCTTCTCGCATGGCGTGGCCCGAGGCGTGCACGGCGGCCAGCCCGGAGTGCACCACCTCGGCACCCGCCCGGCACAAGCCGTCGATGACCTTGCCGACGTCCGACTCGTTCCCCGGGATGGCGTGCGAAGAGAGCACCACCAAGTCGCCCTCGCCCACCTTCACGTAGCGGTTCTCGCCCGCAGCCATGAGGGCCAGGGCAGACATGGGCTCGCCTTGAGAGCCCGTGCTGATGATGCAGATCTGCTCGGGCCGCAACGTGCCGGCCTTTTCGATGTCGACCAGGCGGTCGTCGGGGATGTGCAACAGGCCGAGCTCGCGGGCCGTGGCCACGTTGCGAGCCATGGACCGGCCGAGGGTCGCGACGAACCGCCCCGACGCGATGGCCGCGTCGGCAATTTGCTGGACGCGGTGGACATGGCTGGCAAAACAGCTCACGATCACCCGCTTGCCCGGGTGGGCCGCGAAAAGGTCGGCCAGCACCTTGCCCACCGTCGATTCGGAGGGGGCGAAGCCTCCCTCTTCGGCATTGGTCGAGTCGGAGAGCAACAGCCTCACTCCCTCCTCGGCCGCCAGGGCACCTATACGGGCGAGGTCGGTCGAGCGCCCGTCCACCGGGGTCAGGTCCAGCTTGAAGTCCCCGGAGTGCAAGATCACGCCCTGAGGGGTATGGAGGGCGAGGGCGAAGCCTTCGGGCACCGAATGGGTGACCGGGATGAACTCCACGTCGAAAGGCCCGACCGGGCGCCTCTCGCCGTCCTTGACCGCGACCAGTTCGGTGCGGTCCAGGCAGCCAGCTTCCTCGATACGGTTCTTCGCTATCTCCAGCGCGACCCGCGAGCCGTAGACGGGAAAACTGACTTCACGCAGGAGGTAAGCCAGAGCGCCGCAATGGTCCTCGTGGCCGTGGGTGAGCACGCAGGCTTCCAGGCGGCTCGCGTTCTCTATGACATAGGTGAAGTCGGGCAGGACCAGGTCCACCCCCAGCATCTCGGGGCCGGGGAACATGAGCCCGCAGTCGATGAGCACCGCCCGGCCCTGCACCTCGACCCAGGCGCAGTTGCGCCCGATCTCGCCCAAGCCGCCCAAGAACGCGACCCGGACGGGGGGCGAGGCGCCCGGGCTCAACGGCGGTGCACGCCCGGGTCGCGCAGGGCGGCCCAGACATGCCTGGCTCGGTCCTCCAGCCCGGCCGGCACGGGGCCCATGGGCGGGCGGCACGGGCCGGCGGGCAGGCCCAAGCTGCGGAGCATGACCTTGGTGGGCACCGGGTTGGGGGCCTCGTCGCTGGCCTCGTACTCCCAGGACCCCACCAGCCGGGCGTTCATTGCCCGGGCCGCTTCATTGTCACCCTTGGTGAACGCGGCCACCATCTCGCTCATCTCGGGGCCGGCCCAGTGCGAGGCCACGCTGATCACCCCGACGGCCCCGACCGCCAGCAGGGGAAGGGTCAGCGAGTCGTCGCCGCTGTAGACCTCGAAGCCAGCCGGGGCGCGGGCGACCAGTGCGGCCGTCGCCGAGGGCGACCCCGCCGCGTCCTTGACCCCGGCCAGCACACCCTCGCGGGCCAGCTGCAGCAGCGTAGAGGCCATGAGCGGGCGGCCGGTGCGGGACGGGATGTCGTAGGCGAGCACCGGCAGGGGGCTCGCCTCGGCCACGGCCCGGAAATGGGCCGCTATACCTGCCTGAGAAGGGCGGTTGTAGTAGGGGGTGACCACCAGCACCGCATCGGCGCCGGCATCGGCGGCCGCCTTGGTCAGCTCCACCGTGTGGCCAGTGCTGGCCGTCCCCGTCCCGGCGATGACGGGGACAGTCACGGCCTCGCGTACCGCCTGCCACACCTGGCGCTTCTCGTCGTCACTGAGCACCGGCGCCTCGCCGGTCGTCCCCGTCAGCACCAAGGCGTCGTTGCCGTTGTCCACCAGCCATCGGGCCAAGTGAGCGGCACCGTCGAGGTCCAGCTCCCCCCGGTCGTCGAACGGGGTCACCATGGCGCATATCACCGCCCCGAAGCGGCCCGGGGCAGGCATCAGCGAGGCTCCCACAGTCCCATGGCTAGAGCCTATGCCACTACCGCGGCCCTAGCGCTGCCCCAGCCCGAGCAAGGCGTCCAGGCCCAGGGTGAACCCGGGCCGGCGGGGCACCTCCTTGATGGCGAGCAGTACCCCGGGCATGAACGAGCTGCGGTCGAGCGAGTCGTGGCGGATGGTGAGCACCTGGCCCGCCGTCCCGAAGAGCACCTCCTGGTGGGCGACCAGGCCGCGCAAGCGGACCGAGTGGACCGCCACCCCCGGCGCCACCTCAGCTCCCCGGGCCGGGTTGGGGGGGGCCGCTCGGGGGGCCGCGCCACCGCCCTGTGCCTCCCGGTGCTGGCGCGCCGCGGCCACCCGTTGGGCCGTCAACTGGGCCGTGCCCGAGGGGGCGTCGAGCTTGGCGTCGTGGTGCAGCTCTATGACCTCCACAGTTTCGAACCAGGGGGCAGCCAGCTCGGCGAAGCGCATCATGAGCACCGCGCCGATGGCAAAGTTGGGGGCGACCACGCAGTTGGCCCGCCCGTCGCTCGCCAAGAAGCGGCCCTTCAGCTCCTCCAGCGCGGCCGCGGACAGGCCGGTGGTGCCCACCACGGCATGGATGCCCTGGTCGGCGCACCACAGGGCGTTGCCGTGAGCCGCCGCGGCCACGGTGAAGTCCACCGCTACCTGGGCACCGGACGCGGCCATAGCCTCCCGGGAGGCGCTGATGGGGACGCCGGCCACCTCGGCGCCCTCGCCGGCGCGAGCCGGGTCGACGGCCGCCACCAGCTCAAGGCCTGGGTCCTCCCTCACGGCTCGGCACACGGACGCGCCCATCCGCCCGCCGGCGCCGAACACGCCGACTCGCAGCACCTCAGGTGGCCCCCGGCCTGGCGCCCGGCCCACCGGCCCGGCTGTCCCAGTCCGAGAAGGCGTCCTCCCCGAACGGGCCGAGCACCACCAGCGCCCGAGGCCCACCTAGGACCTGGGCGGCCACGCGGCGGAGGTCGTCGGTCGTCACCGCCTCCACCTGGCGGTCCAGCTCCGCCAGCGACGGCACTCGCCCATGGGCCAGCTGGGCGCGCCCGAGCCGGCTCATACGGGCTCCGGAGTCCTCCAGGCCCAGGGCGGTGGAACCCCGGATGTGGCTGCGGGCGGCCCGCAGCTCCTCTTCGCTGACGCCCTTGTCCGCCATCTTGTCCAGCTCGCTGGCGATGAGCCCCACCACCTCCTTGGCCCGCGCCGGCGAGGTCCCGGCGTAGACGGCCAAGTCGCCGGCACCCTGGTAACCGGAACGGTACGAGTACACGTTGTAGGCCAGCCCCCGCTCCTCCCGGATGACCTGGAACAGCCGGCTCGACATGCCCCCGCCGAGCACGTAGTCGATCACGTTCAGCACCTGGCGGTCAGGGTGGTCGCGGTCCAGGCCGGGCATGCCGACCATGATGTGAGCCTGCTCCGTCGGCCGCTCCACGACGAGGCGGTCCAGAGGCGGGGCCACCGGCCGCCGCCGCGCCGGCGCCCCACCCCCGAGCAACCCGCTGCCCGCCCCGGCTTGGGCAGCGGCCTTCTCCAGGCGCGCCACCACCCCGTCGACGATGAAGCCGTGGTCGATGTTGCCGGCCGCGGTGACGACGATGTTGGCGGTGCGGTAATGCTGGCGGTGGAAACCGGCGACCTGGTCCCGGCTGATGGCCCGGACGGTTGCCTCCAGCCCGAGGACGTCGCGCCCCAGCGGGTGGCCCGGGTACATGGCCGCGTTGAAGTAGTCGTGGACTGCGTCCGCGGGCTCGTCGGCGTGCATCAATATCTCGTCCAAGATGACCTGGCGCTCCGCCTCCAGCTCCTCGGGCCGCAGGGCCGGGCCCCAGATGATCTGGGACAAGATGTCCAGCCCGAGGTCCACCGCGTCGGCTAGCAGCCGGACGTAGAACGCGGTGTGCTCCTTGGTGGTGAAGGCGTTGAGGTCCCCGCCCACGGCGTCCACCAGCTCGGCTATCTCCCGGGCGCCCAGCGTGTCGGTGCCCTTGAAGAGCAGGTGCTCTAGGAAATGCGACGCGCCGGCCAGCTCGTCGGGCTCGTCCACCGAGCCGGTGCCCACCCAAAAGCCGAGGCTGGCCGACCGCACCCAGGGCATGCGCTCGGTGACCACCGTGAGGCCTCCTTCGGCCACGGTGGTGCGCACCGTGCTGCGCTGCTGGCTCACCCGCTGGCTTGCCTGGGCAACGCCAGAGCGGTTCCGAGCACCCCCAGCCGAAGGCACAGCTCAGACGCTAGTGGTGGCGGCGGCGGTTGCGGCGAGGCCCACGGGCTTGCCCGTCGCCCCTGCCCTCCCTGGCCCGGTCGCCCCGGCCGTGCGGTGGCACCGAGGGCCCAGCTCCCGAAGAGGCACCCGCCGCCCGGGGGCTGTCGTCAGGCCCAGGCCCCAGGTCGCCGAAGGTGGTCCTGGCCTCCTCCTCCCATGACTCCTCGAAAGAGACCGTCCGGTACTCGTCGGCCGGGGAACCTGGCCCGCCAGGGCTACCCGGCCCACCCGAGGCACCCTGGAGGGAGAGGGAGACCTTGCCCAACTGGTCTATGTCGTCGACCCGGACTTCGAGCTCGTCGCCCAGCGAAAGGACGTCCTCTACGCGCTCCACCCGCTTGCCTTGGGCCAGCGGGCCGAGCTTGGAAATGTGCACCAAGCCGTCGCGACCGGGCAGGATGTTCACGAACGCCCCGAACTTGGTGATGTTCACGACCTTGCCTTTGTAGGTCGCCCCCACCTGGGCGGTGGGCGGGTTCAAGATGAGCTCGATACGCCTCAGGGCTTCTTTGGCCGCGCCAGCGTCGCGCGCCCCGATGGTGACGGTCCCGACGACGCCGTCGTCGTCGACGCTCACCTCCGCCCCCGTCTCCTGCTGGATGGAATTGATCACCTTGCCCTTGGGCCCTATGACTTCGCCTACCTTGTCGATGGGTATCTCCAGGGTCACGATCTTGGGGGCGCTGTCCCGCACCTCGGCCCGCGGCTCGCTGATCGCCTGCTTCATCACCTCCAGGATCTGCAGGCGGGCGTCACGGGCCTGGCGCAAGGCCTCGGCCAGCACGCTCGCGGGCAGGCCGTCGATCTTGGTGTCGAGCTGGAGGGCGGTCACGAAGTCGGCCGTGCCTGCGACCTTGAAGTCCATGTCGCCGAACGCGTCCTCTGCGCCCAAGATGTCGGTGAGCGTCACGTACTTGCCGGCCTCCCGGACCAGGCCCATGGCTATGCCCGCCACCGGTGCCTTTATGGGCACGCCGGCGTCCATGAGCGACAGCGTCGACGCGCACACAGAGGCCATCGAGGTGGAGCCGTTGGACGAGAGCACCTCGGAGACCAGCCGGATGGCGTAAGGGAACTCCTCGAAGGGAGGTACCACGGGCAGCAGCGCCCGCTCGGCCAAGAGGCCGTGGCCTATCTCGCGCCGCTTGGGGCTGCCCACCCTGCCCACCTCGCCGTTGGCAAACGGCGGCATGTTGTAGTGGTGCATGTAGCGCTTGCGCTCGTCCGCGCCGATGGTGTCGAGCAGCTGGTCCATGCGGGGCATGCCCAGGGTCGCAATATTGAGCACCTGGGTCTCCCCCCTCTGGAACAGGCCCGAGCCGTGGGCAGTGGGCACCAGGCCCACCTGGGCCAAAAGAGGGCGGATATCGCGGGTGGACCGGCCGTCGATGCGGGTGCCCTCGTTGACGATGCGCTGGCGGACGATGGCCTTGACCAGCGAACGGGCCGCAGCGGCTATTTCCTTTTCCCGCCCGGGCAGCTCGGGGGCCAGTTCCTCCACCAACGAGGCGGTCGCTTGGCTGATGGCGGCCTCCCGCTCCGACTTCAGCGATATCGTGGTGGCCTTCGCCAACCGCTCGGCCCCCAGCGCCTCCACCTTTTCGTAGACGTCGGGGCCGTAGTCCTTGCGGGGCTCATAGGCCAGCGGCGGGCGTGAGCCGGCTTCGGCGACGAGCTTGCGTTGAAGCTCGACCGACTCTTTGACCCAGACCTTGGCCGCCTCGATCCCCTCGGCGATCACCTCCTCGGTGACCTTGGGCGCGCCCTGGCTGTAGTACTGCCAGGCCCGCTCGGTCCCGCCGGCTTCGACCATCATTATCGCCACGTCGCCGTCGGGCAGGGCACGGCCGGCCACCACCAGCTCGAAGGTCGACGCGTCGCCTTCCTCATAGGTGGGGTTCGCCAGCCATGTGCCCTCTTGGGTGTACGCGACACGCACCGCTCCCACCGGCCCCTCGAAGGGGATCCCCGAGACCATGAGCGCAGCGCTGGCCGCGTTGATGGCGATGACGTCGTGGGGGTTGACCAGGTCCGCCCCCAGGACCGTGACTATGACCTGGGTCTCGTTGCGGTAGCCGTCGGCGAACGAAGGGCGCAGGGGCCGGTCTATGAGCCGGGCAGTCAAGATGGCGCTCTCGGTCGGCCGGCCCTCCCGGCGGAAGAACGACCCGGGGATCTTGCCCGCCGCGTACATCTTTTCTTCGACGTCCACGGTAAGCGGGAAAAAGTCGATGCCCTCAGGCGCGCTGGGGGCAGCATTGGCAGTGGCCAGCACGACGGTGTCGCCGATGCGGCCAATGACCGCCCCTTGGGACTGGCGCGCCAATAAGCCAGTCTCCAACGTCAGCGACTTAGTGGTACCCGAAACCGGCGCTGAAACAGAAACGAACGGCTCTCCCATCGCAGTGGGTGCTCCTTCCGGCCCTCATGAGCCTCCTAGTGGCCGAGCCAACGGCCTGGTGTGGTCAGTGCCGGCGGCCTGGGCGCCGCAGCCACCCGCGCAGGTCGAGCCAGTTGTCAGTTGACGACCTCCACGCCACCTTTGGTGGAGATCCTCGACTGGCAGCTGACCGCAACCTCGCGCTGGGGTGCTGGGCAAGGTGAGCTCAGCGGCGTAGGCCAAGCCGCCCAATCAGCTCACGGTACCGCTCAACGTCATTGTTGCGGACGTAGTCGAGCAGGCGCCGCCGGCGGCCGATCAGCATCATGAGGCCCCGGCGCGAGTGGTGGTCGTGCTTGTGAGCCCTCAGGTGCTCGGTCAGGTGGGCAATGCGCTCGCTCAGCAACGCCACTTGCACCTCCGGCGAGCCTGTGTCGGTGGGGTGCAGGCGGTACGACTCGATCGTGGCGGCTTTCTCCGGCATGTCAGCGGCATCTTAGCAGGTCGTCCTCGGCTGGCTGGTCGCCCCCGTGCTGGCCCCTGGCGCCGAGGCGACCCCGGTGGCCCCGAGGCTTACCGTCCGGGCGGGCGGGCCGCGGCCAGGGCGGCCCGGGTGGCCTCGACGTCGGCCGCCATCTGGTCGACCAGAGCCTCGACCGAGGCGAACTTCTCCTGCCCGCGCAGGCGCGCCACCAGTTCCACCGTGCCCACCTCGTCGTAGAGGTCCCCCTGGAAATCGAGCAGGTGCGCCTCCACCAGCGAAAACGGCCTCGAGTCATAGAAGGTGGGCTGGCGGCCTACCGAGACCGCGGTCTGGTGCCGGGTGCCGTCAGGCCGCAGGTACCAGCCGGCGTAGACACCGTCCGCACAAAGCTGCATCTCCCGGCTCACTTCGAGGTTGGCGGTCGGGAACCCCAGTTCCCGCCCCCGCTTGTCCCCGTGGCCGACCACCCCTTGGAGGCGGTGCCAACGCCCGAGCAAGCCAGCCGCCCCGACCACGTCCCCGCTGGCAAGCAGGCCGCGGATGCGGGTGGACGACACGGCTGGCTCGTCCCCGGGGCCGGCGCCGAACAACCGGCACCCGGTCACGTCGAAGCCCAGCTGGGCCCCCATGCGCTGGAGCATGGGCACGTCCCCCTCCCTCCCCCGCCCGAAGTGGAAGTCGTGCCCCACCACCACCGCCCGGGCCCCCAGGCAGCCGACCAGGACCTCCGATACGAAATCGGCGGCCGCCTCGGCCGCTCGCTGTTGGTCGAAACGCACCACGAGCACCACGTCCACCCCGGTCTCCGCCAGCAGCTCGAGCTTGTAGCCGAAGCTGGTAAGGAGCTGGGGAGCCGACCCGGGGCGCACCACGGTGGCAGGATGGCGGTCGAAGGTCACCACCACCGACGCGGCACCGATCTCCGAGGCGGTCTGGCGAAGCCGCTCGATCAGCCGGCGGTGGCCCAGGTGCACACCGTCGTAGGCCCCGATGGTGACGGCCGAGCCCGACGGCAGGGACGGGCAGTCGCCGGGGTAGTAGAAGACCTCCATCCAGGCGAGGCTACCGGCATCCAGGCGAGGCTACCGGCGCTCAGCTGGGCGGGCACCTCAGCTGCCCAGGCCCGCCGCTGCCTCCAGCACGACCACGGGCTTGGCCCGGTCCGGGCCGTGCGCCTGGTAGACGGCCAGCAGCTGGCCCTCGCCGTCCACCACGGCCCAGGGACCGGCCCCGGTGGCACCCGCGTCCTGTAGGACGGCCACCGGCAACACCCGGCCGTGGGCCACCCCCGCCACGGCGGGCGGGCCCAGCTGGACGACGGGCATGCCAGCCAGGGCCGCCACCGCTGGCAGGGCCCGGGCCGGCCCCGCCGCGGCCAGCTCCTCCTGCGTCGCCGCGTCGGCCACCGAGAACGGGCCCACGGACAGGCGCCGCAACCGCCTGAGGTGGGCGCCCCCACCCAGGAGCCTCCCCAGGTCAGCCGCGAGGGAGCGGACGTAGGTGCCAGAGGAGCACTCCACTTCCACGGCCAGCACCGGCCCGGCCCCGGCCGGCTCCACCTGCTGGTCGGCGGCAAGGTCGACCTCGAAGCGCCCCACGCGCACCTGGCGCGCCGGGCGCGGTACCTCCAGGCCGGCCCGGGCCAGGCGGTGCAACCTCTGGCCCCCGACCTTGACGGCCGACACCATGGGGGGTACCTGCCAGATCTCGCCCGTGAGGGCGGCCGCCGCCTTGCGGGCGTCGGCCAGGGTGACTTGCCGCATGTCCCAGGTGCCGGTCACCTCGCCGCCCGAGTCGAGGGTGCTGGTCGAGACCCCCAGTACTACTTCCCCCCGGTAGCGCTTGGGCAGGCCGGAGAGGAACTGCAGGAGCCTGGTGACCTGCCCCAGGCCCACCAGGAGCACCCCGGTCGCGTCGGGGTCGAGGGTGCCCGCGTGGCCTGCCCTTGGCTGGGCGAAGATGCGCCGGCAGCGGGCCACGACGTCATGGCTGGTCCAGCCGGCGGGCTTGTCCACCACGACCAAGCCGTCCGGCCCGCGCCCACCGGCCCGGTCGGTGCCTCTCACTGGTCGTGGAGCGAACGCAGCGCCTGCTCCACCCGTTCGCCCTGGGCCACCACGGGGTCGGCCGCAAAGGCCAGCTGCGGCGTCCGCTTGAGCTTCACCTGGTGGGCCACGGCTGACTGGAGGCGGGGGCGGGCACGGCTCAAAGCCGCCCTGGCGCCCTCGGGTAGGGACGCGAACAGGACGGTCGCGTGCTGCAGGTCGGGGTCGCACAGCACAGCCGTCACCGTCACCAGCTCCAGCCGTTCGTCCGAAGTGGCTACCCTCTCGATCTCGTCGGCGATGACTTCCCGCAGGACCTCGTTGAGCCGCGCCACACGCGGGTAGCTGTGCGCACCGGGCCGGGCGCCCGTCGCCCGGCTCATCGCCCAGCCTGCCCCGGCTGGCCCTGGCCCGGGCGGGCGGCCAGCCCACCCACCCTGGCCGGGGCGCCTCCCGCCCACGGGCTGCTCGCGGCACGGCTCATGGCCCGAGCCAGCACCGCTCGGCCGAGACCACCTCCACCTCGGGGAACGACCACACGAAGCGCTCGACCGCGTCCAAGACGTCGCTCACGTGCTGGGCGCTGGAAGCTACAGCAGCCACCCCCAGCTCGGCGGCCTGCCAGCGGTCCTGGGCCCCCACCTCGGCTGCCGCCACCGAGAAACGCCGGCGGCAGCCTTCGAGGATCGGTTTCAGCACAGCCCTTTTGTCCTTGAGCGAGCGCGCCTGGGGTATGTGCAGGTCGAGGTCGAGGACGGCGGCGTGCAAGGGGCTCAGGTCCTTTGGATCTCACGCTCCTCATAGGTCTCGATGACATCGCCCTCGCGCAGGTCTTGGTTGTTGGACAGCCCGATCCCGCATTCGTAGCCCTCATGGACTTCTCGCACGTCCTCCTTGAAGCGCCGGAGCGAGGTGACCGTGCCCTTCCAGATGATGACCCCGTCACGCAAGAACCGCACCTTGGAGCCGCGTGTGATGACGCCGCTGCGGACCAGGCAGCCGGCCACCGCGCCCACCCTGGGCACCCGGAAGACCTGCCGCACCTCGGCTTCCCCGGTGACGACTTCTTCGTACTCGGGGGCGAGCATCCCCACCATCGCCGCCTGCACGTCCTCGATCAGCTTGTAGATGATCTCATAGGTCCGTACCTCGACGCCCTGGGCTGCAGCCAGGGCCCGCGCCTCGCGGCCGGGCCGTACGTTGAAACCGATGATGGTGGCGTTGGAGGCGGCGGCCAAGCTGACGTCGTTCTCGGAGATACCGCCGACGGCCCGGTGCACGAAGGCCAGCTTCACGTCGTCTCGCTCCAACTTGCGCAGGCTCTCGGTCACGGCCTCGAGCGAGCCCTGGACGTCGGCCTTGACCACCAGGTTGAGGGTCGCCGTCTCGCCCCGTTGGATCTGCTCGAAAATGTCCTCGAGCTTGGCGCCCCCGCTCGTAGCCGCGGCGCTGCGGCGCAGGTCGGCGGTCCGGTAGCGCTGCTCGCGCTGTTCGGCGATCTCGCGGGCGGTCTTGGCCGTGGCCACCACCCGGAACTCGTCACCGGCGGCAGGCAGGGCGTCGAAGCCGAGCACCTGAGCCGGGAAGGAAGGCGGGGCCTCTTTCACGTTGTCGCCCTTGTCGTCGATGAGCGCCTTCACCCGGCCCCAGGCAGCTCCGGCGACGACGTGGTCGCCCACCCGCAGGGTGCCCGCTTGGACGATGACGGTCGCCACCGGCCCCTTGCCGGGGTCGAGGTTGGCCTCCAAGACGACGCCCCGGGGACGGGCCTCAGGGTTGGCCCGCAGCTCTTCGAGCTCGGCCACCACCAGCAGCTGCTCGAGCAGGTCGTCCACCCCCAGGTCCTGCAGGGCGGAGGTCTCGACCGTCACCGTGTCACCGCCCCAACGCTCGGGCACCAGGCCCTGGTCGGCCAGCTGCTGCATCACGCGGTCGGGGTCGGCATCGGGCCGGTCGACCTTGTTGATGGCGACCACAATGGGCACGCCGGCAGCCTTGGCGTGGTTGATGGCCTCGACCGTTTGGGGCATGACGCCGTCGTCGGCCGCCACCACCAGAACCACTATGTCGGTCACCTCAGCCCCACGGGCCCGCATGGCGGTGAACGCCTCGTGGCCCGGGGTGTCAATGAACGTGATCACTGCCCCGTTGGCCGTGGTCACCTGGTAGGCGCCAATGTGCTGGGTGATCCCGCCGGTCTCCCCAGAGGCCACGTCGGACTCGCGTATGCGGTCCAGCAATGTCGTCTTGCCGTGGTCGACGTGGCCCATCACGGTCACCACCGGGGGACGCGGCCGCAGGAGGTCCTCCCGGCCCTCGTCGTCGCCCTCACTGAAGTAACGGGCCTGGAGCTCGGCCTCGGTGCGCTCGCCGGGGTCGACCAACCGTACCTGCGCCCCTATCTCGGCTGCGTAAAGCTCGATCATCTCGTCCGACAGGGACATGGTGGCGGTGACCATCTCTCCCTGGGTCAGCAAGAACCGCACCACGTCCGCCGCGGAGCGGTTCAGCCGGGGTGCCAGGTCCTGGGCGGTCGAGCCTCGCTCCACGATGACCTCGCCCTCGGGCACTGGGGCGTGGGAGGGCACGTAAGCGGTGGGCCCTTGAGCTTCCAGCTCCTCCCGGCCCTGCTTGCGGCTGCGCGGCCGCCTGCTCTGGCCGGCGCGCGACTGGCCCGAGCGGCCACCCGGCCCCCCTGAGGGGCCCCCGGCCCGCCCACCCCGGGAAGGCGCCGCCCCTCCGCCGGGCCGGTACCCGCCCATGCCCAGGCTGCCGGGCGCCGCCCCTGGGCGGTAGGTGGCCCCTGGCTCGCGGGTAGGGAACCCAGGCCGGGGCCCGTAGGGCCGCGCCCCTGGGGACCGCGGTGCTTGGCCCCCGGGCCCGGGCCGGCCGGCCAAAGGCGCTCGCATGCCCGGCCGGGCCGGGCCGCCTGAGCTGCCGGCGTGGCCCGGTCCCCCGGTCCTGGCCCCCGGGGCGCCACCGGAGCGGGCAGTAGGCCCAGCCGGCCGGTTACCAGCCAGGCTGCCCCGGCTACCGGGGTGCTGCGCCCCTTCAGCACCCCCCTCGCCAGGGCGGCCATGGCCGCCCTGGCCCGGCACGTGGCCCGCCGGCGGGCCCACCCGGCCCGAGGGCGGGGCCCCCAGTGCCCCTGTCCCGCCACTTCGGCCCGGTCCACCCCAAGGCCCTACTGGCCGGGGAGGCGGCGGCACCGGCCTGCCGGTCTGGGAAAGCAAGGGACGGCGGAAGCCGGGAGGGGGCGGGATGGGCTTGCCGGTCATCGGGGAGACTGCCCCCGGCGGCCCGAGGCGGCGCGCCGGGGGGGCCGGGCCCCGCTCGGCAGGAGGCGAGCTGGCGACAGCCTGCCCAGCTGAGGCGACGGTGGAGCCAGGTGCAGGGGTGGGAGAGCTGCGGGCGGAGCGGGCCACGGCGGCTGGGCCGGCCTCGGCGCCCTCGGTGGCGCGGCCAGCTCCCGGCGCTGCCTGCAGGGGAGCTGCGCCTCCCACATGGCCACCCCCCGCCTGGGCGCCCACCGCTTGCGTACCGGTCACCTGTTTAGCCCTAGCCGGGATGGTCTGGCCGTCGGGCTCGGGCGCCTTGGGCTTAGCCGCAGCCGGGATGGTCTGGCCGTCGGGCTCGGGCGCCTTGGGCTGGACCACCCCCGGGGGTGGCGTGGCCCTGCTCGTGGCGCTGCTGAGCGCGCCTCGGGCCACGGTGGGCGACGCCGGAGCTGCTGCCTGAGCAGCTTCGACCGGGCGGCTGGCGGTTGCCAGCCGCGAAGCCACTGCTGCACGGTCGGTGCTGGTGGCCGGTTGCGGCACCGAGGGGCCTGCTGGGCCCTCAGGGGGACGAGGTCGTTTCAGGCCGTCGCGCTCCGCCCGCCGGCGGACCCGGTCCGCCTGCGCTTCTTCGATGCTGGAGGAGTGGCTGGAGACCCCGATCCCCATGGCCAAGCACAGCTCCAGGCCCTCTTTGTTGGTCAGCCCAAGCTCGCGGGCGAGCTCGTAAACCCGTATCTTCCTAGCCAAGTTGCTTGCTGGTCCCTTCCTTCGGTCCCCTTTGGGCACCCGGGAGAAATCCCCTGCCCCAAATCCTCGCACCTTTGGTGCTGGCCATGGGCAGCACCTCCAGCTCACTGTCAGCCACCGGAGCACGCAGAGCTTTGCTGAAGGCACCCCTGTGCCGGGCCGCGGCCAAGCACTCGGGCTTGGGGAGCCCAGGGGTGGCGGACTGGCAAAGCCACGCACCACGGCCAGGCGCGCCCCGGCTGATGACCACCTGGCCGTCGGCCTCCAGGGCTACACGGACAAGTCTATCGGCAGGCTCCCGTGCCCGGCACCCGATGCAGGTCCGGGTAGGCGCGCTCGTTTAGCCCACCTCACGTGTAGGCTCGCCCGCCAAAGTACCGTCGGTGGGGCTCAGGCCGACGCCGTCCACCGCCTGGCCCGGGGCCGGGCCCGGCGTGCCCTCGGCCGGAGCCACCTCTGCGCCGCCAACCTCCGCGCTGGCAGAGGGCCCGGCGCCCTTCTGCTCGACCTGGCCCTCAGCCTGCCCAGGAGCCCCGCCGGCCTCCCCGGGCTGGCTGCCGGCGGCCCATGATCCGCTGCCTTGGGTGGCCTCACCCGCGGCGCTCTGGGCCTCCCACTCCTCGACCGACACGCCCTGGCCGCCTCCAGCCGGCTTCCACACCATCTCACCGTTTTCGTCCTCGACCCACTCGCCCTCGGCCCACTCCTGGGCGGCATAGGCCTGTTCTTCAGCCAGCTGGCTCTCGCTTTTGATGTCGATCCGCCAGCCCGTCAGCCTGGCCGCCAAACGGGCGTTCTGGCCTTCCTTGCCGATGGCCAAGGAGAGCTGGTAGTCGTTGACCACGACCATGGCGGTGCCGGAGTCCTCGTCCAGCACGACGTCTTTCACCTTGGCGGGCTGAAGGGCGCGCATCACGAACTCACGGGGGTCCTCGGAATAGGGGACGATGTCGACCTTCTCGCCCCGCAGCTCGGTGGTCACCATCCTCACCCGGGCACCTCGGGCCCCGACGCAGGCACCGACCGGGTCCACGTTGGGGTCATTGGACCACACGGCGATCTTGGTGCGGTGGCCCGGCTCCCGGGCACAGGCCTTGATCTCGACGATGCCGTTGGCGATCTCTGGGACCTCCAGCTCGAACAGCCGCTTGATCAGCCCAGGGTGGGTCCGGGACACCACGATCTGGGGCCCTTTGCTCGTCTTGCGGACCTCGACGATGTAGGCCTTCAGCCTGGCATTGTGCTCGTAGTGCTCGAAAGGCACCTGCTCGGCCTGAGGTAGGAGGGCCTCTACCTTGCCCAGGTCCAGCAGCGTGTAACGGTTGTCGCTCTGCTGGATGATGCCGGTGACGATGTCGCCCTCCCGGCCGGCGTACTCCTCGTACTTGCGGTCCCGCTCAGCTTCCCGCACCCGCTGGAGGATGACCTGCTTGGCCGTTTGGGCGGCGATACGGCCGAAGTCCTTGGGGGTGTCGTCCCACTCCCGCACCACGTTGCCCTCTTCATCGAGCTCCTGGGCGTACACGCGGATGTCAAAGGGGTCGAGGTCTATGGCCACGACCGCCTCCTCGGCTGCCCCCGGCATGCGCTTGTAGGCAGCCACCAAGGCGTTGGCCAAGGCGTCGAGGAGCACGTCGACGCTGATCCCCTTTTCCCTTGCCACTTGCTGCAGCGCCTCTTGGAAGGCGAAGTTGTCCCTCATCAGGCGGCCCCACTGGCTAGCGGGCGAAGCCCTGCACCTGAGCCGGGCTTGAGCGAGGCACCCCAGTCGAAAACCGTGCGGGCGCGCTCGACCACCCGCAACGGGATGCGTACGCGACTGGCGGCGGGGCCGGGCTCGCTCCCGGTCGGGGCAGCCGCCCCCTGCGAGCCAGGGGCACGCGGGCTGGCGCCCAGCTCGGGCGCCAGCTGGAGCGATATGGCCTCGTCGTCGCAGGCCACCAGGGTGCCTTCGAGGCGCCGGCGGCCTCCCACCGGCTCGGTCGTCCTGACCGCCACCCGTGCCCCGATGCAGCGGGCGAAGTGCTCGGGCCGGCGCAGGCGGCGCTCGACCCCGGGGCTGGAGACCTCCAGCACGTAATGACCCCGGGGGACGAGGTCGTCCCGCCGGTCGAGGACGCTGGCCAAAGCCCGGCTCAGGGCGGAGATGGCGTCCAGGTCCACGCCGCCGGGACGGTCGACCGTGACCTTGACCAGGTTGCTGGCCCGCTCCACGTCCCAGAGCTCGAGCCCGGCCGCGGCTACCGTCGGCCGGAGCGTCGCTGCCAGCTCCTCTGCTGTGGCCATCTCACCTCCTCGTCACCCTGCCGGCCCTTGGTTGGCCTGCCGGCTCGTCCAGCTCTGCAAACAAAAGCGTGGGCACCCTGCCAGGCAGGTAAGCCCACGCCCAACATGTCACCCTACGTGACGAGTAGTATTATAGCTTCGGTCAGCCCCTGTGCTCTTGGCCTTGTTCAGCCGCGGCTGCGGGGCAGCCAGCCGGCCAGGAGCTGCAGGCACGACCTGCTAGTTGCCGCTGCGCTCAGCCCCCAAGCGCTCGCGTACCAGCTTCACCCGGGCCTCGCTACGGTTCGCGTCGGCTCCCTTGGCTTCGAACAGCGCCCGGCGGTCGGCTTCGGCCAACTTGGCTGCGTCTCGGTCGGCAGCAGCCAGACGAGCCTCGAAGCCTTCCTTGACCAGCTTCTCGGCCTCCTCCACCAGCGCCTCGACCATTTCGTCTTCGGGTACCACCCTCACTATCTGGCCCCGGATGAAAAGGTGCCCCCGGTGCTTGCCCGCCGCGATCCCGAGGTCGGCTGAGCGGGCCTCGCCCGGCCCATTGACCACGCAGCCCATGACCGCGACCTGCAGGGGGATCTGGCGCTCCTCGAGGGCGGCTTGGGCCTCCTGGGCCACCTTGTAGACATCGATCTCCGCCCGCCCACAAGACGGGCAGGCGATGAGGTCGACGTTACGCCGCTCGCGCAGGCCGAGCGCCTCGAGGAGGGTGCGCCCCGCCTTGGCCTCCTCGACCGGGTCAGTGGTGAGCGAGTAGCGGATGGTGTCCCCGATGCCCTCCATGAGCAACGTCGCTATGCCCGCAGTCGCCTTGATGGTGCCGGACGGGGGTGGCCCGGCTTCGGTCAGGCCGAGGTGGAGGGGATAGTCGACGACCTCGGACAGCTGGCGGTAGGCCTCGACCATGAGCGGCACCCGGGAGGCCTTGACCGAGATCTTGACGTCGTCGAAGCCCACCTCGGCGAACAGGCCCAGCTCCAGCAGGGCCGACTCCACAAGGGCCTCGGGCGTGACCCCCCCGTACTTGTCGTACAGGCGCTTGTCCAGGGACCCGGCGTTGACGCCGACCCGCACCGGGATGCCCCGGTCCTTGCACTCCCGGGCCACCAGCTTGACCTCCTCGGGCTTACGCAGGTTGCCCGGGTTCAGCCGCAGGCAGTGCACGCCCGCCTCTATGGCGGCCAGGGCCATCTCGACATGGAAATGGATGTCGGCCACGATCGGCACCGGGCTGCGGGGCACTATACGGGCCAGGCCCTCCGCCGCCTCCGGCTCGTTGCACGTACAGCGTACGATGTCCGCGCCAGCTGCCTTGAGGGCGTAGATCTGGGCCAAGGTGCCCTCGACGTCCGCGGTCTTGGTCGTGGTCATCGACTGGACGGTGATGGGGGCCCCTCCGCCCACCGGGACCGAGCCCACCATGACCTGGCGGGTCTTCCTGCGCGGGTAACGTTCCACGGTCCTATCACCCTACTGCTTGCCGGCCCAACTTGCCCGGCTGGTACCCCCGGCGCCTCAGCGCACGACGTCGCGCAGGTCCAAGAACAGCGACGAGATGGCGTAAAAGGCCAGCACCGCCAGCACCGCGTAGAGCACAGGGGCCAACTTGTTGACATCGGCGTGGTAAGGGCGCCTGGCCCTCAGGCTCCGGGCCTTTTCGTAGAGAGCGATCGCCACGTGGCCCCCGTCCAGGGGCAACAGCGGGACCAGGTTGAAGAACCCGACGAAGATGTTGATGAGGACCAGGAGGTACAAGACCTCGGACCAGCCTATCTGGGCCGCCTCGTGGGCCAGGACGACGACGCCGACCGGGGACACGAACCGGGTGGCGTGGGGGTTGTCGGCCGCCTTTTGGCTCTGCAGCATGTTGACGTAGTTGCCCGGCGAACCGATGGTGGCCACCAGCCGGCTGACCGACACCGTGGCGATGGAACCAAAAGAGCTGCCTGCGTGCTCCAGCGCGCCCAGCAGGCCGAAGCGCACCGGCCCGGCCTCGACACCGAGCAGCCCGGTCGGCCTCGAGTACAGGGGGGCCTTGTCCCCCTCCACCACCACCTTGGAGCCGTCAGCCAGGCGGACGGGCCTGGTGGTGAACCGGTGGCCAGCGCGCTCGACGCTGAGCACCACCAGCTGGCCCGGCCGTGCCCGCAGGTACGCGGTCAACTGCGACCAGCCAGCGAAACGGTGCCCGTTCACCGCCACGATGCGGTCACCGGGGCGCAAGCCCGCCTCTTGAGCCGGGCTCCTGCCGGTGGCAAAACCGTCCACAGCCGCTATCGGGTTGTCTGCCGGCGGGTTGCCGACCAGGTTGCCGATGTCGCCCGGGCCGGCAAACAGCACGACCAGCAAGACGAAGGCCATGAGGAAGTGCATGAACGAACCGGCGAACGCCACCGACAGCCGCCTCCAGGTGGGACGGCTGCGGTAGGCCCGGGCTTCGTCCTGCGGGCTCACCACTTCCAGGTTGGTCATGCCCAAGATGCGGCAATAGCCGCCCAGGGGCAGGGCCTTTACCCCGTAGGTCGTCTCCCCCTTGCGCACGGACCACAACCGGGGGCCGAAACCAACGAAAAACTCGGTGACCTTCATGCCCGCCCACTTGGCGGTGAGGAAGTGGCCGAGCTCGTGCAGCACGATCATGAGGAGCAGGGCCATGACGATCAGCACCGTGTCGAGCGCCCCAGCCAGCTTGGCCACCACCAGCCCGCACACGACCACCAGCGCCAAGCGCAGGAGCGCCCCCCGCTGCTCGCGCGGCTCCATGCCCCTTGGCCCCGCCTCGCCCGGCTCCGTGCGCCGCTGCCCCACCGGCACCTCAGCGGGCCAAGCCGCTTGGGGACTGGGCCCGGGCGCGGCCACAGTTATGCTCTCCCCCAGGCCGAGCGCCGTCCCACCGCCTGGGCGGCCAGCTCCCTCGCCTCGGCGTCGGCAGCCAGGACGTCGTCGAGGTCCCGGGGCTCGCTGGGCTCGTAGCTGGACAGGACGTCCTCGATCACCACCGGTATATCGACCCAGCGCAGGCGCCGGCTGAGGAAAGCCTGGACGGCCACTTCGTTGGCCCCGTTGAGGCAGGCCGGGGCCGTCCCTCCCCGGCGGCCCGCTTCGTAGGCCAGGGCCAGGCAGGGGAACGCAGCGAGGTCGGGCGGCTCGAAGTCGAGCCTCCGCAGCCGGGCCCAGTCGATGGCACCAAAGGCCGACGCCATACGTTCAGGGTAGGAAAGGGCGTAACCAATGGGCAGGCGCATGTCGGGCCAGGACAGCTGGGCCAGCGTGGCACCGTCGGTGGTCTCCACCATCGAGTGGACCACGGACTGAGGGTGGACGACCACCTCGATCTGGTCGTAGCCGGCCGAGAACAGTAGGTGGGCTTCGATGACCTCCAGGCCTTTGTTCATGAGGGTGGACGAGTCGACGGTGATCTTGGGGCCCATCTTCCAGGTGGGATGGGCCAGGGCGTCGTCCACGGTCACCTCCGCCAGCTCCTGGGCGGACTTGCCCCGGAACGGGCCGCCCGAGGCGGTGAGCAGGATGCGGCGCAGCGCCGGGCCGCCATTTTCCCCCACCCCGGCAGCCCGCAGGCACTGGTGGACGGCGCAGTGCTCCGAGTCGACCGGTACCAGCTCGGCCCCGGGGGTGGAGAGGGCACGCTGGACCACCGGCCCCGCCGCCACGAGGGACTCCTTGTTGGCCAGGGCCAGGCGCCGGCCCGCCTGCAGGGCGGCGAGGGTGACGGGGAGGCCGGCGAAGCCCACCACGCCGTTCAGCACGATGTCGGCGTCCTTGGCTATGGCAGCCAGGGCACCCTCGCCGGCCAGCAGCTCGGTGCCCGGGGGCAGCATCTGGGCCAGCTCGGCTGCCCGTGCCGGGTCGGCGAGCGCCACCCGCTGCGGGCGCAGCTCGTTCGCCTGGCGGGCGAGCAGCTCGATATTGGAGCCCGCTCCCAGGGCGACCACCCGGAAGCGCCCAGGGGCAGCCCGGATGACGTCGATGGCCTGGGCCCCGATCGAACCGGTGCTGCCGGCTAGGGCGACCGTCCTTTCTTCAGCCACAGGCGGGCACTACACGAGGTGGAGCACGACGGCCAGGTAGTAGGTGGCGGGCAGGGCGAACAACAACGAGTCGAAGCGGTCGAAGAGCCCTCCGTGGCCAGGCAGCAGGCGACCGGAGTCCTTGAGGTGGAGGTCCCGTTTGACCATGGACTGGGCCAGGTCGCCCACCGGGCCAACGATGGCAATGACCACACCGAGCTCCAGGCCGTGCTTCAAGCCCCCCCAAGGAGCGAGGTTCTTGCCGATGACCACGCCCGCCACCAGTGCCGCGAAAGCCCCTGCCGCCAGGCCCTCCCAGGTCTTGGACGGGCTGGTGCGGGGGGCCAGCTGGTGCTGGCCGACGCGGCTGCCCACGAACCAGGCCACCACGTCGGCCGCCACGGCCGGGGCTACTGCGGCCAGGAACAGGTGCTTGCCGTCGTGGGCCTGGAGCAGCAGGCCGGCATAGGAGCCGAGCACGCCCACCCAGGCAAAGGCCAGCAGCGTGACAGCGACGTTCACCACCGGGCGGGCCTCGGTCACCCGGGCCAGGTACCACACCAGGCTGGCCCCTACCACCAAGGCGAAGACCACCGGCAGGGCAGGCTCGCCCCTCCAGTAGGTGGCCAGCACCGCCCCTGCCGACCCCACGGCGGCCACCAAGGTGGCCGGGCGGAACCCGGCCTTTTGGAACATGGCCAGGACCTCGAGGACGCAGCCGAAGACCACGAGGGCGGCCAGCACCAGCAACGCAACTGGGCCCAGGGCGTAACAGGCCGCCAGCACCACCACCATCGCCGTCCCGGCCAGGACCGCCGTCCCGGCCCGGCGGCCTTCTTCCCCGGCTCCCGTTCCCCGCGCCCGGGCATGACGGGCGGGCGTGGGCCCGGCGGCCTGGCCGGCACCAGCCGCCTCGTCGTCGGCCGCTAGCCCCGTCGGGCGAAGTGGCCGGGCCCGAGGCCGGACGGGCGGTACGCCAGTGGCGGAGCCGGCGGTGCGCTCCGAGGCCCCCTCGCCCGAGCTGGCCACTGGCCCCGGGGACGGCAAGGGGGGCCCGGGCAACGACACCGTCACGTCGTCAGAGCCTTGTGCCCCGCCGAAGGCGGCCGCAGGACCCTGGCGTTGGCGTTCCAACCGTTCGAACTCCTCGTCGAAGGAGTACTGGCCCTCCCCCTCGGCACCGGATGTGTACTCGGCGTCGTCCCCCATCAGGTCGGCCACGCTGGGCTCGTCCGCCCAGTCGTTCACGTCGTCGCGCCAGCGCAGCCCCCGTGAACCGAGCAGGCGCCAGGCTGCCATGTCGTCTTCGGTCGCCCCCGGCGCGCCACCCCCGGCCAGGGCTCGCGGCACTTCCCCGGTGGGCGGGTCTGTCCAGTGGGGAAGCTCGTTGCCCTCTCCTGTGCTCACTGGTACGCTCAACTCCCCTGCCGCCAGCTTCTCGGGTACCTCCCGAGGGTAGCCTATGGCCCTGGTCGGTTTGGTGATGGCGGCCGGTGTGCCGGCCCCGAGCGCCCCTCCGACAGCCTCCAGGCTAGCTCCACTGGGCTCGGCTTCATTGCGCTTGGGCTTGGCTCCTCCCTGCTGGGCTCCCCCCAGGGGGAACGGCTCGGTTGCGGCCCCGGGGTCATAGCCCTCCGGGGGGCCACCGTCCGGGCCCCACCCGTCATATCGGGGGCCAAGCAGCTCGTTGGCCATCGGGGCCATCAGCCCCCGAGGAGCTCTTGTTCCTTGTGCGCCAGCATCCGGTCGATCTCGGCGGTGTGCTCGTGAGTCAGCTTGTCCAGGTCCTTTTCCACCCGCTCCAGCTCGTCGGAGGAAAGCTCGCCGTCTTTTTCCAAAGCCTCGAGGTCCTTGCGGGTGGCTCGCCGGACGTTGCGCACTGCCACCCGGCCCTCCTCGGCCTTGTGGTGGGCCACCTTGACCAGCTCCCTGCGCCTCTCTTCGGTGAGCGGCGGGAACACCAAGCGGACCACCGAGCCGTCGTTGCTCGGGTTGACGCCCAGGTCGGAGGACTGGACAGCCTTCTCTATGGCTTTGAGGGAGGACTTGTCGTAGGGCGTTATGACCAGCACCCTGGCCTCGGGGACGTGCAGGCCAGCCAGTTGCTGCAGCGGCACCTCGGCGCCGTAGTAGTCGACCTTGAGCTTTTCCACCAGGGCGGGTGCCGCTCGCCCGGTCCTGATGCCGGCGAACTCACCCTTGGTGTGCTCGACGGCCTGGGCCATCCGTTGGCGGCAGTCCTCCAGGGCAGCTTCAATGAGGGGGTCGGCCATCAGTGGACCAGCGTACCTATCCGCTCACCCAGCAGGGCGCGGCGCAGGTTGCCCTCTTCCATGATGCTGAAGTACAGCACCGGCAGTGAGTTCTCCCGGCAAAGCGTGATGGCAGTCAGGTCCATGGCCCGCAGGTCCATGTCCAGGACCTGGTCGAAGGTGACCTCTTCCATGGGCGCGGCCGAGGGGTCCCGGCGAGGGTCAGCCGTGTAGATCGCGCCGGCGCCTCCGTGGGTGCCTTTCAACAGCACCTCGGCGCCGATCTCGACGGCCCTGAGCGCCCCCGCGGTGTCCGTGGTGAAAAACGGGTTGCCCGTCCCCGCGGCAAAGATCACGACCCGGCCCTTTTCCAGGTGCCGGATGGCCCTGAGGCGGATATAGGGCTCCGCCAGCTCGGACATGCCGATGGCCGTCTGCACCCGGGTGGGCTGGCCCTCTCGCTCCAAGGCGTCCCGCAGGGCCAGGGCGTTGATGACCGTGGCCAGCATGCCCATGTAGTCCGCGGTGGCCCGGTCCATGCCGCTGGCCGAGCCGACCGCGCCGCGCCATATGTTGCCGCCGCCCATGACGACCGCTATTTCAGTACCCAGGCTGCGGTGGGCCTCGGCTATCTCGCGGGCCAGGCGCTCCACGACCCGCCCGTCTATGGTCTCGTCGGCGACGTCGCTCGCCAGCGCCTCGCCCGAGATCTTGAGCACCACGCGGCGCCAGGGAGCGCCCGGGCGGCCCACCTGGGCTCAGCCGCCGATCACGACTTGGGCGAAGCGCACCACCTCGGCCCCGCCCAGCACCTCGGACACGCTGCGCCGGTCGTCCTTGGCGAAGGGCTGGTCCAGCAGGACACCGCCCGGGATGCGCCTGTACCAGGCGTTGAGCCTGCCCTCGACGATCTTGGCCACGGCTGGCTCAGCCTTGCCCTCCCGGCGCGCCTCGGCCTCGAGGGTGGCCCGCTCGGCTTCCACCTCCCCGGCCGGGACTTCCTCGCGCCGCAGGTAACCGGGACGGCCGAAGGCGATGTGGACGGCGACGTCATGGGCCAGCTCCGGGGAGCCGTTGGCCAGCTCGACGACCACGCCGTTCACGCCGCGGTCGTTCTGCACGTGCAAGTAGCTGCCCAGGACGTGGCCCGGTGCCGCCTGGAAACGGACGACCCGGCCGAGCTGCACGTTCTCCCGGGTGGCAATGTTGAGATCTTCTATGGCGCCCTTGCGCTGGTCCACCGCGGCCTCGCCTTCGGCGGCCACCAGCGCAGCCAGCTCCTCCACCAGCCCCACGAACTCGGGGCTCTTGGCGGCGAAGTCCGTCTCCGAACGCAGCTCCACCAACGAGACGGCGCCAACGTTGCCGTCGTAGCAGACCGCCACCGCACCTTCGGTGCTGTCGCGGCCGGCTCGTTCGGCGGCCTTGCCCAGGCCCCGCTCGCGCAGCCACTTCACGGCCGCGTCCCGGTCCCCGTTGGCCTCGGTCAGGGCTCGCTTGGCGTCCATCATCCCTGCACCGGTGGCCAAGCGGAGCGCCTGCACGTCCTTGGCGGTGAACTCTGCCATATCTGTAGGTCCCGTCCCTTCCTCTCGTAACTGTTCGGCCTGTTGGGCGTCGTAACTGTTCGGCCTGTTGGGCGCCCGCAGGTGCGCTCAGCTTTGCTGGGCCCCACCGGGCCCGCTTGCGCCGGCGGCTTGGCCAAGGGCCCCAGGCTCTGCAGCCACCCCGGCCTCCTCTGGCCCACCGGCCTCTGGCCCTCCTCCAGCCTCAGCAGCGGCGGCCTCTGCAGTCCCAGGCTCCGCCTCAGGCGCCGGCCGCCCCGGGGCAGCGCCACGGGCCAGCGGAAGGCTGAGCGGGCTGGGAGGCTCAGCGGGCGGGCCGGCCGGAGCGGAAAAGCCACGCCGGGAAGCGATGAAGCGTCCCTCTTGGACCGCTTCGGCGATCACGTGGCACATGAGGGTACCGCTGCGGATGGCATCGTCGTTGCCCGGTATCACGTACTGGACCAGGTCAGGGTCGCAGTTGGTGTCCACCACGGCAACGATGGGGATGCCCATCTTGTTCGCCTCCGAAACCGCGATGTGCTCCTTCTTTATGTCGATGATGAACAGGGCGTCAGGGAGCCGGTCCATGTCGCGTATGCCGCCCAGGTTGCGCTCGAGCTTCTCCAGCTCGCGTGCGTGCATGAGCGCTTCTTTCTTGGGCATGGCGTCGAAGTCGCCCGCGTTGCGCATCCGCTCCAGCTCTTGCATCTTTTTGACCCGCGCCGCGATGGTCGCGAAGTTGGTCAGCATCCCGCCTAACCAGCGCTCGTTGACGTACGGCATGTGGCACTCCTGCGCAGCATGGGCCACCGGGCCCTGGGCCTGCTTCTTGGTCCCCACGAAGAGGACTGTCCCACCGTTGGCCACCAGGTCCCGGACAAAAGAGTAGGCAACCTCGACCCGTTCGAGGGTCTGCTTCAGGTCGATGATGTATATGCCGTTGCGTTCACCGAAAATGAAACGCTTCATCTTCGGGTTCCAGCGCCTCGTCTGGTGCCCGAAGTGGACGCCCGCCTCCAGCAGCTGCCGCATGGTGACTACGGCCACTTACCCCTCCTCCATCGGTTGTGCTCGCGCCCGGGTGCCTACACCGCAGTGCTGCGGCGACCGTGGACGCACCCGGCAGGGATTGCCAGCCCGGCCCGTGCCGGGCGCCTAGCAGTCTAGCGCCTCTGCCCCCCGGCCACCCACCTGGGCCGCCCGCCGTCCAACCCGGGCCGCTGGCAGCTCAGCACCAGCTCTTGGGGACGCCTCGGCCACGAGCCCTTGGCCAGGGGCCCCCGCCCCACGCCTACGCCAGCTCCTTGTCCGCCACCATCACCCGGGCCCGCAACTGCAGCACCGCCTTGGTGTGGATCTGGCAGACACGGCTTTCGGTGACGCCCAGCACCTGGCCGATCTCGGCCAGGGTCAGGCCTTCGTAGTAGTACAGGGTGAGCACGATCTTTTCCCGGTCCCCCAGACGGTTGATGGCACCCGCCAGGACCTGCTTCATCTCTTCCACCTCGAACGCGGCCATGGGCCCGTGGCCCCGGTCCGGCAGGGTGTCCCCCAAGGTGGTGGCCTCCCCCCGGTCCCCCCCTGAGAGGACCTCGTCGAGCGCCACTATGCCGACGAAGGAGATCTGCGAGAACTGGGCCTGCAGCTCTTCCTCGGTGATGCCCAGGTCCGCCGCCACCTCGCTGTCGGTGGGGGTGCGCAGCAACTGGCCCTCCAATTTGGCGTAGGACTTCTCTATAGCCCGCGCCTTGGCCCTCACCGACCGGGGCACCCAGTCGATGCTGCGCAGCTCGTCGATGATGGCCCCCTTGATCCTGGTGATGGCGTAGGTCTCGAACTTGATGGCCCGCTCGGTGTCGAACTTCTCGATGGCGTCGATCAGCCCGAAGATCCCATAGCTCACCAGGTCGCACTGCTCGATGCTGTGAGGCAGCCCGACCGACACGCGCCCGGCGACGTACTTGACCAACGGGGAGTAGCGCACGATCAGCTCGTCTCGCAGCTCGCGCGAGCCCGTCCGCTTGTACTCCGCCCACAGCTCCTCTGTGGCCAGCGAAGCCAGGTCAGCCTGCATCAGGCCCTCGGGTGCGTGCTGGCATAGACCTGCAGCAGGCGTTCTTTGCTGACATGGGTGTAGACCTGCGTGGTCCGCAGGCTGGCGTGGCCCAGGAGCTCCTGCACGACCCTTAGATCGGCACCTCCGTCCAAAAGGTGCGTGGCAAAGCTGTGCCGCAGCGCGTGAGGATGGGTGGGCGACAGGGCACGGCGGTCGAGCAGCCGGCGTACGTCGCGGGGGCCAAGCCGCCGGCCAGCCCGGTTGAGGAACAGGGCCTCGCCGGGGACCACGGCCCTTGCTACCCGGGGGCGGCCGCGCTGTAGCCACCCGCTCACAGCCTCCCGGGCCGGGCCGGAGATGGGCACCCGTCTCTGCTTGGCCCCCTTGCCCCACACCGTGGCCCAGCCGCCCTTCAGGTCCACGTCCTGGACGTCGAGCTGGCACAGCTCGCTCACCCGCAGGCCCGAGCCGTACAGCAGCTCCAAGACGGCGTCGTCGCGCAGCCTGAGCGCCTCTGGCACGGCTGACGACGCCCGGACGGGCCCCTCCAGCAGAGCGACCAGCTCAGCGTGCGACAGCACCCGAGGCAGCCGGCCCTCACCGGCGGGAGCCGAAAGCCCGGTGGTCGGGTCGTTGCTCACCAGCCCCTGGCGGCGCGCCCAGTCGAAGTACCGCCTCAGTGCCGCGGCCCGGAGCGCCACCGTGCGCCGGGCGTAGCCCCGGGTCGCGAGATAGGCGAGGAACCGGCGCAGGCCGAGGCGCTCGACATCTCCTGGGCCTTGAAGCCCGCACCGCTGTGCCCAGGTGACAAAGCAAGCCAAGCCCTGGCGGTACGCCCGGCGGCTCTCGCTGGACAGGCCGCTCAGGGACAGGAGCCACTCGTCCAGGTGCCAGCCGTGCCAGCTCTGTGGCCCCTGCTCGCCGCCTGGGCTGCCTGCCCCCTGCGCCAGGTCGTCGCCACCTTTCGCGCCAGCACCAGGGGCCATCGACCGCCAATGCTAGCCGGAAGCGGTTCGCCGGCGCCGTTACACGGCTGAAGGCCCCAGCCCCCAGCCCCCAGCCCCCAGGCGGGCCAGGCGGGGCCGGCAGCCACCCCGGGCGCTGCCGGGCACCGGTCTAGGCCACCGGCGAGCCAGGGAAGGTCCCCAGGGCCCACCAGCCCGCCCGGCCGAGCGCGGCCCCTCGCTGCTCCAGGTCGTCCAGAGCCACCAGCACCGCGCCCAGTGGCAACCCGCTACGTTCCACTATCTCGTCGACCGTCCGTGGCCGGCGGCCGAGGGCGCCCAGGACGCTGCGGTGGACAGGCCCCCAAGCGGTGCCGCCCCCGCTGCCGGCGGCCGCGCCCTCAGCGGCCGGGCCGGGCGGGGAGCACGGGCCGGGGCGGGCGGGCAGGCCGAGAGCGTCAAGGACGTCCTGGGCACTGGCCACGGCCAGCGCCCCCTCTTTTATGAGGAGGTTGGTGCCCACGGACGCGGGGCTCAGGACCGAGCCCGGGACGGCGGCCACCTCCACCCCTCGGGCGAGGGCGGCTTCGACGGTGTGCCAGGAGCCGCCCTTGGCATGGGACTCGACGACCACCACCAGGCGCGCCAGGCCGGCGATGACCCGGTTGCGAGAAGGGAAACGCCAGGACTGGGCCGGCCGGCCAGGCGGTGCCTCCGAGATGACCGCACCCTTGCGGGTGACCTCCTCCCAGAGCAAGCGGTGCCGGGGAGGGTAGGCGACGTCGACCCCGCTAGCGGCGATGCCCACAGTGGCGCCTGCCTCGGGCCCGAGCTCGCAGGCGGCCGCCAGGGCACCAGCATGGGCGGCGCCGTCGATGCCCGCGGCCAACCCGGAGACCACGCAGGCCCCAGCCGCTGAAAGCTCCCGGCCCAGTTGGTAGGCAACCTGCTGGCCATCGGGGGTGCACCGACGGGTGCCGACCACAGCCACGCACGGGCGCTCCAGCAAGCCGATGTCGCCCACCCAGAACAGCACACCGGGAGGGGCCGGGCCCTCCGCCAGCCGGGCAGGGTAGCCGGGGCCGCCGATCCACGTGGCTCGGATCCGCCGGCTCTGGCAGTACTGCCAGAGCCGCTCGGGAGTGCACGTGCCCAGCCCGCCCTGAGCGCCCCCGCTCCCCGCAACGGCCCGCCCGGCAGCACCGGGGCAGGCCAGGCCCAAAGGCAGCTGCGGCGGGCGAGCGGCTCCGGCACCGGGGGGTGGCAACCGGCCGGACACGACGTCCTGCCAGGCCTGCTCCGGGGACCGGGGGGTGCCGCCGTCCAGGAACACCCGGGCGAGCCAGGCCGGGCCAGCCCCGGGCAGGGACGCCAGGGCGGCCGCGTACGCCCCGGGGGGCAGGGCTAGCTCACCCATGAGGCCACCGCCAGGGACTGGGCGTCGTCCCGGCTCGAGCTGCGGGCCGAGCCGTCGTCGGCAATCCCCTCGCCCCGCAGGGCGAGGGACAAAAGCACGTGCTCCTCGCTCAAGGGCCCGTCATGGCCAGCCAAGTCGGCCACCGTCAAGGCGACCCGCCAGGCCCGGTGCAGGCCCCGGGCAGAAAGGAGCCCTTCGCGCAGGCGCCTCTCCAGCAGCCGGCGCGCCCCCGGGCTGAGCGGGGCGAGCTCGTCCAGCTGGCTCGCCGGCAGCTCGGAGCTGCAGCGCAGGCCGCGCTCCCGAGCACGCCAGCGCGCTCGGGCCACCCTGGCCGCCACGACCGAGGTGGGCTCCTCACCCTGGTCGGCCGGGGTGCCAGGAGCCTTGGGGGAGGGGCCAGGGCGCCCGGGCGCCCGGGCAGGCCCGCCGGGAGCTGCCAGCAGGGCTCCCACGTCCGGCTGGCTGACCCGGACGCGCAGGTCGAAGCGGTCCAGTAGGGGGCCAGAGACCCGAGCGCGGTAGCGTTCGCGCGCCGGCTCGCTGCAGCGGCACGACCCAGGGGAGCCGTCGGATCCGCAGCGGCAGGCGTTCATGGCCGCTACCAGCAGGAACCTGGCCGGGAAGGCGACCGCTGCAGCGGCCCGGCAAACAACTACCCGTCCCTCTTCTAGAGGTTGGCGGAGGTGGTCGAGGACGTGGGGGGCGAACTCGGCCAGCTCGTCCAAGAAGAGCACCCCCCGGTGGGCACAGCTCACCTCGCCCGGGCGCAACCGGGCCCCACCTCCTCCTATCAGGGCTACGGCCGAAGCCCCATGGTGGGGGGCTCGGAACGGTGGGCGCAGGGACAAGGCCCCTCCCGGCAGCTCCAGGCCGGCAGCGGAGTGGATCCTGGCCACCTCGATGGCCTCGGTCGGGGTGAGGTCGGGCAGCAGGCCTGGCAAGCGGGTGGCCAGCATGGTCTTGCCCGCACCGGCCGGCCCGACGAGCAGGAGGTGGTGGGCGCCGGCGGCAGCCACTTCGAGCGCTCGGCGGGCCAACGGCTGGCCCCGCACGTCGGCCAGGTCGGCCACCGCGGGTTGGTCCTGGGGACCGGCGGCGGGCACCTCGGGCCAGGCGGCCCGCCCCTGCAGCGCCTCCACCAGGGACCGCAGGCGAGCCGCTCCCCGCAGGCCCTCCCGGCGCACGAGCCTGGCTTCGCCCAAGGAACTGGCTGGCACGACCACCTCAGGCTCGGCTACGGCCGCCACCAGAGGCAGGGTGCCCGCCACCGGTCGGAGCGTGCCGTCCAGGCCCAGCTCGCCCACGAAGGCCCTGCCCCTCAACAGCTCTGGCTCCAGCTGGCCGTCGGCCGCCAGGACACCCAGGGCGATGGGCAGGTCGAGCCCGGGCCCTCCTTTGCGCAGGCCGGAAGGGGCCAGGTTGACCGTGACCCTGCGTTGCGGCCAGCGGAAACCGCTGGAGACGACCGCGGCCCGGGCCCGGTCTCGCGCCTCACGGCACGACGCGTCCGGCAGGCCGACCACCCGGAAGCCTGGCAACCCGTTGGCCACATGGACCTCGACGGCTACCGGGTAGCCGTCGACGCCGACGAGCGTGGCGGACGCAACCGTGGCGAGCATGGCTCCTCCTTGGGGCAGAAGGGCTGAAGCCCTGTGGCACAAGGGCAAAAGGCCACCGCAGCGGCGAGAAGGCCGCAGCGGCGAGAAGGCCGCAGCGGCGAGAAGGCCGCAGCGGCGAGAAGGAGGCCAACGGGGGCCCCGAGCGCACCAAGCCACCCGTGCCCGAGCGGGCCACTGGCGCACGAGCGAGGTTAGCTGCGACCTGTGACCGTCAGAAGGCTCCCTCGATCACGTCGAGCTGCTCTCCCAGCACACAGGCGACGTCGAAGCGGACCGGGCCTCCCTGGCTGCCCGGTGGCCGGCCGGCGGAGGCGAACCAGCGGGCAGCCAGGCGACGGGCCCGGGCGCGCTTGGCCCGGCCCACAGCCTCCGCGGGCGACCCGAAGGCGGTGGTGGACCGGGCCTTCACCTCGCAAAAGACATGCAGGCGGCCCCGTCGGGCCACGATGTCCAGCTCCCCTTCCCGACAGGACCAGTTGCGGGCGACCACCACGTAGCCCTGGGACTCGTACCAAGCCGCGGCCATGTCCTCGCCCCGTCTGCCGAGCCACTGCCTCCATGCCGGCTCCTGCCGGCCAGCGGGCCCGGCTCCGTGGCCTCTCGCCGCATCCTCACCGCTCTCCACAGCCCCCAGCACAGCACGCCGATAGGACCGGGACGCCCGCGGTCGTCCCCAGGCAGCTCTCAGTTACCTTGGCTAGCGCCTGAGAGGCAGCCCGGCACCGCGGGCGGGGGCCGCCGCCCGCTCGTGCCGGTGCGACGGCCAGGCTGCCGTGGCCGGAGCTGGCCAGGGGGCCGGGCTACAGCTCCTTTTCGGGGAGCTCTTCGACGTTCACGTCCTTGAAGGTGACGACCCTCACGTTGGAGACGAAACGGGCCGGGCGGTACATGTCCCACACCCAGGCGTCCCCCAGCTTGACCTCGAAGTAGGTGCGGCCCCCTTCGCCCTTGGCCTCCATGTCGACCTCGTTGGCCAGGTAGAAGCGCCTCTCGGTCTCCACCACGTAGCGGAACATCGGCAAGACCGCCCGGTACTCCTGGTAGAGCGCCAGTTCGATCTCTGTCTCGTAACGCTCCAGGTCCTCGGCGCTCATCGTGGCCCTGTTAGCTTCGCCCGCATGGCACCATGCTACGACGGCCAGGCCCCCTACAACGGCGCGGTCAAGCTGCTGGGGCTGCAAGCACCGGTTGCTATCACATAACGATAGCGTACGATGAGCTCCATGAGGACCACCTTCACCTTGGACGAGGAGCTGGCCGAGCGAGCCCACCAGCTCGGCGTCAACATTTCGGCCGCAGCACGGCAGGGAGTCGCCGACGCGGTGCGCGCCGCGATGGAGCGGTCCGACCGGGAGGCGTACCTGAGGCACCCCGAACCGGCGGAGACCTCATGGGCCGGAGCTGAAGCCTGGGGCGAGCCATGAGGCGCGGCGAGCTGTGGCTGGCCGAGGTCGGTGGCAAGAGGCGGCCCGTCCTCCTGCTCACGCGCTCCGAGGTCCTCGACGTCCGCCAGCTCGTCACCGTGGCTGAGGTCACCACATCGGTCCGGGGCCTGGCCGCGGAGGTCGCCATCGACCACGCCGCCGAGGTTGGCCTGGACTGGCCCTCGGTCATAAACTGCGACGGCCTTCACACCATCCCTCGGGCGTCGCTCAGCGGGCCGGTGGGACAGCTCAGCGACGACATCATGCGCAAGGTGTGCTCGGCGGTCAGCTATGCCCTTGGTTGCTGACTGGCTCCGGGTTGCTGGCTGGCCAGCTGCGCAGCAGCAGCGCCCCGTGGACCTCGGTGCTCCAAGGCACCAGGCGGGCTAACGGGCCAGGCGCCTTTCTTTGACCTTGGCCGCCTTGCCGATGCGGTCGCGCAGGTAATAGAGCTTGGCCCGCCGGACGTCGCCCTGGCTGACCAGCTCGATGCGGGCGATGGCCGGGGAGTGCACGGGCCAGGTCCGCTCCACCCCGACGCCCGAGCTCACCTTGCGCACGGTGAAGGTCTCCCTAGCCCCCGACCCCTTGCGGGCGATGACCGCGCCCTGGAAGGCCTGCAGGCGTTCCTTGTTGCCTTCGACCACCCTCACGTGGACCCGCACGGTGTCGCCGGGGGCGAACTGAGGGACGTCGTCGCGCAGGCTGTCACGGTCAACAAGGTCAGTCGGGCCCACGGGGACCACAGGTTAGATGATCGAAGCCCCACTCTGCCAACAGGGCCTCCTCGTCGGGGGAAAGCCCACCGCGCGCGGCGATCAGGTCCGGCCGGCGCTCCAACGTCCGGGCGATGGCAGCCGCCTTCCTCCATCGGGCCACCTGGCCATGGTGCCCGGAGAGCAGGACATCGGGCACCGCCCATCCCCGGAACACAGCCGGCCGGGTGTACTGAGGGTACTCCAGCAGCCCCTCGGTGAAGCTCTCCTCCTCGCCCGACGCCTGGTTGCCCATCACCCCAGGGACGAGGCGGGCCACCGCCTCGACCACGGCCAGGGCCGCCACCTCGCCGCCCGCCAGCACGTAGTCCCCTACCGACAGCTCGCCGTCGACCAGGTGCTGGGCAACCCTTTCGTCGACTCCCTCGTAGCGGCCGCACAAGAGCGAGAACCCCTCTAGGCGGGCCAGGCCCCCGGCCATGTCCTGGTCGAAGCGCTGACCGCTGGGCGATAGCAGGAACAAGGGCCGCACCGGCTGCGCCTGCTCGACGGCGCTGAAGACCGGCTCGGGAGCCAGGACCATGCCGGCCCCACCACCGAACGGGCTGTCGTCGACACTGCGGTGCGGCCCCTTGGCCCCGGCCCGCAGGTCGTGGACGACGACCTCGATGGCCCCCCTACGCCGGGCCTTGCCGATAAGGCTGGCGTCCACCCAAGCCCCCACCAAGTCGGGGAAGATGGTGAACACCTCTATCTTCATGCGGCTGCCTCCATGCGGCGGGTACCGGTGGCCCTCCCGGCCGAATGGCCTAGAGCTCCAGCAGCCCAGGCGGTAGGTCGACGACGAGCAGCCCCGGTTGCTGGCTGGTCACAAAGCACATCGGCACCAGGGCCCCGCTGTCCAAGACCAGCAGGTCGCTGGCGGGGTTGGCCTCGATCTCCACCACCCGCCCGGCGCGCTCGCCACCCGTGCCCACCACCTCGGAGCCTATGACCTCGTGCGCCCAAAGGCCCCCGGTCCCGTCCCGGCCCTCGGGCACCTCCGCCATCAGTGCCCTGCCCCGCAAGGCTTCGGCCTCGTCCCGGCTGCCGATGCCCACAAAACGCAGGGCCCACCGCCCGGTGGGGCCGGCTTTGGCTGGGACCTGGCGCCCGCCCTCGACGACGAGCCGGCGTCCCTCGCACTCCAGCACGCTGCCCGGGGCCATGCGCTCCAGCCGGGTCGTGACCACCTCGACCACCACCTCGCCCCTCAGGCCGTGCGGGCGCAGCACCCGGCCCACTTCGAGCAGCACGGCCCCGCCGTCAGCCAGCAATGTCCACGAAGATGCTGTCGCCTTCTTTGGCCGCGGCCGCCCGGGTGACCGCCCGCAACGCCTGCGCCGTCCGCCCCCGCCGGCCGATGACCCGCCCGACGTCGTCGGGCGCCACCCGGAGCGTGAGCCGAAGCGGGCTGCCCTCAGCCACCTCCACCACGACCTGGTCGGGCTCGTCCACCAACTGGCGGGCCAAGTACTCGAGGACGGCCTTGGCCCTGCCGCCGGGGGCCCGGTTGGGCTGGTCAGTCACCGGACATCGAACTGGTCAGTCACTGGGCCGAAGGTCGCTCCCGGGTGGCGGGTGACAGGCGGGGGCTCCCGGCCGAGGTGGCTGCTCCAAGGGCGCCGCCCAAGATGCCTTGGCCCACCAAGATGCGCCTGACCCGGTCGGTAGGCTGGGCACCTTCCTGCAGCCACCTACGGGCCCGCTCGGCGTCCAGCACCACCCGGGTTGGCTCCTGGCGGGGCTCGTAGGTACCCAGGACCTCGATGAAGCGCCCGTCCCGAGGCGAACGGCTGTCTGCCGCCACGACCCTGTAGGTGGGTTGCTTGGTCTTGCCCATCCGCATGAGGCGGAGCTTCACTGCCATGTCGTCTTCGTCCTTCTTTCGGGCTTGAGGGCTTTCGGGCTTGAGGGCTGTCCTTTGGGCTGTCAGGCCAGTGAGCCACTGCGGCTCTTCGGGCTGGCGGCCGGGGCACCAGCGGGGCGCGACCCAGTGTACACTGCCCCGCCCCACCGCTCAGCGCCGCTTCTTGCGCCTGGGCGCGGCCTTTTTACCGGGCTTGGAGGCCCGTCGCGCCATGCCGGCCAGGGCGGGCACCTGGCGCATGTAGGCCTGCACCTGCTTGAACCGTTCCAGCAGGTCGTTGACCTCCTGCACGCTGGTCCCCGACCCGGCGGCTATCCGCGCCCGGCGGGAGCCGTTGATGATCGCCGGTTCGGCCCGTTCGGCCGGCGTCATGGAGTTGATGATCGCTTCGACCGGCTTGAACATGGAGTCGTCGAGCTGGGCGTTGCGGACCTCCTTGGGGACCATGGGCAGCATCCCCACCAGGCCCGAAAGGGGCCCCATTTTCTTCACCGCCTGCAGCTGGCTGAGGAAGTCGTCAAGAGTGAAGCGCCCCTCGGCCAGTTTGGCGACCGCACGCTCCGCCTCCTCCTTCTTCATGGCCTGCTCGGCCCGGTCGATGAGGGTGAGCACGTCGCCCATGCCCAGGATCCGGCCAGCCATGCGGTCCGGGTGGAACAGCTCGAAGTCCTCGGCCCTCTCACCGGTGGACACAAAGGCGATGGGCCGGCCCACCACTTCCTTCACCGAGAGCGCTGCGCCCCCCCGGGCGTCACCGTCCACCTTGGTCAGGACCACGGCGTCGAGCTCCAGCGCCTTGTGGAACGCCTCCGCGGTCGCCACTGCGTCCTGGCCGGTCATGGCATCGAGGACCAAGAAGGTGTAATGGGGCTCGATGGTGCTGGATATCTCCCGGACCTCGGCCATCATCTGCTCGTCGATGTGCAGGCGGCCTGCGGTGTCGACTATGAGCACGTCGCGCCCCACGCGCACCGCCTCCGCCAGGCCCTTTTTGGCCACCGTGACCGGGTCGGACGGCTCGGAGAAGACCGGCAGGTTGACCTGGCCGCCCAGCACCCGCAGCTGCTCTACAGCCGCCGGGCGCTGGAGGTCCGCCCCGACCAGCAACGGGTTGCGCCCCTGCTGCTTGAACCAGCGGCCCAACTTGGCCGCCACCGTGGTCTTGCCCGCTCCCTGCAGGCCCGCCAGCAGCACGACCGTAGGAGGCCGGGGGGCGTAGGTGACCCTGAGGGCCTGGCCGCCCAGGGCCCGTACCAGCTCCTCGTGCACTGCCTTCACCACCTGCTGGCCGGGCGTGAGGCTCTGGGACAGCTCGCTGCCGGCCAGCTGCTCACGCAGCCGGGCGACGATGCCGCGGACCACGAGCAGGTTGACGTCGGCCTGCAACAGCGCCAGGCGCACCTCGCGTAGCGCCTCGTCCACGTCGGCTTGCGAGAGCCGGCCCTTGCCCCTGAGGCGCGTGAAGATGGCTTCGAACCGGTCGGACAACGCCTCGAACATGCCGCCGGCCATGCTACCCGGCCCTAGCTGGCCACCTGGTGGCTGGCTGGAGTGGCCGCAGCCCAGGCAGCTGCCGTAGCCTGCCCCCATGAGCCACACCGAGGCGGGCCTGCCCCGAGCGCGGGGGGTCGGCGCACTGCCCACCGGGCTGGCCAAGCGCACAGCCGTGCGCGAGATGTTCGACTCCATCGCTCAGCACTACGAGCTGCTCAACCGCGTGGTCTCCATGGGCCTGGACCGCGGTTGGCGGCGGCGCTGCCTCGAGCGGCTGGGCCTGCCCCCCGGTTCGCGGGTGCTGGACGTGGCCTGCGGGACCGGGGACCTGTCACGCGGCCTGGAGAAGCAGGGCCTGCACGCCGTGGGCATCGACCTCTCCCCGGGGATGCTGGCCCGGGCGCACGGGACCGCGAGGCTGGTCCTGGGGGACGCGCTGGACGGGCCCGTGCGCACCGCCAGCTTCGATGGGGCGGTGAGCGGCTTCGCGCTGCGCAACGTGGTGGACCTGGCCGCCCTGTTCGCCGAGCTGGCCCGGGTCGTCCGCCCGGGGGGCCGCATCTCGCTCCTGGAACTGGGCGAGCCCTCCCACCCCCTGCTGCGCACGGGCCACCGGCTGTGGAGCCGTCACGTGGTCCCGAGGATCGGCGCCCTGCTCTCCGACGCCCAGGCCTACCAGTACCTGCCCCGCAGCCTCGCCTACCTGCCGCCGGCCGAGGACATAGCCCTCATGCTGGGCGCGGCGGGCTTCGCCGACATCGAGCACGTCCCCCTCAGCGCTGGGACCAGCCAGCTTTTCGTCGCCACGAGGGCCGCATGAGGGCACCGGCGGGGACAGGGCTCGGCCAGGACTGTGCCGCCGACGCCACGGCCCTTGGGCCCGTCCCGGCGACCGGGGGGGCCGGCCGCCTCCCCAGCGAGGGCACCGCCCCCGGCCAGGGGGCCGCGACCGCCGAGCTGCCCCCCGAGGCCCTGGCCCAGGCCGCACGAGGCCTGGTGTCCACCACGGTCGACATGGGCCCCGAGCCGCTCGGGGACCTGGTAGCCGCGGGCGGGGCACCAGGGGCCCGGCTGTGGCACAGCGAAGGCGAAGTGCTGGTCGGCCTCGGCCAGGCACTGCGCTTGCCCCTGGTCGGCGGCTTGGCCGCCCCCGACGGCCCGGCCCTGGTGCGCGAGGTGCTCGAGGGTATCCGCCGGGACGACCCCTTGGGCCTTCCCGGCACCGGGCCGGTGGCCATGGGCGCCCTCCCCTACGACCCGGCCGAGCCGGGGTGGCTGTACGTCCCCCGGCTGGTGGTAGGCCGGCGAGAGGGGCGGGCATGGGCGACCCTCACCCGGCCCGCGAGCAGCGCGGGAGGCCGGGACGAGCGCCGTGCCCGGGGCCAGGCCCAAGCCGAGCTCGCCCTGGCCGTGCAGGCCGGCCAGCCGGAAGAGCCGCCTGACTCGTTCAGCCTGAGCGCCGCGCTGGCGCACTCGCAATGGAAAGAACTGGTGTCGCGGGCCATCGGCGAGGCGGAGTCCGGGGCCCTCACCAAGGTGGTGGTGGCGAGGAAGGTGGACGTGGTGGCCAACCGGGCCTTCTCGCTCACTGACGCCCTGCGGCGCCTGGTCGCCTTGTACCCAACGTGCACCGTGTTCCGCTTCGGGGGCTTCATCGGCGCCAGCCCCGAGACCTTGCTGCGACGCCGGGGCTTGGACGTCTACAGCCTGCCGCTGGCCGGCACGGTGCCCCGCAGCGGCGACCCCACCGCGGACGACGCCCTCGTCAACGGGCTGTTGTCCTCGACCAAGGACCGCCTGGAGCACCAGGTGGTCGTGGACGCCATTGCCAGCACCCTCGCCCCTTGGTGCACCCAGCTAGAGGTGCCGGAGGCCCCGTCCGCGCTCACATTGCGCAACGTTTCCCACCTGGGCACGCTCCTGCACGGGGCCCTCGAGCCGCGTGGGGCCCCCACCGCCTTGGAGGTCGTCGCCCGTCTCCAGCCCACGCCCGCGGTCGGGGGCGTGCCGACGGCTGCCGCCCTGGCCTGGCAACGGGCCAACGAGGGGTTCCGGAGAGGGCTGTACGCCGGGCCGGTGGGGTGGGTGGACGCCCGGGGCGATGGCGCCTGGGTGGTCGGCCTGCGCAGTGCCGACATCCGCGGCCCCAGAGCCTCGCTGTACGCCGGGGCGGGCATCGTGCCCGGCTCCGACCCTGACGCCGAGCTGGCCGAGACCCAGCTCAAGCTGCAGGCTCTCCTAGCCGCTCTGGTCCGTCCCTAGCAGGGCGGAGCTGACGGCCGCCCACAGCCGCTGGTGGACGGCGACGCTCGCCGCCCGGTCGCTGCGAGCCACCAGCACCCTCGTCCCCCCGCCCGGAGGGGCCACCACGGCCTTGGCCAGCTGGCCCAGGTCGGCCAGCTCCTCGGCGGCGACCCCGAAGCCCCGGGCGACCGCTACCAGGTCCAAGCCGTGAGGCGTTCCCCACAGCCGCTCGAAGCGCTCATGGGGCTGCGCCGCCTGGGGCAGGAAGCTGAAGATCCCGCCTCCGTCGTTGTCCAGCACGACGACGACCAGGTCCAGGCCCCGGCGGGCGGCGTAAGCCAGCGCCCCCACGTCATAGAGGAAGGCCAGGTCCCCGACCAAGGCCACCACCGGTGCCTGCGGGCTGTGGGCCGGCGTGCTGACCGTAGAAGTGGTGCCGCCACCCGCAGCGGCCACACCCAAGGCGGTGGAGAGCACCCCGTCTATACCGTTGACACCCCGGTTGAACAGCACCCGCAGGCCACGCCGGGGCCGGGACCACCACTCCAGCTCCCGGACCGGCATCGAGGCGGACACTACCAAGTCGGCTCCTTCTGGCAGCTGGTCGACCAGTTGCCTCACCACCGCCGGCTCGTTCAGCCCGGCCTCCTCGGCCAAGACGGCGTCGATGGCCGCCTGGGCCACCGCCTCGGCCCAGCTCCAGGGCTCAGCCCAAGCCGTCCGCCCCCGGCCCGGCCCCAAGCGGCTGGCCAGGGCCAGGCACAGCGCTGACGGGTCGGCGACCACTACCTCCTCAGGCCGCCGGTCGGGAGCCGCCCAGGTGCCCCAGCGGTCAACCAGCACCTGGGGGCAGCCCAAGGCGCCCAGCCACTCGGCCAGGGCCCGGGACACGGGTGGAGCGCCCAGGCGGAGGACCACCGTCGGCTCCAGCCGGGCGGCGAAGGGGCTGCGCACTATGGCATCGGCTGCCCCCACGGCCCCCGGCCAGCGGCAGCCGCTGGGGAAGTCAGCGATAACCGGCCACCCCGCCGCCTGGGAAAGCGCCCATACGGCACTGGCTTCACCCGCCCCCGGCCCGGCCACGATGAGGCCCCGGTCGCCAGCCGCCTCCAGCAGCTCCAGCACCTCGGGAGGAGGGCCCAGCCCGGGAGACGGGCGCCGGGCGTGCCAAGGGGCCCCTCCCGGGCGGCCGGCCAGCGCCGGGCCCGCCAAGATGCTCTCCGGCTGGCCCACCAGGGGCTCTCGGAAGGCCAGGTTGAGGTGGACCGGCCCCGGGCGGCCCACCCCGCCCAGTGCCTCGGCCACCGACCGGGAGGCGAGCGAGCGCCACGAGCCGGCCCAAGCCAGGTCGGGCACCCCAAGGCTTGGCTCCCAACGGGTGGCCGCCCCGTAGAGGCCGTCCTGGTCGGCCGTCTGGGAAGCACCGCAGCCGTGCAGGTCAGGGGGACGGTCGGCGGTGACGGCGAGCAGCGGCACGCCCGCGTGGTGAGCCTCCATGACCGCGGGGTGCAGCTCGGCCGCGGCCGTCCCGCTAGTGGTCACCACCGCCGCCGGCCGGCCCCCGGCCAAGCCCAGGCCAAGGGCAAAGAACCCGGCCGAACGCTCGTCCAGCAGGAAGTGCAGCCGTAGCGCTCCCCGACCGGCCGCCTGGTCCAGCGCCAAGAGCAGTGGCGTGGAACGCGACCCGGGGCAGACGACCACGTCGCGCACCCCGGCGCGTGCCCACTCGTCGACCAGCACGGCCGCAAAGGCGGCTTGGACGTCTTGGGGGCGGGCAGCCCCGGCCGGGCCGGCCGCCCCGCTCACCCGCGCCTCCTCGCGCTCATGTGAGCGTCCTCCCGCTCAGCGGCATGCGAGGGCCCATCTCATGGGGGCATCATCGCGCGATCAAGCCCACGCTCGTGCTCCTCCACGGCTTCACCCAGACCGGAGCCTCCTGGCGGCCGCTGGCCCGGCACCTGCAGGGCCGCTTCGACCTGTTCATGCCCGATGCCCCCGGGCACGGCCGTTCCAGCGGTGTGCGAGCCAACCTCTGGCAGGCTGCCGACCTGCTGGCGGCCAAGCTGGGGGACCGGGAGGGGGCCGCGGCAGCGGGGACCGTCGCCCGGGCCAGGCCGGCCGAGAGTGCGGCCCAGGCCAGGGGGGCAGCCTGGGCCGGTTACTCGATGGGCGGCCGCCTGGCTCTCCACGTGGCCCTGGCCCACCCTGAGGTGGTCACCCGCCTGGTGCTCATAAGCACCAACCCGGGCATCGAGGGCCCCCAGGCCCGCCAGGCCCGCCAGGCCTCCGACGAGGCCCTGGCCGCCCGGGTGGAGCGCGAGGGGGTCGGGCCGTTCCTCGACTGGTGGCTGTCCCAGCCGTTGTTCGCCACCCTCCCGCCCACGGCGGCCGGCCGCCAGGAGCGCCTGGCCAACACCGCTGAGGGCCTGGCCTGGAGCCTCCGCCTGGCCGGGCTTGGCCGCCAGGAGCCCCTGCAGCCTCGCCTGGCCGAGCTGGGGCGCCGCCGGCTGCCCGTGCTGCTCATCACCGGAGAGCTCGACACCGCTTATTGCCGCCATGCCGAGCAGATGGCCGAGGCCATCGGGCCTACGGCCCGGCACCTCGTGGTCGGCTCGGCCGGGCACGCCTGCCACCTGGAAAGGCCGGACGAGGTGGCCGAGGCACTGGCCGCCTTCTGCCAGACCAGCTAGAGCTGGAGCTAGATGGCCAGGCCGACGGCGAGCAGTACGCCCAGGGCCAGCTGCGCCCGCCCGGTGGCGCCCAGGGCCGGGACCAGCGCCGCGCCTTGGGCACCGGAGAGCACCGCCCGGACCGGGACCAGGGCCAAGGGGCAGGCGGCCAGGCCCAACAGCGCCCACGGGCGTGCAATGCCGGCCACCACCACCATGGCCATCGCCATCCCCACGCAGCCTCCGTAGAAGGCCCGGGTGGCGGCCGGTCCCATGCGCACCGCCAGGGTGCGCTTGCCGGCCGCGGCGTCACCAGCCACGTCGCGCAGGTTGTTCACCACCAGCAGGGCCACCGCCATCAGCCCCACCGGCACAGCCACCAGTACCTCCAGGCCGGTGACCCGCCCGGTTTGGACATAGGACGTCCCCACCGTGGCCACCAGCCCGAAGAACACGAACACGGACAGCTCGCCCAAGCCCATGTACCCGTAGGGCCGCGGGCCGCCGGTGTAGGCCCAGGCCGCCAGCACGCAGGCAGCCCCCAGGCCCACCAACCACCAGCCGGCCACAGCGGCCAGGGCCAGCCCGGCCAGGCCAGCCAGGGCGAACGAGGCCAGGGCGGCGCGCCGGACAGCCGCTGGCGCCGCCAGGCCCGAGGCCACCAACCGCACCGGGCCTACCCTGCCCCGGTCCGCGCCCCGCACGCCGTCGCTGTAGTCGTTGGCGTAGTTCACACCCACCTGGAGCGCCACCGCCACCACCGCGGCCAGCACTGCCCGCCACCAGACGGCCCGGCCGTAGGCTGCGGCTGCCCCGGTGCCGACCAGGACCGGCACCACCGACGCCGGCAGGGTCCGGGGCCGCGCCCCTTCCAGCCAGGGGTGGCGCGGGCGGCGGGGCTGGCTCGTCACCGCCACCGGACCCGCTTGGCCCCTGGCCACCAAAGCGGCCAGGCCGTGGCCGGCCTGGCCGGCTTCGCGCCCGGCGGGGGGGAGAAGTCCGTCACCGCTGGCAAACTAGCCCAGTGCGCGACTTGGTTGCCCTGGACCTGCCGGCTGGCCCCCAGTTCGTCCGGGAGCTGGAGGCCACCTGGGCCTCGGGCGACGCGGTGGCACCGGTGGACCAGCGCCTGGCCCCCCCGGCTCGGGAACGCCTGCTGGACATGCTGAAGCCGGCTTGGGTGGTGACCCCCACCGGCCGCTACCGCCGCCCGGGCTCCCTCCCGGTGCAAGACGGCGACGCCCTGGTAGTGGCCACGAGCGGCAGCGAGGGAGAGCCTCGCGGCGTGGTCCTGGCCCACTCGGCGGTGGCGGCATCGGCTCGGGCCACCACGGCCCGCTTGGCAGTGGCCCCCTCCGAGCACCGCTGGTTGGCCTGCCTACCCCTGTCCCACGTAGGGGGCCTGGCTGTCATCACCCGGGCTCTGCTGACCGGGACCGGCCTCCGGGTGCTCCCTCGCTTCGACCCGGCCGCCGTTATGGCTGAGGCCGGCCCTGAGGTGCTGGTCGCCCTGGTGCCCACGGCGCTGCGCCGGGTGGAGCCGGGTGCTTTCCGCACCGTCCTGCTGGGCGGTTCGGCCCCTCCCCGGGACCTGCCGCCCAACGTCGTCACCACCTACGGCATGACCGAGACGGGCAGCGGTGTCGTCTACGACGGCGTCCCCCTGGAAGGGGTGGAGGTGGCAATGGCCGGAGGCGAGATCCGCCTGCGGGGCCCGATGCTCCTGCGCTGCTACCGGGACGGCACGGTCCCCCTGGACCGCGACGGCTGGTTGCGCACCGGCGACGCCGGTGAGCTCGACGGTGCCGGGCGCCTGCACGTGAAGGGCCGGCTCTCCGAGCTCATCATCACCGGAGGGGAAAATGTGTGGCCGGTCGCGGTGGAAAACGTCCTCCGCCAGCACCCAGGCGTCGCTGACGTGGCCGTCTCCAGCCGTCCCGACCCCGAATGGGGGGAACGGGTGGTCGCCTGCGTTGTCCCCCGGGACCCGGCCCAGCCACCCAAGCTGGAGGAGCTGCGGGCCCTGGTGCGTGACCAGGTGGCCCCCTTCGCCGCCCCCCGTGAGGTGGTCCTCATGGGCTCCCTCCCGAGGACCTCGCTCGGCAAGCCCCGCCGCCACGCCCTAAAGGCCCTGCTGCGCCGGGCCTGACGCCCGCCTTCACGCGATCTTCACACGGGGATCAACGCCCGGCCAACCTCTGGGGGGAAGTTCCCACCTAGCACAGAACTGTCCGGCTACGGAACCGTTCGACTACGAAAGGGAGCACATGACCAACCCCAGGCGGAACATCAGGCATTGGCGTGCCCTGGCCGGCACGGTCCTCTTGGCGGCCCTGGCGACCGTGGCTGCCATGCTGGCTCCCGGCGCGCCTGCGGCCCTGGCCGATGACCAGACGGCTACGAGCACCACTGCGGTACCTCCACCGGGCCAGTTGGTGGCCATCCAGGCCCGCAGCGCGGCGCTGGTGCGCCAGCGGGTGGCCTCGCTGGAAGCCGCCATCCGAGCTGTCGGCCGCGAGAGCTACCTGGGCACCGATGCCGCCACCTTGGAGGCAGCCATGCAGGCCGACATCACTGGCCTGCAGGCCCTCGAGGCAAAGATCGCGGCAGACACCACCGTGCAGCAGGCGGCCTCCGACCAAGCCCTGATCTGGACGCAGTTCCGGGTCTACAGGCTCGTCCTGCCCGTGGCCCGCCTGGTGGCCACCACGGGCTACATCGTGAACGTAGTGCTGCCCGCCCTCAACCAGGAGCTGGCCGAAGCCCAGGCCCGGGTGAGCTCCTCGGGCCAGGGCGCGCTCGGCCCCCTGGTGGCCCAGGTGCAGGCCGAGCTCCAGGTGGCGGCCAACGCCACCAACGGGCTGAGCGCCGAGCTGCTTGGCTACACAGCGGCGCAGTGGGACGCCAACCCCGGGCTGCTCGTGCCGGCCCAGACGAGCGTCCGCACCGCCCTCCAAGCCATCTCGCTGGCCCGCCGGGACCTCGGCGTGCTCGACAGGTACCTGCACCGCTACCCGCCGAGCACCACTACCACTACGATCACCTCAACGACAACCACCACGACGGCTCCCACCACCACCACCACGGTGGCGGGGGTGGGCTGCTCGGCCCCCATCAGCGGGGCCGCATTGGCCCGCACCGGCTGGGTGGCCAGCACCAATGCCCCATCGAGCAGCTCCGACGTGCCCGCCAACGCCCTGGACGGCAACCTCGCCACCCGCTTCAGCACCAACGAGCCGCAAAGGCCCGGGCTCTACCTCATGGTCGACCTGGGCACGCCCCAGAGCTTCGACGAGCTCGAGATGGACGTGCCCAACTCGCCCCACGACTTCGCCCGCGGCTACGACGTCGAGGTTTACAACGGCACCAACTGGGTCGTCGTGGCGTCCTGCTCCGGCACGGGTACCCCTGAGGTCGTGAGCTTCCCGGCCCAGACGGCCCAGTACGTCGCCGTCGTCCTCACCGCCAGCACCAACTGGTGGTGGTCGGTCGACGAGCTCTACCTCTACAGCGCCGGGCCGGCCCCGGCCACCACGACCACCTCGACCACCGTGCCCGCCTCCACGACCACGACGGTGCCGGCCCCTCCCCCACCCCCAGGCCGCCACCCTCACCCCCGCCTTCGGCTCTGCCACTTCAAGATCGGCGTGCTCGCTCCTTGGTCGCTGGTGCTCAAGGGCCACGGGGCCTTCATGGTGGTGGCCTTCCCGTGCCGCTTGCTGCCGGTGAGGGGCGTACGGGTGCGCGTCAGCGTCGATGTCCGCGGGCACCTCAGGTTCGACTGGGACGACCACTTCAAGCTGGGCGGGCCCATGAGAGGGCGCCTGGTCGAGCTGGAGGTGGCCGGCCACCAGTGGTCCCGCTGGAACGGGACCGTCTACCGGGTGCGCTAGCAGCCCGGGGGCGGTGACAAGCCGCCCCCGGTGCTAGGGCGGGGCAGAGGCTAGGGTGCCGCACGGTGAACCGCCTCGCCACCGAGCCCAGCCCCTACCTCCAGCAGCACGCCGGCAACCCGGTCGACTGGTGGCCGTGGTGCCCGGAGGCCTTCGAGCAGGCCCGGGCCAGGGACGTGCCTGTGCTCATATCGGTGGGCTACTCGGCCTGCCACTGGTGCCACGTGATGGCCCACGAGACCTTCGAGGACGCCGAAGTGGCCGGCGTGCTCAACCAGGGGTTCGTGAGCATCAAGGTCGACCGGGAAGAACACCCCGACGTCGACGCCGCCTACATGCAGGCGGTGCAGCTGGTGGCCGGCCGAGGAGGCTGGCCGATGACGGTGCTGGCGCTGGCGGACGGCTCACCGTTCTGGGGCGGCACCTACCTGCCCAAAGCCAGCTTCCTGGCCCTGGTACGCCAGGTGGGCGAGCTGTGGGCCACCCAGAGGGCCACCATCGAAGCCGGTGCGCAGCGCCTGGCCCAAGCGGTCCGGGGCTCGGCCCGCCTGCCGTCGGGCCCGGCCCGGCCCGCCTCCGGGCGGAGCTTCCTCGACGAGGCCTCTGAGGCCCTGGTGGCCCGCGCCGACCCCGAGTGGGGAGGTTTCAGCCCCAGCCCGAAGTTCCCCGAGCCGCCGTGCTTGGAGCTGCTCGCCCTCCACTGGTGGCGCACCGGCTCGCCTGCTTCCGAGCAGGCCTGGCGCCTGGCCCTCGACGCCATGAGCTCGGGCGGCATCTACGACCACCTGGGCGGGGGGTTCGCCCGCTACTCGACCGACCGGCGCTGGCTGGTGCCGCATTTCGAAAAGATGCTGTACGACAACGCCCTGTTGGTGACGGCCTACGTCCATGCCTGGCAGCTCACCCGCTCCGGCCGCTACCGCCAGGTGGTCGAGGAGACGGTCGGCTACCTGCTGCGCCCGCCTGTCCGGCTCCCCGAAGGGGCCTGGGCCAGCTCCGAGGACGCCGACAGCGAGGGGGAAGAGGGCCGCTTTTACACCTGGTCCTACGACGAGGTGCGCCAGGTCGGAGGGGAGGTGGCCACCGAGTGGTACGGTGCCCGCCCCGAGGGCAACTGGCAGGGGCGCAACATCCTGTGGCGGCCGGGCCTCGGCTCGCTGGCCCGGCCGGCTGAGGTCGAACAGGCCCGCCAGGCGCTGTTCGCGCACCGGGAGCGGCGTGCCCGCCCCGGCCTCGACACCAAGGTGGTGGCCGAATGGAACGCCATGGCCGTGTCCGCGCTCCTGGCCGCGGGCAGTGCCCTGGGCCGCCCGGAGTGGGTGGCGGAGGCCCGCCGCACGGGCGAGGCCCTGCTCGCCCGCCTGCGGCGCGACGACGGGCGGTGGCTGCGCTGCTGGGCCCCGGCCGCCGGGCGGGCCGCCACCGCCCCGCCCTTGGCCTGCGCCGGCGACTACGCCTGGCTGGTGGACGCGTTCACCCGCCTGGGGGAGGCGACCGGGCGGGCCTCTTGGACCTCGGCTGCCTGTGAGACGGCCACTTCGCTCATAGAGCTGTTCTGGGATCCGGCCGATGGCGCCTTCCGTACCACCGGGGCGGACGCAGAAGCCCCCGTGGCCCGGCTGAAAGACGTCCACGACGGCGCCTGCCCCTCCGCCAACGCCACTGCCGTGCTGGCCCTGGCCCGCCTGGGCGAGCTGACCGGGGAGGCCCGCTACTTGGAGGTGGCCCGCCGGGCCCTGGACGCGCTGGCCCCGGCCATGGCCACCGTACCAGCCGCGTTCTGTGCCATGGCCTGTGCCGCCTCCTACCTGGACGGCCCCCCCAGCCAGGTGGTGGTCAGCTCATCGGCGACCGACCTGGTGAAGCCGGTATGGGAACGGTACCTGCCCTACACCGTCGTGGCCTGGGGCGAGCCGTCCCGCTCCCCTCTGTGGGAGGGCCGCCGCGGCCCCGAGGCCCGAGGCAAGGCGTTCGTGTGCGAGGGCTATGCCTGCCAGCTGCCGGTGGCCACGCCCGCCGGCCTGGCCCGCCAGCTGGACGCCCTGGCCCCCCCACAAAAGCCGCCCGTAGGCCCACAGGGGCCAGCGGCAAGGCCCCAAGGCCCACCCGGCGGCCCACAAAATCCACCAATAGGGACCGACGAGAGGGCAACATCATAAGCGTGCTGGCCGTGAGCCCCCGAGCACCGCAAAGACGCCTGCCCCGCCTGGTCGCCGCACCCGGCAAGACCTTGCGGCTGATGGTCATGTCCACCGGTCCCCGCCACTGCGCCGGCATAGACCTGGGGTCAGGTGCCTTGGTGCGGGCTTGGTGCCCCCAGCCGGTCGACCAGCGCCTGCGGCCCTACGACGTGGTCAGCATCGTGGTGGGCACCGACACCGACCTGGTCCCCGACCCTGCTGAGCCCGAAGCGGTGGCCTCCGCCGGCCCCCCGGTACTGGCGGGCCGGTTGACCGGCCGTCCCGCCCGCCGCCTCATAGGGCCCCTGCTGCACCCCGAGAACCAGCCGTTGCTCGGCACCCTCAGCCCGGCCGTGCCCTTCTGGGAGCGCAACCGGGACCACCCCTCGATCGCGCTGGTCCGGCCCCGGCGCCCCCTCAGCGCGACCATCGAACGGCAACGGCTATGGTGCCGTTTCCCCTGGCTGGGCCGGGAGCACGCCTTGGTCTGCACCGACCCGCGCCTGGCGGCCTCCTTGGGGCGCTCGGGGCGCAGCTACGCCCTGCTGCGGGACGGCACCGTGCTGGTGGTGGCCCTAGGCCCGCCGGTGGAGGGCCACTGCCACAAGATCGTGGAAGCCGTGGTCCCGCCCCGCTGAGGCCTCAGGGGCTGTACTTGGCGGCCAGGTCCTCGGCCATGGCCCAGCCAAAGGCAATGAGCACGTCGTAGGCCTTGGGGTCCAAACCCTGCACCAAGGCGGCGACCTCGGGGTCGACCTGGTCCGGGCCCTCGGGCTCGTAGTCGAGCACCCCGCAGGCTGACCCGTCGCCCCGGACGATGAAGCTGCGGTCGTCCACCCGGCCCTCGGCCCCAAAGCGCTTGGCCAGCCGGCGCGACCAGGCCCGCTCCTCGCCCGAGACCCTGTAACCAGGCCGGGGGCAGATGTCGTGGAGCCCGGAGAAGGCGATGAAGGCCCCCGGGTCGCGCAGCCGGGTGCCCACCAAGACGTCCTCGTCGGGGAAGGCCAACACCGCCTTGCGGAACTGGTCAGCCAGCAGCGCGTCCAAGATGGCGGCTCGCTCCGGGCAGCGTTTCACCGAGACGAGGCCCCACAGCACGCAGGGAGTGCCGCCGATGCGCTCCAGGGTGCAAAAGGAGAACCCGGCCAGTTGGCCAGAGCTGCGTACCTGGGTGATGAGCACCCATTCGTCCCTCTGCTTGGACAGCAGCCCTATGTCGAAGCCAGCGGGGCCGTCTGCCACGAGGTCGGCCATCTCGGCCAGTTCACCGTCGGACAGTGCCGTGCAATCCTTGGTCTCGACCTCGAACGTCATGCAGCTGATCACTCCTCGTTGCAAAAGTGCGGCCACCAGGGGGCCTCTGCCCGGTCCCCCTGGTCAGGCACCTCGTCCAACGGGCCAGGGGCGGTACCAGGGCGTCAGGTCCGCCTGTCGCTTGCACTAGGACCAGCTTTAAGGTTAGACGCTCCGCGGCCTTCCGTTCCACAAACAAGCTGGTCCGAGCAGGACCCGCAGCTCGGCCAGCAGCCCGGGGCTGGGGGAGACGTTGAACTTGGGCGCCAGCCGCACCACCCTGGGCCCCACGTGCAGGTACACCGGAGAGCTGCCGGGGTGCTCGGACAGCAGCTCGGCCAGGCGCTGGGCCCGGCCGTCGTCGAGCGCGTGCACCGGGAGCACCACCCGCAGCGGCTCGGCCTCCTCCGAGCTGAGGGACGGGCGCCGTAGTTCCGAGCAGATGAGCTTGGGCTCCTCGTCGCGCAGGTCGAGCCGGCCCTTCACGCACACCACCACGTCGTCGGCCAGGTACGGCCCCACCTCCTGCATGACCCGCGGGAAGACGAAGACCTCGATCGACGACTCCAGGTCCTCCAGCACGAAGCTGGCCATGAGCTCGCCCTTTTTGGTGTAACGGCGGGACAGGCCGGTCACCACCCCGCCCACCCAGCGCTCGGCCGGGCGGCCGCCGTTGGCCGGGCCTGGGCCGACGTTGCCGGCACCTGCCTCCCCGGAGGCCTCTTCCCGAAGGTCGACGATCGTGCAGTCGGTCACCCGGCGCAGGGCGGCTTCGACCCCGATGAGGGGGTGGTCGCTCACGTACAGCCCCAGCATCTCCTTCTCGAAGGCGAGCTTGGCGTGCTTGTCGAACTCCTGGTCGGGGATGGGGGCCCGGGAGCCGTCGAAGACGTCACGTGTGCCCTCGGCGGCGCCGAACAGGCTCATCACGCCCATGTCCTCCTCCCGGCGGCGGGCCAGGGTACGGTCCACCACCTGCTCGAAGACCAGGCAGAGGCCCTGGCGGGGGTGGCCCAGGGAGTCGAAGGCACCCGCCTTGACAAGCGACTCGACCGTGCGCTTGTTGAGCACGACCGGGTCGACCCGGTTGCAGAAGTCGTAGAAGTCGCGGAACGGCCCCCGGGCGGCGCGCTCGGCCACGACCCGTTCCACCAGGCCTTCGCCCACGTTGCGGATGGCCGACAGGCCGAAGGGGATGACGCCTGGGGCCCGGCCACCGGCTGCTCCAGGGGCCCGCCGGACAGCGGTGAAGTCCGAGGCGGACAGGTTGATGTCCGGGACCAAGACGTCTATGCCCATGGCCCGGCACTCGGCCAGGTAGACGGCCAGCTTGTCCTTGTCGTCCTTCACGCTGGTGAGCAGGCAGGCCATGTACTCGACGGGGTGGTTGGCCTTCAGCCACGCCGTCCAGTACGAGACCAGGGCGTAGCCGTAGGCATGGCTCTTGGCGAAGGCATAGTCGGCAAAGGGCTCGATTATGTCGAACAGGGCGGTGCCGATGGCCTCCCCATAGCCGGTCCGCACGCAACCGGCCACGAACTTCTCTCGCTCCTTGGCCATGATCTCGCGCACCTTCTTGCCGGCTGCCTTGCGCAGGTTGTCTGCCTCCTCCAGGCTGTAGCCGGCGAAGCGCTGGGCCACCCTCATCATGGACTCCTGGTAGATCATGAGGCCGTAGGTGTCGCCCAGGACCTCAGCCAGGTCAGGGTGCAGGTAGGTGACCGGCTTGCGGCCGTTCTTGCGCTCGGCGTAGTCGTAGTGCATGTTGGCCGCCATCGGCCCAGGCCGGTACAGGGCGTTGACCGCGGCCACGTCGTGCAGGTTGGTGGGCACCACCGAGCGCAGCAGCGCCCGCATGGCCTGGCCCTCGAGCTGGAACACCCCCACGGTGTCGCCCCGCTGGAGGAGCTCGTAGGTCGAGGGGTCGTCGAGAGGCACGCGGTCGATGTCCGGGCGGGCCCCGGTAGCGGCCTCGACCAGGTCCAGCGTCCGCTCGATCACCGACAGGTTGCGCAGGCCGAGGAAGTCCATCTTGAGCAGGCCCAGTTCCTCTACTGCGTGCATTTCGTACTGGGTGACGATGGGGGCGTCCTCCGGCTTGCCACCCGGCTCGGGCTTGCGCTGGACCGGCAGGTGCTCGGTGAGCGGGTCGCCGGAGATGACCACTGCAGCGGCGTGGATGCCGTCCTGGCGGCGCAGCCCCTCCAGGCCCATGGCCACGTCGACCACCCGCTTCACGTCGGGGTCGACGTTGTACATCTCCCGCAGCTCTGCCGCGGCTTTGTACCCGTCGCTGTAGCGGGGGTCCTCCCGGAAGCAGGCCCAAAGGGGCGTGTCCCGGCCCATGACCAACGGTGGCATGGCCTTGGCGATGCGGTCGCCCAGCCCGTAGGGGTAGCCCAGGACCCGGGCCGCGTCCCGGACCGCGGCGCGCGCCTTGATGGTGGAGAAGGTCACGATCTGGGCCACATGGTCCCAGCCCCAGCGCTCGGAGGCGTAACGGATCATCTCGCCCCGGTAGCGCTCGTCGAAGTCCATGTCGATGTCGGGCATCTGCTTGCGCCCCGGGTTCAAGAACCTCTCGAAGATGAGGCCGTACTCGAGGGGGTCCAGGTCCACGATGCGTAGGCAGTAGGCGACGCAGCTGCCGGCCGAGCTCCCCCGTCCGGGCCCGACCCGGATGCCCTGGCTGTGAGCGTGGCGGATCAGGTCCCAGACGATGAGGAAGTAGTCGCTGAAGCCCATCGACGCGATGACGCCCAGCTCGTAGTCGAGGCGCTGGGTGACGGCTGACGGCAGCGGGTGGCCGTAGCGCTGTTCGGCCCCGGCATAACTGAGGTGGCGCAGGTAGGCGTCCGAGCTGGCGAACCCCTCGGGCCGGGGGAAGCTGGGCAGTTTGGGCTTGCCCAGCTCGATGGTGACGTTGGCCCGCTCGGCCACCCACAAGGTGTTGTCGCACGCCTCCGGCAGCTCGGAGAAGACGGCCCTCATCTCCGCGGCCGACTTCAGGTAGTGCTCCGAGCCCTCGAAGCGGAACCTCTTGGGGTCGTCCATGGTGGAGCCGGTCTGCACGCACAGCAGGGCGTCGTGGGCCAGGTGGTCCTCTTTGCGGGTGTAGTGGCTGTCGTTGGTGGCCAGCAGCGGGGCGCCTATGCGCCGGGCGACCTCCACCAGCTGGGGGTTGGTCTTGTGCTGGGCCTCCAGCCCGTGGTCCTGCAGCTCAACGAACAGGTTGTCCCGCCCGAATATGTCCTGGAACCGGCCGGCCAGCCGGGTGGCTTCTTCGAGGTCCCCCCGCAGCAGGGCCTGGTTGACCAAGCCACCGAGGCACCCGGTGGCCGCGATCACGCCCTCGTGGTACTGCTCGAGCAGCTCCCAGTCGCAGCGGGGCTTGTACCAGTAGCCGGAAAGGTACGCCTCCGACGCCAGCTTCAGCAGGTTCTTGTAGCCGGTCCCGTCCTCGGCCAGCAGCGTCAGGTGGTAGTAGAGCTTGTCGCCCTGGTCACCTTCGCCCCCGGTGTCGTCCAGGCGGCCTCGGCGCAGGGGCCTTTCGCGCCGGCTCCCGGCCGCCATGTACGCCTCTATGCCGATGACGGGCTTGATGCCGGCCTGGTGGGCAGCCTTGTAGAAGTCCAAGACGCCGTACATGTTGCCGTGGTCGGTTATGCCGATGGCGGGCTGGCCGTCAGCGGCCGCCCGTGCTATCACCTCGTCCACCCGAGCGGCACCGTCCAGCATGGAGAACTCGGTGTGGAGGTGCAGGTGCGCAAACGACGAAGCCATCAGCCACCTCCCGGCTCGAACTGCCACCTACCCACAAGCGCCTGTGCCCAACTTGTGGACAGACAACACCTGTGTCGTTCGCCCCCACGCTACCGCACTGAGCCAGGCCGGGCCAGCGAGGCCGCCGGTGCTGCCGGGCCCCCAGGGCCAAGGGTGGGCTACAGGTACGTGCCCGGCATGGGCCTTTCCTCGCTTTCGTCCCTCCCGGGCTGGGCGCTGGGCAGGCCGCGGCGGCGGGCCTCTTCCATCTGGGCGCGCTGGGCCATCTGCTGGGCGAACAAGGTGGCCTGGATCCCGTGGAACAGCCCTTCCAGCCAGCCCACTAGCTGCGCCTGGGCCACCCGCAGCTCGGCGTCGGTCGGCACCCGCTCAGGGTGGAACGGGGGGGCCATGCGCGCCAGCTCGGCGCTCAGGTCGGGGGAAAGGCCCTCTTGCAGCTCGGCCAGGGACGTGTCGTAGATCTCCCGGAGGCGGGCACGGCTGGCCTCGTCCAGGGGTGCCTGGCGGACCTCGTCGAGCAGCTGGCGGATCATCGACCCGATCCGCATCACCTTGGCCGGCTGCTCGACCGTCTCGGCACCGTCGCTGCCGTCAGCCGCCTCGGAAGGCTGGGGACGGGGGGCTCCTGCCTGCACCACGATCAGGCGGGGCTCCTGGCCCTGGTGCTCGCTGTCTGTCGGCGTGTTGGTCACGTACCCATCTTGGCGCACCGGGCCGACCGAGCGCGCCGGGCGGGGTGCCCCGCTCAGGCCGGCGCCAAGGACCTGGCCTCCCAGGCCCCCCGGTGGCCGGCCACGACCACGAAGCCCACTTCGGTGCCCACGGCGATGTGGCGCGACCCGTCGGCTACCTGGGTGCAATGGAACGGGTACAGCCGGCCGTCGTCGGCCCTCACCTCGCCGAGCCCGGCGCCAGCGTCGAAGCGCTCGACCTTTCCCCTCTTGTGCTCCATGGCGAGCCCCCTGCCCTCTTTTGCTCAGGCCACGATCTTGCTGATCGGCAGCTCGATTATGTCCGAGGCCCCCGCGTCTTTGAGCTCGGGTATCAGCTTGTTGACCGACTCTTTGGGCACCACCGTCTCCACCGCGTAGCTGCCACCCCCGAACAGCTCCGAGACGGTAGGGCTGCGCATAGCCGGCAGCAGGGAGATCACCTTGTCGAGGTCGGGGGCGGCCACGTTCAGCTTCACGAGCACCCGGCCCCGGGCCATGAGGGCGCCCTGCAGCAGGGTGCTGATGTGCTCCATGGCCCGGCGCAGCTCGGGGTCGGCGTAAGAAGCAGGGCAGGCCACCAGTTCGGTGTAGGAGACGAGGATGGTCTCGATGACCCGCAACCCGGCCGCCTTGAGGGCCCGGCCGGTCTCGGTCAGCTCCACCACCGCATCGGCTATCTCGGGCACCTTGGCCTCGGTGGCCCCGTAGGAGAGCACCACCTCGGCCTCCACCCCCTGCTCGGCAAAGTAGCGCTGGGTCAGCGCCGGGTACTCGGTCGACACCCGGGCCCCGGCCGGCAGGTCCTTGGCCGAGGACCAGGGCGAGCTCTCGGCCACGGCCAGCACGATGCGGATGGGCCGAGCTGTGGCCTTGGAGTAGTGGAGCTGGCCCAACGAGACCACCTCGGCCCCTGTCTCTTCGATCCAGTCCCGCCCGGTGATGCCCAAGTCGAAAAGCCCGCTGGCGACGTAGCGGGGGATCTCTTGGGGGCGCAGGATCCGCACCTCGGAGATGCGGTGGTCGTTCACCGTGGCGCGGTAGTCGACCTCGGAACTGCGCGAGACAGCCAGGTCCGCCGCTTCGAAAAGTTCGATGGTGGCCCGCTCCAGCGAGCCCTTGGGCAGCACTAAGCGCAGCATGGGCACTGACCCTACACGCTCGGGCACCCCAGCCTGGTCCCCGAGGCGCCGGCGGGCGGGCCTGGTGCTAGTGCGGCTGGTGGCCTTCCAGCAGCTCGAGGGCGTGGGGCAGCAGGTCGACCACCGCAGCCAGGCACTCCAACGCCCCCTTCGGGGACCCAGGGAGGTTGAGCACGAGGGCGCTACCCCGCACCCCGGCGATGCCACGTGACAGTGGTGCCAGAGGGCCCGACCGGCGCATGGCCTCGGCCAGGCCGGGCGCCAGGCGCTCCACCACCTCGGCGGTGCCCTCCGGGGTGAGGTCGCGGGGCCCGAAGCCGGTGCCGCCAGTGGTCACGATGAGGCCGGTGAACGCCCCGGCCATGCGGGCCAGGTCGCCCGCCACCGAGGCGACCCCGTCGGGGGCCTGGCCCACCTCCACGACCTCGAACCCAGCCTCGGTCAGCGCCTTGACCACGGCCGGGCCGGCCTGGTCCTCCCGCTCGCCCCGCACCACCGAGTCCGACACGGTCAGCACCTTGGCCTGGTGGGTCATGGCAAAAGTACCGCCTGGGCAGCTTCCCGGATCCGGCGCGCCGCGCCCACCCGGTCCTCGTGGCCGAAGATGGCACTGCCGGCAACGAGCAGCCGCGCCCCCGCTCGGGTGACAGCCGGCGCGGTGCCGGCGTCGATGCCCCCGTCCACCTCGAGCACCACCGGCAAGCCCGCCTCGTCGATGGCACGGCGGGCAGCCGCCACCTTGGGGAGCACCTCGGCCATGAAGCTCTGGCCCCCAAAGCCCGGGTGGACGGTCATGACCAGCAACAAGTCGACCGAGGCCAGCCAGGGCCGGCACTGCTCGAACGGCGTGCCCGGGTTCAGGGCCAAGCCCACGTCCAGCCCCAGGTCCCGCATCTGGCGGACCAGTTCGGCCGTCCCCCCGACCTCCACGTGCACCGTACAGCCATCGGCCCCCGCGTCCCTGAACGCCCGCAGGTAGCTGCCCGGGTTGTCCATCATGAGGTGGCAGTCGAGGTACAAGCCGGTGTGCCGGCGGATCCAGCGCACCACCGGGGGGCCGATGGTCAAGTTGGGGACGAAGTGGCCGTCCATCACGTCCACGTGGAGCACGTCGGCCTCGGGGGCCACCGCCGATATCTCCTCACCCAACCGGGCAAAGTCAGCCGACAGGATCGACGGGGCGACCCGGAGCACCTCCCAGGGCCGGTCCGGGACGGGCCGGGGGAGAGGTTGGGCAGGGGCAGCGGCCGGGGCAGCGGGCGGGGCCGGGCCGGTGGGCAGCAGCCCCTGGCCAGCCGGCGAGGAGCCGGGCTTGGGCTGGTCGGTGCCCTGGTCGTCTGCCATCCGGGTCGAACCTAGCGCTTGACCGGCCGGCGCAGCACCAGTAGGTACATCCCGTCGCCGCCCCCGGCCTGGGGCAGCACCAGCGCTCCTCGCCCCCAGGGGGCCCAGGGGGGACCGGGAGGGCTGGCCGCCTCCCACCCGGCCAGGGCCTCGGCCAGCCAGGCGTCCGCATCGGCCGTCTCGGCCCGGGTCAGGGTGCACACGCTGTAAGCCAGCCACCCACCCGGACGGACCAGGGGCGCGGCCGCCAGGAGCAAGCGGCGCTGGAGCCTGGCCAAGCGGGGGATGTCCTCGGGCTTGGCCCGCCAGCGGGCGTCCGGCCGCCGGCACAAGGCGCCCAGGCCGCTGCAGGGCGCGTCGACCAGCACGAGGTCGAAGCTCCCCTCCCGCAGAGGCGGCTGGGCCCCGTCGGCCACCACCACGGCCACGTTGGCCAGCCCGAGCCTTCGGGCATTGGCCGCCATCAGCGCCGACCGGGCCGGGGCCAGGTCCACCGCGACCACTAGCCGGGCGTGGCGAGCCAACGCGGTGGCCTTGCCCCCGGGGGCAGCGCACAGGTCGGCCACCCGTGCCCGGCTCGGGCCACCACCTATGAGCCTGCCCAAGTGCTCGGCCACAGCCTGGCTGGCTGGCCCCTGGGCATAGCCGTCGGGGCGCCGGCTGACGACCGCGGCCTGGTCCATCTGTTCCAGCGCCTGTAGGGCCGGCCCGGGGCCGAGGTCGCGGCTCAGCTGCCCCACCACCCAGTCGGGGTAGCTGAGCCGGGTGGCGAGGTCCGGCCACTGGACCGCCTGGCCCTCCACCAGGCGGGCCACCCGGCGCAGCACGGCATTGGCCAAGCCTTTGCCCCCGGCTGGGGCCTCGGCCACCGTGGCCGACACGGCCGCGTGAGCCGGCACCCGCATGAAGGCCAGCTGGTAGGCACCGGCCCGCAGCACAGCCCGCAGCTGGGCACCGGTCCTGCCCCGGGCAAAGTGCGCCACCAACCAGTCGCAAGCCCTTCGCATCCGCAACGTGCCGTAGACGACCTCGGTGGCAAAGGCGCGGTCTCGTTCGTCCAGCTCGCTGGCGGCCAGGAGCCGGGCCAGCTCCTCGTTGGCCCGGGCGCCTCTTTCCACGGCCACCAGGGCGGCGACCGCCAAGCCCCGCGCCGTGGCCGGCACCGCAGCCGGCGGCGCCGGGGCTGGCGCAACCCTGGACGGCCGTGCCGTGGCCGGGCCCCCGGTCGCCTGTCGCGCCGTGGCCTGCCTCGCTGCCATGGCCTTCACCTGCCCAGGCGCTCGCCCGGGCTCGGCCGGGCGCCCCGGGCCCAGTCGGCGGCGCCCATAGCCGGCTTGCCTTCGGGCTGGACCACGACCAGCTCCAAGGCTCCCTGGGCGGTCCCGACCAGCGTCCCCCGCAGCTCCCCGGGGGCAAGGCCCGCCTCGGCACCCGCCACCCGCGCCCGGTGGACCAGTAGCCGCCGGCCTCTCCAGGTGGTCCATGCCCGCCCCACGCGCACTACCCGGTGGCACTGCACGGCCGGTTGGGAAAAGTCCAGCCGCAGCTCCTCGGGCCTCAGCTTGTCGGCGTAGCTCGGCGGGCCGGACTGGGGCAGGGGGTCGCCCAGGCCCCTTCCCAGCCGCTCCAACAGGAGGTCGGTGCCCAGGCGGCCCAACCGCTGGCGCAGTTCGTCGGCTGTCTCCTCGGGGCCTATGGCGGTTGCCACCTGGGCGTAGAGCGGCCCGGTGTCCAACCCCTCGTCGAGGGCCATGAGGCTTACTCCCGTCTCGGTGTCCCCGGCCAGCACGGCCCGCTCGACCGGTGCCGCTCCCCGCCAGCGGGGCAGCAACGACAAGTGCAGGTTGACCATGGGCAAGGCGGCCAGCACCTCGGGCTTGACCAGGCGGCCGTAGGCCACCACCACCCCCAGTTCGGCCCCCGAGCCGACTGCGGCGGCCGGTTCGTAGGCGACCGGCAGGCCCAGCTCGGCTGCGGCCACTTTGACCGGGCTGGGCCCCAGCCGCCCACCTCGGCCCCGGCGGGCGTCGGCCCGGGTGACGACCATGCGGACGTCGTGACCGGCCTGGTGCAACGCCCGCAAGGCCGAGGCCGCCACCTCGGGGGTGCCCAAGAACGCGAGCTTCACGGCCAGGCCGCCACCTGGGCCTCGGCCCGCGGCGCGGTCACAGGGCCCCTGGGCCCGCCGTGCCTTCCGCCCGCCTCCTCAGCTCCCGCATGGCCGCCTTGCGCTGGTCGTCGTCCAGCAGCTCCAGCAGCAGGCGCCCGTCCAGGTGGTCCAGCTCGTGCTGGAACAGCCTGGCCTCCAGCTCGTCGGCCTCGATCGACACCTCACGGCCGTCCAGGTCGTAGCCCTTGATGTGGACCTGCTTGGGCCGGGTGATGCGGAAGTACAGGCCGGGGACAGACAGGCAGCCCTCTTCGAACTCCCACTCTCCCTGGGCCTCGTCGATGACCGGGTTGACGATGGTGCGGGGGCCGCCGTCGTCCAGCTCGTAGACGAACAGCCGGCGCCCCACCCCCACCTGGGGAGCGGCCAAGCCCAGGCCTCGGGCCTCTTTCATGGTGGCGTACATGTCCTCGGCCAGGCGGGCCACCCGGCCGTTTATCTCCGTGACCTCTTCGGCACGGCGTTTCAGGACCGGGTCGCCAAAGGTCCGGATCCGGTAAGAAGCCATACCTGGCTCATTGTACGGCCCGCAGGCACCTCGCCGCCCAAGGGCGGCACTCGGGCGGTTCACCCGCGCCCGGTCCCGGCCGCCCGCCACCGGCCCGCTCCCCAGCGCCCAGGCTGCTTCAGGCGCTTTGGATCTTGATCTCGATGTCGACACCCGCCGGCAGCTCGATGCGCTGGAGCGAGTCAACCGTCTTGGAGGTGTGCTCGACGATGTCGAGCAGGCGCTTGTGCACCCGCATCTCGAAATGCTCCCGGCTGTCTTTGTACTTGTGGGGGCTGCGGATCACAGTGAAGCGCCGGATCTCGGTGGGCAGGGGGACCGGGCCGCGCACCTTTGCCTGGGTGCGCAGCACGGTCTCCACGATCTTTTTCGTTGACTGGTCTATGACCTCATGGTCGTAAGCCTTGAGGCGTATGCGTATCCGTTGCCGGGTGCCGTCAACCATGAGATCTAGCCACTACTACTTGAGGATCTTCGTGACGCGCCCGGCCCCTACCGTCCGGCCGCCCTCCCGGATGGCAAAGCGCAGGCCCTCTTCCATGGCGATGGGCTTGCCCAGCTCGACGGTCATGACCACGTTGTCGCCGGGCATGACCATCTCCGTGCCCTCAGGCAGGGTGATGGTACCGGTCACGTCCGTCGTGCGGAAGTAGAACTGCGGGCGGTAGTTGGTGAAGAACGGCTTGTGCCGCCCACCTTCTTCCTTCTTCAGCACATAGACGTTCGCCTCGAAGTTGGTGTGCGGGGTGATCGAGCCCGGCTTGCACAGCACCTGGCCACGCTCGACCTCTTCTTTCTTGGTGCCCCGCAGCAGCACGCCGATGTTGTCGCCAGCCTGGCCCTGGTCCAAGATCTTGTGGAACATCTCAACGCCGGTGCAGACCGTCCTCGCCGTCGGGCGCAGGCCGACGATCTCCACCGGGTCGTTGACCTTGATGACGCCCCGCTCGACCTTGCCCGTCGCCACCGTGCCCCGCCCGGAGATGGTGAACACGTCCTCGACGGGCATCTGGAAGGGCTTGTCGATCTCGCGCACGGGCTCGGGGATGAAGGTGTCCACGGCCTCCATCAGCTTCAGCACCTGCTCCTCGGCCACGGGGTCGCCTTCGAGGGCCTTCAGCGCCGACACCCGCACGATGGGGGTGTCGTCGCCGGGGAACTCGTAGGTGTTGAGCAGGTCCCGCACCTCCAGCTCGACCAGGTCGAGCAGCTCCTCGTCGTCGACCATGTCGACCTTGTTGAGGGCGACCACGATGGAAGGCACGTTCACCTGGCGGGCCAGCAGCACGTGCTCCCGGGTCTGGGGCATGGGGCCGTCGGGCGCGGACACCACCAAGATGGCCCCATCGACCTGGGCGGCGCCGGTGATCATGTTCTTGATGTAGTCGGCGTGGCCCGGCATGTCGACGTGGGCGTAGTGGCGGTTGGCCGTCTGGTACTCGACGTGGGCGATGTTGATGGTGATGCCCCGCTGTTTTTCCTCCGGGGCCTTGTCGATCTGCTCAAAGGCCACGTAGGCGTTGTGCTGGGGGTCCCGCGCCGCCAGGATCTTGGTTATGGCGGCGGTGAGGGTGGTCTTGCCGTGGTCGATGTGCCCCATCGTCCCTACGTTGAGGTGGGGCTTGGTGCGCTCGAACTTTTGCTTGGCCATGAAAGTGCTCCCTGTGCAGATCGGGCCTCCGGCGGAGGCGGTCTAGTACCCTAGCAGGTGGCGGGGCAGGCCGGCACCGGCGTGCCCCCAAAGGTGTGCCCGGGCCCTGGGCGGGGCAGCCCCGGGGCCGGCACCGGCGGCCGGCCGGGCCTCACTCACCCCGCACCCTCGCCACTATCTCCCTCGCTACCTGGTCAGGAACCTCCTGGTAGCTGCGGAACTGCATCGTGTAGGTGGCGCGGCCCTGGGTGCGGCTGCGCAGGTCCGTCGCGTAGCCGAACATCTCGGCTAGCGGCACCTCGGCCCGGACCACCTGGTTGTTGGCCCTCTGGTCCATCCCCTCGACCCGGCCGCGCCGTGACGACAAGTCCCCCATCACGTCGCCCAGGTACTCCTCGGGAGTGACCACCTCGACGGCCATTATCGGCTCCAGGAGGACCGGGGAGGCCCGGCGGCAGGCTTCCTTGAAGCACATCGAGGCCGCGATCTTGAAGGCCATCTCGGAACTGTCGACTTCGTGGAACGAGCCGTCCACCAGCGTCGCCCGCAGGTCGACCACCGGGAACCCGGCCAGCACCCCGGACTGCATGGCATCTTGGATGCCCGTGTCGACCGCAGGTATGTACTCCTTGGGGATCGCCCCGCCGGTTATCTTGTCCACGAACTCGTAGCCGCCCCCGGGGCCGGTTGGTTCCAGGTTGAGCACGACGTGGCCGTACTGGCCACGCCCACCGGTCTGGCGGACGTAGCGGTGCTCGACCCTTTCGACCGCGTTGCGGATGGTCTCCCGGTAGGCCACCTGGGGCTTCCCTACGTGGGCGTCGACCCGGAACTCCCGCAGCATCCGGTCGACCAGCACTTCCAGGTGGAGCTCGCCCATGCCGCCGATCACCGTCTGGCCTGTCTCCTCGTCCGAGTGCACCTGGAAGGTGGGGTCCTCCTCAGCCAGTGCCTGCAGGGCACGCGACAGCTTGTCCTGGTCGGCCTTGGTCTTGGGCTCGACCGCCACGTGGATGACCGGCTCGGGGAAGTCGAGCGACTCCAAGACGATGGGAGCGCTCGGGTCGCACAGGGTGTCACCCGTGGTCGTGTCCCGCATCCCCACCAGGGCGATGATGTCGCCGGCATAGGCGACGTTGCGAGGCTCCCGGTGGTTGGCATGCATCTGCAGGATCCGCCCGATGCGCTCCTTGCGGTCCTTGGTCGAGTTGAGCACCGTGTCGCCCTGGCTGACCATGCCCGAGTAGACCCGGGCGAAGGTCAGCTTGCCCAGGTGCTGGTCGGCCATGATCTTGAAGGCCAGGGCCGAGAACGGCTCCTTGTCGTCGGCCCGCCGTTCGACCTCGTCGCCCCCCTTGGGGCCCTTGCCCTTGGTCGGCGGGACGTCGAGCGGGCTGGGCAGGTAGTCAACCACCGCGTCGAGCAGCGGCTGGACGCCCTTGTTCTTGAAGGCAGCGCCGCACAGCACGGGCACGGCGTGGCCGGCAATGGTGGCCCGCCTCAGGGCCGACCGCAGGTCGTCCGCAGTCAGCTCCTGGTCGGCCAGGAACTTCTCGGTGGTGGAGTCGTCGAAGGTGGAAAGGGTGTCGACCAGGCGGCTGCGGGCACGGGCGGCCTCCTCGGCCATGTCCGCTGGGATCTCGACCTCGCTCCAAGACTCTCCTCGGGGCGAGCTCTCGTCCCAGACCAAGGCCTTCATCCTCAGCAAGTCGACGACACCGGCGAAGCTGCTCTCCGCGCCGATGGGCAACTGGACGACGGCCACCGTGGCTCCCAGGCGGTCCTCGATCATGCCCACCGAACGGGAGAAGTTGGCACCGATGCGGTCCATCTTGTTGACGAAGCAGATGCGCGGGACGTGGTACTTGTCGGCCTGGCGCCACACGGTCTCGGTTTGGGGCTCGACCCCGGCCACTGCGTCGAAGATGGCTATGGCCCCGTCGAGGACCCGCAGGCTGCGCTCGACCTCGACGGTGAAGTCGACGTGGCCAGGCGTGTCGATGATGTTCACCCGGTGGTCGGCCCAGTGGCAGGTGGTGGCGGCGGAAGTGATGGTGATGCCCCGTTCCTGCTCCTGGGGCATCCAGTCCATGGTGGCGTTGCCCTCGTGGACCTCGCCCATCTTGTAGTTGACGCCGGTGTAGTACAAGATGCGCTCGGTCGTCGTGGTCTTGCCCGCGTCGATGTGGGCCATGATCCCGATGTTGCGGGTCCTGGCCAGTGGGAACTCTCGCTTGCTGGCAACGTCAGCCATTGTCTTGCCTCTCGTGGGTCCTCAGTGCCTTCGCGCCCTTGTGCGCCTGTGCCTCGTCTCGGTGCCTAGTCTCGGTGCCTAGCCTCGGTGCCTGGCCCCAGTGCTCGCTTCGGTGCCAGGCTCGCCCCAGCCCCAGTGGCCCAGCCCGGTCACCTGGCCCCCGTCCATTGTGGGGGATGCCAGGCCGCAGCCGGCGGGAGCTTCGGCTGCTAGCAGGTGGCGCCGGCAGCTACCACCGGTAGTGGGAGAAGGCCCGGTTGGCCTCAGCCATCTTGTGCATGTCCTCCCGGCGCTTCACCGCCGCCCCGACGCCGTTGGCCGCATCGAGCAGCTCGCTCGCCAGCCGGGCGGCCATCGTCTTTTCCCGCCGCTGGCGGGCAAAGCCCACCAGCCACCGCACCGACAGCGTCGTGGCCCGCTTGGGGCGCACGTCGACCGGCACCTGGTAGGTGGCGCCGCCCACCCGGCGGCTTTTCACCTCGAGCTGGGGCCGGGTGTTGTCTACCGCCCGCTTCAAGGTGGCGAGGGGCTCGGTGCCGGTGCGTTCCTTCACCGTGCTCAGCGCTTCGTAGACGATGCGCTCGGCCAGGCTGCGCTTGCCCCGGGACAGCACCTTGTTGACCAGCTGGGTGACCAGCACCGAGTGGTAGACCGGGTCGGGCGGCAGCTCCCGGCGGGGCGCGGCCCCTTTGCGTGGCATACCTCTTGCCTCCTAGGCCTTCTTGGCCCCGTAGCGGCTACGAGCCTGCTTGCGGTCCTTGACCCCCGCCGTGTCGAGCGTGCCCCTGATGACCTTGTAGCGCACCCCGGGCAGGTCCCGCACCCGTCCGCCCCGGACCAGCACGATCGAGTGCTCCTGGAGGTTGTGGCCCACACCGGGGATGTAGGCGGTGATCTCTACCCCGCTCGACAGCCGGACCCGGGCCACCTTGCGCAACGCCGAGTTGGGCTTCTTGGGGGTGTTGGTGTAGACGCGCGTGCACACCCCCCGCCGTTGGGGCGCACCCCGCAGGGCCGGCGTCTTGGTCTTCACGGTCTTTTGTTCCCGGCCCTTGCGGACCAACTGCGCGATGGTGGGCACTGGACCTCTCGTCAGAAGGCTTTCGTCGTCAGGAGGCTCTCGCTCCGTCCCCCATAATGGGCGCGCGCACCACCGGCACGGCCCCGGGGGACAGGCGGACATGTTAGCACGCCCTCGGGCCCCGGGGTCACGCCGCCTGGCGCCCCGGCGTTACGATCGGCTCCCGACATGCACTACGCGCCGACTGGCCCGGCCCGCCCGGTGGTGGGCCCCGGGGAGTTCGCCTTTGCCGCGGTGGGCCTCGACCACGACCACATCTACGGGATGTGCAATGGGCTCACCGAGGCGGGCGCCGAGCTCAAGTGGGCCTACGACAAGGACCCGGCCAAGCTGGCCCGGTTCCTGGAGCGCTTCCCGTCCGCCCGGCCGGCCCGGGACGAGGCCGAGGTGCTCGAAGACCCGGCCGTACCCCTGGTGGCCGCGGCCAAGGTCCCCTCCGAGCGGGCCGCGTTCGGGGCCCGGGTCATGGGGGCGGGCAAAGACTACTTCACCGACAAGCCGCCGCTCACCACGCTGAGCCAGCTGGCCATGGCCCGGGCCGCGGTGGCCCAGACGGGGAGGAAGTACGCCGTCTACTACAGCGAGCGCCTGCACGTGGAGGCGGCCGTGCTGGCCGGGGAGATGGTCCAAGGCGGGGCCGTCGGCCGGGTCCTGCAGGTGCTGGGCACCGGGCCCCACCGGGCCAGCCTCGGGTCGCGCCCGGCCTGGTTCTTCGACCGGGACCGCTACGGGGGGATCCTGTGCGACATCGGGTGCCACCAGGTGGAGCAGTTCTTGTACTTCACCTCCAACCAGGACGCAGAGGTGCTCTCCAGCCAGGTGGCCAACTACGCCCACAAGCAGTACCCCGGCCTCGACGACTTCGGCGACTGCCTCCTGGCCGGGGCCAACGGCGCCACCGGCTACTTCCGGGTGGACTGGTTCACCCCCGACGGGCTGTCGGCCTGGGGCGACGGCCGGACGCTCATCTTGGGCACCGACGGCTACATCGAGCTGCGCAAGTACCTGGACGTGGCCCGCGACCCCGAAGGCGGCCACGTCTATTGGGTGGACCACCACGGTGAGCACCACCTGGCTGCTCGGGGCCTGGTGGGCTACCCGTTCTTCGGCCAGCTGGTCCTGGACTGCCTCGAGCGCACCGAGCGCTCCATGCCCCAGGAACACGCCTTCAAAGCGGCCGAACTGGCCATCACCGCCCAGTTGCAGGCCAGGCGGATCGAATAATAGCGGGGCGCACCGACGGACAGCGCGCCCCGGGCAACCGCCCCAGGCTCAGGCTTTCACGCTGCCGCTCCCGCCACCACCGACGAGCCCTTGGGGGGCGCGACTGAGCCCTGGGCACCGGCATCGCCGAAGCCGGCCACCGTCCCGGCCCCGCTCATCACCCAGTAGCCGGCTCCTCCAGGGGTGGGCACCAGGGCCCTGGCCGGGCCGCCGAGCAAGCCGACGGCCGAGCCGTAGAACGTGGCCGACCCGTAGGCGAAGACCCCGCCGTTGGCGCTGAGGAGCCAGTAGCCCAGGCCCTGGGCAGCCGGCGCGATGGCCACCAACGGCGAGCGGCGGGCCAGGCCGGCCGCCGAGCCCAGGTAGCGGGCGTCGCCGTAGGCGAAGGTCCCCCCGTCCCGGGCGGCCAGCCAGTAGCCCCGGCCGTCAGGGGTGGGGGCCAGGCCGACCACGGGGGATGCCAGGCGCAGCCCCTGGCCCAGGGGTGACCCGTAGGAGCGGGCGTCCCCGAAGGCGTAGACCGCCCCCGCCGAAGTGGCCAGCCAGTAGCCCCGGCCGTCGGGCGTGGCGGCCATGGCCACCACCTGGCCCTGGCCCCTGCGGAGGGCCGGGGCGCCCAGGTAGGCGGCCTGCCCGTAGGCATAGACGTGCCCCGCGGCGCTGGCCAGCCAGTAGCCCCGCCCACCGGGTAGGGCAGCCATGGCCACCACCGGCCCGGCGGGCTGGCGCGGCCAGCCCAAGGAGGCCGCCGCCCCGGAGGCAAGCACCTTGCCCCCGCTGGTGGCGGCCCAGTAGCTGCCGGGTGGGCCGGGGGCGGAGGCCGTGGTACGGGCCGTGTTGACCAAGGCAAAGCTGGCAACCTCGGCCAGGCCCGCTACCCGGGCGACCACCACGTAACCGCCGGGAGCAGTAGCGGCGGACAAGGCGGGGGCGGTTGCCACCCCAGAAGCGTTGGCCGCGACCGTGACCTGGTGGCCACCGTTGGCGAAGACACCGCTGGGGCCTGAAGCCGGTGCGGTGAAGGTCACGGCCGCCCCCGCAACGGGGTTGCCGTTGGCGTCGGCCACGGTCACGGCCAAGGGGACAGCGAAGTCGGTGCCAAGGGGGGCCTGCTGGCCCGAGCCGGGGCCGGCGGAGATGGAGTAGGGGGCAGAGGCCAAGTTGGTGAGCTCGAAGCTGGCGGGGGCAACGCCGGGCACGCTGGCTTGGACGGTGAAGCTCCCCGCCGTGGCCCCAGCGGTGACGAGGGGGGAGGTAGCCTCGCCCTCCGCGTTGGTGGCTACCTGGGCGCTCTGGCCACCCCCGGCGAAGCTGGCCCCTGCCCCCTGCGAGGCCACGACCACGAAGCTCACCTCCGCTCCTGCCACCGGGCCTCCGTAGGCGTCGGTCACGGTCACGACCAGGGGGTTGGCAAAGCTGGTACCGACGGTGGCCGACTGGCCCTCGCCGGAGGTGGCTTGCACGAGCGCCGGGGCCCCCACTGTCGTGTTGGCGAGAGAGAAGCTAGCCACGGCCGAGGTGACCGACGCCGAGGCGGTCACCGTGTAGGAGCCGACCAGGCCATTGGCGTACAGAGTGGGGGCGGTGGCTTCGCCGTCTTGGCCGGTCTCCACGCTCACCGACAGGGCACCGCCGTTGAAGCTGGCACTTGGCCCCGAGCTGGGCGTGCTGAAGGTGACCTCCACCCCTGCGGCCGGGCAGCTGCCCGTCGGGGTGCCCTCGAGCACCTGGACAACGAGGTCAGTCGCAAAAGCCTGGCCCACCTTGGCCGACTGGGGCGTCCCCGCTACTGCGGCGATCGTGTAGGAGCTGGCTGTCCCGCCGCAGGCCGGCGACGAGGCAGCCGAGGCCGGTGCTGCACCGAGGGCCAGGCCCCCACCGCCAACAGCCACGGCCAGGCCGGCCAAGCCCAGAGGCCAGGCCCTGGCCCAGGGCCAGCCCCGGCGCGCCGAGCCGGTGGTCACGCTCCACCCCCGGCGGTCACCGACGGGGCACCGTTGGCGCCGGCACCGGCCCCGCCGGGCCCAGCCGTCCCTCCACCAGCCCCCTGGCCAAAGGACCGGCCGAAGAAGAAGCCCCCGGCTGGCCCTTGGGTGCAGCCCTGAGAGGTGGGCTGGCTCACCGACAGGCTACGGGCGGTCACGGCACCGATATCGTTGGTGGTGCCCAGGGCGACGGCGCACTCCCCCACCTTCAGCGAGCCGACCGAGGCCGCCTCAAAGCGCGAGTACCGGGTAGACGGGCCCACCTCGACGGTCTCGGTCGCGGTGGTGGTGGAGGTGGTGCTGGCGGAGAACGAGACCCGCTCAGCCAGCACGGTTATCTTCGTGCCGGCGACCGACATGACCTTGCCCGTGGCGGAGGCGAAGTTGGCCGGCCGGGTGAACGTCGTGCGAGGCCGGCCGGCGCCGGAGCGGGCAGCGGCCGCTCCCCGGGTGAAGCCCCCAGGCGGCCCTCCCCGACCGAACGCACCCCGCAAGCTGCAGCCGCCGCTGCTCGGCCCGAAGATGGTCACCGAACTGGCGGCCACGGCGCCGCCCGCGGCCTTGGTGCCGACGGCCGAGATGCACACCCCGGCAGCCACCGCGTGCAGCGTGCTGGGCAGGGTCTGGGTGATCACGGTCTTGGGGGTGATCTCGACCGTGGTCTGGATCTGTGCCTGGGGGTCCTGCACCTCGAGGGTGCTGCCCGAAATGCTCGCGATGGTGCCGGACGCGGCCGGCCCGAAGGCGCGGCCGGGAGCCCCGGGGCTGGTGCCACCAGGCCCGGCGGCGCTGGGCCGGGCCGCCCCGCGCCGGGCTGCGCCCGTGGCTGCCGCCGTCGTGGTCGTGGCCCTCTTGGTGGTCGCGCCCTTGGTGGCGCTCGCCCCCCCGCCACCGCAGGCTGCCAGCACCAACGAAGTCACGGCAACAGCCGCCACAGCCACCAGGCCACGGGCCGGCCGGCAACCGGCCCGGGGTGACAGCCCCGGCCCTGTGCCCGCATTTGCCTCCCGGCCGGTCCTCACGTCTGCCTGCCGGTTGCCCACGGCACTGCCTCTCTGCCCTTTCGTCGTAACTGGCCCCTGCAGGCCGGACAAGGTGCCTCCTTTTTCGCTCCAGGTACGATTTCGCTCGCTCGGCATTTCACTCGCTTCGCAACGCTTCGATCGGTGCCAGCCGGGCGGCACGAGATGCTGGGTACACGCCGAACACGACGCCGATGGCCACTGCCACCACTACTGCCCCCGCGGTCGCGCTCCCCGACAGCGAAATATGGTTGGAAATGAAGTGCGGCAGCACGAAGGTGCCGGCTATGCCCAAGGCGGCGCCGGCCAGGCCCCCGGCCAGGCCGAGCGCCGAGGCTTCCACCAGGAACTGGCGCCGGATGACCCGCGGCGTCGCCCCGAGGGCCTTTCGCAGCCCGATCTCCCTCACCCGTTCGGTGACCGAGACCAGCATTATGTTCATGACCCCTATGCCCCCCACGAGGAGCGATATCGCCGCGATCCCCGCCAGCAAGACGGTGAGGGTGTGGTCCACCGACGTGGCCGTCTGCAGCAGCGAAGACTGGGTGGTTATGTTGAAGTCGGCGTCCACGGGGTTGGTTATCCCGTGCAGCGCCAGCAGCTCGTCGGTGGCCTCCTCATAGGCCGCGCCCATGGTGGAGCGGCTGGCCGCCTCCAGGTAGATGGTGTTGACCGACGAAGAGCCCAACAGCTCGTCCTGAGCCGTGGTGATGGGCACGACCGCCATGTCGTCCTCGTTGGTGGACGACGAGCTCCCGGCGCTGGACAGCACCCCGATGACCGAAAAGGGGATGTTGCCGATGTCCACCGTCTGGCCTATCGGGGAGAAAAGGCCCAGCTCTTGGGCCGTGGTCTGGCCGAGCACCACGACGTTGGCATCGTGGGCGAGGTCGGCCTGGGTGAAGAACGTGCCCACCTGGACCGAGCGGCCCCGGACCGACAGCCAAGACGGCGTGGAGCCGTACACGCTCGTGGTCCAGTTCTGGTTGCCGGCCACCAAGGTGCCCACGGTGCTCACCTGGGGGGCGACCGCGGCGATGTCAGGGCAGTCCACCTTGTTGGCCAGCGCCTGGGCATCTTGGTAGGTGAGCGACGAGAGGCTGCCAAAACCGCCCCTCACCAGGCCCGTGCTCGAGCTGCCAGGCTGGACTATCAACAGGTTGGTGCCCAGGGCGCTGATGGCGGAGTTGACCGAGGCGGTGGCGCCCTCGCCCAGGCCCACGGTGAGGATCACTGCCGCAATACCTATGAGGATGCCCAGGACGGTGAGCGAGGACCGCAGCCGGTGGCTGGCTATGGCCTCCAACCCGGAACGGACCGTGTCCAGCCAGCTCACGCCGCGCTCTCCTGGTCGCCAACGAAACGGCCGTCACGGAAACGCATGGTCCGCTCGGCGGCCGCCGCGACATCGTTCTCGTGGGTGATGAGCACGATCGTGCGCCCCGAGCGGTGCAGCTCGGCCAGCATGGCCAGCACGTCCGCGCTGGAGCGGGAGTCAAGGTTGCCTGTCGGCTCGTCCGCCAGCAGCAGGTCCGGCTCGGTCACCAACGCCCGGGCCACGGCCACCCTTTGTTGCTGGCCACCAGAGAGCTGGTTGGGGAAGTGGTTGGCCCGGTTGGCCAGGCCCACCTCCTCCAGGGCAGCCAGTGCCCGGGCCCGGCGGGCACGGCGGTCCACCGCGGCGTAGATCAGGGGCAGCTCGACGTTGCGCCAGGCGTTGAGCCTGGGGAGCAGGTGGAACTGCTGGAACACAAAGCCGATGCGGTGGTTGCGGATCTCGGCCAGGCGGTCTTCGTCCAGGTGGCTGACATCGGTACCCCCCAGGTAGTACCGCCCCGAAGTGGGCACGTCCAAGCACCCCAAGATGTGCATGAAGGTCGACTTGCCCGACCCCGAGGGGCCGACGATCGAGATGTACTCCCCAGGGAAGATCGATACCGACACCCCCCGCAGGGCGTGGACAGGCACTTCGCCGGCCGTGTAGGTCTTCCAGACGTCGACCAGCTGCACGAGGGGCAGCTGGGCACCCAGGACAGGCCGGGTGGCCGGCCCGGTCACCCGCCCAAGCCTCCGCCGAAGAAGACGGCCCCGCCCCCTCCCCGGAAGCGGGCGAACCCGCCTCCTCCGCCAAAAGGCGAACCAGCGGCACCGCCGGTGCTGGTGGGCACCCTCGACGACAACGAGGCGATGACCACCTCCTGGCCGGCCTTGAGCCCGGAGGTGACCTGGTCGTAGGACGCGCTGGTGGCCCCCAGAGTGACCCTCTGGGCCACCTCCTTGCCGCCCTTGAGCACGTAGACGAACGAGTAAGCGGCCAGTACGTGGACCGCCGTAGTGGGCACGACCAGCACGTTGGTGGCCTGGCGGGTGACCACTTCCACGTCCGCCGAGGCTCCCGCATAGAGGCCCTGAGGGTGGCCGGTGACCAAGATCGTCACCGGGTAGCTGGTGACACCGCTGCTGGTCGTCCCCACCAGGCCGATGCTGGTCACCACGCCGAAGGCGGTCGTGCTCGTGCCGGTCGGGTTGACCAGCGCCTGCTCGCCGGCCTGGATCTGGCCGACCTGGGCCGTGGTGGCCTCGGCGGCCACCGAGAACGTGCCGGTGGAGTCGATCACCACCTCAGCAGAAGACGAACCCGTGCCGGAGCTGCCCGTGCCGGAGCTGCCCGTGCCGGAGCTGCCCGTGCCGGAGCTGCCCGTGCCGGAGCTGCCCGTGCCGGAGCTGCCCGTGCCGGAGCTGCCCCTGGCGGAGCTGCCAGCACCGGAGCCGCCGGCGCTTGAACTGCTCGAGCTGGAGGCCCCGGTCGGGTCTGCGCTGACCGTGGTAGTGCTGGCCGTGACCACTTGCCCTGGGGTGAGGTCGACCGAGACGACCGTACCCGCCACTGGTGCCCGGAGCACGGCGTCGGCCAGGTCTTGGCGCGCTTGGGACAGGGCCACCTCGTCGGCCGCCACCGCCGCCCGGTCGGCTGCCACCTGGGAAGGCTGGGCCAACTGGTCGGCGACAACGCTGGCCTGCGCCTGCGAAAGCTGGATCTGGGCCGTGGAAACCTGGGCTTGGGCCTGCTGGAGGGACTGGGCGTCTTTCTGCTCGGTCGATGCGACGTTGAGCTGGGCCGTGCTGACCGCCTGCTCGTCACTTTGCTGGGCCTCCTTGAGGGAGGTCTCGGCTGAGGTGACGGCCTGGCTGTCTTTTTGCTGGGCCTCCTTGAGGGAGGTCTCGGCTGAGGTGACGGCCTGGCTGTCT
>JAJPKN010000052.1 GCA_021323695.1 Actinomycetota bacterium | reverse complement strand
GTACCTGCCAAGGCGCCTCGGTCCCCGACAGCTGGCGGTACAGCTCGGTACCACGAATGGCCATCCCCTCCTGCACCGAGCGGCGCCCGGGTGCGCACAAGCCTGCCGAGACCAAGAGCCGCTCCTCGAGGCGTACCCTCAGGCGTCCCTTCCTTGCTGATCGACGAACTGGCCGGACACCTGGCTGCTCACCTTTCTGGCGCGGCGCCAGAAGACCTCGTCTTCACCAGCCCGGGCGGCGGGCTGCGAAGGTACCTCGCCGAGCGGGTCTTCAACCCGGCAGTCGAGCGGGCCGGCCTCGACCAAGCGCTCACCTTCCACGGGCTCCGCCGTGTCGCCGCCAGCCTCATGGTCGAGCAGGGCGAGCACGCCAGGGTCATACAAGGCAGGCTCGGGCACGCCACCGCCCGGCTCTCGATGGAACTCTACGCGCACGTACCAGAAGCCGCCGACAGGGACGTGGCGACCAATTTGGACGCGCGTTGGAAGGCGCGCGTTGGAAGGCATTTACAACGGGCACAGATCGGGCACGTAGCGGGCACGACAACCGCAAGGCGGGCACCGCCAACGAACAAACGACCTGTTCAAATGGGGTGGGGTGGGGTGGAGGTGACCGGATTTGAACCGGCGACTTCTACGATGCGAACGTAGCGCTCTACCGGGCTGAGCTACACCCCCGCACCAGCAAGACTAGCGCCTCGGCCCAGGCGGGCCGGCGGGGAGGCTCGAGCAGGACGGCCCGGGCGGGGGCAGGGAGGTCGCCCGGGCGGGCCGGACCGGCCGGACCGGCAGACCGGCAGGGAGGCCGGGCTGGCTACCTTGCCCGCTGGCCCCGGCGGGCAACCGAGTCCACCGTGATGGCGGCGATCAGCACCAGGGCCGTCACCATGTCCGTCGCCGCCGCGCCCATGCCGAGCAGCCCCAGGCCGTTGGCTATGGCGGCGATGACGAGCCCGCCCAGCAGTGCGTGCACGGGCTTGCCCCGCCCACCAAAGAGGCTGGTGCCCCCTATGACCGCGGCAGCCACGGCGTACAGCACGTAGTCGTTTTCGATGTCCGTGGCGATGGAGCCGAGGAGGGAAAGGTACATGAGCCCGGCCAGGCCTGCCATCAGCCCGCACAGGCCGAAGGCGATGGTGCGGATCCGGTAGAGGTTGATGCCGGCCCGCCGGGCCGCCTCGGCGTTGCCCCCTATGGCGTAGACGTAACGGCCGAAGCGAGTGCGCGTCAGCAGGAAGGTGACGAGGACCAAGACCGCCAGGACGATCGGGACGGCCCAGGGCACACCTTCGACCTTGTTGCCCCCCTTCACGCCGCGGTTCACGTCCGAGACCACCACGACGAGCACACCGGCGACCGCGGTCAAGGCGATCTTGATGGCCGTCAGCCCGAACGGCGGGGTCACCAGCCCGCTGGCCCGCCGGCGGGTGTCCCGCACGACCAGGTAGGCACCGAAGGCCACGACCAGGACAGCCATCACGACCCAGCTAGCCGTCGGGTTGATGGCCCCGGCCACCAGGTCCAGCATGATGTGGTTGGACACCTCGATGACCCCACCGACGGCGATGCTCATGTGGTCGAACATCCACAGCATGAGGCCCTCGAAGCCGATGAACCCGCCCAGGGTCACGATGAACGACGGCAGCCCGAGGCGAGTGATGAGGGTCCCTTGGATCAGGCCAGCCAGGGCGGTGGCCGCCAAGCCGGCCAGGATGGCCAACCACCATGGCAGGCTGGCGGGCGGGGCGACCAGGGCGGCCATGATCCCGGCCCCGATCCCTGCCTCGTACACCACCGACAGGTCGATCTCTCCCAGCAGCAGGACGAAGACCTCGGCCATGCCGAACAGGACTATGACCACGCCCTGCTGCAGCAAGTTCACCAGGTTGGGCCCAGACAGGAACAGCGAGTTCTGGGCCTGGAAAATGACCACGATGGCCACGAGCGCGCCCACGACGGGGAGCACGCCGCTCTCCCCCGAGCGCACCCGCCTCCACCACCCGGCCAGGTACTCTCCCAGGGTCCCGGCCACCACCTCAGAGCTGAGGAGGGCGGCGGCGGCCGCCTGGCTCGTGTCCTCCTCAGTCTCGGCTGCCACCGACATGGCGGCAGTGCCAACCGAGCCGACGCGCTCGGGCTCGTCGCTGCTACGGGTTGGGCCTACGGCCATCTCTCAACCTTCCTCGCCGCTCTTGGCTGCGGCGGCCGCTGCCCCAGCGCCCATGGCGCCAGCTGTCTCGGCTGGCCGCACGGCAGCCACCTGCCTGGAGGTGGACCCGGTCGTCATCAGCTCGACCACGCTCTGGCGGTCGTAGCCCGACGCCGGCCCTTCGGACACCAAATGGCCCAGGCGCAGCACGGCGATGCGGTCGGCGACATCGAAGACGTCGTTCAGGTTGTGGGACACGAACAGCACGCCATAGCCCTGCTCGGCCAGCCGGCGGACCAGCCGGAGCACCATGCCGGTCTGAGCCACGCCCAGGGCGGCCGTCGGCTCGTCCAGGATCATGAGCTGCGAGTTCCACAGCACGGCGCGGGCCACGGCCACCGACTGGCGCTGGCCACCCGAGAGCGATGCGACGGGCTGGCGGATGGAGCGGACGGTGGTCACCTGCAGGTCGGCCAGCGTCCGGCGAGCCGCGGTCTCCATGGGCCCCTCGTCGAGGGCGGCGCGCCTGGTGACCTCCCGGCCGAGGAACATGTTCTGCACAATGTCGAGGTTGTCGCACAGGGCCAGGTCCTGGTACACGGTGGCGATGCCGAGCGCGGCCGCGTCCTTGGGGGAACCGATCGTGACCGGCCGCCCCCGCCAGAAAAGCTGGCCCCCGTCGGGCGTATGGATACCCGAGATGATCTTTATGGTCACGCTCTTGCCGGCCCCGTTGTCCCCGCACAGCGCCGTCACCATGCCCGCCGGGACGGTGAAGCTGACATGGCTCAGCGCCCTCACCGGCCCGAAGCTCTTGTCTATCCCTCGTAACTCGAGCAAGGGCTGGCCTCGCTCGAGCAAAGCTTCAGGCATCGCCTAGGGGCCCTCCTATTAGCCTGCCCGTACAACGACTCAAGGGTACAGCCCGCTGGCCGTACCCGCCCGTCCCCCCGAGGCGCCAGAGCCTCGCAGGCGAGGCCCAGGCGCCCGGGTGGCGGGCACCAGGCCAGTCGTGCCACCCCCCAGCCACAGGCAGGCCCCCGCGGCCAGGCCAAGAAGCGGCCTGGGGAGCCATGGCGACCAAGAAGGGCACGACCGGCCTGACCAAGTTGGTTAGCTAGCTAGGGCTTGATGCCAGCCGCTTTGCAGGCTGCTGCGCTCGCATAGGGGGCGGCGCACAGCTGGGCGGGGGGTACGAACTTGTCCGCGATCACGGTGCTGGCCATGTTCTTGGTGGTGACCCACTCGGGGGTGAGCAGGACCGAGGGCACGGCTTTGTGCTCGGTCGTGTCCGTGGTCGTCCCGTTGACCAAGGAGGCCGGCGGGGTCATGCCCGCCCGCAGGTACACGGCCAAGGCCACGGCGGCTTGGGCCTCGAGGTAGATGGGCTTGTAGACCGTGCCGCACTGGTAGCCGGTCAGCACGTTGCCCAGCCCGGTCAGCGTGGCGTCCTGGCCCGTCACCGGGAAGGTCTGCGGCTTGATCCCCTTTTCCTTCAGGTACTTGATGATCGGGGCACCGTTCTCGTCGTTGGGCATGAGCACGGCATTGATGTTCGGGTGAGCCGTGTACTCCTGCTGGAACTCGGTCAGGGCGACCGTTGGCGTCCAGGTGCCGGCGGGCACCTCGCCGGGCTGCAGCTTGCCCACCAGCGTGTACTTGCCCGACTTGAAGTAGGGCTGCAGGACGCTGTCGTAGCCGTCAGCGAACAGCGTGGCGTTGTTGTCCGTGTCGGCGCCGTGCATGACCAGCACCACGGGCTTGGACACGTGCCAGGCGGAGATGCAGCTGACCAGGCCCTGGCCCAGCAACTGGCCCACACGGACGTTGTTGAAGCTTACGTAGTAAGAGCGCTGGCCGCCCAAGGTGAGCCGGTCGTAGTCGATCACCTTGACCCCGTGGGCCGCGGCGTAGCTCTCGATCTTGGCCCCCACACCGGAGTCGAGCGGGTCCATGATGATGACCTTGTCGCCCTTGGTGACGTCGGCCTGGGCGTCGGCGTACTCGGTGGCGTCGCTACCGTGGGCGTTGACGACCTGGATCTCAGATCCGGAAAGGCCGGCCTTCTGCATGGCCTCGGTCAGGTAGGGGGCGTCGAACTCGACATATCGGGTCGAGGTGACGGTGTCGGGCAGGATGGCGCCGATGCCGCCGTGGCCCTTGGCCGTGACCGGCTTCAGCAGTGCCATGGTGGTGAAGTTGCGGTTGAAGGTCGTAGCGGAAACAGTCGCCGCTGCAGCACCGGGGGCCCCCACGAAGCTCCCGGCGGCTACGAGCGCCGTCACTGCGGCTGCCCCCGTCAGCGTTCTTGCTCTGACGTTCATTTTCATAAGTTCCTCTCCCTTTGCGCTTCAGACGAAGTGGAGCGACTTATCGACACTCACGCCCACCCGGCTGGGAGGATAAGCCCCTGGTACTTGCGGCCAAGGGCCGCGGCACGCTTGGGCGCACCGCGAAGCCGGCGAAGCGGGCCGGGGCCGTCGTTTAGCCCCGGCGACCAGAACGTAGGCCCGGGCGTGTTAACGAGCCCGTAAACACCCTCCGGGGCACATAAAAATAGGGTTAATGTTGCATAAACGGGACATTAACGGGTGGCGCCGGTGGCGGCCGGGCCGGGCTCAGTCGGGGGCGAAGCGGTAACCCGCCCTGGGGTGGGTGACGATCACCGGCGGCCCGCCCTGGCCCTCCAGCTTGGCCCGGAGGCGGCGCACGTAGACCCGCACGTACTCGGTCTCGGTCTCATAACCCGGCCCCCACACCCGCCGGAGGAGCTGGGCATGGGTGAGCAGCTTGCCCCGGTTGACGGCCAGCTCGCGCAGCAGGGCGAACTCGGTCGGGGTCAGGTGGACCACCTCGCCGGCCACCTGCACCTGGCGCAGTTCCAGGTCGATCACAACGTCGCCTACCTCCACACGCAGCGGCGTCGCCTGGGGAGCCTCGACCGGGCGGGTGCGGCGAAGGGTGGCGGTAATGCGGGCCAGGAGCTCCTCGATGCCGAAGGGCTTGGTCATGTAGTCGTCGGCACCGAAGTTGAGCGCGGTCACCTTGTCGTGCTGGCCTCCTCGGGCCGAGACCACGATGATCCCGACCGCCGACCGTTCCCTCATCTGCCGGCACAGCTCGAAGCCGTCCGCCTCGGGCAGCATGAGGTCGAGCAGGACGATGTCAGGCCGTTCGGTCTCCAGCAGCTCGAGGGCATGGCGGCCGTCGAAGGACACACAGGTGTCGAAACCCCGCACGTACAAGTTGCTCCGGATGAGGTCGACGATGTTGGGGTCGTCCTCGACCAGCAGGGCCTTGGTGCGCCCTTGAGCCTGGGTCACTCGCTCGCCTCGCTCGGTGCTTCCACCGGCAGCCGCACGACGAAGCAGGCCCCGTCCCCGTCGCTCTCCAGGGTCATGTCGCCCCCGTGCGCCTTGACGATGCCGTAGGCGATGGACAGGCCGAGGCCGGCCCCCGGCTTGTGCGGACGGTGGCCGCCGTTGTGGGGCTCGAAGATGTGCGCCACCAGGTCAGCGGGAACCCCGGTGCCGTCGTCGGAGACCCTGACCGCCACCTGCCCCGGGGCCTCGAGGCGGGCGTCGACCTCTACATGGGTGCCGGGGGGGTTGTGGAGCACGGCGTTCTCCACCAGGTTGACGAACACCTGCTCCAGGCGGTCGTGGTCGGCCCAGATGGGAGCCAGGCCCGGCTGGCAGTGGAGCTTCACCGCACCCGTGCGGAGGGGTGGCAGGCAGGAAATGGCCGCCTCCAGGACCAACTGCAGGTCGCACCAGTCGGGTTCCAGGCGTAGCAGGCCCGACTCTATGGCCGAGGAGTCGAGCAGGTCGCCGACCAGGCGGCCGAGACGGGCCGATTCGGTCTCTATCCGGCTCAAGAAACGCTGCTTGGAGTCGTCGTCCCACTTCACGTCGGCCGCCAGGAGGGTGCTCGCATAGCCGCGTATGGCAGTAAGCGGGGTCCGCAGCTCGTGGCTCAGGCGGGACAGGAAGTCCCGTTGCAGCTGGTGGGAGCGGCGCAACGCGGCGGCCTGGCGGTGGGCCTGCTCGGCTTCGTCGCGTTCGAGGGCCAGCCGCACCGAGTTGGCCGCGTCACCCAGCAAGGCGATGGCGTCTTCGGGCGGTTCTGGCTCCGGCCCGGCAGCCGCCCACCGGCCTATGAGCGCGGCCCGCCCCCCGGGGACGTCGAAAGTGACCGCCAGGACGTGGCGGCTCCCCGGCGTCTGCCGGGGGGAACCGACGTACAGGTCCATCCCCAGCACCCGCTGGGCCTCCTTGGCGTCGAGCCCCTCGGGCTGGCGGCGAGGCTGGCCGTCGGCGCCCGCGGCGGCCAGGCAGTGCAGTTCGCCGCCCTGGGGCTTGGCCCACAGCTCGACCTCGCTGGCCCGCAGGCCCTGGCGCAGGGCCTGCAGCGCCTGAGCCAGCCCGCTGGACACCGGTTCGGGCCCGGCCAGGGTCTCCAGCACCTCGCGTATGGTCTCGAGCAAACGGTTGCGGCTGGTGACCTCGGCGAACAGGTGGTCCCGTTCGATCACGCCGGCCGCGTACCCGGCGTACAGGGCCACGAGGTCCAGCTCGTCGCTGCGGGGCCGCCCCCCCACGGGCTGGCAGCCGGTGAGCACACCGATGAGGCCCCCGCTGCCTATGACCGGGACCGACCACGAGCTGCGGATCCCGGCCACCCGGGCCAGCGAGCCGAAACGGGCCCAAGAGGTGCTGGTCTCCACGTCTTCGTCCACGACCACCTGGCCGAGCAGCGCCGCCGTGCCCATGGGCCCACCCTCCCGGCCGAAGGGGACACGGGCCCAGGCTGACAGGAGCGGGGCAGGCAGGCCGACCGCGGCCGCGCAGCGCAGCGCGCCGTCTTCGGCCAGGTGGATGCAAAGCTGCTCGGTGCCCAGGGCCGCGGCCAGGGCGGAGATGATGAGCGGCAAGCTGGACGCCGGCTTGGCCGAGGCAAGCTGGTCGACCAAGCCCTGCAGGCGGCTCAGCTGGCGGCGGGCCGTGGCGTCCACCTCGCGCCCGGACATGATGGCCACCACTTCGTCGGGGTAGGTCTCGGCTGGGGCCACCTGGGCGGCCACCCGCCCCCGGCGCAGGACCACTATGCGGTCGGTCAGCCGGAAGACCTGGTCCACATCGTGGGACACCAGCAAGATGGTGGTCCCCTCCCGCTGGAGGCGGCCTACCAGCTCTTCGACCCGCCTCGACTCCTGGACGCCGAGCGAGGCGGTCGGCTCGTCGAGGACCAGCAGGCGGGGGCGGTCCTGCATGGCCCGGGCCACGGCCACGAGCTGGCGTTGGCCGCTCGACAACCACCGCACCGGGCGGCTCACGTCACCCACGTCGATGTCGTAAGCGGCCAGGAGCCGCTCCGCCGCCACCCGGGCCTTCAGGTCGTCGGTCAGCCACCTCCCCCCTTCCCGGCCCAGGAACAGGTTGGTGGCCACGTCGAGGTTGTCGCACAGGGCCAGGTCCTGCCACACCACGGCTATGCCGTAGCGCAAGGCGTCGGCATTGGAACGCACACGGTTGTCCCCGACCAGCACCTCGCCCGCGTCCGGCAGCCGGTCGCCGGCGATGCAACGGACCAGTGTCGACTTGCCGGCCCCGTTCTCACCCACCAGGCCCACCACCTGGCCCCGGCCGACCTCGAAGTCCACCCCGTGGAGGACCGAAAGGGCGCCGTAGGAGGCCGAGACCCCCTTCACCCGCAGGACCGGCGGCTCAGCCGGGCCCAACGACGGCAAAGGCCGCAGCTCAGCAGTGAGCATGCCTATAAGTGTTACGCCTCTGGGGAGCTGTGGGGAAAGGCCAGGCGCCGCGGCTAGCCAGCGCCACCCGAGGCAGGCCCGGGCAGGCGGTGGCTCAGTCCCTCCATGGCTGCCTGCAGGCGTAGCTGGAGGGCCGTGGTGGTGAGGTCGGAGCGGGTACGCTCCAGCACCGCCCGCAAGGCATCGGCGCTGCGGCGCAGGCCCCCGGTGAGGGCGTCGGGGAAGTCCACGTTGGTGACCAGTTCGTACACCGCGTCCATGGCCTCCAAGAGGGCCTCGGCCCGGGCCGTGCCCGCTTCCCGCAGGCGGTCGAGGACCTCGCGGCGTAGCTCGGAGGCAGCCTCGCACAGGCCGTTCAGCCACGGCGCCAAGCCGATGGAAAGCTCCGACCAGGAGGGCAGGTCGGCCCCGTCGACCAAGGCCCGCGTCAGCGCCGCTTCGGCCATCTCTTTCTCCGCATCTTGGAGGAAGCCGGCGTAGGCCACCGCCGGGTAAGGGCCGAGGGCAGCTTGAGCTTCCCGCACCGCCTGCTCGGCCTGGGCTAGCAAGCGCTGGGCCTGCTCGGGCTGGCGGGTGTGCACGGCCCGCACGGCGCTGCCCGCGTACCTGATAGCCCTGCGGCAAGCCGCCAGGGACGCTTCCCGGGCGGCGTGGACGGCGGCCAGCTCGGCGAGGACGGGCTCGACCGACAGGTTCAACTGGCTCGTGCCGATGCCAGCTCGGCGTAGCTGCCGAAGTCCCCGTAGCTGCCGTGACCATGGCGGCCGTAGCCTGGGTGGCCGCCCCAGCCCTGCGGCCGGCCTGCTCGGGGCCGGGCCGGGCGGTAGCCGGGCCGGGCCAACTTCGGGTTGGACGCCCTCACCAGCAGGGCCACGTAGGCGACGAAGGCCACGTCGGTGCACGCCTGCAGGTACAGCAGCGCGGCCGAGGCGGTGACGAGGGCGAACAGCAAGCTGAGGGCCACGGCGCCCCCCAGCACGCTGAGCACGTCCCGGCGCCGGCGCCGTAGCTCCAGGCGCTGGTAGGACTTGGCGGCCACCGGCCGGGAGGGCGGCAGCCCGGCCCGGCCCGGGGGGCTAGCCGCCAGGTGGGCGGGCCGGAGGGGCGCCCGCAGGCCGGTGGGGCCCCTGTGGGGGGCGCGGGCCGGGGTGGGGCCGCTCATGGCCGAGCCGGGGCTCATGCTGCTGGCGGGGCTGAGGGGCATGGGGCTCAGGCGGTGCGCAGGGGCCACCCGGCTGGGCGCGGCATGGCCCAGGACGGACAGCTCGTAACGGAACGACCCGATCGAGTCAGCGAAACTGGGGCGCCGGCGCCACAACCAGTAGACGAGCACGCCGCCCCACAACAAAGCGACCAACAGCTCAGCAGTCATCCCAGAGCTCCTTGGCGTTGGCGGCAACTGGCCCACACAAAGCGTCAACTGGCCCACACAAAAGAGCCCACAGTTGCGCCCCTGCCGCCTGGCCGGCCAACACGCCCCGGGGCGAAGTACGTCGGTACGGTCTTCTCACTCGGGCCAGTCCCCTCGGTGCAGCTTGCTTTCCCAGGACCGTAGCCGCTCGGGCGGCAAAAGTGGTGGATTTGGGCCGGCGCGGGCCTCGAGGGCGCGGCGAGGCCCCCTGCCCCTCAGCCCGGCAGCCCAGCGTCAGTGCTGCCGATGAGCCCGTCAGTGGCGGCTTCGGTGGGCCGAGCCCGGTTGGCCTCCGCGGTGGTGTTCACCACGGTGGCCCCCTCGCGCCGCCAGTGCCCGCTGCGGCCGCCTGTCTTCTCCCACAGGGCCAGCTCACCGATGACCATCGAGCGGTCAAAGGACTTGCACATGTCGTAAACGGTCAACGCGGCCACGGCGCAGGCGGTGAGCGCCTCCATCTCGACCCCGGTCCGGTCGACGGTCTCCACCTGGGTCTCGACTTCGATGTAGTCGTCCCCGATGGTGAAGTTGATAGTCACCGCCCCCACGAGCAGGGGGTGGCAAAGGGGGATCAGGTGGGCGGCCTGCTTGGCCGCCTGGATGCCCGCCACCCGGGAAACGGCCAGGACGTCACCCTTGGTGATGGCGTTGGCGGCGACCTTGGAGGTCGTCTCCGGGGCCATGTACACCCGGCAGCGGGCCATGGCCCGGCGGTGGGTCGGCTCCTTGGGGGTGACGTCCACCATCCGGGCACGCCCGAGGGGGTCCAGGTGAGTCAGGCCGCGATCGGACACCGCCAGCCAGTCTACGCCGGCCAGGCCGGCCTTGCCCAAACCGCCCTCAACCGCCGATCTGGCTCATGCTGCGGGGAGGGCGCACGAAGCCGACCTTGCCGATCGAGTGGCCCGCCCATTTGTGCCAGACCTCATCGGCTATGGCCTGCGCCAGGTCGTCGTCGCTGCCCCCGCCCCGCAATATGGCGCGCAGGTCGGCCTCCCGCACGGCGAACAGGCAGCTGCGCAACGCTCCCTCCGCGGTGAGGCGCACCCGGTCACAGCTGGCGCAAAAAGGCCGGGTGACGCTGGCCACGACGCCCACCGTGCCGGCCCCGTCCAAGTACCGGAAGCGTTCGGCCGGTTCCGGGCCATGGGTGAGCGGCTCGAGCGGGTAGGCCTCGTTGATGCGGGCCACCACCTCGGCCGAGGCCACCACCTTGCCCGCTGACCACTGGCCGGAGGCGTCCAGGGGCATGAACTCGATGAAGCGGACCTCCACCCCCCGTTCCCGCCCGAAACGGGCCAGGTCCACCACCTCGTCGTCGTTGACGCCCCTCACCACGACGCTGTTCAGCTTGACCGGCTGCAGCCCGCTCGCCACCGCCGCATCGATGCCCGCCAGGACCTGGCCGAGCATGTCCCGCCCGGTTATCTCGGCGAAGCGCCCCGGGCGCAGGGAGTCGCAGGACACGGTGACCCGGTGGAGCCCGGCCCGGCGCAGCGGGCCGGCCAAGCCGGCCAGGGAGGCCCCGTTGGTCGTCATCGACAGCTCCACGCCCAACGCGGCCAGCTGTTCGACCAGGGCCGGCAGGTGGGCCCGTACCGTCGGCTCCCCGCCTGTCAGCCTCACCGAGGTGATGCCGAAGCGCTCGACGAACACCCGGGCGACCCGCACGATCTCCTCGAAGCTCAATATGTCGGGCCGCGGCAACCAATGCAGCCCCTCTTTGGGCATGCAGTAGGTGCAGCGGAAGTTGCACCGGTCGGTCACCGAGATGCGCAGGTCCTGGACCTGGCGCCCGAAACCGTCGACCAAGGGGACGGCCATCGGGGCCAGGCTAGCCCCTCGGAGGCAGCCCCAGGTCCTTGGCCAGGCGTCCCAGGAGGAACTGGCGGAAGGGGGGGCCGATGTCGTCCCGCTCGAGGGCCAGTTCGACGGTGGCCCGCAGGTAGTCCAGCTTGTTGCCTACGTCGTAGCGGCCGTCACGGAACGTCCAGCCGTACACCGGCTCACGTTCGGCCAGGGCCTTGATGGCGTCCGTGAGCTGGATCTCGCCTCCTCGGCCGGGCTTGGTCTCTGACAGCACCTCGAAGATCTGGGGCCCGAACACGTAGCGGCCCATAACGGCGAGGTTGGAGGGCGCCTCTTGGGCCGCCGGCTTTTCCACCAGGTCCTCGATCTCGACCAGGTGGCCCTCCAGAGGCCGGACAGCGGCGCAGCCGTAGGCGGAGATCTCCGTCGCCGGCACCTCCTTCAGGGCGACCACGCTGTGGCCGAGGCGCCCGAAGGCGTCCAGCATCCCGGCCAGCACCCCGGCGTCTTGGTGCATGATGTCGTCCCCGAGCAGCACGGCGAAGGGCTGGTCCCCGACGTGCTCGGCCGCCACCGACACGGCGTGGCCCAGGCCCTTGGGCTCGCCCTGGCGGACGTAGTGGATGTCTGCCATGTCGGCGATGCGCTTCATCTCCTCCAGCTCGTCCAGCCGGCCCGCCTCCCTCAGGTAGTACTCGAGCTCGAAGGACCGGTCGAAGTGGTCCTCCAGGCTGCGCTTGCCCCGCCCGGTGATGACCAGGATGTCGGTGATGCCGACGGCCACGGCCTCTTCGACCACGTACTGGATGGCCGGCTTGTCCACCAGCGGCATCATCTCCTTGGGCTGGGCCTTGGTGACGGGCAGGAACCTCGTCCCCAACCCAGCTGCCGGTACCACGGCCTTGCGGACCGGGTGAGCCATCGGGCCAGCCTCCTTCCCCGTGCACCTCCCCGGTGCACGACCTGTTCTACCACCTCGGCCAAGTCCCCTTGGGCCCGCCCAGCACGCCCGCATGCCCCTCCACCGCGCGTGCTGCCCAGCACCCGACGGGCTGGCACCGGCGGGGCGCGGCCCGGCTGGCTGGCTGCAGTGCGGTACACTTAGCACTCGGGTAGCCAGACTGCTAAAGGCCAGACTGCCAGAGGCAACACTGCCAGAGGCCAGACTGCAAAAGGAAGGACCGCTTCACAATGCCCACGTACGAGTACGCGTGCAAGACCTGTGGAGGACACCTCGAGGTCGTGCAATCGTTCCACGACAGCCCCCTCACCCAGTGCCCGGCCTGTGGCGGGCCCCTCCGCAAGGTGTTCGGCAACATCGGCATCACCTTCAAGGGCAGCGGGTTTTACCGGACGGACAACCGTTCCAACGGGCACCGCAACGGGGCCGGGGCCAAGGCGAGCGAGGCCAAGGGGGCAGAGGCCAAGCCCGGCGATGGTGCCTCCAGCAGCAATGGAGGCGGTCAAGCCAAGGACGCCAGCACCACAAAGGCAGCCGTCACCAGCGCCGCGTCCTGAGCGGGGCCGGGGAAGAGCGGGCGCCGGTGCCGATGGGGCAGGAGACGCCCGTGCCGCCGTGGCCGCAGTAGCCGTCAGGGTTCTTGGCCAGGTACTGCTGGTGGTAGCCCTCGGCGAAGTAGAACGGCTGGGCCGGGACGACCTCGGTGGTGATGGGGCCGTAGCCGGCGGCGCGCAGGACCTCTTGGTAGGCCGCCTTCGAGCTCTCGGCCGCCTGGCGCTGGGCAGCAGAGAAGGTGAAGATGACCGACCGGTACTGGGGGCCCACGTCGTTGCCCTGGCGCATCCCCTGGGTGGGGTCGTGGCCTTCCCAGAACACCTTGAGGAGCTCTTCGTAGCTCGTGGCCAGCGGGTCGAACACGACCAGCACGGACTCGGCGTGGCCGGTGAGCCCGGTGCACACCCGCTCGTAGCTGGGGTTGGCCACGTGGCCCCCGCAATAGCCAACGGCCGTGGCCCAAACGCCGTCGAGGCCCCAAAAGGCCTTCTCCGCGCCCCAAAAACACCCCATGGCGAACACGGCGCGCTCCGTGCCGGGGGGATAGGGGCCGGCCAGGGGCCGGCCGTTCAGGAAATGCCGGCCGTCTTGGAGGTCACTGCCCGGCACGGCTCAGGACCCGCTCATCGACATCTCGGAAATGGCTATGGTCATGCCCGCGGCCGGCGCCGGCAGCCATTCGAGGTCGGCCCCGACCGCGACCACGCCTTGGAGCATGCGCTGGATGGTCGAGGCGATGGTCATTTCCTTGACCGGGGCGCCTAGCTGGCCTCCCTGCACGAGCAACCCCTCGGCGCCCACGGAGAAGTCCCCGCTGACCGGGTTGACCCCCGAGTGCACCCCGGTGACCGACTGGACGAGCAGGCCGTCGCCGATGTGGGCCAGCACCTCTGGCTGGCTCATCGGGCCGGGCGTGAGGCAGATGGCCCGGGCACCGACGCCCGGGGCGCCCTTGTAACTGGCCCGGACGGCGCTGGCGGTGGGCTGGGTGCCCGCCCGCCGGGCCGAGGTGGTGTCGTAGAGGAAGGCGCGCAGGACGCCGTCTTCGATGAGCACGTTGCGCCGGCAGGCCAGGCCTTCGGCGTCGAACGCGGACGCTCCCCAGGCCGCCGGCTCGGTCGGGTCGTCAACCAGCGTGAAGGCGGGGGCGGCCACCGCCTCGCCCAGGTGGCCGGCGAAAAGAGAGATCCCCTTCAGCACCATCTCCCCGGAGAGCACCTGGCCGAGCAGGCCCAGCAGCTGGGCGCTGACCCTGGGCTCCAGCACCACCGGCAGGTGGGCCGAGCGGGGCTTGGTGGCGCCGAGCATTCGCACCGCCCTCGTCACCGCGTCGTTGACCGCCTTGGCTGGGTCCAGCTCGGAGGGGGCGCGCCCGACCGTGTAGCCGTGGGCGACCTGGCTGGCCGCAGCGTCGCCGGCCACAGCGGTCACCGACAGGTAACAAGCCGTCGACCGGTCAGCAGCCGAGGTGCCGACGGAGCTGGCCAGCGCCATCTCGCTCGACGAGTCGCCCCAGGTGGCCGACTCGACCTGGCGGATGCGCCGGTCGGCCGAGCGCACAGCCTTCTCGAGGTCCAAGGCGGCCGCCACCTTGGCAGCGGTGGTGAAGCCCGCCAGCTCCTCCCGCCACAGCTCGAGGGGGGCCGGGGCCACCCCGTCGGGGCGGGGCAGGCCCACCCAGTCCTCGGGGCTGGCGAAAGAGGCGTTGTCGCGGGCCTCTTCCAGGGTCTCGGCCAGGACGTCGGGCGCCAGGGAGCCGGCGTAGGCGAACCCCTGGCGGTGGCCGGCCACCACCCGGATGCCCGCACCGGCGTAGGCCTCGGACGAAAGCGACTCCACCTCCCCCTCGTAGGTGCGGGCTTCGGTGCCCGAGCCGCGGGCCAGGTAGGCCTCCACCTCCTCGCCGGGGCGGGCCCAGCCCGCCACCTGCTGGGCCAGCTGCTCCAGGTCGGTCCGGGGAGCGTTCAACGGGCCGTGCCCCCGACGGTGAGGGCGCGCACCCGCAGGGTGGGCTGGCCCATGCCCACCGGCACCCCCTGGCCCTGCTTGCCGCAGGTGCCCGGCCACCCCATGGCGAAGTCGTTGCCGACCACGTCGATGTTGCGGAGGACCTCAGGGCCGTTGCCGATCAGGTTGGCGTCCCGTAGCGGCTCGGTCACCTGCCCGTCCTCGATCAGGTAGGCCTCGGTCATGCCGAACACGAAGTCCCCGGTGGTGGTGTTGACCTGGCCCCCCCCGAGCTGGGCCACGTACACCCCGTAGGGGGTCTGGCGGATGATCTCCTCGGGGCTCTCGTCGCCGTTGAGGAGGAAGGTGTTGGTCATCCGCACCATGGGCAGGTGCTGGTAGCTCTCCCGCCGCCCGTTGGCCGGGCCGGCCCGGCCCTCCTTGCGGGCCCGCAGCCAGTCCCACATGTAGTCGGTGAGCACCCCTTGGTCGATGAGCACGTTGCGCTTCGTGGGGTGGCCCTCGTCGTCGATGGCCATGGCCCCCCATTGGTGGGTCATGGTGCCGTCGTCGACCAAGGTGACGAGCGGGCTCGCCACCTGTTCCCCCACCCGGCCGGCGAACACCGAGACCTGCTTGGCGATGTGGTCGGCCTCCAGGCCATGGCCGCAGGCCTCGTGGAAGAGCACGCCCCCACTGCCCGCCTTGATGACCACCGGCAGCTGGCCCGAGGGGGCCGGCCGGGCCCGGAGCTTGAGCAGCGCGCGCTCGGCCGCGGACCTGGCCAGCTGGTCGACGTCGCGGGTAGCGAACAGCTCGAAGCCCATGGTGGCGCCGGCCGACTCTCCCCCCGTCTGCATCCCGGTGTCGCCGCTGGCCACGACGGACACCCCAAAGCGCACCCGCACCTGGTCGTCGGTGGCAAAGACCCCCTCGGAGTTGGCCACCAGCACCTGGCGGCGGCTGTCGCGGTAGTTGACCGTCACCTGCCGCACCGCCCCTCCGGCCGCCCGGGCAGAGTGGTCGGCCCGGCGCAGCAGCTCGACCTTACGGGCCTTTCCCACTTCCTGCGGCAGTACCTCCACCGGTGAGGGGCTCTCCACCCTCGCCCGGGAGAGGGCCACCTGGCGCACGCCTCCCCCTCCGCTGCGAGCAGCTGCCGAGGCCGCCTCGGCCGCCGCCAGCAACCCGGCTTCGGTCAGCTCAGCGGTGTGGGCGAAACCGGTGGTGTTGCCCACCACTACCCGGATGCCCGCTCCCCGCTCCCGGCCAGAGGAGAGGTCCTCCACCCGGCCGTCGTCGAAGGTCATGAGCGACCCCCGGCGGTCCTCGGCGAACAGCTCGGCGAACTCCCCCCCGGTGGCCAGCGCCCGGCCCAGCACCCGGGTGACCACCCCCTCGTCGAGCGAAGCCAACAGGTCACCGGCAGCGTGGGTCATGGCGCACCAGGGTACCGCCGCGACGGCGGGTAACCGCCAGCGCGACGGCGCGTTCCCGCCGGCCGCCCGCCGGGATGTAGCTTTGGGGGGTGCTCCTGGAGACGATCAACGGCCCCAGCGACCTGCGCCGGCTCAACTACCAGCAACTGGGCCAGCTGGCGGCGGAGATCCGAGAGTTCATCGTCCAGGCCGTGTCCTCAGCCCAAAGCGGCCACCTGGGCTCCAACCTGGGGGCGGTGGAGCTCACCTTGGCCCTGCACCGGGTGTTCGACTCGCCCCGCGACTACATCATCTGGGACACGGGCCACCAGGCCTACGTGCACAAGATCGTCACCGGCCGGCGGGAGATGTTCAGCACCCTGCGCCAGGCCAACGGGCTGTCCGGCTACCCCTCCCGGGCCGAGTCGGTGCACGACTGGGTGGAGAACAGCCACGCCTCGACCGCCTTGTGCTACGCCCACGGCCTGGCCGTAGCCATCAAGCGCAGTGCCAACCCCGACCGGCGGGTGGTGGCGGTGGTGGGCGACGGCGCCCTCACCGGGGGCATGGCCTACGAGGGTCTCAACAACCTGGGCCACAGCGGGTCGCGGGTGGTGGTGGTGCTCAACGACAACGGCCGCAGCTACGCCCCGACGGTGTCCCGCCTGTCGGAGAGCCTCACCAAGCTGCGGCTCAACCCGGCCGTCAGCTCGGCCCGGCGCCGGGTGGAAGGCGCCCTGCGGGACATCCCCAAAGTTGGCGGGCTCGCTTATTCCAGCCTGCAGGGGTTCTATTCGGCCATCCGGGAGGTGATCGAGCCGCCGGCGTTCTTCGAAGCCCTGGGCGTGCGCTACGTGGGCCCCTTGGACGGCCACGACATTGCCGGCATGGAGCAGGCTTTCCGCCAGGCCGCCGCCTTCGACGGCCCGATCGTGGTGCACGTGCTCACCCAAAAGGGCCGGGGCTACAAGCCGGCGGAGGAAGACGAAGAAAAGTGCCTCCACGACGCGGGCGCGTTCGACCCCCGCACCGGCCCGACCGAGTCCGCCCGTGCCCTCAAGGGCTACACCCTCGCCTTCAGCGAGGCCCTGGTGGAAATAGCGAGCCAACGCGACGACGTCGTCGCCATAACCGCGGCCATGCCGGGGCCGACCGGGCTCATACCTTTCCAGGAACGCTGGCCGGAGCGGTTCTTCGACGTGGGCATCGCCGAGCAGCACGCCGTCACCTCGGCCGCGGGCATGGCCATGGGAGGCCTGCGGCCGGTGGTAGCCGTCTACTCGACGTTCCTTTCCAGGGCGTTCGACCAGCTCAACTTGGACGTGGGGCTGCACGGCCTGCCCGTCACCTTCGCCCTCGACCGGGCTGGCATCACCGGGGACGACGGCCCCAGCCACCACGGCATCTTGGACATGGCGCTGTGCCTCAAGATCCCGGGGATGGCCGTCTTTGCCCCCTCCTCCGCCCAGGAGCTCAAGGTCATGCTCTCCACCGCGTTGAGCCTGTCTGGCCCGGCGGTGGTGAGGTTCCCCAAGACGGCCGCCCGCCAGGTGCCCCCCGAGCAGGTGGGGTCGGGGCTGTCCGCCCGCCTGGCCCGCCGAGGGGACGGCACGGTGTGCGTGCTGGCCGTAGGCAAGCTGCTGGAGGCGGCCGAGGAGGCGGCCGAGCTGCTGGCGGCCGAGGGCATCGAGGCGACGGTGTGGGACGTGCGCCTGGTCCGCCCGCTCGACCCGGCCATGATCGCCGACGCCGGCAAGCACAAGCTGGTGGTGACCGTGGAGGACGGCATCCGCAACGGCGGGGCGGGCAACTTCATCGCCGACGCCATCGCCGACCTCAACCAGGCCCGCCAGAGCCCGCCCGTGCTCAACCTGGGGGTGCCGACCGCCTACATCCCCCACGCCAAGCCCGAGCGCATCTTGTCCCAGCTCGGCCTGGACGGGCCGGGCATAGCGGCGTCCATAGCCAAGGCCCTCCAGGTCGACCTGGCCCGCGCGGCCACCACCGGCCAGCTCGTCGGCAACGGGCACCCAGGCAACGGGCACCCAGATGACGGGCACCCAGGTGGGGCGTACCCCGGCGACGGGCACCGTGACGACGCCGAGGCAGGGCTCGACGGCCACGCCAACGGCTGGGTGGCCGCGCCCCGAGCGGCAGCCACCTCATAAGCAACCGCGGCCTTAGCAACCGCCGCCAGTCAGTTGGACATGGCGCAGGGGTCGGTCGCCCCCTCGGTGCAGGTCTCGCACTCCAGTTCGAGGGTGGCGTGGGCGACACCGAACTCCCTGGCCAGCACGGACCGCACCCGTTCGGCGACGGCCTGGGCCGTCTCCAAGCTGGGGTGGCCAGCCATCACCAGGTGGGCCGAAGCCAGCTTGAGCTCTGCCGAAAGGGACCACACGTGCAGGTCGTGCATGTCCTCCACGCCCGGCACCTTGCGGACCAGGCGCTGAAGCTCGGCGGTGTCGGTCTCCGCCGGGGTCCCTTCCAACAGCACGTCCACCACCTGGCGGGCCAGCCGCAGTGCCTGCCAGCCGACCAACAAGGCGACGGCTAGCGCAACAGCGGGGTCGAGCCAGCCCAGCCCCCGGTCCAGCCAGATGGCCATGCCGGCCACCAGGACCCCGCCCGAGGAGGCGGCGTCCCCGGCCATGTGCAGCACGGTGGCGCGCAGGTTCAAGTCTCGCTGCGACCTTTCGGCCAACAGGAGGGTAGACGCCAAGTTGAGGGCCAGCGCCAGCCCGGCGGTACCGGCCACGATGCCCACCCGGTCGGCCACCGGGTGCAAGAGCCGCTCCACGGCCCCGAAGCCGATCAGGACGCTGGCCACCAGGACCCCGGCAGCATTGGCCTGAGCGGCCAGGACGCCGCTGCGGTGGTAGCCGAACGACTTGGCCGTGGTGGGCGGCCGGCGGGCCAGCCGGAGGGCGACGAGCGCCAGGGCGACGGCAGCCACGTCGGTGGCGTTGTGCCCGGCGTCGGCCAGCAGGGCCATCGAGTGGCCGAGGAGCCCACCGGCCACCTCGGCCCCGGCCACCACCAGGTTGGCGGCGACGACGGTGCCCAGCCGCCGGGCCCGCCGGGCGGAGCGGGCCTGGGCCAGCTGCCCAGGGCTAGGGGCGGGCGGGACCGGGGGCTCGGCTGGGGGCTGGGCGGTGGGCTGGGCGGGGGCCACACTGGCCATAGCCCGAGGGTACCGCCATAGCCCGAGGGTACCGCCGGGGGCGTACCTGTAGCCTTGCAACACTAAATAGCATTGATTATCATCAACTATAGCAAGACGTACTTCCCCCTGCCACGCCCACTGGGCGGCCCTGGCCGGGCCGGCTCGTCCCCACCTACATGGAGCCCAACATGAACCAGCAGCTCTGCCTTGCCCCTGACATCCTCCACGTCCGCCCCTGGCACGACGACGTGGTCGACCACCTGGGCTTCGACCCTCGTTCCAGCTACGTCGAGGACTACTACCTCGGCATCCTGGGGCCGTCCACCACCTGGCTGCTGCGCCGGGTGGCAGCCGGCTTCGACTACAGCCCGGAGGGCTTCGACCTGGACCTCGCCGAAACTGCCCGTTCCCTCGGCCTGAGCGACCGCAGCGGGCGGTCCTCAGCGTTCCTGCGGGCCATAAACCGCCTGGTGCTGTTCCACCTGGCCCAGCTGTCCGGGCCGGACGAGCTGGCAGTGCGCTGGCGGGTGCCACCGCTCACCCGGGCGCAGGTGGCCCGGCTCTCGCCCGAGATGCAGGCCCGCCACTCGGCCTGGCTGGACGACCAGCTGCGGGCCGGCCCAGACGACCAGCAACTGCGGCGCGCCCGGCGCTTCGCCCTCTGCCTGCTCGAGCTGGGCGAAAGCTACGACAGCACCGAACGGCAGCTGCTGGGGGTGAGCTACCCTCCTCGGGTGGCCCGGGACGCCACCGCCTGGGCCAGTGCCCAACTGGCCGCCGGGGCCTGTGGCTGGGACCAAGCCGGCGCGGCCGAACTGAGCGACGCTGGCGCCCTGGCCGCGGCCGGGCCGAGCGGCGGGGCCCGGTAGGCTCTCGGTCGCGGTAGGGGCGTAAGAGCACGAAGGAGGAGGGCATGGGAGCCGACGCGGCCCCGCTCACCCTGGCAGAAAAGGTCTGGCAGCGGCACCTGGTGCGCAGCGCCGAGGGCGAGCCGGACCTGTTGTACATAGACCTGCACCTGGTCCACGAGGTGACCTCCCCGCAGGCGTTCGAGGGCCTCCGGCTGGCGGGGAGGCGGGTGCGCCGGCCCGACCTCACCCTCGCCACCATGGACCACAACGTGCCCACCACCGGCCTCGACCAGCCGGTGGCCGACCCCGTGTCCGCCCGCCAGATGGAACTGCTGGCCGCCAACTGCGCCGAGCAGGGGATCCGGCTGTTCGAGATGGGCAACCCCCGTCAGGGCATCGTCCACATCATCGGGCCGGAGCTGGGCCTGACCCAGCCGGGCATGACGATCGTGTGCGGGGACAGCCACACCTCGACCCACGGGGCCTTCGGCGCCCTGGCCTTCGGCATCGGCACCAGCGAGGTCGAGCACGTCCTGGCCACCCAGGCCCTCCCCCAGGCCCGGCCCAAGACCATGGCTGTGTCCGTCGACGGCGAGGCCCCGGCGGGGGTGAGCGCCAAGGACATCGTGCTCGCCATCATCGGCCACATCGGCACCGGAGGAGGCATCGGCCACGTCATCGAGTACCGCGGCTCGGCCATCCGGGCCCTGTCCATGGAAGGCCGCATGACCGTGTGCAACATGTCCATCGAGGCCGGGGCCAGGGCCGGGATGGTGGCCCCCGACGACGTCACCTTTTCCTACCTGGAGGGGCGCGAGATGGCCCCCAAGGGAAAGGACTGGGAACGCGCCCTGGACGACTGGCGTTCCCTCGTCACCGACGACGGTGCCCGCTTCGACAAGGCCGTCCACATAGACGCCGCCACCCTTTCCCCCCACGTGACCTGGGGGACCAACCCGGGCCAGGTCGTACGCCTGGACGGCGTGGTCCCCGACCCCGAGGCCCTGGCCTCACCGGCTGCCCGGGAAGCCGGCCGGCGGGCGCTCGCCTACATGGGCCTCGTGCCCGGCACGCCCATGAAGGAGGTGAAGGTGGACACCGTCTTCATCGGCTCGTGCACCAACGCCCGGGTGGAGGACCTGCGGGCCGCCGCCGAGGTGCTCCGGGGCCGCCACGTCGCCCCCGGCCTGCGGGCGCTGGTCGTCCCCGGGTCGGGCCAGGTGCGGGCCCAGGCAGAAAAGGAGGGCCTGGACAAGGTCTTCGTCCAGGCCGGCTTCGAGTGGCGCAACCCGGGGTGCTCGATGTGCCTGGCCATGAACCCCGACAAGCTGTCCCCCGGGGAGCGCTGCGCCTCCACCTCAAACCGCAACTTCGAGGGCCGCCAGGGCCGGGGCGGGCGGACCCACCTCGTCTCGCCCGCGGTCGCGGCCGCCACCGCCGTAGCCGGCCACCTGGCCGAACCGGGAGACCTGCCATGAGGCCAGTCCGCGTCATCACCGGGCGGGCAGCGCCGCTCGACCGCAGCGACGTCGACACCGACCAGATCATCCCCGCCTCGTGGCTGAAGCGGGTGGAACGAACCGGCTTCGGCCAGGGCCTGTTCTCCGAGTGGCGGGACCAGCGCGACTTCGTGCTCAACCGGCCCGAGCACGCCGGCGCCAACATCTTGGTGGCCGGGCCCAACTTCGGCACCGGCTCGTCCCGGGAGCACGCCGTGTGGGCGCTGCAGGACTACGGCTTCGAGGCGGTCATATCGGCCCGCTTCGGCGACATCTTCCGCAACAACTGCACCAAGTCCGGCCTGCTGCCGGCCCAGGTGGAGGCCGCCGACGCCGAAGCGCTGATGAGGGCCGTCACCGAGGCCCCCGACCTGGAGGTGACCATCGACGTGGAGCGCCTGCGGGTCGAGGTGCCCGCGGCCGGCCTGGCCTTCAGCTTCAGCCTGGACCCCTTCACCCAGCACCGCTTCTTGGAGGGCCTGGACGACATCGGCCTCACCTTGCGCCACGAGGAGGCCATCACCGCCTACGAGCGTTCCCGGCCCGGCTGGCTCCCGTCGTTGGGCCAAAGCTACGCCTAGGCGCTCAAGCACCAGCCCGGTGCCGCGCTCTTGAAGCTGGTGCCTCGACAGCACCAGCCCGCTAAATATGGCCGTACCGGTCCCAAGGGCTCAGCGTTCAGGCGTGGGGCAGGACCCCCACGTTTTGAGGAACGGGGAACTGCTGTGGGACTAGATCCCGAGCTGCTTTCGCATGTGCGGGACCGACACCGAGACCACTTCCCAAAGAAGCTCGTCGTCGACGTCTTGGTACGCATGTACCACCCGGTTCCTGGTCCCGCGAGCCAGCGCCCACTCCACGTCAGGGTGGAGCTCCCGGAACGAGAGCGGCAAGCGCGACAGCGTCTCTTGGAGCTCGGTAATGATGTTCTTGGCGGCTCGCTTGGCCACCCAGCTGGCGCTGAAGGAGGCCCGGCCCCGAGCGGCAAGCACGGCCGCGTCGCCAAAGAGCACCGCAAGTTCGCCGAGGGTGCGTGCCAGGCGCTCCTCTCGTTTTTGCTCGGCATGAGCAACGGGCCCGGCATCGTCGACCGGGCCCCCTGCTGGTCGCGCCCTGGGCAAGAACTGCCCGCCTCTTGGCCCCCGGGGCCGTCGTGGCTGGCCGCTCACAGCGCGAGCGCCTCGGCGAGGACAGGGTCGTCCCCGGCCCGGCCGCGGTCGCTCACCACGTCCACGGGGTAGCCAGTCAGATCTTCGACGTGAGCCCCGAAGGCGATGAGGTCGAACAAGGACGCACCTGCGAGCGGGGTCACGACGAGGTCGATGTCGCTGTGCCGGGTGTCTTTGTGCCGGGCGACGGAACCGAAGACTCGGACATCGGCCAGCCTGAAGCGCTCAGCCAGCCGTCTTACCTCCTCGCGGTGCCGGTGGAGCGCGATGCCTGGCAGTGGCTTGGCCGCAGCAAGCAGGCGCTCCCGAGCCCTCGGTGACGGCTCGACGGTGCCAGCCTCGTAGGAGGACACCCGCGACTGGCTGGTGCCAGCCAGCTTGGCGAGCTGCGCCTGGGTGAGGCCAGCTTCCTGGCGCCGACGCCGCAGCTCCTCACCGAACCCCACATAACTAGTATATCAGCCGATATATCGGGCAGCAATCGCCGGCTAAGGGCGCGCTGGGGAGCACCTCGTGGGCCTCAGTCACCGGGCCGCCTCCTGTGGGCAACAGTACAAGCGAGACTGAGAGCAGCAACCACGGCACGGGGTGACCGGGAGCGGGCCAGGGCCTAATAACTCCCCGTAGAGGTTGAAGGGCGCCATCCTCCCCGGCAAGGGTGTGGATCTGTGCTCCAACCACTACCGAGGAGGATGACGTGCCCAAGGCTAAGCGACCTGACCTCACCCGCGGCGACCTGTGGCGCAACGCGCGCCTGGCGCGACTTCGTGCCGTCGTCCGACCCGAGCGTGCGATCCTCGGCATCGACCTCGCGTCGGAGAAGCAGGCGGCCGTCCTCAGCGATCACGAGCCGACCACGCTCGCGAAGGCCATGTTCCCCGGCACGCCGTGGGTAATCGACGAGATCCTCGACTGGGCGCTCCCGCTCGCCGAGCGTGCGGGCTTCGCCGGGCTCGTCGTCGCCTGCGAGCCGACGGGGCATCGGTGGAAGCCGTTGCTCGAGCGCTGCCGCGCACGGGGGACCGAGCTCGTCTGCGTGAACCCGATGCTCGTCGCCCGCGCCCGAGAGGCCGAGGACTTCACGAAGGACCGCGCCGACTTCTCCGACGCCACCTTGATCGCCCGCCTCGCACCCGAGCGGCGGTGCCACGTCCCCTACCTCGCCGAGGGCCTCTGGAGCCGTCTTCGACATCTCGGGGCCCGCCGCAACCAGCTCCTCGTGCAGGCGACCGTCGCACGCCAGGGACTGCGTGACCTGCTCGAGTGCTACTGGCCAGCGCTCCTGGCGGCAGCCACGAAGCCCATGGGCTCGGCCACGCTGCGCGCCGTGCTCTCGGTCTCGACCGGTCCCCGGGTGATCGCTGCGATGGACGAGAGGGCCTTCGCCAGCGCCGTGTCGGGGGAGCTTCCCCGTTGGGGTGCACGGCGGTGCAGCCGGCGCGTGCTTCGCGCGGCCTTTGCCGCCGCTCGTGCCCCGGGCGGGGTGACGAGCGAGGTGCCAGCCGCCGCCGAGCGGGCGGGCTTCGCCCTGTCGGACTGGCACCGAGCCCTCTGCGGCCTCCACGACGTCGAGGTGCGCATGGTCGAGGTCATGGAGGCGCTCGGTCTCGCCGAGCTCGTGACGACCATCGACGGGCTCTCGGTCGTCGGTGCTGCGGCCATCCTCGCCGAGACGGGCGACCCGAGCCGCTTCGGGTCGCCACGGACCTGGGTGAAGCATGCCGGTCTTGCGCCACGGGCGAACGAGTCGGGTAACTTCCGCGGCCAGACGAAAACCTCGGGCCGTGGCCGGCCCGCCCTGCGCACCGCAGCGTGGCGGGCGACCTGGGGCCTGCTCCCGCACAATGCCGTCTTCCGGGCCCGCTACGAGCACCTGCAGCACCGCAGCGACAACCCGCTGAACGACGGCAAGGCACGCGCCGCGCTCGGCGCGGCGCTGCTGCGCCAGCTCTTCGTCGTCGTCACGACCCGCGCCGCATGGAGCGCCGACATCGCTTCTGGCCGGAGGGAGGTGGCGCCTCGCGCTGCCTGACGCGGCACTGGCGTGGGCGGGGCGAACCCGACTGGCCCTCGGGGAGAACCCGAACCTGAGCCTGGGGGCCCCGCCCGCTCTCCCATCGAGCTCGGATGAGGGTTGTTGGGAAGAACCCGGTTGCTCGTTAGGTTGAGCGCGGAGAGCGGGCTCGGGCCGCCGCCAATCGACGCCAGCCGCAGCCATCCCGAAGCGAACACCCCCATCACCGCAACGCGCCACCAGTCCTGTCGTCCGCTCCTGGAGCGGGGACGATGACGCGCGCCCTCTACCGGGAACTACCCCCTTGACGTCGGCCTCATAGGTTGCTCAGGTGCGAGAAGCCAGCAGGCGCAGGCGCTGGAGGCGACGCCGGACGCTGACGGCGTGGCGGCCGAGCAACCGGCGGGCGACGGCGCCCACCAGGCGCAGGGCGCGCCGGCGCAGCAGCAGGTCACCCGGCTCGAACGGCCCGGGTGATGGCCCCTGGGCGGCTGGCTCGAGGGCCGGGCGGTCGCCTGGGCCGGGCTCGGCCACCCGCACTCCCCGGGCCCCAGAGGCCTCCAGCCAGCGGGCGGCCTCAGCCGAGCTGGCCGTGACGGCGCCCACTGCCGGCCACAGGCGGGCCAGGGCGGCGGGGGGGACGCCCAGGTCGCCGGTCACGACCACCTCAGCCCACCGGCAGCCCCCGAGCGCACCCGCCAGGCTCCGGGCGGTGCGCCGGGCCCCCCACCGGCCGGGCCGGAACGGCATCCCCGGCTCCAGGCAGGCCACGACCTCGTCCGTGGCCAGTTCCCGGGCCAGGCGGGCCAGGCGGCGGCCGGCGGCCGGGCCGGCCAGGCGGGCGACCAGGTGGGCGGCGCTGGGCCGGGGCGAGACGACCACCACCTGGCGCCCCTCGGCCCACCCCCGGCGGACGGCGGCCACCGTGGCGGCCGAGGGCTCACCGGGCACCGGCGGGTAGCTGCCGGCCACCAGGCGCCGAGGCAGCGGGCGCCGAGGAAGCGGGGCACCCGGGCCGGCACCGGCCCCCGGCCCCGCCGGGGCGGCCACGGCCGGGCCACCGGCGGGGCGAGGCCGGGAGAAGGTGGCCCGCAGGCTGGCCTCCATGCGGTCGAGCACCGCCGGCCAGGAGTAGTTGCCGAGCACGTACTGGCGGCCCCGGGCCGCCAGTACGGCCGCCCGGGCCGGGTCGTCCACCAGTTCTTGCAGGCGCCCCATGAGCTCGTCGGGCCTTGAGCAGCTGAACCCCCCGCCCGAGCGCCCCAGGTGCCAGGCCACCACCTCGCTCCCCGCCAGAGCCACCACCGGCGTGCCCGCCAGCCAGGCCTCCATGACCGTGCGGGAGAAGCTCTCGTTGGGGCTCGGCTGGACGTAGGCGGCGGCCGCGGCAAAGGCGTCGTTGCGCTCGGGGTCGGGCAGGTAGCCGAGGTCGGCCACCCGGCCAGCCGCCGCGGGGGGCACCGCCGCCTCGCCCTTTCCGATCATGACCAGGTCGAAGCCGGCCCGGCCCTCCTTCACCGCCCGGGCGAAGGCCCCCAGCAGGGCGGGCACCCCTTTGTCCTCCTCCTTACGGCCGGCGTAGAGGACAAAGGGCCTGTCGAGCCCGTGGCGGGCCCGGAAGCCCTCGGGGTCGTAAGAACTGGGGACAGGCACGCCCGCCCCGGTGACCAGGTGCGCTGGCGCCACCGGGCCGAGGCGGTGGGCCAAGCGGTGCTCGGGCTCGGTGAGGAACCAGGCCAGGGCCGGGGCAGCCAGCACGGGCCGCAGCACGTCCAGCCGGGCGTAGGCCTCGTCGTGGAGGCAGGGGATGACCACCGCCTTGTCGGCTGCCCACGGGACGCAAGCACTGGCCGTCCAGAACAGGTAGGGCGAAAAGACTATGGCGTCGTAGAGGTCCTGGTGGCGCAGGAGGTGCTCGAACAGCTCGGGCGCACTGAAGTGGAAGCCGAGCCAGCTCACCTGGTGGTCCAGGTCGGGGACCTGGCCGCGCTGCACCGATAGCTGGGCTGCCAGCGCCGCCCGGCTGGGGTGGCGGGCCGTCGGGAACCGCCGCACTGTGACCCCGTCCTCCACCGAGGTCCCCGCCGGGAGCTCGTTGGCCCAGGTGAAGTGGTCCAGCGCGCAGGTGGTGAGCACCTCCACCTCGTGGCCCCGGCCGGCCAGGCCCAAGGCAGCCTCCCGCACCACGGCCTCCGAGCCGCCGAGCACGCCGTCACCGAAGCGGGGGGGTACGAACGCGAGCCTCATCTGGCAGGGACGCTAGCGTTCCCGACGTGCCGGCCAGCCCAGCCCGCCTCCGTGTGGCCCTGGACGCCACGCCGCTGCTCGGCCGGCGCACCGGTGTGGGGCAGTTCTGCGCCGGCGCGCTGGCCGCCCTGGCCGAGCGCGAAGACCTCGAGCTGAGCGGCTTCGCCCTGAGCTGGCGGGGACGGGGCCAGCTCGGCGCCCTGCTCCCCCCGGGCGTGGCCGCGGTCAACCGCGCCCTGCCGGCCAGGGTGCTGCAGTGGTCCTGGGCCCGCTGGGCGTTCCCGCCGGCCGAGCTGTGCGTGGGCCAGGCCGACGTCGTGCACGGCACCAACTTCGTCGTGCCCCCGGCCCGCCGGGCAGCCACGGTGGTGACCGTCTACGACCTCACCCCGCTGCGCTTCCCCCAGTGGTGCCAGCCCGCCTCGCTCGCCTACCCGCAGCTGGTGCGCCAGGCGGTGAAGCGGGGGGCTTGGGTGCACGTGACCTCCGCCTTCGTCGCCAGCGAGGTGAGCGAGCTGCTGGGAGCACCAAGCGAGCGGGTGCGGGTGGTGCCGCCCGGCGTCCCGGTGGTGGCCGACGGTGCCCGGCTGGCCCCCTGGGGCCGGCTCCCCCCCTGGGCCAGCTCCTACGTGCTGGCCCTGGGCACGGTCGAGCCCCGCAAGGACCTGCCCACCTTGGTGCGGGCGTTCGGGATGGTAGCCGGCCACCACCCCGGCCTGGCCCTGGTACTGGCCGGCCCCGACGGCTGGGGCAGCGACGAGCTGGCTGAGGCGGTGGCCGCCTGCCCGGCCCGGGACAGGGTCCTGCGGCTGGGCTGGGTGCCCGACCCTGAGCGCGCCGGCCTGCTGGCCGGGGCGGCCGTGTTCGCCTACCCCTCCCGTTACGAGGGCTTCGGGCTGCCGCCCCTGGAGGCGATGGCCGCTGGCGTGCCGGTCGTGGCCACCCGGGCCGGTGCCCTGGGGGAGGTGCTGGGCGACGCCGCCTGGTTGGTGGAAGTGGGCGACGCCGAGGCGCTGGCGGGGGCGCTGGAGGGGCTGCTCGGGGACGAGGGCCGGCGCCAGGACCTGGTCCGGCGGGGCCGGGAACGGGCCAGGCAGTTCACTTGGGAGGCCAGCGCGGCCGGCCTGGCCACCCTCTACCACGACGCCCGTAGCCACTGGGCGGGGTAAGCCCGCGGGCGCCAGATGGCCCTGCCGGCTCTGGCGGCCTCGCCTGACGGCACTGGGGGCCCGGCCTGACGGCAAAGGCCCTGCTGGAGGCTGGTCCACCATTGGTCATTGGTGCCGTGGCAGCATCGCGCCATGGGCATACGCAACAGGCAGCGCCGGCGGGCCAAGCACCAGCGGCGCGAAGCACGCAGCCGTGAACGCGGCACTTGGGCAGGCGAGCACATCGGTGGCCGGGGCGGTCCTTCGCCCGCGGCCCTAGTCGACCTGCTGGTCTTGGACGCGGCCCATGCCGGCTGCGAAGGCCGGGACCCCCGCCCCCTCGTGGCCGAGCTTGCCGACCAGGCAGCCGGCCCGGGGTGGTGCTCCCTGGTCACCGAACGCGTCCGGGCCGCCCTCGTGGCGCACCTGGCCACGGCCCTTGGTGGGGGTTGGGAGCCCCGTGACGTCCACGCCGTCCTGCGCCGCAAGGTGAGCCTGCCCGCCGCCAACCTGAGCGTGGCCCTGCTACCTGAAGCAGTACGCGAACGACGCCCGGGCACTGACCGAGCACAGCGTTGGGAGCTCCAACTGGCCAACATCGCCTCCGAGGGGCGCTGCCTGGGCACTGCTTCGGCCAGCTGGGCGGACGACATCGCGGCTGGCGTGGCGGCCATCGGTTACCTTGCCCACCTCATGTCCTTGCCGGACCTGTTCTGGCCGGCCCGCCGCCCACTGCCAGCCGACGTGGCCCCAGGCCTCCTGGAAAGGGCCCGCGCCCTGCTGGCCAAGGCCGAGTCGACCGCTTACGAGCAAGAGGCAGACGCCTTCCTGGCCAAGGCCCAGGAGCTCATGGCTCGCTACAACCTGGACCGGGCGGCACTGGAGGAGCCCGGCCAAGGCGTAGGTGGCATCGAAGCTCGCCGTTGCTGGCTCGACGACCCCTACCTCAAGCAAAAGGGCTACCTGCTCGCCGTGGTCGCCCAGGCCAACCGGTGCCGGACGGTCGCGGTCGACCAGTACGGCTTCGTGACCGTGTTCGGGCACCCGGACGACATTTCTGCCACTGAAGCCCTCTTCACGTCGCTGTTGGTGCATGCCACCAAGCAGATGGCCCTGCCCGCCCGCCTGGGCGCCCCGGAGCCCGCATTCGAGCCGGGCAGCCTCTTCTCGCAAGCTGCTGCCGGCCCGGGGCTGGCTGAGCAGCCGGGGGAGCAGCTAGGGGCCATGACCAGGCCCAGCTCCAGCCGGCCCTCCTACCGCAGGTCGTTCCTCATCGCCTACGCCAACCGCATCGGCGCCCGGCTGCGGGAAGCGGCCACGGCTGCCACTGAGGCGGCAGTGCAGTCGAGCGGAGGCGCTTTATTGCCGGTGCTGGCGGGCAGGGAAAGAGGGGTCGAAGAGGCGGTCCGCAAGATGTTCCCCGAGACGGCCACGACCGAGTTCTCTGTCACCGACCGAGAGGGTTGGGCGGCGGGGCGGGCGGCGGCCGACCTCGCTGAGCTCTCGCTCAGCCCAAAGCTCGTCGGCCCCCGTTGCTAGCCGACGCGGACGAGCGTGCTCATGGGCAGGCCACGGGCGGCGCACATAGGGACCGAGCTAACAATACCTTTGGCTAACAGTTCCATTTGAGCTCGCCACCTGGCGAGGGCGAGGTCTAGGCCTCGCCCGGTGACCATGGGACCTGACCGGTCGCCCCAAGTCCCGTTGCGTTGCCCAGGCGTGTAGTTTGAATTGCAAACTACACGCCGGTAGAGTACCATGTTGTCGTGAGCTCCGACCCGTCTGCCGAGCCGCTGCGCCAACTCTCGGCCGCTGTGGCCAGGGCGCGGGCGGCCCGCCACGGGTTCGGGCCCGCGCTGGGGGTGCTGGGGCTGGTGACCGCTGGCGCTCTCCCGCTGTACGTGCTGCACGGGCCCCCGCCACAACGGCCCGTTACCCAGGCGGTCACGGGGCCGCTGGTGGGGGCGGTGGGCGGCTCCTTGCCGAACGGAGGCCAGTGGGCTGCCCTCTACTGGCTGGCCGCGCTGCCCCTCGCTTACGCGGCCACGGTTGCCTACTACCGCGCCCGGGGCCGCCGCCTGGGTGTGCAGGGCCGGGTGCTGCCCGCAGTTGTCGTTGGCCTCTTGCTCCTCGTCGTCTTGTTCGCCTCCTCGCCCGCCACGGCCTCGTCGTTGCACCTGCCGGGTTGGGTGACCTTCCTGCACCCCCGCGGGGACCTCGCCAGCCATGGCCTTACGCCGCTGGTCGCAGCGGCTATAGGGCTTTTGGCCCTCGCCTACCTGGAGCGGAGCACCACCCGGGTGGCGTTCGCCGTGGCGTTCATGGGCGTGGCCCTGCTCGTCAACCTCTACGACCTGGAGAACCTGCTCCCCGTGCCGTTGGGGGCCTCTGTGCCGGCGGCTTGGGCAGAGCTCCCCAACTTGGGGCTTGCCGCCCTGGTCTTGTTAGCTGGCGGCCTGTGGTTCGGGCTGGCTGAACGAGGGCACTGATTGCACCCCGCCGGCCAGCTGGACGACCTCGTGCACCAGCGTGCACGTTTGGGCATCTTGGCCATCGCCAACGAAGCCCAGCGAGTCGAGTTCCGCTACTTGCAGTCGGAGCTCGACCTGACCCCGGGCAACCTGACGACCCACCTCGCCGCCTTGGAGAAAGGCGGCCTCGTGCGCATCGCCAAGGGCTATGAAGGCCGCCGGCCGCGTACCTGGGTGTCCATAACCCGAAGGGGCCGGGCAGCCCTCAGGTCCGAAGTTGCCACCTTGAAACAGATCGTCCAGCGTACAGAGGTGCCCCGGTGGGAGGGCGACCTCACGGTCGCGCCCCTAGGAACTGTACGGCCTGGCTGAGCAAGCGGCGTGGCGGCCTCAGTGGGCGATGTTGCCGAGGTAGCCCTCGATGGCGGCGAGGAAGCGCTTTTTGGTGACAGGCAGGGAGAACTCGGCCGCTCTGGCTTTGCCCGCCTTCACCAGGCTCGCCCGGGTAGGCCGGTGGTGGCAGGCCCGGTCCACCGCCTCGGCCACCACCAGAGGGCCCTTGTCCTCCAAGAGCAGGCCCGCTCCGGCCAGGGTCTCGGGGACGGCGGCCGCCGCGTAGGCCACCACGGGCACGCCCAGCTCCATCGCCTCCAGGAGCGGGATGCAGAAACCCTCGTGCTCGGACAGGCAGACGAACACGTCGGCCACCGCCCAGTAGGCGAGCAGCTCCGCGTCGGCCAGCGTGCCCAGCAGCTCGACGCTGTCGCCCAGCTCCAGCTCGGCGCACAACCGCTCCAGCGCCCTCAGGTACTGGACAGAGGTGGCCCCACCGACCAGGGTGAGCCGTGCCCCGGGGTCGAAGAGGCGCCGGTAGGCGGCGAACGCCCCGATCACGTCGTGCTGGCACTTGTTCGGGGCCACCCGCCCCACGAACAGCCACTGCGCCCCCGCTCCCGGGGCCCCCCGGCGCCGTTGGAGCCGCTCCAAGGTGGCCGGGTCGGGTGGGCGGTGGTACTCGTCCAGGTCGACCAATAGCGGGCACACCGTGGTGTTGCGGTAGCCCAGCTCGCGCAGCTCGGCCTCGTTGTAGGCGGAGTCGGCCAGGGCCAGGCTCACTACCGGGGCCATCATCTCCAGCTCCTGGCGGGCCTGGGCCATCGACTGGGCGGCCGCCGGTTCCCAGCGCTCGAAGTAGCGGTGGGGGGTGATGTTGTGGTAGTCGGAGAGCAGCTCCTCGCCCCGCCGTGCCCGGGTGGTGAGCCAGGCGGCCATGGGCGAGCTGGTCGACGCCTGGTAGACCAGCAGCCGGTCCTCCCCGTGGTGGCGGACGTCTTCCAGGTAGGGCCGGCACTCGTGCTGCAGGGGCGGCAAGGCGTTCTCGGCCCAGATGTCGGAGCTGTAGCCGGCTTCCCGCAGCGCCCGGCGCACCTGGAGGGTGTGGTTGCCGATGGCGTCGTGGGGGGCGAAGGTCGGGATGTACTGGTCGACCCTCAATGCGCCCCGCCTTGTCCTGCGCCCCGCCTGGCTGGCCGCGGGGCCGGGGCCTTGGCTCGGGCCGCGCCCGGGGCCTTGGCCCGGACGCGCCCGGTGCCAGCAGCCGGGGTAGCTGCCGGCTGAGCCGGCTTGGGCTGGGTAGCTGCCGGCTTGGCCGACCGGGCTGAGGGCGGCCGGGCAGAACGCTGCCGGGCTGAGGGCTGGGCCACTTCGGCCGAGGCCGGCGTGGCCCCGGCGGCCAGCCGGGCTGAGGGCTGGGCCCGGCCCTCCAGGGCCTGGACCCGGGCGGTCAGCTCGGCCAGGGTGGCCTCGGCCGACTCCAGCCGGTTGACCAGGGCCTCGCCCAGCCGCACAGCCGCGCCGGCAAAGGCGTTGACCTGCTCGGCCAGGTAGCGCAGGTACCAGGCAGCTGCTCGCTTGACCGCCTGCTTGGCCAGCTGGACCTCCCGGTGAGGGCTGGCGGTGGGCACTTCGACGTTGAAGCTGGCCACGTCGCGAGCTGCTTGCAGGGCGGCTCGGACATCGTCGGGCGCCACCTCGCGCGTCGCCAGGCGGCTGGTGGCCCGGCGTACCTTGTCGAGGTAGGCGGCGTCGGCTGGGGTGAGGTCACGCTGAGGGGCCTCTGCTCGAGCGGCGGGCATACGACCAGAGGTTAGCGGGTGGCCTCCCGGCCATAATGGGCCCCACCCGTCGGAAGCGCTATTTTGCCTGCTAGGTCTACCCAATGAGCCCTTACTGGTACCCAGAAGGGGGGGCCACGTTGAAACCGGCAAGAGCCGTGCCCCTCTACGCTGCCGTCGCCCTGCTCCTGCCCACCGCCGCCCTGGGGGGCAGCCCGGCCCCGGCGCTGCCCACCGGGTCGTCGTCGCCGGCAACCGCCGCCCACCAGCTCCTGGTCCCCCTTGACCCCACCGCCGCCGACGCCTACCTACAGGCCCAGCGGGCTGGGGCAGGCACCCCGCAGCAGGCCGCCCAGCTTTATGCCCAGGCTCGCGCCGCGGCCGCGTCCTTGGCCGACCATCCCCGCCCCCTGGCTCAAGCGGCACCGGCCAACGCCAACTTCGCCGGCCAGACCTGGCACGCCCTGGGGCCGGCACCGGTCACCAACAGCTACTACGGGGGCGACAACTCCGGCCGGGTCACCGGCCTCGCCGTCACTGGCAGTAACCCGGTCACCGTCTTCCTCGGCTCGGCCGGCGGGGGCGTCTGGGAGGCGCAGCTCAACGGTACCAGCACGTCCTGGGCCCCGCTCACCGACGGCCAGGCCGACTTGGCCATCGGCACGCTGGCCGAGGACCCTTTTGCCAGCGGGACGGTGTTCGCCGGCACCGGCGAGGCCAACGGCTGCGGTGACTGCTACCCGGGCCTGGGCATCTTGGAGTCCACCGACGGTGGGAGCACCTGGTCGATGGTGAACCCTCAGGGCACCTTCACCGGCCAGGACATCTCCAGCATCGCCTGGTTGAGCTCCAAGGTGGTCCTGGTCGGCACCCAGGGCCCCGGTAGCGCGGGGAACTTGTACGAGTCGACCGACGGCGGCCAGAGCTGGGCCCCTGAGACGGGCACGGGGTGGCAGGAGGGCCCGGTGAGCTCGGTCGTGGTCAACCTTGGGTCGTCGACGCCCGAGGCCTGGGTGGCGGTGGACGGCGTGGGCATCGAGGAGGCGACCTTCAACGGCACCGACCTCGGGAGCTGGTCCACAGTGCCGGCAACGACGATCGGCTCCGGCATCACCGCCTTCGGCCCGGAGGTGGCCCTGGCCATCTCCCCGGCGCCCACCAACTCCAACGTGACCCTTTACGCGTCAGTCGGCAGCTACGACCCGAGCACCGGCACCGGCCAGTACCAGGGCCTTTACAAGTCGTCCAACGGGGGGTCGAGCTGGTCCCAGCTCAGCGTGCCTTATTTCACCTCCTCCACCTACGCCTACTACGGCGCCAACAGCGACAGTGGCACCGGCCCGGACGGCAACCCCACGGCCGACCAAAGCTTCTACGACAACGTGGTGGCAGTGGACCCGGCCAACCCCACCACGGTGGTAGTGGCCGGCATAACCGCGCTGGTGAGCACCGACGGGGGGAGCACTTGGGCCAACCTCAACTCCGAGCCGTTCTTCTGCGCCCCTCCGGCCAGCTCTTATGCCACCTGCCAGGCCGGCCAGAACCCTCCCAACTCGTTCCACCCTGACTTCCACGCCCTGGCCTTCGACCAGGGCGGCGACTTGTTCCTCGGCAACGACGGAGGCGTCTGGGAACTGCCGGCCAGCGACTTGGACAGCGTGGACAGCGCCACCGGCAGCTTGGGCTCGGTGAGCAACAGCGCCTATGCCAACTTGAACACCAACCTCGACATAACCCAGTTCTACGAGGACCTCGGCCAGTACGGCAACGGTGCCCAGATCCTGGGCGGTGCCCAGGACAACGGCACCAGCCTCAGCACCTCGGGCACCTCAGGCGGCCCCAGCGCCTGGACGGAGGAGCTAACCGGGGACGGCGGCTACAGCGCCATCAACCCCGAAGACCAAAACCAGATGTTCGGTGAAGCCGACGAAGCCCTGTACGTCATCTCCCAGACCGGCGTGACCGACATCACCCCTAATGACAGCGGCGCCAACTTCGTGCCGCCCATGGCCATCGTGGCCAACCCGGCCCAGCCCGACAACCCGACGGTCTATTACGGCGGCCACTACCTGTGGCAGACGCAAGCCGCCAAGGTCTCGTGGCGCCAGCTCACCTCGGACACCGCCGCCACCCCCCAGCCGGTGTCCGCCATCGCGGTGAGCCCCTCCAGCTCGGCCGACGTGTACGCGGGCTACGACGACGGCACCCTCCAGTACTCCACGGACGCCACCTCCAGCTCCCCGACGTTCACGACGCTCAACCTCCCCGCGGGCGCCTCACCCGGGTGGGTCACCCACATCGACGTCGACCCGTCCAACCCGGCTGACATCTTGGTGAGCGAAAGCGCCGGGACGGGCATCGGCAACACCCAGACCACTTTCACGACGCCGGTGGTCCTGTACATAACCGGGGCCAACAGCTCCTCGCCCACGGTCACCGACGTGACCGGCAACCTGCCCACCGGCGCCTCGGCCAACTCCGTCGTCTTCGACAACGGTGTGTACCTGGCGGCCACCGACGTCGGCGTGTTCGAGGCGACCTCCCTCGACGGGGCCTCCACGAGCTGGTTGCCACTGGGTGCCGGCCTGCCGCACGTCCAGGTCATCGGGCTCACCGTCACGCCCAACGGCACGGTGCTGGCTGCCACCCACGGCCGGGGCGTGTGGGCGCTCACCCCCACCCAGAGCGCGGCTGACGGTTCGGGGGCGCTCAGCGTAGCCCCGTCGTCGGTCGTCTCGGGCTCCACCGGCAACACGCTCGAGTTCGTCTACACCGCCGCCACCGGCGGCACGGAAGCCGGCGACCTGCAGCTCAGCATCCCCAGCGGCTGGAGCCCGCCCCAGGCCACGAGCCCGGCTGGCGCCGGCTACGTGTCGCTCGCCTCCTGCACGGGTGCCACCGTGTCGGCCAGCGCCAGCGTGGTCAGCATCGGCAACCTCTCGCTGCCCGGAGGGCAAAGCTGCAGCTTCGACTACGCCAACGCCACGGCACCCACGTCCGCGGGTACCAGCACCTTCAGCGCCGAAGAGGCGTCAACGCCTTCGGGCACCCTAACCCCCCTGGTCACCAGCCCCCAGGTGCAGGTGACCAGCCCACCGACGACCACGACGGCCTCGTCCACCACGTCCACGACGACAGCCGGAGGTGGCGGGCCCCTGGGCGGGGGCGTACCGGGGGGCGCCACCCCCACGACCACCGTGCTCATGGCGACGCCCAACCCAGTCACCGTCGGCCAGCCAGTGACCTTCACTGCCACCGTCACCCCGGGCCCCGGGGCCGGCACCGTACAGTTCACCGACAACGGCTTACCTATAGCCGCCTGTTCAGCGCTCCCCTTCATCACCTCAACCTCCGCCGTGACCTGCCGGCTGTCCTACGACGCGCCGGGGTTGCACGACGTGGTGGCTACCTACTCGGGCGACAGCTTCTTCTCCGGCTCCAGCTCCAACTCCTTCGGCGAGGTCGTCGAGGCAGCAACCTCGGCCACGACGACCACTACGGCCAAGGCGCCCACCACAACAGTGGCCACCGGGGCCACGGGGGCCAAGCCCCTGCCCGTCCCCACCTGGGCCCGTACCGTTTACGCCGCCCCCAAGACAACCACCCTGGGCCCGTCGGGCGGCTGTGCCGGCTTCAGCACCAGGAAGCTCAAGGTCACGGTCTGTGTGCCCAAAGGTGCCCTCCCCCCGGGCACCACCGTGCTGATGGCGCCGGTACGCAACACCGGCCCGCTCTCTCGTAAGCTCCCGGCCGGCCAGTCCTACCTCCTTTCTTTCGCCCTGTCGTGGGCCGCGCCCAACGGCTCGTCCCCCAAGTCGGCCAAGCCCCTCGCCATCACCGTCACCGCCCCAGGCGCCCACCCAGGCGACACGGCCTATGAGCTCACGCCCAAAGGGCTGAAGGCGGTCGGACGCCTGCGGGTGGCCGGCAAGCTGGCCCTCCGCTCCCGCTCGCCCGTCGACCTCCTGGTTGCCAACGTGCCACGGCTGGTCGGCCCCCAGCCCCAGGTGGCCCTGCACGGCGCCCAGGTCTTGGTGACCCTGCGCTGCGGCCCGGCCGTGGCCTGCCGGGGCACCGCTACCCTGGCGCTCCCCCGGCCTGGGGGCCTCGTCCTGGCTCGGGCCAGCTTCCTCATCGGCGCCAGCCTGGCCAAGGTCGTCGCCTTGTACCCGAGCGCGGCCGGCCACAAGCTGCTCAGCCAGCACCGGCGGCTCACGGCCCGGCTCACCGCCCAGCTCACGGGCGGCAGCACGACCACGTACCTAGCCCAGCTCCCCTGAGCTGTAACCGGGGCTGTAACCGGCGGCCGGCGAGCGGCGGCCGGCGAGCCCAGGCTGCAGCCGGGGGACGGCGGGCCCACCTCCTGAGCCGGCCGGCCGGGCGGTGGGCCTTGGCGGCCTCAGCCTCCCGTGAGGGAGAAGTGCTGGTAGTCAGGGGAGCCAGCCCAGCGGCCACCCCAGTACCAGCCGACGGAGGCAAAGGCCCTGACCAACGGCCCGCCCGGCACTGCCATACCCGGGCGCACGTCCCTGCGGTCGAGGTAGGCCGCCCCCGCGGGCGGGATGATGGTGCGCCCGTCCACATAGGGGTTCTGGACGTCGTTCACGTCAATGGCCTCCCCATAGGCGTGCACGGACCACCGGCGAGGACCGGGAGCGACGACGTAGCGGCAGTTGAACCCGGAGGTGTCGTCAGCGGCTGCAGCCGCATTGTCGTTGCCGTGGAACGCGTCCTCAGGGACCATCCGGTAGATGGGGAACCTCTCGTCGTACAGGTCCCGGAACACCTTGGTGACGTCAGCCACCACCTTGGCGTTCACGACGATGCTGCCGATGTGGGCCCGGTCGTCGAAGCCCCAGTACCGCAGGCGAACCAGGCGCAACTGGCTCGGGCCGACCGGGCACCCCGGGTGCCAGGTGTAGCGGAGCTGGCCCGCGCTGACCGGCTGCGAGGTGGCGACGAAGGCGGGCGCCTGGGCCCGGGAGCTGCTAGCCAAGGCACTGGCCGGGGCGCCGGCTACGGTAGCCAAGAGCACGGCCGCGGCGAGGGCAACGGGAGCAATGCTGAGCCGGATGAGCGCACATGGTAGCCCCTGGCCCCAGGGCCCGGGGGGCACCGGCAACGGGCAGGAAGGAAAGGCGAGAGGCCCTGCTGCGGCCGTACCGAAGGAGGAGGCTGTACCAAGGGGGGCCCCGGCCCGGCAGGCCTGTCCCCGGAGGGCCTTCGTTAGCCGGGCCTTCGTTATCCGGGCCGGCACCGGGGCCCTCGTGGCCAGCGTCCTGGCCGTCGCCGGCCTCCTGGCGACGGGAGCGGCCCAGGCTGTGGCCGGGGAGCCGGGGAGCGCCGGGAGAGCTGGAGCCGGTGAAGCCGCTCGGCCGCCTGTCGCGGTGGCCTCCGGTTGCCCGGCCAACCTGGCCGACGAGCTCCGCTCCACCGATGGGGCTAGCCAGTTGGTCACCGTCGAAGCGGCCGTAGCCACCGACGTGACCGCCACCGTGGCCCTGTGGCAGCGCTCCGGGCGCTGCTGGGCCCGGGCTGCCGGGCCCTGGCCCGGCTTCATCGGCAGGAACGGCTTCTCCGGCCACCACCGCGAGGGCGACGGGACCACGCCCACCGGCACCTACGCCATCGGCCCGGTGGCCTACGGCAACGCCCCCAACCCGGGCACGCGGCTGCTCTACCACCGCCTGGTGTGCGGCGACTGGTGGGACGAGGACCCCACCTCGCCCGCCTACAACCGGTTCCAGCACCTGCCTTGCGGCCAAGCTCCGCCCTTTGGCGGGGACAGCGAGGCCCTGTGGACCGAGACCGCGGCCTACCCGGCTTTTGCCGTCATCGAGTACAACACCCACCCCGTGGTGGCCTATGCCGGCTCTGCCATCTTCGTCCACGCCACCACGGGCGTGCCCACCGCCGGCTGCGTTGCGGTACCCCTCGAGGACCTGGACGCCTTGCTCCGCTGGCTGCGGCCCGCCGCTCACCCGCACATAGTGATGGGCCCGGCGGCCGAGATCCGGCGGTTTTGACGCTCAGCCGCTTGGCGGCCAGCCCCTGGGAGCCACAAGGGGCGGCCCGGCTCGTAACTCCCGGGCCCCAACTGCCAGGCCCCGAGGCCGCTACAGGCGGGCTCCCACCACCAAGGCGCCTCCGAGGGCGACCAGGGCACCCAGCAAACGCCATGTCTGTGCTCGCAGCTCCCGGTACAGCAGCGCGGACAGGCGGGTTTCCAACTGGTCGAGCCGGGCGTTGACCTGGTCGACCCGAGCGCCCAGGCGGGCTTCGAGCAGGTCCAGGTCATGCTTGGTGGCTGCGCCGAGCGCGTCCAAGTCACGCTTGGTGGCTACGTCGGCCCAGCCGGCTGGCGGCAGGTGTGCCATCAAAGTGGCAGCCTCCTTGGCGCCCAGGAGCTCCTCCAGGCGAGCGTACAGCTGGTGGCGAGCTGGTCCGGTTGCAGCCATGCGCCCTCCTTCGGCTCGGTGCAGACCACTGGCTGGGGCTCGGTGCAGGCCGCTGGCAGGCTGGCCGGTAGGCCTAGCTGATGGGCCGGCCTGCCCATTTGCCCGGCTGATGGACCGGCCTGCCCGCCGGCCTGGCTGGCCCGGCTGAGCGGGGAGCGTCGGCCCGCTCCCAAGGCGCCACTGCTACGAGCGGGCACGCTATACAAGGGCAGTGACCTTTACCCCCGGCCAGGCCGGCCCGTGGCCATGAGCCAGGCACCGGCCGCCGAGCGCCAGACTGGGCGGCACTTCAAGCCTGCGCCTGAGACGACGCCCGGCTCCCGGTGGGGCCGCTGGGGCCAGCGGCACCGAGGGCCACAGGGCCACCGGTGGCGCTGGCGGCAGCCGGAGGGTGGGCCGCCCCAGGCTCGATGGTGGCGCCGGTGGCAGAGCCGGCACGGACGGCCCGAAGGACGAGGGTGGCACCGGTGGCAGGGCTGGCCTGCCACTGCCGCCGTAAGCGCCTTGGCGGCACTGCTCTCGTGGCGCCCTTACCCCTGGCAGGCCGCCCGGGCCGGCCTCGACTCCTGGCAGGCGGGCCTGGCCATCGGCTTCGAGCACCACCTGCAGTGGGGCCCGCAGCTCATCTTCACCTTCGGGCCCTACGGGTTCGTCGAGGACATCGTCGCCTTCTACCGGCTCACCGCCGGCCTGGCCGTGCTCTACACCTGGGCCGTGACCTGGGGGGTGGCCGCCCTGGTGACCTCGGCCCTACGGCCTTCGTGGAGGCTGCTGCCCGCCGGTGCCGTGGCCTGGGCCAGCTTGGCCGTCGCCGGCAGCCTCCTCGAGGCACCCCAGCTGGCGCTGGCCGCCAGCCTGGGGCTGGCGCTGGCCAGCTTGCGGCTGGCCGGTGGGGCCAAGCGGCTCGTCGCCCTGGGCGCCCTGGGGGCCATAGCCGGGTTCCAGCTCTTGGTGGAGGTCAACGTGGGCCTGGTCAGCACCGGCCTGGCCGTCCTGGCCGCCGCAGCTGCACCCAGGCCCGCCCGGCGGGCCGGGGCCCTGGCCGGCGTTGGCGGGCTGGCCGCCACGGTGGTGCTGGCCTGGGCGGCGGCCGGGCAAAGCCTGTCCAACTTGGCCAGCTACTTCCGAGGGGCGCTGTCGGTGGCGGCCGGGTACAGCGCGGCCATGGGCTTGTCGACCGGCCGCCGGGCCGAGGACCTCTACGCCGTGGTGGCCGGCGTGCTGGCCGCGGTGCTCCTGGCCTGGTCGGCGCGGGGAAGGCCAGGCCGTGACAAGGCTGCCCTTTGCCTCATGGCCGCCGGTTTGGGCTGGGCCACGGTGAAGGAAGGCTTCGTGCGCCACGACAAGCACGACCTGGTCTTTTTTGGCCTCGCCTTGGTGGTGACGGGCCTCGCTCGGCTGCCTCGCCGGCTGGTGGGCCTGCAGGCCGCCGCGCTCGTGGTGGCGGCGGTAGTGGCCTGCGCGGCTGCTGGTGGCGTACCCGGGCCCCTGCGCTCGCCTGGCCAAGCCGCCAACGCGGCCGTCCAAGAAGTGCTGGACCTGGCGAGCCCCGGGCGCTGGGGCCAGGTGGCCAGCCGGACGCGCCACCAGCTGCTGGCGTCGGGCGACACCCTACCGCCCGGGCTCCTGGCCGAGCTTGGCAACCGGACGATGGCCGCCCTGCCCTGGGAGGACGGCCTCAGCTACGCCTACCCCCAGTTACGCTGGGCCCCGGAGCCCGTCCTGCAGGGCTACAGCGCCTACACGGCCTACCTGGACCACCTGGACGCCTCGTTCCTGGCCTCGGCCCGCGCCCCCGAAAGGGCCCTGTACCAGGTGGCCACCATAGACGGCCGCGACCCCTGGTACGACCCGCCCGGCGCCATGGTGGCCCTGTACTGCCACTATGCCCAGCTAGCCGTGAGCGGGCCCTGGCAGGTGCTGGCCCGGGTGCCCGACCGCTGCGGGCCAGCCCGGGCCATCGCTCGCCTGTCTGCCCATTTCGGCCAGGTCATCCGCCTGCCGTCGGTGCCCGGGGAGCTGGTCACCGCCTCGTTCTCGCTCAGTTCCCCCCTGCTCGCCCGCCTGCAGGGCCTCGCCCTCCGGCCGCCGGCCGTCTACCTGTGGGCCTGGGCGGGGCAGGGCCGCCGGCCTACCCGCTACCGCTTCGTCCCCGGCACGGCCGCCGATGCCCACGTGGTGGCGGTGCCCCCGGCCCTGGGGTACTCGCCCCCCTTTGCGCCTCCCACCCTGCAGGCGGTCGAGCTGAGCGGTGGGGGCTGGGCCAGGGGCCAGGGGACGGTCCGGGTCACCCTGTACGCGAGGAGCCTGCGCCGCTGAGGGCCTCGGTGCCCTGCCCCCGCCCCGGGCCTTGCTCCGCAGCCACCCCCGGGCCTTCCTCCGCACCCGGGCCCAGGCCTTTGTCCGCACCCGGCCCGGGGGCCGCCTCCCGGCCCGCGGCCGCCTGGGCGGCCTCTCGGGCCCGGAGGCGGTCGGCCACCTGGCGGCAGATGCAGCCGAGCTCGCGTACCTGGCCCGGGCTCAGCAGGTCGAACAGGTTCTCACGCACGGCCGCCACGTGCCCCGGGGCGGCCGCCTCCAGCACGGCCAGGCCCCGCGGGGTGAGGGTGGCCAGCTGGCCCCGGCGGTCAGTGGGGCAGGAACGCCGTTCCACCCAGCCGGCCTCCTCCAGCTGGGCTATGGCGTGGGACAGCCGGCTGCGGGACGAGCTGGTGACATCGGCCAGGTCGCTCATGCGCAGGGACCGCCCCGGGGCCTCCGACAGGAGGGCCAGCACCTGGTAGTAGGAGGCGGGCATGCCTGCGTCCCGCTGGAGCTGGGCCTCCAGCCGGGCCCACAGCAGCCGGGTGGCTTCCAGGAAGGACCGCCAGGTCCTTTGCTCCTGTTCGTCCAACCAGCGGGCTTCGGTGACCCTCCCATCTTAGCTCAACTGGAAATAGTTGAGCGCTCAATCGTGTTGCACCTGGTGACCCACCAGTTGAAAGCTCAACTATTAGGAGGAGCACCCATGAGCACCACGACCGCGACCACCACTGAGATCCCCGGCTACATCGCCGGCACCTGGGCCATCGACCCGGTCCACTCCGATGTGTCCTTCACCGTCCGCCACATGATGGTGAGCAAGGTGAGGGGGCACTTCGAGAAGTTCAGTGGCCAGATCGTGACCGCCGACAACCCCCTGGAGTCTTCGGTCCGCGCGGTCGTCGACGCCTCCAGCCTGAACACCAACAACGCCGACCGGGACAAGGACATCCGCTCGGCCAACTACTTGGAGGTGGACAAGTACCCCACGCTCGAGTTCCGTTCCACCGGCCTGAGGCCCCGGGACGGCGAGCGCTACGAGCTCGACGGTGAGCTGACCGTCCACGGCGTGACCCGGCCAGTCACCTTCCAGTTGGAGCTGAACGGCTTCACCAAGGACCCCTACGGCAAGTACCGCTGCGGCTTCTCTGCCACCACGGAGATCAACCGCCAAGACTTCGGCGTCACTATCAACATGCCCATGGACGGCGGCGGGGTCGTGGTCGGCGACAAGATCCAGGTCCACCTGGAGGTTGAAGCCATCCTGGAGGACAAAGCGGCCTGACGCCCGGCCGCCTGGGCCCAGGCTGCTCCAGGGGCACGCTGGGGCGCCGGCACCTGGGGCGCCGGCCCCAGGGCACCGGCTTGACGCCCCCTAGGGCCCGGCGCCTGGGCACCACGGCCCGGCGCCCCGTCAGGGCCCCAGCAGGTCAGGGCCCCGAGTAGGGGAACTCGACCACCAACCCACCGGTGCTCGGCACCGGCACAGCCGGCGTGCCGCCGTAGCCGTCGGCGGCCAGCTGGCTCAGGGTCTTGAAGGGGAACAGGTTGCCCCCGCTGGCCACGTAGACCCCTCCCTCGGGGACGCTGAGGACGGTACCGGTGGCCACGGGGGCGTCCCCCTGGGCGGCGCTGACCGTGCCGGCCAGGACCGTGGCCCGGTCGCTGGCCCGCAGCGCGGCCAGCCGGGCCGGGCTGGGCACACCGAAGGCCCGCCCCCCGGCAAAGACGTAGTAGGTGCCCCCAAAGGCCACGACCGCCCCGTCGGCGCTGGTGGCGAGGGCGTTGGCCGCCGCCCCCAGCCTGCCCGCCGCCGCCCCTTGGGGCAGGCCGCCCAGGTTGGGCACGGTGACGACCAAGGCGGCGTCGTAGCCGTCGGCCAACAGCTGCGAGGGCGAGGCAAAGCCGTGGAGCTGGCCGTCGGTGCCGACGACCCAGATGGCCCAGTTGCCGTTGACCGGGCCGGTACTGAGCAGGGTCCCGGGCCGGGGCGCCCCCACCGGCAAGTTGGCCCCCGGGGCGGCGGCCTGGACGGTGGCCTTGTCCACCTTCTGCAGGGCGGCGAGGGCCTTCAGGGAGGGGACGGCAAAGGCGTGGCCGCCGGCAAAGGCGTAGACGGCGCCACCGAAGCTGACCAGTGCCCCGTTGGGGTAGGTTAGGTTGGCCCCCGGGAAGCTGGCCTCGGGGGCGGCCAGGCCCTCGGCCCCGGTCGAGGTGGAGTTGGAGGACACCGACCCGGTGCCCAGCTCAAGCCGGTAGCTGCCTCCGGGTGGGTTGACGACGGTGGCCATGGTCAAGCTGAGCACGTCCCCGGCGGCCACGTCCTGGGTGAGGCCGTAGACCACGTCGTCGGTCCCTGCCCCCGCCCGGGCGAGGAGGGCCTGGGAGCCCGACGGGGTGGTCGAGTCCGTGAGGGTGGCCGTCGCCGGGAACTCGGTCCCGGACTGGCCCGCCCCCACCACCTTGACCTCGATGGTGTCGGCCCCGGCCACCAGGGCGCTGGCGGCGTCGAAGGTCCCGACCGTGTAGGAGGCCAGGGCGCCGGGGGTGGCCGGGGTGACCGTCACCACCGTGGCCCCCGTGGGCTGGGCCGAAAAGCTGATCGAGTAGGCGAGGGCGTTGTAGGCGGGCAGGGGGTCACCGGTGGTCCTGACCGACAGCCCGTCGCTGCCGCTGAACGTCCCCCCCGCCGGGTTGGTGACGTTGAACACCGTGACCGTCACCGAATCGCCCCCGGAAAAGTCGAGGGTGGTGGCGACGGCGGCGGTGTCGCCGGCCGAGCGGGTGGTGCTCACGGCGATGCCGGAGGTGCCCACCACCTGGGTGGCACCGGTGGTCGAGTCCGTCACCTGGGCGCCCGAGCTGCTGGAGAAGCTGGTCCCGTCGGGGCCGACGATGGTTATGGTGCCGCCCGAGGGCATCGCCCCCCGGGCGCTCAAGGTGAACCCGACGGTGTAGGTGGAGGTGGCCAGGGCGGCGTTGTCGGAGACGCCGACAGTAACGCCCAGCACCGTCTCGCCGAAGCTGACCGGGCCGGCACTGGCCAGGCCGTTGCCCAGCGAGCCGAAGCTGACGGCGAAATAGTCCGTCTCAGGGGAGCTCGGGTTGAGGCCGGTGGCGGTGATGGTCAGCTTGTCGCCCGCGGCCACCGCTCCGGCCAGGGAAAGGGCGACGCCGCCGGTGAAGCTGCCCCCGGCCTGCACCGGGCTCACCCCGGTCACGGCCAAGTTGGCCGACCGGGTGGTGTCCACCACGCTGTAGCCCGAGGGAGCCTGGGAAAAGAAGATGCCCCCGGTGCCACCGCCGGCCGTGGCCGGTGTGCACGGCCCGGTCGGAGGGGCCCCTCCGCTGCAGGCCTGGACCACCAACGAACTGGCCCCAGCCCCGGCAGCCAGGTTGCTCAGCGTGTAGGTAGCCCCTTGGCCCAGGGCGGGGCTGGACACCGACGCCGCCGCCGGGGCCGACGACGACACGATGGCCACCGGGGCAAGCGTCGTCGCGTAGGCGGGGTTGGCCGAGGTCTGGACGCTGAAGGTGTAGGCGCCGGCGGCCGGGTTGGCCGCGGCGAAGGTGACGACCAGGTTGTCGCCAGCGTCGACGCTACCCGAGCCGCCCAGGTAGACAACCAGGGGGCTGGACTCGCTGGCCGGCACCAAGAAGCCGTTGGCGACCGTAGCCGAAAAGACGTACCCGGTGGACAGGTCCGCCACCCCCACCCCCCCCGGGGCGAGGGCCGACACGACCCCGTTGCCCGAGCCGGCCGAGTCCTCGATGTCGATGTAAGAGGTGCTGGCACCTCGGGCCGGGCCGGGCTGGAGGGCCGAGGGGGTGGTGAAGCGCAGGGTGTAGTTGCCCGTCGCTGGGGTGGTGGCCGGCCACACCGACGCGGCCAGGTTGGCCACCGTCCCCATTGCCCCGGTGACCAGGTAGGGCTGGGTCTCGACCGCCGGGTAGGAGGCCGCCGCCGAGGGGGCCGGGGCCAGGGCAGCTACCAGGGCCGCGGCCAAGACGCACCCAGCCCTGGGCAGCCCCCCGGGCCGCCACCTGGGCAGCCGCCCGGCGGGCCGGGCCAACCTTATGTCGCCTGGCACCTGGCCCCTCCTCCGAGGACGTCCGAAAACGATCGTAGCCCTGGCCCAAAACAGGAGGGCGGCCCCTCGGGGCCGCCCTCCTTTGGGTGTTTACTTCAGCCCAGCCTCAAGCCGGCCAGTACGGCCGGCGGAGGCCCCAGGCTTATGACCCGGTGTAGCTGGCCACGGCCAGCCCACCCAGGTTGGGGATGAGGATGGACGGGGTGCCCCCGTAGCCGTCGTTGGCAATCTGCTTGCTGCCCTTGAACGGGAACAGGTTGCCCCCACTGGTCACGTACACGGCACCGTTGTTGGTGACGACGACGCCATCGGCGATGGCGGCGCTCTGCATGGCAGAGGTCACCGTGCCGGACGACGGCGTGGTGCCCGCCGGCTCCGACGCCAGCTCAGCGGTCAGCTTGGCTGGGCCGGGGATGCCGAAGGCCTTGCCCCCAGCGAACACGAAGAACGTGCCCGAGGAGTTGACGATGGCACCGTCGGACGAGGTGGAGAAGCCGGTGAGGCCGGCCTTGGCCACGTCCGTGCTGGAGACCGTCATACCGCCCAGGCTGGGGACGGTGATGACCAACGCGGCGTCGAAGCCAGAAGAGAAGATCTGGTCCGGCGCAGCGAAGGGGTAGAGCTGGCCGTTGTAGACGACGTAGATCGCCGGCTTGCCCGGGACGGTGACCAGGGTGCCGTTGCGGGCGGCCGTCGTGGGGACGGTGGCGCCGCTGGCCGCGGTCTGGACCGTAGCGGGGTCAACCGCCTGGACCGCAGTCAGTGCCGGCTGGCTGGGTGCACCGAAGGGGTGCCCACCGGCGAACACATAGCCCGTGCCCCCGAAGAACACGATCGCCCCGTTGGGGAAGGTCGTGGCGGCACCGGGGAAGGTCAGGGCCAAGGTGCCCAGGCCCTGGGTCCCGGCGGCGGTGGCGTTGGTGGAGTTGTTGTCGGCACCCATGGTGATGGTGTCCGACGACGAGGCCGTGATCGGGTTGACCACGCTCGATATGGTCAGGCTGAGCGTGTCGCCGGCGGGCACGGTGCTGGAGAGGCCCAGGGTCACGTCGTGCGAGTAGGCACCGGTGTTCACGGTCAGGTTCTGGCTCTTGTTGGCGGTCACGTCCATGAGCGTGTAGCCCGTGGCCGGGAACGTCGTCCCCGCGTCGGACGCGTTGACCTCGATGGTGTCAGTGCCGGCGACCAGTTGGCTCACCGCCTTGAAGCTGGCGATGGTGTAGGTGGCCAGGGCACCAGCCGTGGGCGGGGTGACCGTGACCTTGGGGGCCAGGCTGGAGACCGTGGCCGCGCCGATCACGTAGGCCGTGGCGTTGTTGGCCGCGATCGAGTCGACCTGGGTCGTGACCTGGAGCCCGTTGCTGCCGCTGTAGGAGCCGGAGGCCGGGTTGGTCACGCCGAAGACGGTCACCGTGACCGGGTCCCCGGAGCTGACCGAGAAGTTGGCGGGTAACGTCAGCTTCAGGGTGTCGTTGGTGTTGGTGGTGGTGCTGGCGGAGACCGCCGAACCGGTCAGCACGGTGGTGGCACCGCTCTTGGCGTCGGTCACCACGGCACCTGTCACACTGCCGAACGACGTGCCGTCCGGGCCGACGAACTGGATCCAGTCACCCGCAGGCACACCGTCGGTAGAGATGAAGCTCACCGTGTAGGCGACCCCGCTCGCAGAAGCCGCGGTGTTGGACGGGGTCACGCTCACCCCCGACACGAACGAGCCGTAGGTGACCGACGGGCTGGCCACGGCACCTGGCGCTGTGATCGTGGGCGGGTTGCTGTTGCCCTGGGCGACACCGAAGTAGTCGGTCTCACCCGGCGCGGTCGGGTTCTTCACCCCGCTGATGACGACCTGCAAGACGTCGCTGGAGCCGGTCGGAGCGCTGACCGTGAACGGCACCACGACTTCGTCCTCGGCCGCCACCTGCGTGGGGGCCTGAGTCGTGACCGTGACCGAACTGGTCGTGGTGTCCTTGACCGTGAAGCTGGCCGACGACCAGTTGACGGTCCCGATCGTGCCGGTCAGGGCACTGGCTTGGTTGGCTTCCACGCCCAGGTAGTAGGTGGTAGTGGTCAGCAGGTTGTGGGCAGGCACGTTGCTCAGCGTGTAGGTGGCGTACGCCCCCAAGTAGTTGGTGCTGACGCTGAGCCCGATGCCGGGGGCAGCCGGCGTGTAGCTGATGGAGGTGCTCGCCGCGGTAGCCGAAGCGGTCGTGGTCACGCTGACCGTGTAGGCCACGCTCGACCCCGTGCTAGAGACGTTGGGGTTGGTGGCCTGGAACGTGAGGAGCAGGGTGTCCCCTGTGCTCACCCCGGCGCTGAGCGTGGTCGTCACCACGAGGTTGCCGCTGCTTAGGCTGCCGGTGGTCGTCTGGCCGATGACAGATCCACTGGTCAGGTCGACCAGCCCGGGGTTGCTCACCGTACCGCTGCTAAAAGCGGTGGCCCCGCTGATGGTCACGGTGATCACGTTGCCGCTGGCCAGGCCGGCTGGGGTGGTGAACTTCACCGAGTAGTTGCCCGTGGACCCACCGGTGGCCGGGTTGACCGACGCCGACAGGTTCGTCACCTGGCTAGCCGGCGTGCCGATCGTGTAGGCCTGGGTGGTCACGGGCGGGAAGCTGGCAGACGCGCCGGTGGCGGTGACCGCGGCCAGGGGCCCGAAGGCTGCCATGGACAGCGCAAGGGTGCCAGCTACCAGCCTGGCCCGTCTCCACCCGAACGGCGTCTTTGCCGTAGGAACTGGTTCTTGCATTTAGCTAGTTTCCCTCCTAGGTAGGGTGAACATTGCCCGCCGCTTTTGGGCGGTTGTTGCTGGTGCCGTGCACCCTGCCCTTGGCCGGCGCCACCTGGCTGGCTGGTACCCAGGCCAGAGGCTCGGTGGTGGACCTGGTGCCGTGCCCTAACAGGCCTGCTCCGGAAGCAGGCTGCTAGTAAGACGGTCCAGAACATAGTGCGTCACACGTCAAAGTGGCAAAAATGGAGCCATCTTCACAGAACCATCACAGAATGGGCTTGTCAGGCCTGTGGAAAACTCGGGCCAATAGTGCTTAGCCTGTGGAAAACCCGGCTGGGGGAAAGGCTGCCCGGTGGGCCGCGGGCTTGCCTACAGTCTTTGGCATGAGGGCGTTGGCATGAGGGCCCCGGGGTACTGATGTTCGAGCACCTGGCCGTCCACCCCATGATCGTGGTCACCGGCCCGCAGCGCTCGGGCACCCGCATCGCAGCCAGGATGATCGCGGCCGACACCGGCCACCGCTTCGTGGACGAGACCGAGTTCCTCATCAAAGACGAGGCCCGCTTCCGGGCGCTGTTCCGCAGCCCGGGCGGCGAGGCCTTCGTCGTGCAGGCCCCTCACATGCTTAAAGACCTGGTGGACGACCCGCCACCCGGGGCCTTCGTGGTCCTCATGCGCCGGGAGCTCTCCCAGATCCACGCCAGCGCCGCCCGCATCGGCTGGGAGGAGCGCTACGGGGGCAACACCACCGAGCTGGCCAAGTTCGGCCTCAGCCAGGGCGACTCGGCGGCCGTCAAGTACGCCTACTGGGACGCCCACCCGAAGAAGGTGCCCTACATGGAGCTCGCCTACGAGTCGCTCGCCGCCCACCCCCTGTTCGTCCCCGAGGGCCTGCGCCAGGGCTTCGGGCCCCTACAGACCCAGCCTTAGCGCCCCGGCCGGGGCTCGAGGTCGCCCCCTGCGCCCCGAGGTGGCTGGCCGCCTTCGGGCGTACTAACCTGCGCGCGTGCCAAAGGGGCGGCCCCAGGGGCGCAACACAGCACGGGAGCGCAGCCGCCAGGCGCGCCGGCGGGCGGCCGGGGCCTACGCCTACCAGCGCCGGCGCCGCCAGGCCGGGCGCTACCGGCCCGGGCTGGGCGCCATCTTGCCCGAGGGCCTGGCCCGGCCCCGGGCCTTGGAGCTGGCCAGCGAGAAGACCGGCGTCCCCGGCTGGGCGCTGGTGCTCGGGGCCGTCTCGTGGGCCCTGGTGGCCCTGCTGTGGGCCGGGGGTGCCATCGGGGCGAGCTTCGCCGTGTTCTTGGGCACCTTGTTGTGCGCCTCGGTCGCCACCGCCTGGCTGGTGGCCGGCGTCGCCTCGGGCAAGGCCGGCTCCCGGGCCGGGCGGGCGGGCCTGGTGGTGGCCCTGGCCACCTACGTGCCGGTGGTCTTCGACCCCCACACCGGGGACGTGTTCAACTTGCCCAAGTACACCCTGGTCGCCATCGGGTCGATCGTGCTGGCCGGCCTGTGGGCACTGGACGCGGCCCACAACCGGCGGGCCCCCCGCTGGCGCAACGGCCTCCAGTGGGCCCTGGCCGTCGTGCTCGTCTGGTCCGTGGTCTCGGCCCTGGCCGGGGTCGACACCCGGGTGAGCCTGCTCGGCGACTACAGCTCCTACGACGGGTTGTACTCGGCCTTGGCGTTCGCCGCGGTCACGATGGCGGCGGCAGAGGCCTTCGACGCCAGCGACGTGCGCAAGGTGCTCGGGGCGCTCGGTTTTGCCGGGGGCTCGGTGGTCGTCGTCTATGGCCTGGTCCAGCTGCACGACACCGAGCTGCCCGGGCGCCGGTGGGACTTTGTGAGCTGGGACCTTGCCTCCACGCTAGGCAACATCTTTTCCACCTTCGGCAACCCCAACCACCTGGCCGGCTACCTGGCCGTGGTGCTCCCGGTGGCCCTGGTGCTCGGGATCTTCGAGGCCAGGCGCTGGCCGCTGCGCGCCGCCGGGGTGCTGTTCGCCCTGGCCGTGCTGGCCCTCATCGTGCGCTCCTCGGCCCGGGGCGCCTGGGTGGCGGTCATGGCCTCCCTCCTGGTGCTGGCCGCCCTGCTGGCCCCCGAGCTGCGCCGCCACCTGGCGGCCACCGTTGGCGTCGTCGGGGCGGTGGTCGTGGTGGCCGTGGCCGGCATGGTGGCCGGCGGCCGGCGGTTCATCTCCGAGCCGTTGTCGGCGCTGTTCCAAACGGGTGGGACCACCTCGGTGCAGCAGCGCTTCGACATGTGGAAGGCAGCCGCCCAGATGGCCGTCCACCATCCGGTCACCGGGGTGGGCCTGGACAACTACGCCCTTGTTTTCCCCCAGTACCAAACGGCCGCCTGGGTGAAGGGCCTGGGGCCCAACTACCTGGTCAACGGGTCCCACGACATCTTCACCACCACCCTGGCCGACCAGGGCTTCGTCGGGCTGGTGCTGTTCGTGGCCCTGCTCGCTGTGGTCGCCCTCCGGGCCGCCGGGGCGTGGCGGCGCCTGCGGGCTGCTGAAAAGGGGGAAAGCGACGGCCCGGTCGGGACCGGCCAGGCCCGCAGCTACCGGGTGGCCCTGGCGGTCGTGGCCGCCTGCATCACCGCGTACGTGGTGCAGGCGGTCTTCAACGTGCAGCAGGTCGGCCTGAGCTTCACCTTCTGGCTGCTCACCGGGCTGCTCTTGGCCCTGGCGGCCGCGGCCGGGGTACCGGACAGCCTGCGGCCCGGGGTGCTCGTGTCGCCGGCAGCCTTGGCCTCGCCCCTACCCCCCCTGGCCACGGCCCGCCGCCGGCGGCGGCCGGCCGACTGGTGGCCCACCGCGGTGACGGCGGCAGTGGTGGCCGCGGCCGTCGTCTTTTTGTCCATCGGGGCGGACGGCCCCTACCGGGCAGACCACGCCTTTTGGGCGGCCACCCAGACGCTGCGCCCTTCGTCGTCTTCGGCGGCTTCGTCCCCGGCAGCGCGCGCCCAGGCCTACTTCAGGGACATCCACCGCGCCCAGGCCCTCAACCCCTGGGAACCCCGCTACCTCATCTCCGAGGGCCTGGACCTGGGCAACGCCGCACCCCACGCCGCCAGCAGCTCCGGACGGCTGGCCGACCTCACCACGGCGCTGTCCCTGTTCGCCAAGGCGGCCAAGCTGGAACCCCTGTGGGGCGAGCCCTTCTACGACCAGGCCGAGGTCTACGGCGAGCTGTCCCAGCTGCAGCCCGCCCACGCCCAGGCCGACCTGGCGGCGGCGGCTGCCTCGGTGCGCCACGCCCTGAGGGACAACCCCCTCGACTCGAGCTACGCCAAGCTGCTCGCCCAGGTCCAACGGAACGAAAGCGCGCTCAAAAAGGGCAGTTGAGCGCCGCCCGGGCGTGACCCGCCTTGTCCGTCGCCCCTCGGCGGCCCCGTTGCCGCTCGGTGGCCCTGTCACCTCGCGGTGGCGTCGCCCCCCGGCGGCCCCGTCGCCCGCCCGCACTGCCCCGGCTGGGCCGGCCAAGCCTGCCCTCCTGCAGCGCGACGGGGACGGCCGGGCGCTCGCCGTCATGACCGCCGGCCATGCCGTCCAGCACTTCTACGTCGCCGGACTGGCCGTGGTGTACCCGTTCGTGGTCGCCAGCTTCCACATCTCCTACGGGTTGCTGGGCGCCGTGCTCACTGGTGCCGGCCTGGCCGGCGGGCTGCTCCAGGGCGCCGCCGGGCTGCTGGGCCGGGCCCGGGCACGGGTGGTCCTGGCCGCCCAAGACGCCGGCATGGCCGTCTCCACCCTGCTCGGGGCGGTCGCCCCCGGTTTCGGGTTGTTCGCCTGGGCCCGGGCCCTGGGGGCGGTGGTCAGCTGGCCCCAGCACCCGGTGGGTTCCGCCTACCTGTCCGACCGCTTCCCCCAGCGGCGGGCCACGGTGCTGAGCTGGCACACGGCCGGGGGGAGCCTGGGCACGGTGAGCATCCCCCTGGTCGTGTCCGCGGTGATCGCGGCAGCCGGGTGGCGCTGGGCCCTGGTCGCCCTGGCGGCCTCGCTCGGGGCGGGGGCGCTGCTGGTGGGGGCGGGCCTGCCCTCCGAAAGCCACAGCCCGGTGGCGCCCGCGCCAGAAGCCCAGGCCGTGCCCCTCCGCCAGCTGCTTTCCCGCCGCCCGGTGGTGGCCGTGCTGGCCGCCGCCACCATCGCCGCCGGCGGGCGCGGCTTGGGCACCCTCAGCACCTATGTACCGGCCGACCTGCGCACCGGCCTGCACCTGCCGGTGATCACCGTCGGTGTGCTGTTCACCATCGTGATGGCCGCCAGCGTGGCCGGGCCGCTGCTCGGGGGGCACTTGGCCGACCGCTTCGGCCGGCGGCGCACGCTCGTGGCCACCTACGTGGCCGCGGCCGCAGCCATGGTGGCCTTCGGTTACGCCGGCCACAGCACGCTCGTGCTGGGGGCCCTCGGGGCCGCGGTCGGGTTGCTCGCCTACGCCGAGTCCCCGCTCCTGCAAGCCGTGTTCTCCGACCTCACCGGCAAGGCGGCCGCCCGGGCCGCCTTCGGGGCCTTCTTTGCCATCGCCTACGGCGTGGGCTCGCTTTGGACCGCGGTCATCGGCTGGGTCATCGACACCGGCGGCTTCCCGGCCGCCTTCGCCGTGATGGCGGGCTCCTTCGTGCTGGCCGCGGCCGTGATCGCCGTGGGGGTGCCGGGCTCCCCGTCCCCGGGCCGCCAGCTCAGCCAGTAGGGGCCAGGCCTTCCGGGGCACCGACCAGCCGACGGGACAGCGTGGCCCCGGCGCAGCCGCGAGCCGTGCACCGGTAGCCAGGAGGCGGTCAACAACCAGTGCCTCGGCCAGGGCCACGTAAGCCGAGCCGCAAGCCGGCACGTTGTGGCGAAGCTCCCACCTGCGGGCGCGCAATGTGGCGTCAACCAGGAGGGGAGGCCCTGCCCACCTGGGGGGCGTCGAGCCCTGCTCCTTTTGCCTCGGCGATCACGTCATCCAAGATGTCGTCCAGGTTGCGCCGAGGCCGCCAGCCAGTGAGGGCCTGGACCTTGGCGGTGTCCGGCACCCGGCGGGCCATGTCCTCGAAGCCCACCTCGTAGGCAACCTCGTAGGGCAGGTGCACGATAGGCGAGGGGCTCCCCGTCCGGGCCACCACCCGGTGGGCCAGCTCCTCGACCGAGACCTCCTCGGAGCTGCCCAGGTTGAAGACGTCGCCCACGGCCGCCGGCTCGTTCAGGAGCCGGGCCAGGGCGTCGACCACGTCGGCCACGTGGCAGAAGCAGCGGGTCTGGCTGCCGTCGCCGTAGACGGTGAGAGGCTCGCCAGCCAGGGCCTGGCGCACGAAGCGGGGCACCACCATGCCGTAAGCCGGGCTCTGGCGCGGCCCCACGGTGTTGAACAGGCGCACCACGATGGTGGGCAGGCCCCGTTCCCGGTGGTAGGCATAGGCCAGGATCTCGTCTACCGCCTTGGAGGTGGAGTACGCCCAGCGGGAGACCGCCGGCGAGCCCAGGACCCGGTCGGACTGCTCGGTCAGCGGCCCGTTGCTGTTCTTGCCGTAGATCTCCGACGAGCTGGCCACCATCGTCTGGCAGCGGTAGCGGTGGGCTGCCTCCAGCACGACGATGGCACCTTTGATGTTGGTGGTGAGGGAGTGCAGCGGCTGGTCCACGATGAGCTTCACGCCCACGGCCGCGGCCAGGTGGACCACCACGTCGCAGCCCTGCACGGCCTGGTCCACGGCCAGCTCGTCGAGCACCGAGCCGTGCATGAAGCAAAAGCGCGGGTTGCTCCTCACCCCCTCCAGGTTGGACAGCTGGCCGGTGGACAGGTTGTCCAGCACGGCCACCTCGTGGCCCTGGGCCAGCAGCGCCTCGACCAGGTGGGAGCCGATGAACCCTGCCCCGCCGGTCACCAAGTAACGGGCCACGGCTGAAGGCTACATGCCGGCCTCCGGCCCCGTCGCCGCGCCGGTCGCCGCCCGGCCCGTCCCAGTGCCCGCCGTCGCCCCTGGGCCATCGTCGGCGGCCTGCACCTCGGCCACCGGCGGCTGAGCCGGGCGGGCCTCAACCCCTCGCACCTCGGTGGCCGGCACCTGAGCCGGCCCAGGGCGGCCTACCGGCACGCGGGCCAAGGGGACCGCCACCAGGGCGGCCACGGCCACGAGGCTCACCAGGCCGACGACCCGCACGGCCGGGCCGAGCTCGGACATGACCAAGGCGTCGCCGGCCAGGACGGCGGCAGCGGCGTAGATGACCAGGACCGCTTGGCGGACCGACAGGCCCAGGCGCACGAGCCGGTGGCTGGTGTGGTCCTGGCCTCCTTGGAAGGGGCTCACCTTGCGGGCCAAGCGGGTGGCCACCACGAGGGCGGTGTCGAACAGGGCCACCGCGGGGATGGCCACCACGACCGCCATGTCGACCCGGGCAGCAGGGTGCTCGCGCAGCTTGAGCAGCAGCACGGCCAGCACGAAGCCCAAAAAGAGGCTGCCGGCGTCGCCCATGTAGATCTTGGCCGGCTTGAAGTTGTGGCGCAGGAACCCGCCGGCACAGCCGGCCAGGGCCACCGCCAGTGCGCCGATCAGGTAGCGCTGGTGCAGCCAGGCCACCCCGAAGATGGCCAGGGCGGCTATGGCGGCGACGCCGGCAGAAAGGCCGTCCATGTTGTCCAGCAGGTTGAAGGCGTTGGTCACCCCCACGACCCACACGACGGTCACCAACGCGTCCAGCCAGCGGGGGAAGCCCGCCAGGTGGGTGGCGTCCCCCATGGCCCAGACGGCCAGCCCGGCGGCGGCCTCGAGCACCACCCGCAGCCACGGGCTGAGGCCGCCCCGGAGGTCGTCCAGCAGGCCGAGGAAGGCCAGGCCAACGGCCAGGGCCAAGAAGCCGGCCAGTTGCGGCAGCCCGCTGGGCGGCGGGTCGGCCACGGTGGCGGCCAAGACGGCAGCCGAAAAGGACGCCACGATGGCGGCACCCCCGAGGTAAGGGACAGCCTCGGCATGGGCCTTGGCCGGCCCGGGGTGGTCGAGGACGTCGAAGCGCAGGGCCAGGCGCAGGGCCAGGGGGGTCAGCAGCAGGCTGAGCAGCAGGGACGCCCCCAGGATGCCCCCGTAGCTCCACAGGGGCAGCTGGCTCACGGCTGCGGGCCCACGGCGCTAACCGACGGGCAGGGCGAGCGGTGGGTAGCCGGGGCCATCGGGAGCCATCTTCGCGCCACTGGCGGGGACGACCCCCGCAACGCTCCCGCCGGGGTGATGTTGTAGCCCACCTACCACGCAGCTAACTTCGTCCCAGCGTGCGCCAAGTGCTGCTCAACAGTTCCGGTGCGGTCCTCGCGAGGATGCCCCGCCCCGCCCTCCAGCCCGGCCAGGTGCTCGTCCGTGCCAGGTACTCGCTCATAAGCGCCGGCACCGAGCTGGCCGCCCTGGCGCCGGCTTCCTCCGGCCTGCTGGCGGGCGACGACCTGCGGGCAAAGTCGGAAGCTGCTCGCCGGTTGCTGGCCAAAGCCATGCGCGACCCTCGCAAGGCGACCCGCCAGGTGGTGGCGCTGGCCCGTGGGCGGGTGCGGAGGGCCTTGCCCGAGCGCAGCCCCGGCTTGCCCGCGCCCCGCCCAGCCAGTGACCTCAGCTGGTCGCCGGCCAGCTCGGCCACCCTGGAAGCCGGCCCTGACGGCAGGCTGCGGCTGAGCAGGGACTCGGTGCCCAACGCCTACCAGGCTGTGTCCCAACCGGTCGAGGTGCCCGGCGGCTGGTCGCCCGCAGTGCGGCTCCGGGGTGAGGTGGGCCAGTGGCCCTTGTTGGTGGGGCTGCTCGACCGTGGCCAGGCAAAATGGGCCGGCAGCGTGGCGGTTGGCCCCGGCAGCGTCGACGACCGCTTCGTCTTCCCCCCGGGGGAGCCCTACGTGACGGTGGTGCTGGCCAACGTCGAGCGGGCGGGCCAAAGCACGGCGGTCTTCGACGAGGTCCGCTTGGAGCTGCTCCCCCCGGCCCCCGACGGGGGGCCAGCCAGCGACATGGGCCAGCAGGGCTGGAACGTGGGTTACTCGCTCGCCGGGGAAGTCGTAGCTGTGGGGGCGGGGGTCGAAGACGTCCGCCCCGGCGACCTGGTCGCCTGCGCGGGCGCCGGGTTCGCCAACCACGCCGAGTACGCCTGCGTGCCTCGCAACCTCCTCTGCCCGGTCCCCCGGGGCCTGGACCTGCGGGCCGCGGCTACGACGACGGTGGGGGCCATTGCCCTGCAAGGGGTACGGCGCGCCCAGCCCCAGTTGGGGGAGAGGGCGTGCGTGATCGGCTTGGGCCTGATCGGCCAGTTGGTGGTGCGGCTGCTGCTGGCCAGCGGTTGCACGGTCATCGGCTACGACCCTGACGCGGCTCGCGTCGAGCGGGCACGGGCGGCAGGCATGCAGGCCGGGAGCCATGACCCGGCAGCCGTGGCCCGGGCCGTCTTGGAGCTCACCTCGGGGCATGGCGCGGACCACGTCGTCGTAGCGGCCAGCACGAAGTCCAACGACCCGGTCAACCTGGCCATGGAGCTCGCCCGCCGCAAGGGGAGGGTCGTGCTGGTCGGGGACGTCGGGCTGGCAGCCGAGCGGGCCGGCTTTTACCGCAAGGAGGTCGACCTCCTCATGAGCACCTCCTACGGGCCGGGGCGCTACGACCGCCGGTACGAAGAAGAAGGGGCCGACTACCCCTACGGCTACGTGCGCTGGACGTTGAACCGCAACATGCAGGCCTACCTGGAGCAGCTCGCCAGCGGCCGGCTGGAGGTCGCCTCGCTCATCGACCAGGTAGTGCCGCTGGCAGACGCCCCTCAGGCCTACGAAGCGCTGCGGGGCCAGGGCGAAAGGCCGCTCGGGGTGCTCATCGAGTACCCCCAGGGGCCGGGCGCCCCGGGGTCGGAGCCGACATCGGTGACCCTGCGCGGCCACGCCCTGGCCCGCCCGGGCAAGATCCGGTACGCGCTGGTGGGGGCCGGGGCGTTCGCTACCAGCATGTTGGTGCCCCGCCTGGCTGAAGACGGCCGGTTCTCCCTGGCGGCGGTGGTGAGCCGGGACTCGGCCCGAGGAGGCAACCTGGCCCGCTCGGCTCGGGCCGAGGTGCTGGCCACCGAGCTCGAAGAAGTGCTCAGCCGGGACGACATCGACCTATTGGTCATTGCCACCCGTCACCGCCACCACGCCGCACAGGCCTTGGCCGGCCTGAGGGCGGGCAAGCACGTGTTCGTGGAAAAGCCCCTGGCGCTCAGCTGGGAGGAGCTCGACAGCCTGGCCGAGGCTTACGGATCGGCCGAGCGCCCCCCGGTCCTGATGGTGGGCTACAACCGGCGGTTCTCGCCCGCCCTGCGGGCGCTGCGCGACGAGCTGGCCGGGCGGCGTTCCCCCTTGGTCGTCAACTACCGCGTGAACGCCGGCTTCGTGCCGCTGGACAGCTGGCTGCAAGGGCCGGACGGGGGTGGCCGTAACCTAGGGGAGGCATGCCACATGTACGACGTCTTCCGGTGGCTGACCGGGGCACCCGTCGAGGCCGTCAGTGCCAGCAGCATCAACGCGCCGGCCGGCACCTACCTGCCGACGGACAACTTCGTCGCCACGCTGGCGTACGGCGACGGCAGCGTGGCCACCTTGACCTACACCAGCCTGGGGCCCAAGCAGGGCTTGCCGAAAGAAAGGGTCGAGGTCTTCTGCGGTGGCCAGGCTTACCTGGTAGACGATTTCACCAGGGCCGAGCGCTGTGGGGACGGGGCTGTGCTGTGGTCCGGCTCGGTGGACAAAGGCCACGCCGAAGAGGTCCGGGCCCTGGGCGACGCCTTGGCTGCCGGCGGGCCCGCCCCGCTACCGTTCGAAGAAGTGATGGAGGCCTCGGTCGTCTCGCTTTCGGTCGAAGACCTCTTGCGAGAAGGGAACGGCTGAAATGAGGGCGGCCCCGGGGCCAAGGGGCGCTTGGCTGTACGTGGCCCCGAGCTTCACCGAAGCGGGCGTGGTGCACAGCGACGAGCTAGGCGCCCTGGCAGAAAGGGACAGGGTCAGCCTGAGGCGGCCAGAGCTCGGCCTCCTCGGCCCGTTCCGGGAGTCGCTGAAGCGGGCCCGCGTGCAGGGAGTGGTCTTCGAGATGGCCCGGGGCTGGCCTGGCCGCCACCAGTTGGCCGCCGCCGCCCGCCTGCTGCCCAAGTACCGGGTCGTGTTCTTCTGGCCCCAGGAGCACGCGGCCGAAGCCGTCGACGTCCTTCGCCTGGCCAGCTACTGGGCGCTTTGGGCGCGGGCCAAGGCCCACGCCCGCCGCCATCCTCCCCCCTCGGGGGTAGGAGGGGACCTGGGCCTGGCCACGGCCCCCCAGGACAGGGCCGTGGCAGAAGTCCGCAGCCGGGCACAGGCACTGCTGGCCGGGGCGCGCCCAGTGCCCTTCCCCGAGCTGAGCGACGGCCGCGTCCAGGGTTGGGGGCTCTACCTGCGCACCGACTACTGGGCACCCATCAAGACGGGCGGCAGCTACGGGCACACCTGCTACGTGGCCAAGGAGCTCGCCAGCCGCTGTGAGCAGTTCGCCTGCCTCATGGCCAACCGCTTCCCACTGCTGGACAAGCTCGGGGCCCGCCAGGTGGTGCTCCAGGCCCACGCGGCTGAAGCCAACGAGACCGCGCTGCTCAGCGCGACGCCGACCTGGGCCCTGCAATTGAGGCCGTTGTTCGAAGCCGTCGAGCCGGCGTTCGTGTACGAGCGGCTCTGCCTGGGCAACCTCGCCGGTGCCCAGCTCTGCCACGAGCTCGGCATCCCTTACCTGGTCGAGTACAACGGATCCGAGCTGTCGATCAAAAAGAGCTTCGACGCCACTGGCTACTCGGGCGCGGAGCTGTTCGAAGAGGTCGAAGAGGCTGCCTTCGCCCAGGCCACGGTGGTCTCCGTCGTGTCCGAGCCTATCCGCGCCTCGCTGGTGGAAAGGGGCGTGGCCCCCGAGAAGATCCTCGTCAACCCCAACGGTGCCGACCCCGTTGCCTACCGCCCGGCCTCTGGCGAGGAAAAGGCGGCCCTGCGCCGCGAGCTTGGCTTCGCCCCGAGCGACTGCGTCATCGGCTTCACCGGCAGCTTCGGCGGCTGGCACGGCATCGAGGTGCTGGCCGAAGCACTGCCCCAGGTCCTGGGGCGCTCTCCCCGGGCGGCGTTCCTGCTCATCGGCGACGGCAAGCTCCGGCCGCTGGTCCAAGAGGCGGTCGACAACTGCGGGGGCAAGGACAGGGTCGTGATGACCGGCCTGGTGGACCACGAGGAAGGCGCCCGGCTGCTGCGGGCGTGCGACGTGTTCGTCTCGCCGCATGCCAGCCACATGGTGGACAGCCCGTTCTTCGGGTCGCCGACCAAGCTCTTCGAGTACATGGCCACGGGTGGCGCCATCGTCGCCAGCGACCTGGAGCAGATCGGCGAAGTGCTCCGGCCGGCCCTGAAACCGAGTGAGGTCGCCCAGGACGACCTCGTCGTGGGGGACCGCCGGGCTGTGCTGTGCGAACCGGGGGACGCAGCCCAACTGTCGGAGGCCCTCTGCAGCCTGGTGGGCCGGCCCGAGGTGGCCGCCCAACTGGGCCGCAACGCCCGCCAGGCGCTCGTCGAGGGCTACACCTGGGCCAAGCACGTCGAGCGCCTGTTGGCCTTCGCGTCCAGCACCGGGGCCCGGCCTGCTGCCCCGAGGCAGCGCGCTCGAGCGGTGGCGGGTCGCCCCGCTGAGGCGGCCACCAGGGGCCAACCCGAGACCGTTACCAGGGGCCATGCAGACCGCAGCGACGGCGACGCCCGCGCCGACGGAGCGGGCCGTGCGCACAGCGGGCCAGGCCACGGGACCGCCGAGGGCCAAGCGGCTACGGTCACGGCTTACAAAGCCGAAGTGAAGCGGCAGTGGGACGCTGACCCCTGCGGCTCCCATTACGTCGCCCAGGCCGAAGAGGGCACGCTCGAGTGGTTCGCGGAGGCCGAGCGCTACCGCTACGTGGACTACGCGCCATGGATGCCCAAGGTCATGGAGTTCACCGACTGGGCAGGCAAGCAGGTCCTGGAAGTAGGGGGCGGTATCGGGACCGACCTGGTGCAGTTCGCCCGTAACGGGGCGTCCACCACCGACTGCGACCTGTCCACCGGCCACCTGCAGCTCGCCCGGCAGAACTTCGCCCTGAGGGGGCTGCAAGGCAACTTCGTCTCCGGTGACGGCGAGGACCTCCCCTTCGCCGCCGGCTCGTTCGACCTGGTGTACTCCAACGGTGCCCTGCACCACACCCCGCGCACCCAACGGGCCGTCGAAGAGCTGCACCGGGTGCTGCGCCCGGGGGGCCGGGCCATAGTGATGGTCTACGCCGAGGTCTCCTGGCACTACTGGGCCAAGCTCGTGGGCGACATCGGCCTCCGCCAGTGGCAGTTGGAGGAGCTTTCCATGGGCGAGATCATGTCCCGCAACGTCGAGCTGTCCACCACCGGCGCCAGGCCCCTGGTGAAGGTCTACACCGCCGCCTCGCTACGCCGGCTCTTCGCCGGCTTCGAGCGCGTCCGGGTGCACAAGTACCAGTTCACCCCGGCCGAGCGCCCCAAGCCGCTGCGGGCCGTCCCCGCGTCCTGGCTGGGGCGGGTCATGGGCTGGAACCTGGTGGTGAAGGCAGACAAGGCGCTCCGGTAGTGGGACTGGCGGCAGTCACGGCCCCGGCCAAGAGGCTGGTGCGCCAAGAGCGCAGGCGGGCCGACCTCGTTGCCGAAAGGATCTGGGAACTACAGCTCCGCTGGGGCGGCCTGCCCAGCCGGGGAGAGATGACGGCCCTGCTGAGGCGCAACGGCCTGGGCACTTTCTCCGAGTACGTGGAGGCCCAGGTGGCCGGCGCCGGCCGGCGCAACTTCCTGCCGGTGGACCGGGCCCGCTTCGTCCAGGACGTCCGCAGCAACTGGCCTGACGCGGTGCCAGGCATCCTGGGCGTGGCTGAAGCCGCGGTAGCGGGCAGGCTCAGCCTGTTCGGGCGTGAAGGAGTACCCCTGGCCAGGCGGCGTGCGCCCGGGGGCGTAGCCCGCTTGGACTGGCCTCGCGACCCGCTCAGCGGCAAGCGTTTCCCCCGGTGGCCCAGCGAGTGGCGCTGGGGCTCCCTGGCCCTGCCGCCCCCCGGGGCCGACGTGAAAGGCCCCTGGGAGGTCAGCCGTGCCCAGCACCTGGTCACCGTCGGCCAGGCGTACTGGCTGACCGGCGACGAAAGGTACGCCCGCTGCTTCGCGCTCAGCATCTCGGACTTCACCCGGCGCAACCCGGTACGGCTGGGGCCCCACTGGGCCTGCAACATGGACGTGTCACTGAGGGTGGTGGGGTGGCTGGCCGCATTGGGGTTCTTCCAGGGCAGCCCCTGCTTGGGCCGGCGATGGTGGGAGCTGTTCTGCCGGTCCCTGGTGGCCCACGGCCGCTTCATGCTCGCCCACCTCGAGTTCGGCACGCTTGACGGCAGGGTCGTGACGTCCAACCACTACCTGGCCAACGTTTTCGGGCTGTACTGGCTGGCGCTCAACTTCCCCGGGCTCGACGCCGGCGCCCTCTGGCGGGGTACGGCCGAAAGGGCACTGGAGGCAGAATGCCAAAGGCAGGTCAACCCGGACGGGGGCCCGTTCGAAGCCAGCATCCCCTACCTGCGCTTGGTGCTGGAGATGCTGCTGTCAGCTTGGGCACTTGGCAACCAGGCTGGGCACCGTCTTTCGGAGGCGTACCGCCAGCGGGTCGCCGCCGGCTTCGACTTCCTGGCCGCCGTACGTCAGGAGGGCGGTCGTCTCCCGCAGTTGGGGGACGCCGACGACGGCCGGGCCCATGTGTTCACCCGGTACGGGAAGTGGCCCACCGAGTCAGCGGACTGGCTGTTGGTCGCCGCCGCCCACGTGCTGGGCCAGCCCCGATGGGCTGAGGGCACGGGGCCCGCGGACCAAATGGAAAGGGTCTTTTGGGGGGACGGTGCCCTCCCGGGCGAGGCGGCCGCGCCCGGTGGCCAGCAAGCCCCGGTGCGCCTTTTCCCGGCCAGCGGGGCCGGAGTGGTCCGGGCCGGGCCGTCCCAGTTGTTCATCGCGAACACGCCGATAGGCACCGACGGCTTCGGCAACCACAAGCACAACGACCAGCTATCGGTCGAGTGGTCGGTGGGCAGGCAGCCCTTGCTCGCCGACCCGGGCAGCTACAGCTATACCTCCGACCCCCAAGCGCGCAATGCGTTCCGGGCCACCCGGGCGCACACCACGGTCATGGTCGACGGCCAAGAGCAGCACGAGCTGCGGCCCGAGCTGCTGTTCCGCCTGTTCGCACGGGGGAGCGGCCACCTGGAGGCCACCGACATGGGCGTGGCCGGCTCGCACAGCGCCTATGAGCGGCTGGGTGTGACCTTCCGCCGCCGGGTGAGCATCGTGGAGGGGGCGGTCCTGGTGGTGGACGACTTCTTGAGCGGTACCGACGGGCACGTGGTCGAGTGGTCGTTCAGCCTCTACCCGGGCGTGAAGGCCGAAGTGGGCCAGGGCCGTGCCCTGCTCCGGGGGCCCGACGGGGGTGGGTGCCTGTGGGTAGGGGACCTGGCGATCTGGCAGGAGCAGTGTTGGTACTCGCCCGGCTACGGCCGCCGGCTACCGGCCTCCAGGCTGCGCGCGGCAAGGAGCGACGGGCCGGAGAGGGTCACTTGGGCCCTGGCCCCCCTCGACGTGGAGGTCGACCTTGCTTCGGCCGCCCGGGCCGCGGACGAACTGTGGGCGCGGAGCTAGGGCCGTGTGCGGGATCGTGGGTGCCTACCGGCCCGAGGGTGCCACCACCGATGAGGCCACGTTGGTGGCCATGCGCGACGCCATGGCCCACCGAGGCCCAGACGGGGCCGGCTTTTGGCGTTCCCCCGACGGGCGCTGCCTGCTCGGTCACCGGCGGCTGGCGATCATCGACCTTTCCCCTGAAGCGGGCCAACCCATGGCCCTGCCCGGAGGCGACCTGGCCGTCGTCTTCAACGGTGAGATCTACAACCACAAGCAACTACGCGCCGAAATGGCGGCTGCCGGGGCCCACGGTTGGAGGACGGACCACTCCGACACCGAGGTGCTGCTGCGCGCCTGGGAAAGCCTCGGCCCCGGGTGCCTGGGCCAGCTCTACGGGATGTTCGCGTTCGCCGTCTACGACCAACGCGACCCCTCCCGCCCCCTGCTGCACCTGGTGCGCGACCGCCTTGGGGTCAAGCCGTTGTACCTGACCCGGTTGCCAGGTGGTGAATGGCTGTTCGCCTCGGAGATCCGTGCGCTGCTGGAGCACCCCCGGGTGAGCCGGGAAATGGACCTCACCGCGTTTTGGCACTACCTCACGTTCATCGTCGCCCCTGCCCCTTTGACCATGTTCCGGGGCATCTTCAAGCTGCCGGCCGGCTACATGGTGAGCATCGACGGCTCGGGCCGCGCCCTGGCCAGGCGCTGGTGGGACAGCAAGCCGGCAGCCAAGGACCTCTTGTCGCCAGCCGACCTCAGCTTGGACGAGGCCGCCGACGAGGTCCTCCGGCTGTTGCGCAAGTCGGTCGAGCGCCGGATGGTCTCCGACGTCCCCTTTGGGGCGCTTTTGTCCGGCGGGGTCGACTCCAGCCTCAACGTGGCCCTGATGAGCGAGCTGATGGACCGCCCGGTGACCACCTTCACGGTCGGCTATGGCTCTTACGAGGAGAACAACGAGTTCGACCATGCCCGCCGCATTGCCCGCCGCTTCCGGGCCGACCACCACGAACGCCGCATCAACAGCCGGGAGGCCCTCGACTTCCTACCCGAACTGGTCAGGTTGCAGGACGAGCCCATCGCCGACAACGTTTGCATACCGCTGTACTTCCTCGCCGAGCTGGTGAAGCAAAGCGGGACCACGGTGGTCCAGGTGGGAGAGGGGGCCGACGAGCATTTCCTCGGCTACTGGTGGTGCGAGCACTACCGGCGCAAGTACTTGGAGGTCTACTTGCCCGCACTGGCCGGTGAAAAGGTACCGCGCTGGCGGCGGCTGGCACGGCGGGGCCTGGACGCCTGGCGCCAGCGGTCACCCTCCCCCTTCATCTCAACTGAGGACGCCGAGGTCGCTGAGCGGGCAAGGCGGGGCGAGCCGCTGTTCTGGGGCGGGGCCACCTGCTTTTGGGGGGCTGAACGCCGCCGGCTTACGCCTCACCCCGAGCGCTTCCGCCAAGAAGTGGACTGCCCGGTGGAGGGGCTCTTGCCGCCCAGCCTGGCCGTGGCCGACTCGGCCAAGGTCATCTCCGCTTACCTGGAAGAGCTCGGCGAAGTGGCCGAGCCTGCGGTCCTCTACCAGGTACCGTTCTTGGAGCGCCGCCTCAGGCTCTCCGAGCACCTGCTCATGAGGGTGGACAAGATGACCATGGCGCACGCCGTGGAAGCCCGGGTGCCCTACCTGGACCACGACGTGGTCGAGTTCTCCGACCGGCTGCCCGCCGAGTACAAGCTGGACGACGGGCTGGGCAAGAAGGTGCTGAAGCTGGCGGCCAGCCGCCTGCTCGACCACGAGACCGTCTACCGCAAAAAGCAGGGCTTCGGGGCGCCCATGGACCAATGGTTCGCCGAGCCCGGCTTCGGCCAGCACTGCCTGGCCACCTACCGGCGTTCGGGGCTGTCGAGGAGCGGCCTGCTCGACAACGAGCATGTCAATGCCATGCTCCAGGCCCAAATGGCCGGCGCCGGAGGCCACGGGTTCCAACTGTGGACCATCTTCAATGCGGTGTTCTGGCACGAGGCGTGGTTCGGTGAGGGCCGCGGCGCGAGCTGACCGACCGGTGCCGCCCCGGGAGGCCCGGGAGCTTTTCACGCTGGAGCTGGGGGGGCACCCGGGCCCCGCCTCGGCCGGCGAAGAGCGCGCCAGCCTCGACCAGGTGGCCCGGTGGCACCTGGCCAGGGAGCTACCACGGCGTTGCTTCCGCTACCGCCAGGCCCGGGCCATGGCCAAGCACCTGGCCTGGCTGCCCAACCCCCTGAAGACGGCCCTGTTGTTGCGGGTGCTGGCGAGGGGCGCCTGCTGGCTGGAGGACGACAGCGGCACCAAGAAGGACGTCTCTGCCACTTACCTAGCCGGCCTCTGCGCCCGCTGGCTCGCCGACCGGCTCCGGGCACCCTTGGCTATCAGGCGCGCCCGACGCCAGGTCGAGGCCTTGAGCCTGGCCCTCTCGGGCAGGCAGCCGCCCCGCCCTGGGCCCGACGCGCCGCTGTACCTGCGGAGCGACTTGGTCTTCGACGTCGAAGCCGGTGGGGCGGTGGCCCACATCTCGGGGGTGGTCAACCACCTGCGCTTCCGAGGGCGCCGCGCGGTCATGGTGACGACCGCCCCGGTACCCCTGGTGAGCCCTGCCCTGGAAGCCCATGTCCTGCCCCCGAGCCCCTTTCGGCCCTCGGTTGACCTGCTGTGGCGGCTCGAGTTCAACCGCCACGTCCACGACCAGGTCCTGAAGCTGCTCGACGGCCGGGTGCCGGCCTTCTTGTACCACCGGGCCACCGCTTACTGCTATGCTGCCGCCGCCCTGGCCCAGGACCTCGGGGTGCCGCTCGTGCTCGAGTACAACGGCTCTGACGCCTGGATCAGCCGCCATTGGGGCCACCGCCCCCTGCGCCACGAACCGCTGGCCATAGCCATCGAGGACCTCAACTTGAGGGCAGCCAGCCTGGTCGTGGTCGTGAGCCAAGCCCTGGGCGAGGAGGTGGCGGCCCGCGGCGTGCCCGAAGGGCGCATCCTCGTGGTGCCCAACGGGGCCGACACCGACCGCTACCACCCATCAGTCGACGGCTCCGGCGTTCGGGCCAGCCTTGGGGCCCCGCCCGAGGCCGTGGTGGTGGGCTTCGTGGGCACTTTTGGCGCCTGGCACGGCGCGGAGGTGCTGGCTCGTGCCTTTCGCCTGGTGGTGGCCCGCTCCCCGGTGCCCGTGCACCTGCTGTTCGTCGGGGACGGGTCGCGCTTGGCAGCCACCCGGGCGCTCGTCGAGGCGGCTGGGCTGTCGGGGCAGGTGACCTTTGCCGGGCTGGTCCCCCAAGCCGAGGGCCCGGCCTATATGGCCGCCTGCGACATCCTGGTGGCACCGCACGTCCCAAACGCCGACGGCAGCGTCTTTTTCGGCTCCCCGACCAAGCTGTTCGAGTACCTGGCCATGGGCAAGGCGGTGGTGGCCTCTGACCTGGGCCAGCTGGGCCAGGTGGTCGAGCACGGCCGCAACGGCCTGCTCGTCCGCCCGGGGGACGACCAAGACCTGGCCGCGGCCATCACCGCCCTCGTGGCCGACCCGGGCCTGCGCCGTCGCCTGGGCGACCAGGCCCGGCGCGACGCCGTCGAACGCTACACATGGCACCAGCACGCTGAGCGCATAGCAGCCAGGGCCGAGGAGGTGCTGGGCTCGGGGTGAAGGGTGCGCGCAAGGTAGTGAGCCTGGCCCGCAAGGCCCTCTCCGCACCACCCCGGGCTGTCGCCAGGGAAGCTGGGCGCCGGGCGTGGGGTGCTTCGACGCGCTGGGCCAGCCGCCAGCGCGACCGGGTATTGCCCACCTACTCCGGCGTGCGGCGCGGCCCGGGCGGCCTGGGGCCAAGCCTGGCCCGGATCCTGCCTGCCCCGGCCAGCACCTGGGACGGCAGCGGCGGCGACGCCCTGGCCGGGGCCTGCCTCCGCTACGTCGAGCACCGCTTCGACCTGCTCGGCTCGGGCTGGGTGCAAGTCCGCTACGGCCGCCGCTACCGGGGGACCGAAGGCCACGCCTTCGCACCCGGCCCGCAGGTCGCGGCCGACGAGGGCGGCGCTTGGCTGGCGGGCAGGGTGAACCCGGCCAACCTGGCCCGGGCACGTCAAGCATGGGGACTGGTGAGCAGGGGCTACCGCCCCATCGACTGGCACGTGGACTTCAAGTCCGGCTTCCGCTGGGAGCCGACCACCTGGTACCGGGACATCACCTACGGGCAGGTGCCGGGCGCCGACGTGAAGGTCCCCTGGGAGCTAGCCCGCGCCCAGCACCTGCCCCGCCTGGCGCTCGCCTACGGGGCGGCGGTGGCCGGCGACCGCCGCTTTTTGCCCGCCGAGCGCTACCTCACTGAAGTCAAGGACCAGGTCCTCGACTTCATCGCCACCAACCCCCCTCGCTACGGCGTCAACTGGAGCTGCACCATGGACGTCGCCATCCGGGTAGCCAACTGGTTGGTCGCCTACGACCTGCTGCGCGCCTACGGGGCGCCAGCTGACCCAGCCTTCGAGGCGGTGCTCGTGGCCTCGGTCCACGACCACGCCCGCTTCATAGCCGCCAACTTGGAGTGGCACCCGGTGTTCAGGTCCAACCACTACCTGGCCGACATCTGCGGGCTGGCCTTTGCCAGCGCCTACTTGGCCAACGGAGGCCGCCCGCCCTCTTCGGCCCGGCGCTGGCTGGCCTTGGCTGCCCGTGAGCTGGTGGCCGAGACGGAGCTGCAGTTCTACCCAGACGGCGGCAACAAGGAGGCCTCGACCTGTTACCACCGCCTGTCTGCCGAGATGGTCGTCTACACGACGGCGTTGCTGGCCAGCGTGGGTGCGCTGACGCCACCGCAGTACCAGGGCCAGCTCGAACGGGTACGGCGGATGCTGGGGTTCAGCGCGTGGGCCACCAGGCACGACGGCCAGGTGGCCCAGGTCGGTGACAACGACAGCGGCCGCTTCTTGGCGGTCGCACCGTTGCCAGCGAGGGTGACCGTGGCTGAGGCCAAGGCCCGTTGGGCCAACCTCGAGGGTTACGACGAGCTCCCGGACGACGACGTCCACTGGGCACAAGACAGCCTGGCCCACGCCCACCTGCTGGTGGCCGGCCAAGCCCTGTTGGACGGGCCAGAGAGGGGGAGCCTCGGGCGGGCCTTGTCGGCCGAGGTGGCCTGGGCCGCCTCCGGGGCGAGCGGGCAGGAGGCCACCCAGGCCTGCCGGGCGCTGTGGCGAGGTGCCCCGGTGCCCATCGGGGCAAGGCCGGGCGCAAGCTCGGGCGGCCTCAGCGTGGACGAACTGGAGGCGGCTGGCAGCCACAGCACCCTGCGGTGGAGGCTGGTACCGGGAGGTGGCGGGCTCCTCGATGGCCTGGAGGCAGTGGCGTTCCCGGACTTCGGGCTGTTCGTGCTGCGCTCGCGCCGGCTGTACCTGGCCATCCGTTGCGGCCCCGTAGGCCAGGCCGGCGGGGGCGGCCACAGCCACAACGACCAACTGGGCCTGGAGGTCGAGCTGGACGGCCGCCCCTGGTCCCGGGACCCGGGGAGCTACCTGTACACCCCGGTGCCAGAGGCCCGCAATGCCTACCGCTCGGCCCAGGCCCACCTGGTCCCTCACATGGACGGCGCCGAGCCGGGCGACCTGAGCGCCGGGCTGTTCTTGCTCCCCGAGCGCGCCCGGGCCCGCTGCTTGTGGTTCGGGCCGGAAGGCTTCGCCGGCGCCCATTGGGGCTACGGGCCCCCCACCGTGCGAGAGGTGCGGCTCGCCGACCAGTATGTTGCCGTGAGCGATGCTGTCCCCCGGCTGGCGGGGCCCCACGGCCCCGCCGTCCGGCCCCGGGCCGAGGCCGTGGTCACCAGCCCGGCAGGCCTCCAGCGCCTGGTACCGGCCCCGGTGCCCTTCTCGCCTGGCTATGGGGCCAAGGAGCACCCAGGTGGCTGAGCCCTCCCGGGCCCGCTCTGCGGACCGGGCGGGGCTCGTCGGCCCCGGGCTCCGCTTGGCCCGTTTGCTCGGGCGCCACCGCCAGGTCCTGGCCGCCACCACCAGGGTCGAGCTCGAGAAGCGCTACTCGGGCTCCTTGCTCGGGCGGGCTTGGATCGTGCTGTACCCCGTGCTCTGGCTGGCCATATACCTGTTCGTCTACCTGGTGGTGTTCAAGGTCCGGTACCGGAGCTACTCCACCCTCGACTACGTCGTCTACATCTTCTCCGGCCTGGTGCCCTACATCGCGGTCATGGAGGCGGTCACGGCGGGCGTGGTATCGGTGAAGCAGAACCTTCACCTGGTCCGCAACATCATCCTGCCGGTCGAGATGATCCCGGCCCGGGCGGTGGGCATGGCCCTGGTCAGCGAGGTGGTCGGGCTGGCCATGCTGCTGGCCCTGGACCTGGCCAGCGGCTCCGGCAGCCCCCGCTTGGCCGTCCTCCCCCTGGCGCTCGCCATCGAAGCCACCTACTTGCTGGGGGTGGCCATGTTCCTGGCCCCGCTTGGGGTCCTGTTCCCCGACGTCGGTTACTTCACCAACCTGTTGGTCCTGTTCGTGCTGTTCGTGTCCCCCATCGCCTTCAAACCGGCCGCCCTGCCCGTCGGCTACCACTTCATCGTCTGGGCCAACCCGGTGTACTACCTCTTGTTGCCCTTCCGCCTGGCTACCCTGCCCGCCACCGGCTGGGACTGGGCGTCCCTGCTGGCTGCGGGTGCCATCGCCCTCGTAACCTACTTCGTAGGGGCCGCCTTCTTCGCCCGGGCCAAGCCCCACCTCGTGGACTACGACTGAGCACCCATGACCAGCGCCACCAAGCCCGCGATCGCGGCCCGGCACCTGACCAAGGTCTACCGGCTCTACGAGCGTCCTCAGCAACGGATCTTGGACCTGCTGGGCATCGGCCGGCGGGGCAGTTACACCGAGCACTTCGCCTTGGAGGACGTGTCCATCACGGTTGCCCGAGGAGAACGTCTCGGGGTCATCGGCCGCAACGGCGCGGGCAAGAGCACCCTCCTCAAGCTGGTGAGCGGGGTCATACCGCCCACCAGCGGGTCGATAGAGGTCAACGGCAACGCCCGGGCCCTGCTCGAGATCGGCACCGGGTTCCACCCTGAGTTCACCGGCCGGGACAACGCCAAGGCCTATTTCGCCCAACTGGGGATCTCGGGGCGCCGGGCTTCAGAGCTCTTGGACGAAGTGGTCGACTTCGCCGAGCTGGAAGAGTACATCGACCAACCATTGAAGACCTACTCCACGGGCATGAAGCTGCGGCTCATGTTCGCCACCTCGACCGTCACCGCTCCCGACATATTGGTCCTGGACGAGGTGCTGGGGGTCGGCGACGCGTACTTCACCCGCAAGAGCTTCGACCGGATCAACGAGCTGTCAGCTCGCGAAGGCGCCACTTTGCTTTTGGTCTCCCATGACATCTACACCTCCGCTCGGGTGTGCGACCGCATGGTCTGGCTGGAAAAAGGCCGGGTGGTGTTCGACGGCGACCCCAAGGACGCCGTCAAGGCCTACGAGGACTCCATCCGCCAGCAGGAAGAGGCGCGCCTCAGGAGCAAGTCAGCCCTCGCCCTCCAGCGGGACCAGGACCGCCCCAGGCACAAGCCCAGGGCCCTGCACGTGGAGCTGTCCTCTGCAGACGGCGGGCCGCTGCCAGGGCCGGTCTGGCTGCGCTCGGTCCGGCTGCTCTCGCAGTCCAAGGAGATAGCCCGCCTGCCTGTGGTCGACGGCGTCACCACCAGCACCCTTGACGATCACCCAGCCGGCAACTTGGCCGACGGCGGCCCCGCCAGCAGCGCTCTCGACCTGGAGGGTACTTGCTGGGGCGACGTGGGCACTTGGCTGGAGGCCCCGGCCCGGCCGATGCGGGACTACGGCTCGCCGTTCCACCGGGCGGGCGGCACCATGCTGGTACCCTCAGCCGCCTTGGACGACCTCCGCCACCTCACCCTTGCCATAGAGCTAGGGGCTGACACAGCCGCCGGGCTGGTGGTGAGCTGCCGGGTGGACCAGCACCTGGTCGCCCAACAGCTCCTGCAAGTCGGCAACCGGGGCTGGGAGCACGTGGAGCTGCCCCTGGGGCAAGGCCTCACAACACAAGGGGCCCTCTCGGGGCACCCGGGCACCGCCAGCGTCTTTGGCACCGGGCGCATACGCATTGCAGGGCCCCGGCTCACCAACGCCTCCGGCCAAGAGACGTTCGACTTCTGGCACGGAGAACCCTTCACCTTCTCGTTCGACTACGAGGTCAGGGACCCCGAGCTCAACGAGAACTGCGACATCGCAGTCTCCCTGCAACGCAGCGGCGTCGACACATCCTGCCGTGTCTTCACACGGTCGCTGCGCTTCGACTACAACAGCGCTCCTCAGGGCACCGTATCAATGACCCTCGACCACCTCATGCTGGGGACAGGTCCCTATTCGGTCAGCCTACAGGTCGCACGCGAAGGCTATTACGACCGCTACCGGGAGAGCGACCCCTTTTACACGGTCAACCCCGACGTGCACGTAGCCGTCCGCCAGCTCATAGACTTCAACGTCCATGCCAAAAGGGTCCTGGCCCAGGCGACGGCCTGGGTCGCCGAGGGCCACTGGGCCCTTAGCAGCCAGCCCACGCAGGCCCCGACCACCACCCGGCCCGATGTCGCGTAGGCGCCTTTGGGCCATCGCCCTTGGTGCTGCACTGTGCCTGCTCCTCGCCGTGCCCGGTGCGTTGCTGTGGGCCAGGGCCGAGGCAACCCAGCCGGCCTGGACCCACTTCCCCCTCCCCAACGGCAGGCAACAGGCCCTCCTGGCCTGCTCGGCCGGGTACGCCCTCATCGTCCGGGACGAGTCGCCCCTGAGCGTAGTCGAGCAGGAGGCACAACAGGCGGCTCGGGTCGACGCCAGGTTCGCCCCCCTGGTCTCGGCTGCCGCAAGCGGCCTTCGGACAGCAGCGTCCCGCAGTGACTTCCAGTCGTTCTGCCTGGAGCAACACCTGTGGCCATAACGTCACATCCGAGTTCGGGCCCGGCCTTGCCCGCCCGCACCGCTCGGCTCATCTGCCTTTTCGCAGGTTGCATAGGAGCGCTGGTGATGGTGCTGCTCTTGGGCCACAGCTTGCCGACCCCCTCACAGGTGAGCATGCAAGGGGGGCGCCTGGCCGACATGCAACGCTCCATCGTCGTGCTCGACCATGGGGGCCCACCGCTGCTTGGTGTCCTCAGCCAAGGCACCCCCAAGCCTGGTGATGCTGGTGCCAACTTGTCGGCTCACAAGGGCATACCAGGTTTACCGGGGACACCTTACGCCGTCGGGCCAGGCGATGACCAAGGCATGTACCTCTACGTACCACTCCTCGCCCACTACCTCGGGCTGGCCGACCCCCGGGCTGCCCTTCGGGACCTTTACATAGCGCTAGCGGCTCTTGGCGCCCTGGTCTACCCGCTGCTGGCCTATGAGATCTTCGCCTCCCTGTTGGCTGCTGTGCTGGCCCCGGCGGCATTGTGGTACATCCTGAGAACGGCTGTCCCGCTCGTGGACGTGTACTGGGCACCCGCCCTCGTGCTCCTCCTGGCCGTCCCATTGCTGTTGGCCCTGAGGCACCGCTCGACCGCTGGCCGCCTCGTAGGCATCGGGGCAGTGTGCGTCCTCGCCAGCCTCTGCGACTCGATAAGGTCGTACACGGGCACCGGCCTATTCCTGGCTGCCGTCATTGCTGCGCTCTGCTGGCTCAAAGGTTGGAGGCCCCGGCTCGCTGCCCTCGGCATCGCTTTCTTGGCTATGTTGTCGGTCTACCCCTTCGCGCTGGACGGCGTGCGCGCCTACAGGGACCACGAAATTGCGGCTTCACTTACCAGCTCAGGGAGCGCCACTCACCCGTTGTGGCACCAAATCTACCTCGGCCTCAGTTATATCCAGCCCAACCGTTTTGGCATCGAGTACAGCGACACTGACGGCTTGGCGACGGCACTGCTGTACGACCCAAATGTCCAAGACCAGTCGCCCGCGTACGAACAAGACGTGGAGCACGCCTTTGCCAGCGTGGTCGCACATGACCCCGGCTACGTCCTAGCTGACTACGCCGAAAAGACGGTGGTCGTCGTAGGCAGCGCTGTCCATGAGTTTTGGCTCCCTATTGTCATTTACATAGTTGCACTATTGTACTGGAAGGAGCAGCGCAGGGAGACGGCGCTCCCGCTCCTGCTCCTGCCCGTGCTCTTCGTCACGTCGTTGCCGCCCGTGCTCACCGTGCCGCTGGACGAGTACCAACTGCCGTGGCTGGCGATGACCGGCTTGGCCGCGTTCTTGGCCATCGGCCGCCCCTTGGCGTTCGCCGAGCAGCGAAGCTCCGCCATATTGCGCCGCCACTACCCGGCCGCAGGGCGCTGGCTCCAGCCAAGTAGCGGCCTACAAGGGGCCGGAAGGACCTCTGTCCCTGTGGTGCCGGTAGCCGCTGCTGCTCTCGTCCTCGCAGCCGCAGCGGTGGTCTTGGGGCACGACGCCACTATATGGAGGGCTCGGTTCGCCTATGCCTCTGAGGCGACCCTCCCAGAGCTCTCAGGACAAGTGCCCACTGCAGCCCCCGTCGCCAGTTGGGACTTCGGCCACAAGGGCCCGGGGTGGGCCACCTATGCCGGCACACGCCTGCGCAAGTCGGCTCATGGGGTTGCAGTTCGTACTAGTGGCGGCACCTACGCCTACCAGTTGTCCAGCCCTTCTATATTGCTCCCGCCAGGTCGGTACGTGGTCGTAGCACGCGGCACCGTGCAGTCGGGAGGGCTGAGCATTGGCGCCCTGGACCTGCGCCACGACGACTGGCTCGGCGGGGCCACCGGCAACTTCTGGTACGGTCAAGCCCAAGGGGGCAGCTACGTGATGGCGGTGCCCGTGGCTAACCCAGCTCGAGCATGGGTCAAAGTTGTGCTGGCCAACTGGCACCCGGGGGGTGGGACATCGACTTGGGACATTGAGTCGGTCGCGGTCGTGCCTGCCTCGTGACGCTGGCCAGCGGTAGGCACTTGCCATGCCACCGTGGCCTCGACTGGCCACTGAGGCCGGTCTGTCCCTGGACTGCTAGGCCGCCCCGCCCAGCCGCCTGGCCCGAGGGCTGCCAGCGGCGCCTACGCAACTACCGCTGCCGGGGCTCGCCAGGGTGCGAGCCTCGGACCGTTTGGCCCTCTCGCAGGACCCGCCAGATGCCTTTGAGGTCGGCCACCGCCGTGCTCACGATACGCACTCGGGAATCAGGGTCCTCTACCCAGGCGACGGGCACCTCGTGCACCCGGAAGCCGTAACGCTTCGCCTTCACGAGCAGTTCTGTGTCGAAAAACCAGCCGTCGTCAACGATTTCGGGGAGGAGCTTGGCGGCCACTTGCGCTGACAAAGCTTTGAACCCGCACTGCGCGTCCCGTACGCCGTAGCGGAAGGCTGCTCTCGTAATGACATTGTACGTACGGGATATAACTTCTCGGCGCAGGCTCCTCCTGACACTTGCCCCCTTCGCCAGGCGCGAACCAATGGAGACCTCGGCCCGCCCACTGACGATCGGGTCGACCAAGGCGGGCAGGCTCTCGAGGGACGTCGACAGGTCAACATCTGTGTAGGCCAGCACGTCTGCCGAACTGCGTGCCCACGAAGCCTTCAGGGCGGCGCCGCGGCCACGCTGGTCGAGGTGCAACGCGCTCACGCGGTCGTACGTGGCAGCCAGAGAGGCCGCTATGGCCCAGGTAGCGTCCTCGCTGCCATTGTCGACCACGGTGACGGACCAGTCGTACGGGCAGCTCTCCGCCAGGTAGCCCACCATCGTCGCAATGCTCTGCTCCAGGCAGCTCTCCTCGTTGAGCACGGGCACGGTTATGTCGAGGGCTGCGCCTATGGCACGTTCTTCTGGCACAGTGCCCGTACCTCCGGGTACTTGAGGTTGGTCGCCTAACGCCAGGTGCCTGCGGCAGGCCCTGGTGCTGGCAAGGACAACGGGGTGCGCCGTCGTGAGCCATGAGGGCCCCTCATGGCACGACAGGCCGACTGGGTGCAGACCCGGCAACTCGACCAACGGGCAAGGGCGCCAGGGCACTCGCCTGGGCCGGCCCCCGGACCTGGTCTATGGCAGTAGCCGGGTGGCTCGCGGCACGACTGGCGGCAACCACCGCCACCGTGGCAAAGGGCACGTTGGCGGCCGCGGCGCCTATACCCAGTGCATGTACACGATCCCCAGCACGAACCCGACCGCTATGCACAACCCGGCCAGCATCAGGCTGGCTCGGCCGCCCCCCGACCTGCTGGCGGTGCCAGCGCCGAGCATGAGGAGCAAGCCCCCGATGGCACCGACGACGAAGCCGATCTCGCCGATCCGCCTCGCGGTGACCGTTGTAAGCGCAATGATGAGTCCCATGGCGAGGAGGGTAGCAGGCGACGCCCTTGGCACCTAGGATCTGACAGCTGAAGGAGCCGGGCTGGCCGTGGCTTGCTGGCGCCGCAGGCGGGCGGGGCCCACAGCCGGCTGACGTCATCGTCGGGCCACCGTTGGGTGCCGCCAGGCTACCGTAGCCAGGGTGCGAGCCGTCTGCGTGGCCGGGGCCAGGCCCAACTTCATGAAGGTCAAGCCCGTCTTGGACGCGCTGGAGCGGCGGGGGGCAGAAACGGTGCTGGTCCATACCGGTCAGCACTACGACCCGGCCATGAGCGAGGTCTTTTTCCACGAGCTCGGCCTGAGGGCGCCGGACCATTACCTGGGGGTGGGCTCGGGGACCCAGGCGGAGACGACCGCACGGGTCATGACCGCGTTCGAGCCCCTGGTAGAGCGGCTCCAAGCCACCACGGTCGTGGTGGTGGGGGACGTGAACTCGACGCTGGCCTGCGCCCTAGTGGCCGCCAAGGCCGGGCCCTACGTGGCCCACGTCGAGGCTGGCTTGCGCAGCGGGGACTGGGCGATGCCCGAAGAGGTCAACCGGGTGGTGACCGACCGCCTGAGCGACCTGCTGTTCGCGCCCTCGGCGGACGCCCTGGCCAACCTGCAGGCCGAGGGCTACCGGCCGGACCAGGTCCACCTGGTCGGCAACGTCATGGTGGACACCCTCCTCGCCAACCTGGGCAGGGCCCAGGCCCGGGGGGTGCTGGAGCGGCTTGGCGTGGCCCCCAAGGGCTACGGGCTCGTGACCCTGCACCGGCCGTCCAACGTGGACGACGCGCCTGCCTTGAGCTCGCTGCTGGCGGTCCTGGGCCAGGTCGCCCGCCACTGCCCGCTGGTGTTCCCGGTCCACCCCCGCACGGCCAAGGCCCTGGCCGGCACGGAGCTGCCCACGGGCCTGCGGGCCGTCGAGCCGCTTGGCTACCTGGACTTCATCGCACTCGAAGCGTCGGCGGCGGTCGTCTTCACCGACTCGGGCGGTGTGCAGGAGGAGACGACCGTCCTCGGCGTCCCGTGCGTCACCTTGCGCGACAGCACCGAGCGCCCTGTCACCGTGAGCGAGGGCACCAACACGGTGGCCGGGCACGACCCCGAGCGCATATTGGAGGCCGCGGCCCGGGCCCTGGAGGGTGGCTTTGCCCCCCGGCGACCGGCCCTGTGGGACGGCCACGCCGGCGAGCGCATAGCCGACGTGCTCGTCGCCCTGGGCCCAGGCCACCCACGGCCCACGCAGCGGCCCGCCTGCCCCGTGCAGTCGGCCACCGGGCCTGGGCCAGACGGAGCGAGCCAACCCGGGCGCGCCGAGCTGCGCTAGCGCTAGCGGGCCTCCCACCACAGCGCCAGGTTGAACAGGTACCACGCCTGCTCCCGCCTGGGCCCGGCCAGGAGCCGTCGCACCGCTGCCAGGTCGAGCAGGCCGGTGGCCTGGCAGAAGCGCTCCAAGGCCGCCGCCATGGTCACCCCGAGCGCCCCGCCCATCCAGTCCCGCAGGGGTACCCCGAAGCCCTGCTTGGGCCGAGCCAGCACCTCGGCCGGCACCAGGTCGGCGACGGCCTGCTTCAGCAGGCCCTTGGGCTCCCCGCCCAGGCGGACCGGGGCAGGCAAGCCCAAGACGGTGCTCACCAGCCGGGGGTCCAAAAAGGGCACGCGGGCTTCGACGCCCGAAGCCATCGTCATCTTGTCGACCCGCATAAGCAACAGCTCGGGCAGCCGCAAGCGCAGGTCCAGGTAGGTCATCCAACTGAGGTCGGAGCGGTCCCAGGACTTGTCGCAAAAGTCCCGCCGCAGGGGTGAGAGCACCTCCCACGACGACGACCCTTGGAAGCGCCGGCGCAGCTCCGGCCCTAGCAGGTCCTGCTTTTGCCTCTCCCCGAAGCCCTCCGCCCCGCCCCAGAACACAGGCAGCCCGCTGGCCAGCCGGCGCGCGTACTCGTAGCGGAAAGAGCCGGCATCGAGCAAGCCTGCCCCCAGCCGGGCCGCCGCCTTGGCCACGGCGCCCCCAGGGACCAGCCGTGACGCCCTTTGCAGCCGCAGGAGCTGGTGCCAGCGCGGGTAGCCGGCGAACAGCTCGTCTGCGCCTTCGCCCACCTGCACCACCGGCGTGCCGCTTTGGCGAGCGGCAACGCCGAGGTGGTACATGGGGAAGCACACCGGGTCGCCCAAGGGCTCGTCCTGGGCCCGGGCCATAGCTGGCAAGAAGGCGGCCAAGTCGTCCTCCCCGAGCTCGACCTCGTGGTGCTCGGCGCCCAGCTGGCCGGCCACCAACCGGGCGAAGGCCAGCTCGCTCGGGTAGCTCGTGGTGCCCGGCCTGTAGCCCACGCTGAAGGTCCGCACCGGCACCTGCCCCCCCACCGAGAACAACGCCGCGTTGGTGCTCGAGTCGAGGCCCCCCGAGAGGAACACCCCCACGGGCACGTCGGCCATCTTGCGCAAGGCCACCGCCCTTGCCAGCTCGTGGCGCACGATCTCGGAGGCCTCGGTTGGCCCTATCTGGGGCTGGGGCTCCACATCGTCCCAGGGGTCCCACCACCTCCTCATCTCGGTACTGCCGTCGCCAGCCAGCTTGAGCCACGACCCGGCGGGGAGCTTGCGCACCTGCTTGTACATGGTCATGGGCGCCGGGGCCACCAGGAACGACAGGTAGTGGTACAGGGCCTCCTCGTCCAGCTCCCGGGACCAGGCCGGGTCGGCCAACAGTGCCTTGGCCTCGGAGGCGAACGCCAGGTGGTCGTCGTCAACGGCGAAGTAGAGGGGCTTCACCCCGACCCGGTCGCGGGCCAGGAACAGTTCCTTGCTCACCGCGTCGTAGAGCGCGAACGCGAACATGCCCTCCAGGCGCTGTAGGCACCCAGTGCCCCACTGCTTGAAGGCGTACAGGAGCACTTCGGTGTCCGAGTGGTCGGTCCTCCAAGGCGGCCGGCAGAGGGCGTCCAGCTCCGAGCGCAGCTGGCGGTGGTTGTAGATCTCCCCGTTGAAGACGATGCAGCAGGACCCTTCCGCGTCCTGCATCGGCTGGGCCGCCGACGGTGAGAGGTCCACCACCGCCAAACGGCGGTGCCCCAGCGCCACGCCGTGGCCGGCGTGGCCCCAGTGGCCCGAGCCGTCTGGGCCCCGGTGGCGGAGCGCAGACACCATGGCCTCCAGCACGGAGCCGTCAGGGCGGTACCCGCTGGCCCCGCGGGCGGCCAAGCCGGCTATGCCGCACATCGGCCGCTATTGCCCCGGGGCCGGGGCGGAGCGGAAGCACTCTTCGGCCCGCAAGGCCATGTCCGTCGCCTGGACCTGCTGCCACAAGGGGACGGGCCAGTCCCCCCTGCCGAGCACGGCACGGCCAAAAGCCTCCAGCTCGGCCCGGTGGCCCTTGTCCGGCTTGCCCTCCAGCACCTGGCTCGCCCGGCCGGCTATGGCCGTCGTCGTGCTGAAGTCGTCCAGCACCAGGGCCTTGCCGTCGCAGAACACCTCGCAGCGCTCTTTGGGGAGGCCCCCGGGGCCAAGGGAGGTATAGGTCAAGGTGGCCAGGGAGCCGTCCTCGAACAGCGCGGAGGCGGTGAAGTTGTCGTTGCGGTGGTAAGCCGGCGGTACTGGCCCGGTCGTCACGGCCTGCACCCTCACGCAGCGAGCCCCGGTGAGGTACCCGAACAGGTCGTACATGTGGCAGGCCTCGCCCAAGTTGCGCCCCCCGCCGTCTGGGCCGTAGACCCAGCTGTCCGGCGGTAGCCAGCCGGCGTTTACGCGGTAGGAGATGACCAGTGGCGCCTGGCGGTCGCGCACCGCCCTTGCCAACGCGGCCGCATGAGCGGAGAAGCGGCGGTTGAACCCGGTCATGAGCACCGGCAGCGCCTCGCCCTGGCCTTCGGCAAAGAACCTTTGCACGGCCTCCAGGTCCTCCCGGGTGGTGCAGAGGGGCTTTTCGACAAAGACATGCTTGCCGGCAGCCAAGCACCGAAGGGCGATGCTGGCGTGCGAGCCGTGGTTGGTGGCCACCAGCACGGCGTCGACGTCGTCGTCGGCCAGGGCTTGGCCTATGTCGGTGGACACCGAGGGCACGCCGTACTGGCGAGCCAGCTCGGCCGTGGCCGCGCCCGAACGCGACACCAGCCACCTCGTCTCGTACAGGTCGCGTAGGCCACGCAGGTTGGGCAGGTGCATGGTCCGGGCAAAGGACCCGGCTCCGACGACAGCCAAACGTACCTTGCCGCCGGCGGGGCTGGGCCGCCGGGAGCGGGACGCGGTCGAGCTGGGCACGGCGAGCGGGCCATTGCCCGAGCGGGACGCGGTCGAGCTGGGCACGCCCGAGCTGGCGTGGCCCGGCCCGCCACCAGGGCCGTAAGTGAGGACCGCCGACAAAGGCCGGGGCTCGGACTTGAGGGCAGCGTAGGCTTGGGCGGCCTCTGCTATGGGGAAGCGGGTAGCCACGAGCGGGCCCACGTCGACGCGGCCCTCGGAGACCAACCGCAAGAACTCTTCCATGTTGCGGTTCTCGGTCCAGCGCACGTAGCTGACCGGGTAGTCCAGGCCCTCGTCTTCGTAGCGGCGGTCGTAACGCCCCGGGCCGTAGGACGTGGACACCAAGAAATCGAGCTCCTTGGCATAGATGTCGCTGCGCCTCAGCTCCAAGCCCACGTCGCCGACCAGCACGACCCGGCCCTTTTTGCGGCACGAGCGAAAGGCGCGGGCAACAACTTCGTTGGACGGGCTGGAGGCAGTTATGACCACTGCGTCGGCCCCCACCCCGGCGGTGAGCAAGGCGACTTCCCGGCCCGTGGCGTCGTCGTCGGGGCCGAGGACGACGTCTGCCCCGTGCTCCAGGGCGGCCTGGGCACGGCTGGCGTCTAGGTCGGCCACGAGCACCCGGCAACCGGAAGCCTTGAGGAGCTGCACGCTGAGCAGGCCCAGCGCGCCGAGCCCGATGACCACGACCGACTCCCCCAGCGAGACCCCTGCCCGACGGGCCCCTTGGAGGGCGATGGCGCCCAGGGCCACGGTGCTCGCCTGGTCCAGGGGCACGTTGGCGGGCACGTGGACGGCCAGGTTGACGGGCACCCGGGCGACCTCGGCGTGGTTGGCGATGCCCGCCCCTGCGCACGCCACCCTGTCCCCCGGCTGGAACCCGACGACGTCGTCCGCCACCTCCAAGACGGTCCCCGCCGCCGAGTAGCCGAGCGGCACGCCACTGCCCACCTGGTCGCGCACCACGGACAGGGTGTGGCGCAGCCCCTGGGAGCCCACCATGGCGACTGCTCGCTTGACCTTCGCCGGGTTGCGGGCAGCCCGGCGCCAAAGGGGGACGTTGGCGGCCGCGATCCCGCTCAGCTCCGTCCCCGACGAGATGCACGACGCCGCCACCGACACGAGGAGCGTGCCTGGCTCGAGGGACGGCTCAGGCACGTCGGTGACCACCACCTGGCCCGAGCGCACGACGACCTGCTTCACCGGTGACGGGCCCCTTCGGCCCAGGCGGCCTCTGCCAGCGACCCGTAAAGCTCGTAGTACCTGTCGGCCATGGTAGCTTCGCTCCTGGTGGAGGCCGTCTCCTGGGCAGCGTGCCCCATCCGGCGCCTGAGGCTACCGTCGGTGAGCAGCTGGGCGAGCCGCTGCGCCAACGCCGCCTTGTCACCCGGAGGCACCAGCCACCCGGTCCGGCCGTGACCCACCACGTCGGTCAACCCGCCCGTAGCCGTGGCGACGACCGGGAGCCCAGCCGCCATGGCCTCCAGGGCCGCCAGCCCGAAGGTGTCATACCACGAGGCCAGCACGAAGACATCAGCCTTGGCCAGCTCGGGCCAGATGTCCGAGACGCGCCCTTTGAAGTCGACCGAGGCCCCCAGCCCCAGGCGGCTCACCAGGGCCCGCACGCTGGGCTCGGTGGGGCCGCTGCCGACCAGGGCCAAGCGGGCGGTGGGGAGGCGGCGGGCGACCTCGGCAAAGGCTCGCACCAAGACGTCGTGGCCCTTTTCCGGCCTGAAGTTGGCAACCGAAATGGCCGTCGGCGGGGAGGCGGCCAGAGGGGCGGGAAGAGGGTGGCCCCCCCAGCCGTTCGGCACGACGGCCACCCGGCCGGCTTCCAAGCCGCAACGGCCGACCAGGTACTCGCGCACGGCTTCGGAGACGGCAACGGCCTGGCCCAGCCGCCGGCAGGCCCAGCGGTCGAGCGCGGAGGCCAGCCGGCGGCCCTGGTAGTCCAACACCGCCCCGTAATGGTGAGTGAGGAGCCACACCGTGCCCGGAGGCCGGCGCAGGGTGGCGGCCAGGGCTGTCGCGTGACGGAGGTGGACATGGAGGACGGCTGGGGCCAGGTCGGCCAGGACAGACGAGGCCCACGACCGTGTGGCCGGCAACTGGGCGGCTCGTCGGGTGGCCCGGTGGTAATAGGGGACCGGCCAGTAAAAGGAACGCAACGCCTCGGGGCCCTCCGAGCCGGCGAAGGGGTTGACGACGGCTGCCCGCCAGCCCTTGGCCGGGGCACAGCGGGCAATTGCCGACACCACTTTTTCCGCCCCCCCAACCCCGCCATTGGAGCTGATGAGGTGCACGACCATCGGGGGCTCACCCGGTGACCCCGACCTCGGCCCGCTCACAGGGGCTCCCGGCCGGGCGCAGCGTGGTGGTCTGCTCTGCCCACCACTACCGCTCCGCGGTACAGGTAAGCGCCCACCATTACGCCCGGCTGTTCGCCAGGGACGGCTGGAGGGTGCTCTTTTTGTCCACTCCGGTCACCCCTTTCCACGCCCTGGCCGTCCCTCGGAGCCCGGACCACCGCAGCCGCCTGGCCGCCTGGTGGCACAGGGGCCAGCGCGACGAGGCCACCGGGGTCACCCAGTTCATGCCCATGACCGTCCTTCCCCTGTCGTCGGTGGTGGGGCTCAGGTACCCGTGGGTGCTGCGCGACTGGTGGCGCTTCACGGTGCCGCCCGTGGCCAAGGAGCTGCGCTCGCTGGGCTTCTCCCGGCCGGACCTGGCCGTGATCGACTCGGTGTTGGGGGCGTTCATACTGGGCGCACTGGCACCCGCTACCAGCGTGTACCGGATGACAGACTACAACCCTGGCTTTGCCTCATCGACCGAGCAGCTGGCGGTGCTCGAGGCGGAGCTGGCCCAGCGGGTGGACATGGTGGCGGTGACCACCGCCGAGCTGGTCCCCGTGGCGCGCCACCTGGCGCCAGGTAAGGCGGTCTTGCACCTGCCCCACGGGGTCGACTTCGGCCACTTCGCCAACCCCGGCCCAGTGCCGGCCGACCTGGCCCGCCTGCCAAGGCCCATCGCCATCTACGTGGGCTCTTTGCGGGAGTGGTTCGACTTCGACCTGGTGGGCCAACTGGCTGAGCAGCTGCCCGACGTCTCGTTCGTGCTCGTCGGCCCCGAGCGCCCTGCCCGCCGCCGGCTGGCCTCCCGGCCCAACCTCCACCTGCTCGGGGAACGGCCCTACCGGGACGTCCCGAGCTACCTGGCCGCCGCGGACGTCGGCCTCATACCGTTTGACCGGGCTCGCTACGGCGCGCTGGTGGACCACGTCAACCCCCTCAAGCTGTACGAGTACATGGCCGCGGGCCTGCCGGTGGTGGCAACGGAGTCGGCCGTCCTCCGCCGGCTGGCCAGCCCTGCCCTCCTGTGCGCCGAACCGCGGCAGTTCGCCGGGCTGCTGGCCCAAGCCCTTGGCTCCGCCCCGGCCCTGGGCGCAGCCGGGCGCCGCTTCGCCCGGGAGCATTCTTGGGAAGCGAGCTACCGGGCCTTGCTGGCAGCTGTCGAGGCCGCCAGCAACCCCTGACGCAGTGCCTGCCCGACGCATGTGCCTGCCTGACGCCACCATTGAGCCGCCACTGCGCCACCAGTGCCACCGCCGAGCTCACCCGAAGCCGTTCACCTGCCCTGCTTGCCGAGGCCGCTCACCAGCCCTGCTTGCGAAGGAACTCCTCCAGGGTCAGCAGGGCCCAGAGGGCGTCACGGTGGTCGGCGGTGCCCGACAGGTGCCCGCCGACGAGGCCGTCCACTGCCGCTGGCTGCAGGTATGCCCGCACCCGGGCACCTGGGTCGAGGAGCCGGGCTTCTACATAGGGACGGAGGTCCTCTCGGAACCAACGGGTGAGGGGCACCCCAAAGCCGCGCTTGGGCCGGTGCAGCACCTGGGGTGGGAGGAGGTCCGAAACCGCGAGCTTCAGGGCCCTTTTTTGCGACAAGCCGCGTAGCTTGGCCTGCGGCGGGAGGCGAAGGGCGAGCTCGACCAAAGCCGTGTCCAAAAAAGGGGAACGCACCTCCAACCCGTGGGCCATGGACGTCCGGTCGACCTTGGCCAGCAGGTCATAGGGAAGGTAGGTCTCCAGGTTGAGCAGCATGAGGCGGTCCAGGAGCTCAGCCCCTCGGCTGCGGTCCCACACCCGCCGGTAGCCCTCCACCACCCGCTGCCAGCCGTCAGCCAACAGCTCTTGCTGCCAGCGGGCGGGGACGCAGCGGGCCCAGGACAGGTAGGCCTCTAGCACCGGGAGGCCGGCGGCACCAAGCAAGCGTTGGGCGCGCCGGGCCCGGCCGGGCAGGGCCGCGGGTGGCACACCAGAGGCGAGCCTGCCCAAGCCCTCCCTCAGCCGCACCGGCAGCCGTTGCAGGCGCTCCAGGGCCAACGCGGCCGCGAAGCGCTCGTAGCCGGCGAACAGCTCGTCGCCGCCGTCGCCAGACAAGGCCACTGTCACGTGCCTGCGGGCCAGCTCCGACAACAAGAAGCTGGGGAGGGCGCTCGAGTCGCCAAAGGGCTGGTCGTAGTGCCAGACCAGCCGTTCCACCAAGCTGGTGGCATCAGGGTGCACAACCAGCTCGGTATGGTCGGTCTTGTAGCGCCGGGCCACCAGCCGGGCATAAGAACGCTCGTCGAAGCCCTCCCGGTCGTTGAAGCCGATGGTGAAAGTAGGCACCGGACCGGCCAAAGAGCCCGCCATCAGGGCCACCACGCTGGAAGAGTCCACGCCCCCGCTCAAGAAGGCACCTACTGGGACGTCGGCCACCAGCCGGCGCTGCACGGCCGCCGACAGCTTGGACCGCACCGCTCTGGCCGCCTCGTCCAGGGCCAGCTCCAGGGGGCTGACATCGCCCATGCCGGGCGCGGCCGGCGCCCAGTAGCGCTCCAGCCGCAGCGGCTGGCCAGGCTCGAAGACCAGGACATGGGCCGGAGGGACACTGGAGATCCCTTCGAAGAAGGTACCCGGGTCAGGCACGTAGCCGAACGTCAAGTAAGTAGGCAGGGCTTCCGGGGCCAAGCGGCAGGGAGTGCCAGGGTGAGCCAGCACCGCCTTGACCTCGCTGGCGAACACCAAGACGGCGCCATTTGTCCAGTAGTACAGGGGCTTTTTGCCCAGCCGGTCGCGGCCCAGCACCAGGCGGTGGCGCAGGCCGTCCCAGGTGGCAAAGGCGAACATGCCGTCCAGGCGCCGGGCCAGCTCCACCGGCCCCAGGGATTCTGCCAGGTGGGCCACCACTTCGGTGTCGCCCTGCGTAGTGAGCCTATGGCCGGCGGCTAGCAGCTCCCGGCGCAGCTCCTTGAAGTTGTAGATCTCGCCGTTCAGTACGGCGCCTACCCTGCCCTGCTCGGAGGCCACCGGGGGGTCGCCCGTCACCAGGTCGACCACCGCCAGCCGAGCCTCGCCCACGCTCCCCGGCCCCGACGAGAAAACGCCCATGGCATCGGGGCCGCGGTGCTCCAGGCACCGTAGCTGCCTGCGCACCACGTCTTCGGACGCGCCTAGGCCCACGGTGCCCGCTATCCCGCACACCCTGCCAGGCTAACGCTAACGTGGCTGGCCGTGGCCGAGAGGGGAACATGGACGTCTTAGTCACCGGGGGTGCCGGCTTCATCGGCTCCAACCTGGTGGCCCGCTTGGTCGAACGGGGCGACAACGTCCGTGTGCTGGACAACTTCTCGACCGGCCTCAAGGGCAACGTCAGCGACCGGGCCGAGCTGGTCGAGGGGGATGTCACCGATGAGCGCTTGGTCCGCAAGGCCTCCCGCGGCGTGCAGGTCGTGTTCCACCTGGCTGCGCACACCTCGGTGCCGAGGTCCCTGGACGACCCCCTGGCCACCAACTGGGTCAACACCCAAGGGACGCTGTGCGTGCTCCAGGCAGCGCGCGAAAACGGCGTCCGACGCGTCGTGGCCTCGTCCTCGAGCAGCGTCTACGGGGGGACCGGCACCCTGCCCAGCAAGGAGACCGAGCCGTGCTGGCCGCGTTCGCCCTACGCCGTGTCGAAGCTGGCCGCCGAGCACTACTGCCGCGTCTTCGCCCAACTGCACGGCCTGGAGGCCGTGGCCCTCCGCTACTTCAACGTGTACGGGCCCGGCCAGCGACCGGGCTCGCGCTACGCCGCCGCCGTGCCTCTTTTCGTACAAGCCCTGTCCCGAGGCCAACCGCCGGTCATCTACGGGGACGGCCAGCAAAGCCGCGACTTCACCTTCGTCACCGACGTGGTGGACGCCAACCTGGCCGCTGCCAGTGCCCCCGCGGAGGCAGTAGCCGGCCGGGTGCTCAACATCGCCTACGGCCGTTCCCACACCCTGGTAGAGCTGCTGGCCACCCTGGGCCGGGTGATGGGCGTGGTGCCCCAGGCGCGCCACCTAGAGGCTCGTCCCGGCGACGTCCGCCACAGCCTGGCGGACATAACCGCAGCCCGAGCAGCGCTTGGTTTCGAGCCGAAAGTGGGCCTGGAAGAGGGCCTGCGGCGCACGGTGGAGTGGGCCAGCACCTGGGCCCCGTCTTGACGCTGGAGGGCCCGCTGGGCAACCATCTGGGCATGCCCCCCGCCAAGGTCGTGGTCGTCGGCCAGGGCTACGTGGGCCTGCCCCTGGCGGTGCGGGCGGTCGAGGTCGGCTACCAGGTGGTGGGCTACGACGTGGACCCCAGGCGGGTGTCCCGGTTGGCCGCGGCCGACTCCTACGTGGAGGACATAGCCTCGGCGCAGCTGTCCCAGGCCCTGGCCACCGGCCGCTACCTGCCGACGACCGACCCCGGCCGCCTGGAGGGCTTCGACTTCGCCCTGGTCACGGTGCCGACCCCGCTCAAAGAGGGCATCCCGGACCTGTCCTACATCGAGGAGGCGGGCCGTACCCTGGCCGGTCACCTAAAGCCCGGGGCGGTGGTGGTGCTGGAGTCGACGACCTACCCGGGCACGACCGAGGAGCTGCTGGCGGGGCTGTTGGGACAAGGCAGCGGCCTGGTGGCCGGCCAAGACTTCCACCTGGGCTACAGCCCCGAGCGCATCGACCCCGGCAACCGCCACTTCGGCCTGGTCGACACGCCCAAGGTCGTCTCCGGCGTGAACGGTTCCTCCCTGGCCGCGGTGCAGGGCTTCTACGACACCTTGGTGGCCAAGACGGTCCCGGTTTCCCGCCCCCGGGAGGCGGAGCTCACCAAGCTCATCGAGAACACCTTCCGCCACGTGAACGTGGCCCTGGTCAACGAGATCGCCATGTTCGCCGCCGACCTCGGCGTCGACGTGTGGGAGGCGCTCGACGCGGCCGCGACCAAGCCGTTCGGCTTCATGCGCTTCAACCCCGGTCCCGGCGTGGGCGGCCACTGCCTGCCTATCGACCCCAGCTACCTGTCCTGGCACGTGAAGACCTCCCTTGGCCGCAGCTTCCGCTTCGTAGAGCTGGCCAACGACGTGAACGACCACATGCCCGACTACGTGGTCCAGCGCCTGGGCATGGCCCTCAACCGCCAGAAGCGGGCCTTCAACGGCAGCCGGCTGCTGCTGCTCGGCCTGGCCTACAAGCCCAACACCTCCGACATGCGCGAGTCGCCCGCCCTCGCCGTCGCCCAGCGCCTGGCCCACCTCGGGGCCGACGTGCGCTACGTGGACGACCACATAGGCCCAGACGACCTGGCTGCCCACACCACCGGCGCCCGCCTGGCCCGTGCCCGGCTCACCGAGGACGAGCTAGAGGCGGCGGACGCGGTGGTGGTGCTGACCGACCACGACGACGTCGACTACGACCTGGTGGCGTCCAGTGCCCGCTACGTGCTCGACACCCGCCACCGCTGCCGGGGAGGCCGCGTCGAGTACCTCTGAGCCTGCTCGGTCGTCCCCTCCCACGGCCCCGGTGACGGCACCTTGCTCAGTCGTCCGGCTCATCACCCGCTTGAACATCGGCGGGCCCGCCCGCCAGGCGCTCCTGCTCACCAAGGCCCTGGCCGACGAGCTCCCCACCTTGCTCGTGGCCGGCCAGCCGCCCGCCCACGAAGGCGAGCTTTCCGACCCATCGGTACGGGTGGAAAGGGTGCCCTTGGTGCGCCCCGTCCGCCCGCTCACCGACCTGCGGGGCCTGGTCGCTGTGAGACGGCTGCTCCACCAGGCCCGGCCCCGCCTCGTCCATACCCATATGGCCAAGGCCGGCGCCATCGGCCGGCTGGCGGCGCTGAGCCTGCGCCCGCGCCCCAAGCTGGTGCACACCTTCCACGGCCACGTCCTGCAGGGCTACTTCGGGGCCGCCCGACAGCGCGCCTTCCTGGAGCTGGAACGGCTGTTAGCCAGGTGGACCGACGTCCTGGTCGCGGTCAGCCCCGAGGTCCGCGACGAGCTGTTGGCCCTTGGGGTGGGCCGGGCCGGCCAGTACCGGGTGGTCCCCTTGGGCCTGGACCTGGACGCCCACCTGAAGGTGGCAGGCCCGAGCGGGCGGCTGCGCTCCTTGCTCGGCCTGGGCCCCGACGTGCCCCTGGTTGGGGTGGTCGGGCGCCTGGTGCCCATCAAGGACCACGCCACCTTGTTCGCCGCGCTGGCCCAGACGCCGGAGGCCCACCTGGCCGTGGTGGGCGACGGCGAGCTGCGCCCCTCCCTGGAGGCCGCCGCCCGGAGCCTCGGCATCGCCGGCCGCGTGCATTTCACCGGCTGGCAGCACGACATGCCCGGAGTGCTGGCCGACTTGGACGTGGTGGTGCTCTCCAGCCGCAACGAGGGCACCCCGGTAGCGCTGATCGAGGCCCTGGCCGCTGCCCGGCCGGTGGTGGCCACCGACGTCGGGGGCGTGCGCCATGTGGTCCAAGACGGCGAGACCGGCTGGCTGTGCCCCTCGGCCGACCCCTCGGCGCTGGCTGGGCTCCTAGCCAAGGCCCTGGCGCACCCTCAGGAAGCAGCCCGCATGGCGGCCGAAGGCCGCCGACGGGTCGCCCAGCGCTTCGGCCAGGCCCGCCTCGTGGAAGACCACCGCCAGCTGTACCGGGAGCTGCTCGGCAGCTGACGGGCCGTCGCTCCACCCGGGCAGCCTTCTGCAACGTCCTCCCTGCCCCCGGGCCGGCTCACCCGCTCGCCCGGGCTTGCTCACCCGCTCACCCGGGCCGGCCCACCCGCTCACCCGGGCTCGCCCCCACCGGGGGCTCGCCGGGCAGTTCCTGGGGGTGCATGATTGGGGCATGGCCGCGCCCTCCCCCGCCCGACGACCAGCCACGCCCAAGCCCACCCGGCGCACCGAAGACCTCCCTGCCGACTTGCAGGCCGCTATCGCCCAGGTGCCTGTGCTCAGGCGCTTCGAGGTGCTGGCGTCTTTCTACGGTCCGGGCCGCAAGTTGACCCAGGCCGGCCACCCCACCCTGGCTGACGCCCGGGAGCTGGTGGGGGCCATGGGCTTGGGTGACCACCTCGGCCCGGAGGTCGGCGGGCGCACCTGGCGTACCCGCTCGGCTGCAGAACTGCCCGACCTCAGCTTCAGCCTGCGCTGGGCGCTGCGGGCCGGCGTGGTCCGCAAGGAGCACGGCCGGTTGCGCCAGACGGCCAGCTGGGCACAGCTCTCTGCTGCCCAGCGCCTCCAGCGCTCGGCTGACGCCCTGATGGCCTTGGGGCCTTTGGCCGGTTACTACGGCGATGGGCCGGCCGGCGCGGCCGAGGCGGTCGACAGTGCTTTCCCGAGCCTCTTGCTCCGCCTGGCCGAAGGCCCGCTCGGCTACCCCGAGGCGCTCAGCCAGCTGACCTCCTACATGCACCGCCACTACCGCTGGCCCGAGCCCTGGGCCGAGGAGGCCAAGCTGCGCGGCCTGCTCGACCACGACCTGTCCCAGACCGTGCAGCTGCTCGAGCTGGCAGGCATCCTCCAGCCGCCACCGGGTAGCCCGGACGAGCAACCCGGCTCGCCAGCGGCGGCGGTCAGCTCCACCGGGCCACGCCTGCGGCTGCTCCCAGGCGGGAGCGGCCCAGCCGATCACAGGCAACCGCTCGTCCCGACGCCGGTGGGGTTGTGGCTGGTCCCCCGTTTGGCCATCTCCGGCCGCGCCCCTCAGGTCTACGCGCCGTCCCTCTGCCCGCCCACCGCCAGCGTCCACGAGCTGAGAGTGAGCCTGGACGACGTCGAGCCTGAGATCTGGCGCAGCCTGGCTGTCCCCTCATCGCTGTCGCTCGCCGGCCTCCACCTGGTCGTGCAGGAGGCCATGGGTTGGCAGGGTTACCACCTGCACGAGATCAGCGTCGGGGACAAGCGCTACGGGGTGGACGACGGCGAGGGCTGGGACGGCCCGCCTGAAGACGAGCGCCGGTACCGCCTGGCCGACGTCGCGCCAGAGGGCCAAAGCTTCAGCTACGTCTACGACTTCGGCGACGACTGGCAGCACACCATCAGCGTGCAGGCCGTCCGCCCGGCGTTGCCCGGGGAGGACTTCCCCCGCTGCACAGGCGGGGAGCGGGCCTGCCCTCCCGAGGACGTGGGCGGCACCCCCGGGTACCAGGAGTTCCTGGTTGCCATTTCCGACCCTTCCGACGAGGAGCACGACCACTACCTGGAGTGGGCTGGGGGCGGCTTCGACCCTGAGCACTTCGACCTGGCCGAAGCCAACCGCCGCATCGCCGACCTGGTCCGGGCAACCGGCTCGGCCCCGGCCCTGGCGTCCAGGTGAGCCCGTACCGGGGCGACAGTGACGGCCCCCTCCGGTGGAGCCCATCGGGCCGGGGGACAGGGCGGCCCCGCTCCAGCTGAAGCACCGCCCGGGCCTGGCCGACAACCTGGGCCGGCAGGCTCAGCCGCCCACGGTCAGGTCAGGCAGTCTGCCGCACGGGCTCGACTCGCTCCCCGTCGTAGCTCAGCACCCCAAGGCCGAGCTCCCGGGCGGCATCTTCGGAGCCGCTGTACACTCGCAACCCGTAGACGTAGCCCAGGTGGTCGCCGCTTATGCCGGCGGCTCTCAACAGGCCTTGGAGCGAACCCCCGAACCGGCGCACGTCCGCCGGGCGCAGGCGCACCTTTGCCTCTGCCAGAACGGTGACCGGCCTCCCCTCGCCGTCCTGGGCCCGGGCCAGCACGTCCAGCTCACCGTCCACATCCACGGCGTGGGGAGCTTCGATGAGCACCCAGCCTTTGCGCGCGAGCACCGTTTCAATGAGGGAGGCTGCGTCCTCTTCGACCGTCCCACCGACCACGGCCGACAGCCGCCCAACCTCGGTGCGCAGCTCGTCGTGGCGCTGCTCCAGCCGGCGCAAGCCCTCCTCCAGGCGCTCCTGGCCAAGCTCCAGCCGGCCGACCCGCTCGGCCAGGGCGCCGACGTTGGCGTCGGTGCGGGCCTGGGCCTCGGCCAGCCGCTCAACGGCAGCCTCCAACCGCTCCAGCCGGGCGTCGGTGCGGGCCTGGGCCTCGGCCAGCCGCTCAACGGCAGCCTCCAGCCGGCCGACCCGCTCGGCCAGGGCGGCGACGTTGGCGTCGGTGCGGACCTGGGCCTCGGCCAGGGCGGCGACGTTGGCGTCGGTGCGGACCTGGGCCTCGGCCAGGGCGGCGACGTTGGCGTCGGTGCGGGCCTGGGCCTCGGCCAGGCGCTCAACGGCAGCCTCCAACCGCTCCAGCCGGGCGTCGGTGCGGGCCTGGGCCTCGGCCAGGCGCTGAACGGCAGCCTCCAGCCGGCCGACCTGGCCGGGGAGCCCCAAGAACTCGTCGCCCAGTAGGACAGCCCGCAGCTGGGCGCGCAGAGCCGGGTCGGCCTCAAGCTGGCGGATGATGTCCAAGGTGTCCACTGTTACCAGCATACCTGGCACCCCTGACCGTCACCCTTGGCCGCCGGACGTCAGCCAGGAGCACCTGGCAGCACCCCGAGCCAGGTCATTGTCCGGTTATTGTCACGTCGGTGCCACGCCGGCCCACCAAACCGTCCTGTCACCAAACGTGATAACCACCGCCGATGACGGTCACGCTGCCCGTCATGACTGCCCGTCATGAAGCTGGCTGCCTCGCGGGCGAGGCAGCCAACGTCCGCCCGCCGGCAACCGGACGCGATGACGAAGCTAGAGCGTGCTGGGCCGCGCCGGACTGGCCAGGCCAAAAAAATGAGGGCCTGTTTGCCAACGTTCACGCGGGGGTGCGCCCAGCCCGGCCGTTACATAGGCCATTGTGCCCGGGCCGAACGGCTCAGCCCGGCTGCGGCCCTCCTTCGTCATCAGCAGGGGTGGGCCCTGGCCGCCTGAGCGCGCGCCCTGGGCCTCAGCAGCCCCCTGGCTGAGCCGGGCCGGGTGCGGTTGGGCACTTGCCTCGGGGAGCCCTGGGAAGAGATAATCGCCTCATGGTCACAGAAGTCGCTCGCTTGACGGTAGCGCCGGGCCACGACGACCAATTTGAGCGCGCCTTTGACGAGTTCAAGGACATATTGGCTCAAGCACCCGGTTTTCACGGGGCCGAACTGTGCAGGGGAGTGGAAAGGCCCTCCGAGTACTGGCTCTTAGTGCGATGGGAAAGCGTCGAGGCGCACATGGTCACCTTCAAGGGCTTGGGCGGCTTTGCTCGTTGGGACCAGCTCGTAGTACCTCACCTCGCATTGCCACCCGATGCCGTTCATGCCCTACCGCGGGCCACAGTCGAGCCAGCACACTGAACCAAGGCAGGATCACCGGGCAGCGCCAGGTGCCCGGTGATTGTCAGGTCAAGGCCGCGCCGGGCCCCACCAAACCGCCCGTCACCAAACGGTGTAACCACCGTCGATGACGACCACGCTGCCCGTCATGAAGCTGGCCGCCTCGCTGGCGAGGAAGACGACTGCCGGCGCCACCTCCTCAGGGGTCGCCATGCGCTGCATGGCCGCGTCGGTGACCCATCGCTGCCGGTACTCGGGGTCGGCCGGGTCGGGGGACATTTCCGTACGGATATAACCCAGTGCCAGGGCGTTGACCCTGATGTTGTAGGGCGCCCACTCGCCCGCCAAAGAGCGCGTCAACTGGTGCACGGCGGCTTTGGAGGCGTTGTAAGCCGGCTGCCACTGCGGCCGGTTCACGATCATCCCAGATATCGACCCGATATTGATTATTGACCCTCTTCTGCGCTCGACCATCCCCCGCCCGGCGACCTGGCAGCAGTACCACAGCCCGTCCAGGTTCACCGAGATGACCTCGCGCCATGACTCCTGGGTGACCTCCAGGGCCGGCTTGTGCTCGACCACGCCGGCATTGTTGACCAGGACGTCGAGCGGCCCGTAAGCGTCCTCCACTGCCCTCACCATGGCCTCCACGTCGCTGTAGGACGTGACGTCCCCGGTCACGGCCATGGCCTCGAAGCCCTTGGCGCGCATCTCTCCGGCCGCCTTGGCCCCCTCGTCTGGCTCCCGCGAGCTGATCGCCACCCGCGCCCCGGCTGAAGCCAATGCCTCAGCGAAGGCTCGTCCGAGGCCTCGGCGGCCACCGGTGACCAAAGCCACCTTGCCGTCGAGGCGGAACACCTGGTCCATCATGACCCCTTTCCCTCGCCCGCAGCCCTTTGCGGGCTGCTGGCAGCACTACGCCCACGTCCGTGAAGACACCCACCACTACCACGGCACCCGCCTTCCCCGCCAGTGCCATGACCCGGGGGGCCGGCCTTGGGCCGGCGCGCAGCGCGGGCCACGCCGGCTCCCCGGACGACTCCGCGCGCTGCCAGTGCGACCAGGAGGGGCGGTGGACGCCGCCAAGGCCAGGCGCCCCTGCTCGCCGCCCAAGTGGCCTGGCCGGGGACGGGGCCGCAGCCTCACCCCGATGCCCGCCGGCCCGCCCCTTGCGGGGGCGAGCCAACCGGCAGCTCAACCTAAAGGTCCCACCCGCGCTGGGCACGGACCTTGCGCAACCCCGCGCGGAGGCCGCCCTCGTCACATGGGTGGGTTCGCAACTGGCGTCAGCAACGGCCTCGCCATGTACTTGGCTACGGCGCTAGGGTTCTGGTAGATAGTCCATCCCACAGCTTGGTCGACATTGGCCTTGGTCACGAACACCGAATACGAGTAGTAAAGCTTGCCACCAGAGATCTTGTGGTTCAGGTAGGCGTCGATCAGCCGGACCGAGTTGATGCCCTCGAGTGCCGGTGAGCACGTGTCGGAAGCCTTGAGCCAACCAGCCCTGATCCCAGCCAGGCCGTACGGGGCGCCGTTCTGGGAGACCACCACCACGTTGGTCTTGTGAGCAGCCACGAGAGCTGTGTGCGCACCAACAGCCATGTCTTCGTTCTCAACGAACACACCCGCCAGTTTCGGGTACTTGCCAATGATGTCCTGCATAGCCGTGTAGGCGGCTGGCCGCAGCCAATGGCCGGTCTCCGTGTCCACATAGCTGACCTGGCCGTTCGCGCAAGTCATGGGCGGCTCGCCCGCAGTCAAGTTGCCCTTGCACCCGAGCCGCGTGGCCGTCGGGCACCCTCACGAAAGCTCCGTTGCGGCAATCCGAGCCTGCCCCCTCGCTGGCGCACGCCGAGCACCTGGCCCAAAGCCGTCGCGAGCAGCGGGTGCAGGCCTCTCACCTTGGTGTAGCCGACCTTGGTGTAGCCGAAGGTGACGCCTTCCTTCTTCAGCCCGTAGGCCCGGCAGATGGAGGAGCCCACGTCGATGGTGAGCGGACGGTCCCCCGGCCCCGCCCCTGCCTCCCAGGCCCTCTTCAATAGCTCGGCGGAGACCCTGTCCAAGCTGCGTGCGTCGGCCCAGGAGAAGCTGCGGAGGAAGGTCCCGAGGGTGCTCGGGGCAGGCACCCAGCGCCCGAGCAGGGCGTCGGCGCGCCCGGTCCGAAGCACGTCGGCGTCGTCGATCGAGTCTCCGCCCACGAGCGCCGAGGCCACGAGCGCCATCGCCTTCTGGCCGACGTTGGCGTGCCCGGGGGCGTCGCCCAGGTGCACGTTCCCTCCACCAGCTCTTTCAGCCCGAGCCGGTCGGCGAGGGTCATGGGGAGCACGAGCCCACCGTTGGCGACCGCGTTGGGGTCGTCGAAAACTACCTCCAAGGCGTCCAAGTTGCGCGATGATTGACGCATCTGAAAGGTGCCCTCCTGTTGGGGGATGGTCTTGGTTTGACGACCACCATTTTCCCTTACGGAAGGGCACTTTTCGCGGATGGTCCCAGTTCAGCGACCCCGCCAGTGCCTACCTATGCCGCGGATCCAGGCTTAGCCGCCCCAATTGCCGATCTTCTCCAACCGCAGCCCGAAGACATGACCGACCAGTTCGAGGCTAGCAAGATCATGCCCGGTCGTCAGCACCGAATGGTGCGAGGGAAGCGCCTCCACAAGTCCGTGGCCGTCGGGCACCCGCACCACGGCCCCGTTGCGGCAATCAGAGCCAGCAAAGCCTGCATATCCGCTAAGCTCGCCCTGCACCACCAACAGGGTATCGAACCTTGGCCCAAGCTTTACCAAAGTGACCCACCCGACTGGGAGATTAGCATCAATGGCGACGGCATTATCGTCCACGATAGCTAGAGCTTTGGGGCGAAGCTTCCACGACACAGCGAAGGACCGCGGCAATACGCCCAGATAGCCGCAGTGGGCTGCTAACACATAATTGTCTGGGTCGTCGACGTCTGGGAAGGCTGGGATCTTTTCATGCTGCAATGCCGCCTGGCCCATCAAGAAGGGATACAAGTTGGTCATCATCACCGGCGAAACGAGGGAGCGGTGAACGATAACCTCAGTCAGCATAGACACAATGTCCGCTTCGCACCCCCAGATAATGCCCCGCTCTGCGTAGAGAAGATCCCAAGCAAGGCAGGGCGTAGTGTCCGAAGACGCCGACTCGTTGAGACAGTTGATGCCCACGGCCAAGACCCCGTCCTGTTGGTCAAGGTCGTCGCGTAGCGCCCGGTAGAGCTTGAGGGCGCTCAGGACCGCTCGGTTGCTCACGTCAGCTAGCGGTACCGTACCTCTCAGTCGCTCCCACTCACTGGCCGCCACCACATCGGGGATGGCCTTCGCACGAGCCCCAAGCTCAGTAAAGCTGCGCTTGTTTATACGCAGGCCAAACTTTTCCTGGATGCGCAAAGAGCACTCGTCTTCCCACCAGTAGAAGCGCTTAAAAATGCTCGGCTGCTGGCCGCCTTCTCCAGGGTGATCTTGGTAAACAACGAACTGGCCTATCCTCAGCTCTCGCTTGGCTGCTAGGGCACGGCAAGCCGTCCTTGCTCCGTCCAGCGAGTAAGGCGCCATGACGTTCACGCCCTCAGCTCGCAGGTAGCTGATGATCTCCCAGTCCCACATGGCCATGGTGCCAAAATCCGAGGTGAGCACAAGGACCGGCAGGTCGAGACCACGGAAGTCGTCCACGCGACGGTAGGCCTCGCCAACCATCTGCGGGAAGACGACGGCGTCGGCTTCTGGCAGTGCCGACCCCAAGGCCAAGGGTGCCATCAGCTCTGCTTCGTCTGCTAGTAACACGGCCAGCCGTTCAGTATGGCTCACAAACTCAGGGTCATCGGGCGAGGTCAGGTAGAGCGGCACGAGACGCGCCCTCAAAGTTGCCATTTCTCTAGACCCCGTGCCGCGTAAGACCCCCAGGAGAGCTGAGGCTCCACTCGTCTTGGCCGGTCGTGGCGCGTCCGACGCTCCGCACGATCTCCTGCACTAAATAGCCCGCAATATACAATGCCTGCTCCCACTCTCTCGCTTCATTTTGTTATCAACCACCCGAGGACGTACCCCTCACGGTGCCCCCGGCATCTGCGCCCTGAGCGAAGGAAATACCTTTGACGCTGACGCAAAACGACACTTTCATCGACAACGTCTTGGCCTCACTAGCGGACCTCGGCACCAGCGCTCTGAGCAGTGCACGCGACGCAGCTCTCATGGGCCCATGGCTACGGTACCAACGCGACGATGCACACCAGGCCGTCCCGCGCCTGACCAAGGGGTGACGGGGCTCGTGAGCGCGAGCGTCGTCTGCCCGGCCCGGCAGGATGTCATGAGCTTTCGCGGCCTCGGTAACAGGCGCTATAGCCGTAGGTGTTGTAAAGGACCTGGCCCCAGCCGACGGCCATGACTTCGGCGAGCACCTCGTCCGGCGAGGTCGGAGGCGGTGCTGCAGGTGACGCACACCTGGCTCCTCAGCACAAGGTGTAGCCACCGTCGGCTACTACGACGCTGCCTGTCATGAAGCTAGAAGCTTCGCTAGCTAGGAACACCACTGCAGGTGCCACCTCTTGCGGCTTAGCCATCCGGCGCATCGGCACGTCCTCCACCCAGCGCTGGACGTACTCGGGCTCGGTCGGGTCAGGTGACATCTCCGTGCGCACGTAGCCCAACGCCAGGGCGTTCACCCTAACGTTGTAGGGCGCCCATTCGACGGCCAACGAGCGTGTCAGCTGGTGCACGGCGGCCTTCGACGCGTTATAGGAGGGCTGCCACTGTGGCCGGTTCACGATCATGGCCGATATTGAGCCGATGTTGACTATGGTGCCCCTCTTGCGGGCGACCATCCCACGCCCGGCTACCTGGCAGCAGTACCATACGCCGTCGAGGTTGACAGACACCACGTCATGCCACGACTCCGGGGTGACCTCAAGCGAGGGCCTGTGCTCGACCACCCCGGCATTGTTCACCAGGACGTCGAGCGGGCCATAAGCCGCTTCGACAGCAGCCACCATTGCCTCTACGTCGCCATAGGAGGTGACGTCGCCGCTTACGGCCATGACTTCGAGCCCTTGGGCGCGCATGGTTTCTACTACCTGAGCCGCGTCATCTAACTGCCTTGAGCTGATGGCTACTCGCGCCCCTGCGGACGCGAGCGCCTCAGCAAACGCGTGCCCGAGGCCCCGGCGGCCACCGGTGACAAGCGCCACCTTGCCGTCCAAACGAAATGCCCCGTCCATCACTTGCCCATCTCGTTTACGACCAGCTGGACTTTGACTTGGTCCCCGCTGGCGGCAAGGTCAAATGCCTCTGGTGCCTTGTCGAACGGCAATGTGGCCGTCACAAGCTCATGGAGCGGGAAACCTGGGGCACCGACTAGCTCGATCGCCCTTTGCATGTCGACGCGCGTGTACATCGCGCTGCCTTCAAGCCTTATCTCGCGGTCCTGGACGATCGCGAGCGGTATATTCACGTCCGCAGCGGGCACGCCGACCACTATCACCGCCCCCCCCTTCTCGGCCATGGCAATTGCCTGCGACATCGACGCTTGGACAGATACGCAGTCGAGGACCACGTCAGCGTGGCCCCCAAGCTCGTTCCTGACCTTTGGCACGAGCGCTGGGTCGCCAGGGTCGAAAACAGCGCTCGCCCCGAGGCGCAACGCTCGCTCACGCTTGGCTGGCCTCGGCTCGGAGACGACCACTCGGGAGGCACCAGCGGCTCGCGCCGCCAGCAGCATCAGGAGCCCGATCGAACCAGCACCAAGCACCACGACTCGCCCGCCTGGCACGTCTCGCGCCACCCGCAAGGCGTGCACTGCAGTAGCCATAGGCTCCACCAGCGCCGCCGCCGCGTCGGTCATGGCCTCAGGCACTTTGTGCAGCCGGCTTGCCGGCACGACCAGCTCCTCGGCCATCGCACCCGGCCCTTGGCAGCCGACGACCACTAGATTCTCGCAAAGGTTGTAGCGGCCGGACCTGCAGTACTCGCACTCGCCGCAAACGATGTTCGGCTCCAACAGGACCCGGGAGCCGAGCTCGAGCTCCGTGACCCCTGGGCCTAGGGCACTGATGACACCGCTCACCTCATGCCCGGGCGAGCAAGGCAGCGGAATGAACGGGTGCTCACCAGCCAAGGCGTGCAAGTCAGACCCGCATATCCCGACAACCGAGGGCTTGATGCGCACCTCTCCTGGCCCGGGCTCGGGCAACGGAGCGTCCTCGTAGCCGACCTCACCAGCAGAACGGATCACCACCTGTTTCATCTAGATCTCCCTACCCAGTCGTTTTATGCACCCCAACGTTCCAGCTCACCTTTGTGGGCCGTTGCAGAACAAGCAGGCGAGCCGGGGGCGCGAACCCAAGTTGCGTCCGTCTAGACAGTTGCTGAGGTTTGACGCGACCTGGACGATAAAGCCGGACGCGTGAGCCTGTTGCTGACCCGCTGGGCCCCCGGCGGCGACCACACCGCTCCACGGCCAGTGACCTGAACCGTAAGGTTGGCCTCACTCTTCAGGCCGGACCGGCCCATCACCCGCTCCTGTTGACACGATCGCCTTTGAGATTGCGCCCAGCTCCTCGGTCGTCAGCTCCAAGGAAGCTGCCGGAAGCCAGCCATCTACCTGAGCCGCGTCCCGAGCGCCCACGATCGCTCCAGTTACGCCGGGCCACGAAAGCGCCCAGCTAACGGCTATAGCGCCCACGCTCACCTTTCGCTGGGCTGCAATGGGACGCAGCGCGTCGGCCAACGCCAAGTTGCGCGCCAGGCGCTCCCCTTGGAACTCCGGGTCCCTCGCACGCCAGTCGTCCTCCAGCGCACGCACCCGCTCGGCCGTCATCGTCCCGCTAAGAAGGCCTGACTGCATGGGGCTGTAGACGATGACCCCTGTCGAGTGGGCCGCGCACCAAGCTATCTCAGGGGCGCTCGTCCGCCTGATGGCTGAAAACGGCGGCTGCAAGCTGTCTACGTGCCCAAGCTTCTCAGCTACCTCCAGCTGGGCGACGCTGTGGTTGCTGAGACCCGCCGCCCTGATCTTTCCCTCTTCCTTCAGCCGCAACAAAGCATCCCAGTACTCCTCCAGCGGAGTACCGTCCTCAGCTGGCCAGTGCATCTGGTAAAGGTCGATCCTTTCGACCTCTAAACGCTCCAGCGACTGCTCTACCTCCCACCTTATGCTGGCCGGAGCACCCACCCTCCGCTGCGGCTCGTAGGGGTCCTCCTCGTTCCACCTGAGCCCGCATTTTGTAAATATGTACGGCCTGTCGGCCTCAGGCATCCCCCTCAACGCCTCAGCCACCACCCGTTCCGAGTGGCCCAGCCCGTAAACCGCAGCGGTGTCAACCCAGTTCACCCCAGCCTCGACGGCATGGCGCAGAGCCGCCACCGACTTCTCGTCGTCCTGCGCCCCCCAGCCAAAGGCCCATCCTCCGCCTCCTACAGCCCACGCTCCAAACCCAACACGGGTGACCTCCATACCTGTGCTTCCGAACGGCACCTTGCTCAACACCACCTAATACCTCCTGCACTTTCTTGCGCCAACCACCCCGTTGGCCCATCACGCAACATTACGCACCTGCTCTGCACCGCGCCCCCTATACACAGCCCTACCGATAACATCTCGTAAGAACCACCCTACACCCTTCCGCCACCTCATTTCACAAACCTAACCCGAGAACGGTCTACAGTCACTCCAGCCGCCACGAGCAGAACCCCACCATAAACAATCTGCTCCGCAAGAGGGTTGACGCCGACAATCGCTATACCATTATCCAGCACAGTGATTATAAGCGCACCCACCAACACCCGCCACGCTCCACCCACACCACCCGTTATCGCGTTACCGCCCACGACTACCGCCGCAATACATGGCAGCAGCAGCGACGACGCCGCCGTTGGGTCACCGCTGAGGTCCTGCGCTGCCAAAACGACAGCAGCCAACCCGGCAAACAGCCCCGCACCCGCGAACGCTGCCACACGTACAACCCCGACCCTCACCCCGGACATCCTCGCCGCCGACTCAGCCGCCCCGATAGCATACATTCCCAAGCGCGCCCCAGGCACCTTCCGCAACACAAATGCTGCCACCGCGACCGCAACCAGACCTACCAAAAACGCATTCGGCACACCCGCGCTCATCCCACCAAACCAGTTAATTGCCTGCGGATCGTTAACCGATATCGTACTATCATTGCTTGCCACAAGAGCAACACCGGCCCATAATCCCATTGCCCCAAGTGTAACGATAAACGACGGCACCTGGCCCCACACCGCGACTACTCCATTTATGGCGCCCATGCAAGTAGTCATAAGCACTACCGCCGCCACAATGCCTGCACCTGGGCCGTGACCAAGCCACTCAGCCAAAAGCACCGTGGCCAGCGCTGCAACGGTAGCGTTCGACAAATCGATGCCCCCAAGAAGGATCACACCCGCCTCTCCCAGCGCCAACAACAATAACGGTGCCGCCGCAGACAGCTGCGTCTGGAGGCTATACACAGAAAAAAACAGTGGCTTCACGCCTCCCACAATGCCGATCATCGCGACTAGCATCGCCAAAGGCACCAGCCGCCGCAGCAGGGACCCAACTTGCGCCACTTCTGTCTCTCCTACACGGCCTCCTACGCCACTGCCACCCCTGCTCTCCTCAAGGGAGAGCTTACCCGCTAGCCCTGATTGCCTCCAAACTACCTTCAACCCCATAACCCAACGACCTTCCTTTTACACCATCAGTCCAGTTACCTCAGCTTCAGATGGCTTCTTACCCTGCCGACCGTCCCAATGACCGCTTACTATTCCGTCGCGCATCACTACTACCGTGTCGCTTAGCGCTATAAGTTCGTCCAACGTATCTGCTAATAACACGATACCCATGCCTCTGCTCGCGAGTTGACGTATCGCCCGGTACACCTCCTCTTTCGCCCCAATGTCCAGCCCGCGCGCGGGGTGATCCAGAATCAACACTCGTAACCCCGATTTCGCCAGCCACTTTGCTAGCACGACCTTTTGCTGGTTACCACCGCTCAAATGCTCTACCGGTGCGTGTAGGCCAGAAGTGATGATACGAAGCTGCTTGATCCAATGTTTCACCAATTCGCCCCACCGTTTGCTAGAAAGCACCGGCCCCCAACACGCTTCCCTCGGCGCCGCCAACACGATGTTCTCGGCGACATCGAGCCCGCTCGCGATCCCCTCTACCCGCCGATTTGACGGCACGTAACCTATCCCTGCTTTTGCTGCGTCCGCCGGGGATCGGAACCGAGCCCGTCGCCCTTCTAGAACTATCTCACCTCCACCTAGCTCGGCCGCTCCGAAGAGGGCTCGGCACAGGTCCTCCTTACCAGAACCCACAACGCCAGCTATCCCTACCACCTCGCCTTTATGAACCCTCAGCGAGCCCGACTTACATATCCCGCTCTTCACCGAACGCGCCTCAAGCAACGGAGGCGCCCCATCATTGACAAGCGCGCTCTGACTTGCCCCGTATCGTGCCGCCACCACTTCTCTTCCAACCATCTCCTTGACAAGGTCATCGCGGCTAGTTCCACCCGCGTCACACTCGAACACACAATCGCCGTCGCGCAGCACATAGACCCGATCCGCCACACTTAGCACCTCGTCTACCCGGTGCGACACGAATATCACCGAGCCAACTTCTCGCAGCCTCCTCACCTGTTCCAGCAGCATCTCCACATCCCTGCCGTCGAGAACGGCAGTCGGCTCGTCAAGTATGACAAGCGGCTCGCCGCCGCCAGCTCTGGTGGTCTGCATAACCTTCACGATCTCAACTTTCTGCTGCTCCGCGAACGTCAGCGACTCCGTAATGCTATGCGGGTTTACGTCAAGCCCAAGAAGAGAAAGCGCCTCTTTCGCCTCTCGGTAGAGCTGCCTCCAGTGATATACTCCATGGCGCACCGCGGCCGTCTCTGCCCCAAAGAAGATATTTTCCGCAACAGTGAGCCCTGGAATAAGTGATTGCTCCTGGAACACCATCCCGATTCCTTGCCGCAGGGCGTCTCGCGCGCTATTAAATGACACCCTCTTCCCACGCAGGAAGAGCTTCCCCGAGTCCGGCCTCAACACGCCAGCTGCTATTCTGAGCAGAGTAGACTTTCCAGAGCCATTTTCGCCGACTAACCCCACAACCTCGTGCACGCGCACATCCATTGACACGCCTTTCAACGCACGAGTACCCGGAAAGTCTTTCATCACGCCTTCCGCCCTAAACATAACGGCTGTGCTCGTGGCATTCACCGCTTCACCATCTCGAACAACCTTATTACCCACCTGTTATCCTACTTAGCGATCTGCAGACGCGACCGCTGGGGCCACAATGCTGTCACCACCGCGCCCACGATAATCACGCCCTCCACCGCCTGCTGAAGATTCGGCGTGATGCCGGCCAGCACCATCCCGTTCGTGACCACCGTGAGCAGCAGCACGCCCACCACCGTGTTGCCTATACCCCCCTTCCCTCCCGTCAGAACTGTCCCGCCCATTACAACCGCGGATATCGTCGTAAACAACATACCTGTGCCGATATTGACCGACCCGTTCTCGACCTGCGCAGAAGCTAAAACCCCTGCCAATGCGCTCAGTGTGCCACCAATCACGAACGCTAGCACCTTGTACCGCTTCACCGGCACGCCCGACAGCCCAAGCAGGGGTTCGTTGCTACCAATCGCCCGCATGACCCGGCCAGCTCGGGTGTAGCGCAGGAACGCCCAGCCGGCCACCGCAACCCCCACCGCAATGAACACGATCGGCTCCAGCCCTCCAATCGAGCCGCCGCCTAGCGCGTTGAAACTATGACTCCTAATTATGACACTCGTGCCGCCGAACAGCACCGTCGCGACGCCCAGAGCTGCATACCACGTGCCCAGCGTTGCCATGAACGACGGAATATGGGCCCACGTCAGAGCGACACCGTTGACCAAGCCGGCCAAAGCCCCCGTACCAAGGGCCGCGAACACGGCGCCTATACCTAAGTCAATATGGTTACGACTATTGCTAATTAGCAGCGCCACAACCATCGAGCTCATGGCCATTACGCCTTCTACAGATAGGTCGATCGACCCGAGAAGTATCACCAGCGTCTGACCCACTGCAAGAATGAGCAACAGAGCTGCGTCGTTGACGATCGCTCGTGCGTTAGCCACTGTCATAAAGCGGCTGCTAGTCGCTGCAAACACAATTGCAACTATAATTAGGGCAATAATGGGCATTACACTACGCCCGGAGCGTCTCCACAGTCGCGACACCCTTTCCAGCACTGCGCTTTTCGTCGCCGTCTCACTTTCTACGCTGCACGCAGGTCCAGGGCTAGCGTCTGTTTGAGCCTCCAACTGCCATGTCACGATCATGACCTCCCGTATAATACTATCCGTTCCGTCATCGGACGCTAGACGACCGCGCCACGGTTCGCCAAGCTGCACTACTGAGGTGCAAATAGCCTGTTTTTCCCAGTTGGCTTGTTAGCTCTTGTTGCTTCACAACGGTTCCCCCAAACCACATCAGCAGCCACGTGTGACGGCGACCTATGCTGGCGTCCCTCACGATCCCGACGCCAGCATAGGTGCATCACTATGGACGCGGAGTCCTTCTACAACATTGGACCCGCGTAGTCACGCCATACGCCAGTCAATGTCCAATAAGGCACGTACTGGGTCGCGCTAAATGGAGCTAAGACGCTCGCTACATTGTGTTGCGTTACAAGTTCAGCTTTGGCGTAAAATGCCCGCTTTGCGTGGCCAAGGCTGGCAACATTGATCTTTCCGATGGCTGCGTAGTAGGACAACGCCAGAGGTACCGAGCCGCTTAGGTAGCCGTTCGGGTCCGTAGTGGCATAGATCCCCGACCCGGCCTTGATGGATGTCAGTACCTGTGGGATGGCATCGCTTGCACTCACAACTGGGACCCGTCGTAGCCCGAGGCTATTCAGGGCCTCACGGGCACCCACGGCCATCTCGTCGTTGGCTGCCCATACCCCGTTTAGCGTCTTCCCGTACTTAGCGGCTAGGGACTTGGTCTCGGTGTACGCTTGGGTCTCCTCCCAGTTTGCGCTCTCAGTTGCGAGCAGCTTCATGCTCGGGTGAGCTTTCAGAAAGGCTTGCAGCCCCTGCCAGCGTTGCTGGTTAGAAAGGTCCCCAAGTATGCCCTGTAGAGCCACTATGTTCCCGTGGCCACCCATTGTCTGAAGTAGCACATTCGCCGTTTGCTCGGCCGCGGTTACTCCATTGAACTCAATGAAAGCGACCCAATGTGAGTACTGCCATGGCCACAGGTTGTTGGGCTTGCTCCAGAGCATGGTCACATAGGCGTTCGGGTCACGTTGCACGGACGCTGCTATGGATTGTGCTATGCTGTTGGTGTTGGGGTCGGCGTTGATAGCTATCTTGCCTGACGTCGTGGAGAGCAGGGTTTGAATCTGCGTTAGTTGCGCTTCATCGTTGTTGCCGCTTTGTAGAACTTTTAGGCTGCTAGCTGGGTAACCGAGCCACTTTACAAATGCCCTTGCTCCAGTTACATACTGTGCCTGGTAGACGTTCGAGAGGGACCGTATAGAGACAACGAAGGTAATGGGTTGCGTTGCAGCCGTGCGTAGCGAGGGGCGCTGCGCAGCAGATGCCGGGACCCCTAAGGACACTGCAACTGTTACGGCTGCCACGACAGATGCCGTCACGCGTGTTGTAGTTCTGCCACTCGGTATCATCCAACTACTCCTTTCATTGTGGTGTTTATGACAACTATTGCTGCTCGATATTGTATACAAAACTTCGGTATAACTATCCCGTATGTGTTGGTCAGGAGTGTGCTCTTATCTCCTTTCGCTAAACTGGCTCTCTTGCCCACTGGGCTAAACTGGAGAGGTCACTCACCACTTGTGGGGTCATCTCCACGTCGAAGACCTCTTCGACCACGCACGTCCAGCCGTGTATGAAATAACGCCAACCGTCTTCGACAACTAGTCCGTGTGCCTTTTGCTGGCGCTCAGCCTGGTGCAGGAAGTCGAGCTCGCCCCTGTAATTTAGCTCCCATACCAAGGCGTTCTCGGGGAACCTGGCGTCCCACGAGATGGGGCTGCCGGGGCTGTCCTTGCCCATCCCGGTGCCGTTGACTACCAACGAACCAGCCGGTAGCTGTTTCAGCAACTCGTCGTTCTCCCGAGGATCTGCGTTGTGGACGTATTCCACCTTCACGTCCGTCGGCAGGCGCTGGTGCACAGAACGCATGGACTCGAGCCGGCCTGGGCTGCGGTTCACGACTACTATGCGGCCGGGCCGGTCCTCGGGGGGCCGCCCGGTCATGAGGTGGAGGCTGATGGCCAGGTTGGAGCCGCCGGCCCCGAACAGGAGCACTTCGGCCCCGCTGGCGGCCCAGTAGCCCTGGGGGACGAGCTCGTCCAGTGCCCGGCCCGACGATATGGGGTCTTTGGCATGCGCCCGGAACAGGCCGTCGCGCTTGGACAGGCACGAGACCTCCCCGCACAGCTCGGCGTAAGGGTCCACGTAGTCGAACAGGTCCCGGCAAGCGTTGAACAGGTCGATCTTGTGGGTCGTGACCAGGCCGCCCAGCTCCTCGGGGCCCGAGCGCAGCTCCTGCACCACCTCGCGGTAGCGCTCGGCGGGGGCGTGCAGGGGCAGGTCGTAGCCGCGCATGACGACGTCCTTCAGGCCGAGGTGCTCGGCCCAGGCGGGGAAGACCCGCATGATGGCGGACTTGGCGGTGGTGACCCCGATGAAGCTGAAGTGCCTGGTGCCGGCGCCCACCGGCGGGGGGCCGGGCTCAGCGGTGGTGTGCCCCATGTCCTCATGCCTCCTTTGGGCCCAGGCCGGCTGGCCTGGGCAGCGGGCCAGGCAACGGCACGGCGAAGCGGGCCTGGCCCCCGGACAGGACGTTCAAAAGCTCGTCAACGGCCATCTGGCCCATGGACGCCGTGGCTTCCACGGTGTGCGGCGCAATGTGCGGCGTCACAAAGACGTCGTCCCGGCCCATCAGGGGGTGGCCGGGGCGGGGAGGCTCTTGGCCCAGCACGTCGAGGGCCGCCGCCCGCAGAGGCCCTTGGTCCAGCGCCCACAGCAGGGCCGCCTCGTCGACCAGTTCCCCCCGAGCGGTGTTCACCAGAGCGGAGCCGGGCTTCATCTGCTCGAAGAACGACCTCGCCACCATGCCTCGGGTCTGCTCAGTGAGGGGGGCATGCAGGGAGACGAAGTCCGCCTCCCGGGCCAGGGCCGCCAGAGGCACCAGGCGGGCGACCTCGCTTTTAGCCACGGCCGGGTCGTAGGCCAGGACATGCATGCCCAGCGCCGCTGCCTTGGCCGCCACCAGGGCCCCGATGCGGCCCAGGCCGACCAGCCCCAGGGCCCGGCCCGCGAGCTCAATGCCCCGCAGCGCCGGCCAGCCGCCGGCGCGTACCTGGTCCCTGCCCTCGACCAACGGCCGGGCGAGCACGAACAGCAGCGCAATGGTGAGCTCGGCTACGGCGTTCGCATTGGCTCCCGGGGTCGTGGTCACGGTGACGCCGTGCTCTGCTGCGGCCCGCAGGTCGACCCGGTCCACGCCCACGCCGTAGCGGGCGACCACCCGCAGGCGGGGGGCGGCGTCGAGCACCTCGGCGCTCACCTCGTCCAGGCCGGCCAGCAACCCGTCGGCGTCTGCCACCTCCTGGGCCAGTTCGGCCGCGCTGAGCGGCCCCGGCCGGTAGCGCACCTCACCCACCGCTTGCTCGAGCTGCTGGCGCAGCTCGTCGCTGTACAAGCCGAACGACCGGGGGGTGACCACCACCGTGCACTCGCGCAGCGGCCGCAGCATCGGCACCTCAGCCGGGGCCGGGGTCATGCCAGCACCGGTCCTTGGGGGCCGCGCAGGACGCGCTGCGCGAAACCGGTGCGCTCGATGGTGCCGTAGTCGTGGCCGGCCTGGCCTGGGTACACCGCGAAAAAGACGAGGGGCTCCTCGCCCACGTTCACACTGCGGTGCGCCCAGGCCGGCGGTACGTAGGCCACTGTGCCCGGTCCCAACGGCTCCGCCCAGCTGCGGCCGTCCTCGGTCATGAGCAGCAGGTAGCCCTGGCCGCTCAGGCCCAGGTAGATCTCAGCTGTCTCGCGCACCAGGTGGTAGTGGCCCTTGGTCATGTAGTACTCGGCCCCCACCGTCCCGGGGTACAAGACGGTGGTGCAGCAAATGAGCTGGCCCGTCTCTTCGGGCAGGTCGTACTGCAGCACCTCGTAGACCAGCGGGTCGCCCCCTCGGACCAGGTCCTCCAGGGCCGCGCCGTCCCGGAAGGCACCTCTCATGTCCGACAGGTGGCGCTGGGTGCGCGACGTGTAGGGCTGCAGCGCCCCCGAGCGCAGGTCGAGCGCCAGGGCAAAGGGGTCCACCGCGGTGACCTTCATGGCTCGATCACCACCTTCAGCGCCTGGCCGGAGCCGGCCAGCTCGAAGGCCCTTTGTGCGGAGCCCAAGCCCAGCCGCTCGGTGATGAAGCCGTCCACCTTGAAGCGGCCGTCGGCTATGAGGTCGAGGGCGGCCCGGCACGACTCGTTGGTGCTGCCCGTCGTACCGGTGACGACCAGCTCTTTGTAATGGACAAGGTTGGTGTCCAGCTCGACGCCCGAACGCCCGCTGGGCAGCCCGGCAAAGAAGTTGACGTAGCCTCCGACCGCGGCTAGCTGCAACGCCTCGGCCTGCACGCTGGGGACGGCGGTGGCCACTATCACCGCGTCCGCGCCATCGGGGCCGAGCGTGCCGCGCAGCTGCCCGGAGCCGGGGGCGAAGGCGGACGTGGCACCGAAGCCCAAGGCGCGCTCTCGTCGGCTGGCGTTGGGCTCGCACACGACCACGGAGCTGGCCCCCGCCAAGCGGGCCAGCCCAACGTGGAACAGCCCTATGGGGCCGGCGCCGTAGACGAGCACCACGTCGCCTGGGCCGATGTGGCAGGCCTGCGAGCCCCGCAGCGCGCACGCCAGGGGCTCGGCCAAAGCTGCCGCGGCGGCGTCGGCCTCCTCAGGCAGGGCGAGCAGGTTGCCCTGGGCCACCAGGTCGCGCCTCAGTAACAGGTACTCGGCGAAGCCGCCGTCCTCGGTGATGCCTATGGCCCTCAGGTGCTCGCACAGGTTGACCAGCCCGCGCCGGCAGGCCCGGCAATGGCCGCAGCCATAGTTGGGGGCGACAAAGACGCGCTGGCCCACGACTGCCCTGGCGTCGCTGCCCACCTCCACCACCGTCCCGACGACCTCGTGGCCCGGGGCCCGGCCGAGCCCGTCGGCATAGGCCCGGTGCTCACCCGAAACGATGCGCAGGTCGGTCCCGCATATGGAACAGGCGTCCACGTGGACCACCACCTCTCCGGGGCCGGCGTGAGGCTGGGGCCGCTCTTCGAGCACGAGCGGGCCGGGGCCACGGTAGGCGAGCACCTTCATGGCGCCACCAGCTCCTCGGCCAGCGCGACAGGGCGGCCCTCCAGCCAGGAACGGTTGGCCGCCCGCACGGCGGCCACGGCGGCCAGGCCGTCAGCCCCGCTTGCGACCGGAGGTGAGCCCTCGAGGGCCGCCCGCACGAAGGCCCCCAGCTCCTCTCGGTAGCCCGGCTCGAAGCGCTCGGGCCAGGACGCGTAGGTCGGTGCCTCCCCCACGCCCCGAGAGCGCACCTCGAGGACCGGTAGCGAGCGGGCCTGCCCTACCACCAGCAGGCCTTCGGTGCCGAGGACCTCCACTCGGGCGTCATAGCCGTAGCCCGCCGGGCAGGTGCCGTCAATAGCCCCGATGGCGCCGCTGGAAAAGCGCAGCGACACCACCGCGTTGTCGTAGAAGCCAGGCGCGCTCACGCCCAGCTCCCGGCCCTTGAAATTGGCCGTCTCGGTGTAGACGCGCTCTATTTCGGACCCGGCAAGCCAACGGGCGCAATCGAAGTCGTGGCTGTTGACCTCGGCCAGCATGCCGTTGGAACGCTGCAGGTCCTGTGCCCACGGCGGCGGCAACCCCGGCCCCCGGGTGAGGGACTTGACCACCATGGGGGCCCCGATCTCGCCTGCTGCGATACGCCTTTTGGCCTCCACGAACTCCGGCTGGCAACGGCGCACGAAGCCCACCTGGAGCACGGTCCCGGCCGCTTGGGCGGCCGCCACCATGGAGGTGCACTCCTCCACGGTGAGCGCCATCGGCTTCTCGCAAAGCACGTGCTTGCCGGCCCGGGCCGCCAGCTGGGCCAGCTCGGCGTGGGCAAAGGTGGGAGCCGTGATCACCACGCCGTCGAAGCCGGCCCCGGACAATGCCTGCCCCAGGTCTTGGAAGGCCGGCACCTCGAGCTCGGCCCCGGCCCGGGCCGCGGCCTCGGCGTCGGGGTCCACCACGCAGGCAAGCTCGGCCCCCGGCACGTGCCCCGCCGCGTTGCGGGCGTGCAGCATGCCGGCGCGCCCGACGCCGACCACGGCCAGGCGGAAACGCGGCCTCACACCAGCACCTCCTCGGACCTGGCCACGAGCAGCTCGGCCACCGACCGGTACTCCTGCAGCCGTTCGCGGTAGGCCTGCTGCAACGAAGGGTCGGGGGAACTGCGGCTGGCTTCCACAGCGCTGGCCCGGGCGGCGCCGGCCAGGTCGCTCAGCGCGCCCACAGCGGCACCGGCCACCAGGGCCGCCCCCCAGCAACTGAAGTTGTCCCGCTCCAGGCGCACGTAGCTGAGGCCGAGCACCGAGGCCTTGACCCGGTTCCACAGGTCGTTGCCGGCCCCGCCCCCGATCACCCGCACGTCGCCCAGGGCCACGTCGGGGAACAGGGCGGCGGCCCGCTCCAAGAACCCTGCGTACTCGAACGCGACGCTCTCCAAGGCCGAGCGCACCAGGTCGCCCCGCGTCTGGGAAAGGTCGAGCCCGACCCAGGCACCTCGGGCCGTCGGGGCCGACGGCAGTATGCGGCCGGCCAGGTGGGGCACGAAGACCAGGCGCGCCGGCGGGCAGGCGGCTGCCTCCTCGACCAGCGAGCTGAGGTCGGCACCGCCCAGCACCCGCGACAGCCACTCGAGCAGGTCCCCTCCCGCCAGGTAGGCCAAGGCGAACCACTGGCCCGGGACGGCGCCTCTCATCTGGACCAACGTCCGCGAGAAGTCCGGCCTCAGCTCCGGGGTGGACAGCCCGAGCACCGAAGCCGTGCCGGCGGTGTCCAGCAACTGGCCGGGCTCGACCACGCCGGCGCCGAGCACGCCGGCCGCAGTGTCGCCCAGGCCGGCCGCCACCGGGGTGCCGGCCAGCAGGCCGCAGTCCCGAGCCGCACCCGCGCTCAGGTGGCCGACCACCTCGGTCGGGGCGACGACCCGGGGCAGCTTGCCCAGCTCGACACCCGAGCCGGCGGCCAGCTCGGCCGACCACCGAGCCGCGGCGGTGTCGGCCAACCCACTGAAGTGCAGGTGGGTGTGGTCGATGTAGGCCCCCTCGGCCCTGAGGCCACAAAGCCGTCCGGCGACGAAAGCGCTGGGCACGACGAACTTGGCCACCGACCGGTAGACCTCGGGGCGGTGGTGGCGCCACCACGCCAGCTTGGGGGCGTGGGCGACCATGGGTGGGCAGCCGCTCAGCTCGATGAGGCGGTCCCCGAGGCGGGCCGCGACCTGCTGCACCTCGGGGCGGCAGCGGGAGTCCAACCACGAGTCGTAGGGCGTCACGGCCTGGCCGTCGCCTCCGATGCCGAGGATGCCCGCCATCTGGCCCGCCACAGCCAAGCCGGCCACGTCGCCTGGGCGGGCCAGACGCCCCGCGCACGACGCGATCGCGCTGGTGGCTGCCCGGTAGAAGTCCTCGGGGACCTGTTCCACCTGGTCCGCAGAGCTGCGGTGCAGCGCCAGCGGCACGGCCGCCTCGGCCCGGCAGGTGCCATCGAGGTCGAACGCGCCGGCCTTGACGCTCTGGGTCCCCACATCGACCCCGATGAGCACGGGCGAGCTCATGTGAGCCGCGCCCCTGGGGCCACCAGGCTGTCGAAACGGGTCGCGGTGCCGGCGGGGCCGTACAGCTCGACCTCGAAGGCACTGTGGTCGCCCCGGTGGAAGGCAACGAAGTGCTCGAGCGCCCGCCGGCCCGTGGTGTAGCTGGTGCTCCGCAGCACCAGCAACGGGCTGCCGGGGTCCACCGCCAACAGCCGCGCCTCGCGCCCGCCCGCCGTCGCCGCCTCGACCCGCCGCAGGCTGCTCACGATGGGCAGCCCGTAGTCCTCGCGCAGGGCCCGGTAGAGCGAGGCGGTCCCGCTGAAGTCACGTCCGGCCAGGCCTGGCACCATGGCCGCCGGCAGGTAGGTCATGACCAGGACATGAGGCTCGCCGTCCAAGGTGCGCAGCCGCTCCAGCTCCACCACTGGCTCCCCCGGCGCAATTCCCAACTTGCTGGCCACCGCCTCGGTGCAGGGGCGCTCGTGGAGCGCGAGCACCTTGCTCCGCACCACCTGGCCGCGCGAGGCGGCGTCGTCGGCCAGGCCACCGAGCCCGCTGATCAAGCCCTCGGCTGTCTTCGGCCTGGACACGAAGCTGCCCCGGCCCGGCTGGCGCTCGACCAGGCCCTCGTAGCACAGCTCGGCCAGCGCCTGGCGCACCACCCCCCGGCTGACGCCCATCCTCTGGCAGAGCTCCAGCTCACCGGGGAGCCGGGTCCCCGGGGCTATCTGCCCGGACAGGATGCGGCTGGAGAACCACTGTTTGGCCTGGTAGTAGAGCGGGACCGGGCTCGAGTGGTCCAACATGCTGGCCAGTTGCCTGGATATGTCTAGCTGTCCGGAGCTGTCTGATTGTTCAGCGCTGTCTAGCTGTCTGGACATTTCACCTCCATGGTGCCACACTGGTGGACGGGACGCAACCCACTCTTGCCCCAAATGGCCGTCCCTGCTCGCCGGGAGGCCACTGGGGGTGCCCCAAAGGAGAGGTAGCTGGCAATGGCGATCGTGCGCACCGTCCGAGGCGACATAGACCCCTCGCAGCTGGGGGCCACCGACGCCCATGAGCACCTGTTCTTCGTGAGCCCCCTGCAGCCCGGCGACGACATGGCTGACCTGGCCCGTTCCACCGAGGAAGCCCGCGCCTTGGTGGCCGCCGGGGCGAAGGCCATGGTGGACTGGACGCCCTTGGGGTTGGGCCGCTGGCCCGAAGGGCTCCTCCGCATCTCCGAGCAGACCGGGCTCCAGGTGGTCGCCGCCACCGGGGCCCACCGCGACGCCCACTACGAGCCGGGCCACCCGCTACGGGAGCTGGGCGCCAGTTCGCTCGCCCAACGCTTCATCGGCGACATCACCGGCCCAGGCGTGCGCTCCGGCGTTATCAAAGTCGGTGCCAGCTACTACCGGCTCCAACCCTTCGAGCAAAAGGCCTTCGCCGCGGCCGCCGAAGCCCAGCAGGCCACCGGGGTGCCGATTTGTGCCCACACCGAGCACGGGACCATGGGCCTCGGCATCGTCCAGCACCTGGCCCGGCTGGGGGTCCCCCCGTCAAAGGTGGTCCTGTCCCATCTCGACCGCAACCCCGACCCGGGGGAACATGCGGAGACGGCCGCGGCGGGGGCCTGGCTCCAGTTCGACGGGCCGGGCCGGGCCCGCTACTGGCCCGACTCCACTGTCCTCCAGCTGATCTCGGACCTGGCCGGCCGGGGCTGGGCCCAGCAGTTGCTGGTGGGAGGGGACACGGGCCGCGCCTCGAGGATGCGGGCCTACGGAGGCGGCCCAGGCCTCGACTACGTGTTCGCCCGTTTCAAGCCCAGGCTGGAACGAGAGCTGGGCCAAGAGCTCGCGGACCTCATCTTCGTAGCCAACCCTGCCCGGGCCTTTGGCTTCGAGCCGGCCTGAGCCCGCCATCGGCCAACCCGAGCAGCCCAGCACGCCGAGCGAGGCCAGCATGGGCACGTCTGGCCAGCGCGGCCGCCTTGGCCAGCGCGGCGAACAGCACACCGGGTCAGGACCGTCCCGCCGCAGCAACCGACCGGACGTACTCGGCGAAACCCGGCAGCGCGAAGACGACCCTCCCCCGGCCCGACGGGACGACCACCCCCTTGGCGATGAGGCGCGCCCGTACGTAGCTGAGCTCCTGCTGGGCCCTGCCCAGGCGCTCGGCCACGGCCGCCACCGCCGCCCCGGTGCCGTCGTCGGCTTCGGCGACCGCCTCCACCCAAGCCCGCTCCAGCGGGCCGAGCGTCTCCAGCCGGGGGGCGAAGAGGCTGCGCTCGGCAACCCTCTCCGCTCGCTGCGTGGCGAGCCTGGCGGCAGCGAGGTCGATACGTGCCTTTGCCCCGGCTACCTCCCAGGCCTCCCGCCCGGCGAGCTGCACGAAGTAGGGGTAACCGCGTGCCCAGGCGACCAGGTGGCCCAGGGCGTCGGGCTCGATGCTCCCCCCGGCGGCCTCTGCGCCCCCGCGGTAGGCCTCGGAGGCCTCCTCCTCAGAGAGCGGGCCCACCTCGTCGTAGACGAGACGCTCCGCGAAGGTCCCTGCCGCCCGCAGCCTCGAGGGCAAGCTCGTTAGGCCACAGAAGACGACCGCCACCGGTAGCGAGCGCACGTCGGCCAGTGCACCGAGCACCTGGGCCAGCCCTCGCTCGCCGAGGTCCTGGGCCTCGTCCATAGCGAGCAGCACCCCCTTGTGCCGCCTGTGGGCTTCCTCACCCAGCCTGCGCAGCAGCGCCCGCAGCGCCTCGGGCCGCGGCTGGCGCATCGTGGCACCAACCGCCGCCCCACCGGGCAGGCTCACCTCCACTGCCTCGACCATCGCTGCGAGCCGGCGGAGGCGCCCCCGCCCTGGCCTGCCAGCCAGGTCCTCGAGGAGGCGACCGAAGCTTTCCCCTGCTCCCTCCCCCCGACGGACCTGGGTGTAAGCCGCGAGCCAGCCGCGCCGTCGGGCATCCTCGACGGATGCCTGAGCGAGGACCGTCTTGCCCATCCCCCGCGCGCCGCTCCATACGACGCTCTCAGCACGTCCATGGGCCTCGAACTGGCGGACAAGGAACGAGACGTAAGCCAGGTGCCGCTCCCGCCCGGCGAGGAACGGGGGGGGCTGGCCAAAGCCCGGAGAGAAGGGGTTGGGTGGCTGCATTATTTGCACATTCTAGCGCTTCGCTATAGTGTGCACAAGAGTGCGTCCCCCACGTGTTGAGGAAGGGAGGTTTCGCCGGCTTCCGGTACCGCCGGGCGGTGTTCAGGTGGCCCATCGGCGTGCCGAGCCTTTCCCTGAAGGGCCTTCAGGACGAGGGCCGCTCGACCATGCACGGAGGCAACCATGTGGCAGCGGGGCACAGCGGGGGGTGTCTCAGGTGGCAGCCGGTCCTGGGCACCCGCGGGCGGCCAAGGCGCGCCACCAGGTCCCCGGGCCCGGCTGGCCAAGGCGCAGGCAACCAGGACGGTGGCGCTGGCCGGAGCAGCGGCGGTGGCCCTCCTGGCCGGTGGGCTGGCCTACGGCGTGGTCGCGGCGCAGGGCCAGCGCGGCCCCCGGGCCCGGGTGCTCAGGCCCCTGGCCGACCTGCACCCCCAATGGCCTGACCACTACAACCACTTCATCTTGACCGTCCCCGCCCCCCAGGTGCTGGTGCGTACGGCTGCGGCCCGCCAGGTGAAAGTCGGCCCACGCGACCTGCGGGCCAGCAGCCTCCGGGCCGCGGGCAGCCACGTGGGGCCCCGGTCGGGCCACGTGCAGGTGAGCAGCCTCGGGACCGCGGCTGACCCGGCGGCCAACGCCCAACCCGCGGGCAAAGCCGGCCACCCCGCCAGCCGCGCGGCCTCGGGCACCTCCGGCATCCCCTTGCAGTCGGCTGCCCCCAACGCCGCCGACCCCATAGTGCTGCGCGCCGGCGAGCCGGTCTCCTTGCTGCCAAGCCGCCTGGCCCGGTACCCCAAGGGCACGGTCCTGGAACGCGACAGCCAGGGCAACCTGCGGGCCGTCCTGCCGCCCGGCTCGGCCGGACCCAGGGCCACCTGGGGTGGGACGCGCCCGAGGGCCGACCGGGCCACGAGCCCGCCAAAGGCCAGCTGGGGAGCACCGCACCGGGCCACCCACCTCGCCCCCGGCGCGCAGGCTGGCAGCGCCCAGGTGGTCCGCTCCCTGCTGGCCATCCCCGGCGTGCATGACGCGTCGCACGTATGGGGGGACCGCTACCAGGTGGCCACCAGCTTGAGCCGCGCCCAGCTGGCTCGCCTGGCTGGGGTCGGCTCGGTGGTGGACAACAACCTGCTCACGTTCTCCTCCTCGTCCGCGCCCGCCACCAACGACCCCTACCTGGCTGACGAGTACTACATCGACAACACGGGCCAGGCCGTCCTGGGCCAGGCCGGCACCCCGGGGGCCTCGGGCGACTTCGCCTACGCCTGGGCGCGCTCGCGCGGGGCCGGCGTCGTGGTGGCCGACATCGACACCGGGGTGGACCTCAACAACCCTGACCTGGCCAGCCAGGTCCTGCCCACCTCGGAGAACTTCACGGTCAGCCCGCCCAACAACGACGTCCAGGCCCAGGGGACGGCAACCGGCTTCTACCACGCCACCACCGTGGACGGGGTGCTGGCCGCGGCGGCCGGCAACGGCACCGAGGGGGCAGGGGCGGCTCCCGAAGCCAGGATCCTGGCCCTCAAGTGCTCCGACGACAGCACGCTGTCCGACAGTTGCATCTACGAGGCGGGAGAGTACGCCATCTCCCAGCACGTGACGGTCATCAACATGTCCTTCGACGAGCAGACGAGCTCGGACCCGACCTTGGCCAGCCTGGTCTCCGACGCCCAAAAGGCGGGCATCCTCATAACCGCCTCGGCGGGCAACTCGGGTACGGACAACGACACCACCCCGCAGCTCCCCGCCGGCTTGGAGGCCACCTACGACAACATCATCACCGTGGGGGCCACCGACAACCAGGACAACCTGGCGACCTACTCGGACTACGGGGCGAGCACCGTCGACCTGATGGCGCCGGGCACCAACGTCTTCACCGACTACCCCACCTACACCGGCTACCCGAACGCCTACGCCTCGGGCACTTCCTACTCGGCCCCGCTGGTGGCCGCCACCGCCGCCTTGTTGTGGTCGGCCGACCCGAGCCTCAGCTACTCGCAGGTGAAGTACGACATCCTGGGCTCGGTGCAAAAGGTGCCGGGCCTGTCGGGCAAGTGCGTGACCGGGGGGCGCCTGGACGCCCAGGCGGCCCTGGCCCTGGTGGCCGAGCCGGTGCAGTGGGACTTCACCGGCTTCGACCAGGTCCCCCCTGACCAGGCCGCCAGCGCCAGCATCTCGGTGAGCGCCCAGCCGGGGGTACTGCCCAGCGGGGTGCCCCTCGGCTACCACCTGGCCCTGGTCTACGACTACCAGGGGTCGATGTACTACGTCACCAACCTGAGCTTCGACTGGTCCATCGCCGGCAGCTCCCCCCAGCCGGTCACGACCGGGGCCGACGGGTCCGCCTTCATCGCCCCGCCGGGGACCGACGCCGCCAACTACGGCTCCAGCCCCCTCGACATCTCCTTTGGCAGCTCGGGGCTGCCACCGGGCTACTACGGGCTGGTCGCCTACGCTGCCCAGGTGCAAAGCGGGGGCAGCGCCGGCCCGCCCATAGGCAACGAGCAGGCCGTGTTCTTCGACGTCGGCTCGGTGCCATTGCCTCCCCCACCGTCGTCGACGACCACCACCGCGCCGGCCACCACCACGGTGCCGGCCACCACCACGACCGTCCCCGCCACCACGACCACGACCGGGGCCGGCGGGGCCACGACCACAACCGCAGGCGCCACCACGACCACGGCCGGCACGACGACGACCACCACACCGGTGACCACCGTCCCCCCAGGCACAACGCCCACCGTGGTGCAGACCACTACTACCACCACCCCGACCAGCACCACGACCACCGCGGCCTCGACGACCACCACGGCCGCAGGCACGACGACTACAACGGCCGGCACCACGACGACCACCGCCGCAGGCACCACCACCACGACGGCCGCAGGGGCTACAACCACGACCACAGGCGGCGGTACGACCACGACAACGG